>NZ_JBFCXX020000009.1:0-110172 GCF_040702925.2 Acetobacter fabarum | reverse complement strand
GTGACCCTTGTGGTGGATTTTGATAATACGATTACCTGGAACGGGCAGCCGGTCAGCAGCGAGGACGACCTGCAGGCGCATCTGCGCGAGATTGCCTCCGCGCAGCCAAAGCCGGAATTCCACATCCAGCCCAACCGGCTGGCGGATTACAAGACTGTCGTCCACGTCATGGCCGATGCCCAGAGGCTCGGGGTCACCCAGATGGGTATCGTCGGGCAGGAACAGTTCGTCGATCAGTAAGGGGAAAGCCGGCGACTCTCCTGTCGGCCGGATTTGCTAAAAGCTGCCCAGAGACGCACGGTCAGGCATTTTGGCCGTGCGTCCTGCTGACGGGTGTCCCGGATGAGGCAGAAGGTGTTACCGGAAGGTCGCGCCAATTTTTTATGACATCCGCTTTATTTCAGGTCGGCTGAAAGTTTGCGTCCCTGTCTGAAAATCGGGTTGCATTTTTTATTAATCAAGCAGATCAGGTTCAGCGCTGATAATCCAGTCCCAAAGCGGCTGAAAGGCAAAGTATCCGTTCTGCTCACCACCGACCTGAGCTACCGTCTTGCGGGCAATGTCGGGGGCAATAGGTCGGACAGTGCCTGCGGCCTGGGCCAGAAGCTGTGTGCGGGCGGCGTCGTCCATGCTGATGAACCACCATGCAGCCGCTTCCACGGATGTGCCAACTGTTAATAACCCGTGGTTTTGCAGGATCAGCGCCTTGCGCCCTCCCAAAGTGTGGGCCAGCCGCTCCCCTTCATGGTCTTCCAGGACAACACCACTAAACGGATCAAAAACGGCATGATCCTCATAAAAAGCGCAGGAATCCTGCGTTATGGGTAAAAGTGGCGCGCCCAGAGCGGAAAAAGCCTTGCCATAAGTGGAATGGGTATGGGCTGCCGCCACAACATCCGGTCGTGCCTTGTGCAGGGCGGAGTGGATGGTAAAGCCCGCCGTGTTGATGGGTCTGTCACCGCTCAGGATTGTGCCGTCATGGTCGACAAGCTGAAGGTCGGAGACGCGGATTTGTGAAAAATGCACACCCAATGGGTTGATCCAGTACTGGTCTGGAAATTCCGGATCACGCGCGGTCACATGCCCAGCTAGCCCTTTGTCAAAGCCGTAACGGCCAAACAGGCGGAATGTTGCGGCCAGGCGCTGTTTGCGGTGCAGGCGTTCTGCCGCATGGGAGGTGGGTCGATCCCGCACGGGTAGGCGGCGGGTGCGGGCGTGGGTTTCTCCCGTGGCAAGGGGGGGCGTCTGGGGGCGTAGGAGGGGAGGAGAAAAAGTTGTCATGGTGATTCTGTCCAAAGGTTGAGAGTATTTTTCGCATCTTACGCGTGTTAAATCACATTATGCGAAAATAAATTGTGGATATTAAATTATCTCTTGATAAAACGAAAAATAAAGTAATTAATTCTCATTGTACGGCTTATGAAAGTTAATGCTCGATGCCTTTGCCAGAAAGCCCACCCTCGCGTTCGAGGCGCTGCTGGCTGTTCTGGCATGGCATGTTGAGCGTTGCTCAAGAAAGGAATGACAAGAACTTTCTATCAATCTTCCCCGGTTTCGCCGAGCATTTTGACCCGTTCATACAGTTTGAGAGAGCTTGCATGACACCGTTTGTAGTGCAGCCCCCGTTCAGGAGCGAGGCCGTTGCCCGTGTGGCCTAAGCGGTCAAGGAACAAGGATATAACGTGATGCGCACAGGAGTTGTGTTGCCAGAGGATATTGCGCGCCGCAGGTTTCTGGCGCGGCTGGGGAGTGGCGTGGCGTTGGGCACGCTGGCGCCGCGCCTTTTGCATGCGCAGGAGGCGTTATGTGGCGGCGTATTGTCCGGCCCGGTAACGCCACTGGCCAAGCCGCGTAAGCTGACCGTAGCATGGAACGAGACTGCTCTGTGCGTTGCTGCCGTGCCGGTTGCGAAGGAAAAAGGGTTCTTTGCCCGCCATAATCTGGACGTCGAATATGTCAATTTTGGCGTGGCCACGGACCAGTTGCTGGAGGCCATTTCCACTGGCAAGGCGGATGCGGCTCCGGGCATGGCCCTGCGCTGGCTTAAACCCCTGCAACAGGGGTTTGATGTCAAGCTTGTGGCTGGGCTGCATGGGGGCTGCATGTATCTGATGGTGCCTGCGCAAAGTCCCATCCACACATTAGCGGACCTTAAGGGTAAAACCGTGGGGGTTACGGATATTGGTGGTCCGGATCGCAATTTTTTCGCCATCCGCGTCAAGGAAGCAGGGTTGGACCCTGAGAACGACGTAAGCTGGAGGGCCTTCCCGCCAGACCTTTTGCCTCTGGCGCTGCAACGCGGAGAGGTGCAGGCCATTTCTGACAGTGACCCCGTAAGCTGGGGGCAGCGCAGGCAGTTTGGCCTGCGGGATATTGATAGCAACATGGCTGGAGACTGGGCGCAGACTGCCTGCTGTGTGATCGGCCTGCGTGGCAGTCTGGTGCGGGACGAACCTGACGTGGCCCGTGCGGTGACACGCGCCATTCTGGATGCGGGGGCGTGGCTGGCGTGTAATCCGCAGGAGACGGCACGCATTTTCCAGCCTTATGTGCCACGAGTGTCGGTTGCGGATATGGTGAGCATGATTGGCATGGAAGGGCACCATCACCAGAGCGTGGCGGCCCCTTTGCGTACGGAGATCGTGCGTTATGCGGAAGCACTCAAGGCTGTTGGGGTCTTTCGTCCCACGTTTGATACCCAGCGCTACGCCTCACGCGTGACGGAGGATCTGTTCGCATGATGGATGGTGGAACAAAGGCGTTGGTGCTGCATGGCGCAGCCCGTACCCGTAAAGCGGCCCCTCGTAGGCCCCGCTCATCGGTTTTGGCGTGGCTGGCGGGACCGGTATGGCTTTTGGCCGCAGTGTTGACGTGGCGCTGGCCGGATGCGGATGATTTTCCTGCCACCTCGGTGCTGGCGGGACTGCTGGGCGCAGTTGGCGTGCTGCTGCTGGGAGCCGCCTGTGCGGGCAAATTGAAGGAGCGCGCTGCCTGGGCCATTGCTCTGGGCGTGGGGCTGGGAGCCTGGGAGTGCGCGCAGGCCAAGCTTTTACTGTTGCCGCGCCCATTTTTTGGCACCCCGCAGGATCTGCTGGACGTTTTTCTGAGCGACTGGGCAAAACTGGGCAATTCCCTGCTGCATTCCCTGTCTGTGCTGGCGGTGGGCTATACCGTAGGCTCGCTCTTGGGTGTGGCCATTGGCATTGGGTTGGGCCGCTCCGCGCGTTTTCGCTACTGGGTTCACCCTGTTTTGCGCATGTTGGGGCCATTACCCCCCGTGGCCCTGCTGCCACTGGCGTTTGTGCTTATTCCTTCAAGCTGGCTGGCGGGCGAAGCCCTTATGGTTCTGGCCGCCCTTTTTCCTGTTGCGGTGCTGACATGGTCCGGCATTGCAGCGGTGGACCCGGCCTTGCATGACGTTGCGCGGACAATGGGGGCGGGGGAGCGTTTTCTGATCTTTCGCGTAGCGCTACCCGCAGCCATGCCGCAAATTTTTGTCGGGTTGTTCATGGGGTTGGTGGGGTCGTTCGCCATGCTGGTGGTGGCGGAAATGCTGGGGGTTAAGGCGGGGCTGGGGTTTTACCTGCAATGGGCGCAGGGTTGGGCTGCCTACCCCAATATGTATGCCGCCCTGCTGGTTATGTCGCTCATGTGCACAGGGTTGTTAAGTGTGCTGTTCCATGTGCGGGACAAGGTTCTGCTCTGGCAGAAGGATAGGCTGAAATGGTAAAGACACAGGGTGAGCGTCTTTACGCCCAGGCAACTGGTGCGTCTGCGGATGGGCGTGTACAGGCCAGTAAAACCGGGGCGGAGGCACATGCGGCTCTTGCTGCTGCCAGCAGCGCAACCGGGATGGCGCTTCATCTCGAAAATGTACGTCATGGCTACAGGCTGGATGGGACTTACCGCCCTGTTCTGGAAACGCAGGATTTGCGGGTGGAGCCGGGCGAGTTTGTGGTGCTGCTTGGCCCTTCGGGGTGCGGAAAGTCCACCCTGCTGCGTCTGATTGCGGGGCTGGAAATGCCAGAGGCCGGGAGTATTCGTGCGGACGGGCAGGAGGTTCGTGCGCCGGGGCCAGAGCGTATTCTGATGTTTCAGGACGCAACATTGTTCCCGTGGCGAACGGTTTACCAGAACATTGCACTCTCGCAGGATATTTCCGGACAGCGCGATAAGGCCGCGGTGGATGCGGCCATAAGGCTTGTCGGGCTGGACGGGTTCAGGGACGCATGGCCGCACCAGCTTTCGGGCGGCATGGCGCAACGTGTGGCGTTTGCACGGGCGTTGATCAACCGGCCACATCTGCTGTTACTGGACGAACCATTAGGCAAGCTGGACGCCCTGACACGCCTGACTATGCAGACCGAGCTTTTGCGCCTGTGGAAGGAGCGCGGCTTTACAGCCCTTATGGTCACGCATGACGTGGATGAGGCGCTGTTTCTGGCAACACGGGTTATTACCTTGGGGGGGGCGGGGTCTTCGGTCGTTCTGTCCGATATGACCATTGATCTGGACCAGCCAAGGGACAGGGATAGCCCACGCATGATTGATTTGCGCCATCGCATTCTCGAACAGTTGGGCTTTGAGGCGTGTGCGTAAAATTCACAGCGTGAGAATCAACACTCGCCATGTCATCTGCAAGGGATAACCCGCCGGGAAAACACTCGGTAAAAACAGATAGGTTTTTCATTATGGATGGAGCACGTACCTACGGGGATCGCCCCGATGGGACAGATTTGGTGGACACACTGGCTGCCGTTTTCGCGCAGCGGGCGGCAGAGTATGACCGTAACGCCAGTATCGGTTTTGACAATCTGGCGGACCTGCGTGCGGCGGGCCTGCTGGCTTTGGCGGTCCCCCGTGCGTGGGGGGGAGAGGGTGCCGATTTGGGTAGGGTGATGGATGTGGTGGCGCGTATTGCGCGTGCGGACCCGTCAACCGCACTTATTCTGGGGATGCAGTTTATTCATAGCGCAGGTATTGCGGCGTCTCCCCTCTGGCCCGCCGCCGTGCGGGACGAGGTCCTGCACTCAGTTGTTCGTACGGGGGCGTTGATCAATGCGTTGCGGGTGGAGCCTGAACTGGGCACCCCCGCGCGTGGCGGTATTCCCGCCACCCGGGTGCGCCGGGTTGGGGGGCGCTGGCTTTTGTCCGGGCGCAAAATTTTTTCCACCGGGTCTGCCGCACTGCATTGGGGCATTGTCTGGGCCGCCACGGAGGAGGACACGCCGCGCATTGGCCAGATTCTGGTCCCGCTGAACAGCCCGGGTGTGAGGATCGAAAAAAGCTGGCACCATCTTGGAATGCGCGCCAGTGGAAGCGACACCATAGTGTTTGAGGATGTAGATATTCCCGAGCGCTACCTGATCGGGTTTGACGCACCTGTAGGTGCGGAGCGCGAACCCCCAACTGTTGCCCTGTGGCATGTGCTTGTTGTTCCAGCCCTCTATAACGCCATAGCCCAGTCTGCCCGCGACTGGCTGGTGGCGTTTTTGCAAAATCGTGTTCCCACAGCATTGGGTAAGCCTTTGTCCACTCTGACGCGCTTTCATGCTGTTCTGGGCGAGATTGATGGTTTGCTGCTGTGCAACCGCGCCTTGCTGGAGTGGGGTATCGGGCTGGAAGTGAATAATGCCAATGCACTGTCCGAGGGGCGGCAGATCAAGAGATTGGTGACAGAAAATGCCATAACTCTTGTGTCCCGCGCCGTAGAGGTTACGGGCAATCCGGGCCTTAGTCAGGATAATCCTCTGGAGCGTCACTACCGGGATGTGCTGTGTGGGCGTGTCCATACACCGCAGGCCGATGCGGTTTTGGAGCAGGTGGGGGAACGCGCATTTGCGGCATGGCGGCAGAATAGAGCGTAGCCTGTCAGTTTCGGGTTGTTTTTTGCGCGATATTAAAAATAGCAATTCCTGACTTTGGTTTTATTTTATATAACTGTATAAAAAAGTATTTTAAAAAATATATAGTTTTCAAAAGGAATATACAGGATGGCAATCCAGAAAAAAAATGTGCGCCCACATCTGGTGCTGGGCGCGTATTTGAGCGGAGCCGCGACCAATGGAGATGCCTGGCGTCAGCCGGACAATGACGTGGATGCGGATATCAATTTCACACGCTATGCCCATTACGTGGAAGTTCTGGAAGAAGGCAAGTTCGACAGTGTGTTCCTGTACGATAGCGTTCTTCCGGTTTCAGACACAAAAACTTTGGAATATAGCGCAAATTTTCCACGGTGGGATACTTTTACTCTCCTTGCGGGCCTTGCCGTGGTGTCGCGCCATATCGGGTTGATCGGCACGGCCAGCACAACGTTTAATGAGCCGTACAATATTGCCCGCAAGGTTTTGTCCCTGCATCACCTTAGCGGTGGGCGCGCGGGATGGAATGTGGTGACTGCAACGGGTGGTGGGGAGAACTTTAACCTACCAGAGCATATGAAACATGCAGATCGCTACAGTCGTGCAAATGAATTTTATGATGTTGTTGCGGGTCTGTGGCGAACGGTCCAGTCAGGTGCCATTGTGCGTGACAAGAAGAGCGGCCGCTGGGCCGACCCGTCGCGCATTACACCGCTGAACCACAAGGGCACATATTTTTCCGTTCAGGGGCCCTTGAATGTACCCCCACCGGAGCAAAGGCTGGGAACCCCCGTTATTGCTCAGGCCGGATCGTCCGAGGATGGGCGTGATCTGGCTGCACGAATTGGCGAGGTTATCTTTACTGCGGAATATGATCTGCAAGAAGCCATTCGCTTCCGTCAGGACCTGTTTGCGCGGGCGCAGCGTTATGGGCGAGGGGAAGCGCCTTTGCGTATCCTGCCCGGTCTTGCACCCATTGTTGGCCGCACAACGGAGGAGGCGCAGGAGAAGCTTGAGCGCTACCTGTCCTATCTTGATCGGCCGGAAACACTGAACGCTTTTGCAAACTACGCAAGCCTTGGGCTGGATCTGGCGTCCTGGCCAAGTACACAACCCATTATTCTTCCAGAAGTTCTGGCGCAGACCAATACACACAAAAGCCGCCAGAATCTCATTGCCCGCTGGATCAGGGAGCGCGCGCCAACGCCTGATGACATTCTGCGGTTTTTCAATCGCGGGGGGCACCGCCTGCTTGCGGGCAGTGCGCGCGATATTGCTGACCATATTCAGGAATGGTTTGAAGCGGGGGCGGTGGACGGTTTCAATATTATGTTCACCAGCGCGCCTGCGGGCATTGAGGATTTTGTCCGTCTGGTTGTGCCTGAATTGCAAAAGCGCGGTTTATTCAAAAAAGATTATACGGGCTTTGGCCTGCGCGAAAACCTCGGACTTCCGAATTCCATCAACATCTGAATATTCTCGGCGACGTAGATCGTATGCAGAATTTGAAAAGAGTAGGCTATGGCGCGCTTGTTTTGGCATTTTCATGAAAAATCCTTGCCTGTTTACTGGTTTTCCATGGTTTTTTCTCTTGGGTGCACGACAGCCCTGCACGGTGTGGCCGCTGCGGCATCGACCGATGAAACCCATGAACATGCAGCTCACGATCATGATGTGCCTCAACAACGGACGCATTATCATGCAGCACATCAGGCTGCGCATGAAGTCCCGTCTTCCGCAGGGCACAATATGGCACCTCTAACGCACACCCATGCCGGGCATGACGCTACGGGCAATGTCCATGCTCAGGGTGAAGAAAATATTCTTGTGCATCATCACCGCTCCAGCAAGGTAGATGCCGCATGGAATGTGCTGCGCCGAATTCCGGGGGCGACCAATATCATTGATTCGAAAGATACCGCGAAACGCAGCAACGCAACCAATGCAGATATCTTCAAGTTCCAGCCGGGTCTTTACGCGCAGGCCGCCTGCGGAGGAGACGACCTGCGTATTTCATCGCGTGGTTCAGGCGTTCAGGATGGTCTTTCCGCCACGCGCTGGGGCATTATGTTCTTCTTCGACGGTCTGCCAATAACCACGGTGGCGGGAGCTGTGAATGAACTGATGGAACCGCTGGGCATCCAGTATACCGAAGTGCTGCGTGGGGGTAGCGCACTGGACATGGGGGGCACGCAGCAGGGTGGGGCAATCAATTTTGTCACAAAAACTGGATACGATGCCGACCGTTATCAGGGGCGGGTCGAGGCGGGCAGCTTCGGTTATGTCAAGGAACAGCTTAGCTCGGGCGGGGTTTATGATAAAAACGACTATTACATAAGCTTGACCCATTCCTACCGCTCTGGTTATCAGGACAATACAGAGTCAGACAGTTTTGGTATCAATGCTAATTATGGCTTCAAGTTTAACGACTCAGTTGATACACGGTTTTTCTTTCGTTACCGGCAGACGGGGGAAGGATATCCGGGCTATCTGACGCGTGACCAGATTGCGCAAAACCCACGCCAGTTTCAAAAGGGATGGAGAAATTCCCATACGCTGGAACCCGGCAGCTACTTCATCGGCAACAAAACAACTATCCGCTTTGACGACGCATCAAAACTGACAGTTGGATTTGATTATCAGAATACGCCTATGGACCATCGCTGGCCCGCGTACCGGCTGATCTATGGTATTCAGAATGCGTCCACCGCGGTGGACTATACCCGTCAGGACACGTTGTTTTCAAAACATGACACAACGCATGTTGGTGTCTATTCGACCAGTATTCTAAACCTGTACGAAAAAATTCAGGTGTCACCCAGCGCTCTGGGGATGGCCACGTATGGGCCATATGGCCTGTCGGGGGGGCAGAATGTCGCCCGGTACAACTGGGGTGGCAGCACAACGACATTCCATATCAGCAACGAGCTGGAACTCTTTCATAATTTCTTTGTCACCGCAGCAGGAGCGCTTACATATGCGCCGCGTGACATATCAATCACCTACCCGACGACGAACAGCCTCAGCGCATCATCGCTCTACTTTCAGCCGCGTGCGGCCGTGCGTTACGTCGTCAACAAAAACCTGCAATTTTACGGTAGCGTCACCAGAGGGGCGGAACCACAGTCGAACTGGCGTTTCCAATCGGGGCCGGTATTCACATCTGGTGCTGCCAAGGGGATGGTGGCAGGTTTTACCAATGTCAAACCCACCACCGCCACTACCTTTGAAGTCGGGGTGGAAGGTAACTGGCTCCATACGGACTGGAGCCTTACCTACTACCACGCCGCATTGCGTGACGAATTGCTGACAATGATAACCCCGGAATCTCAGGCAACCAACACGACAATTACCGGGAATGCTACCCCAACCACCCATCAGGGGGTGGAACTTTCAACCCATTCGGTACTCTATAACTGGTCGGGCGGGGTAGTCTCGCTTAGGCAGGCCTACACGTATCAGGACAACCGTTTCAACAACGACCCGCAGTTCGGTCGTAATCGTCTGCCCGGTATTCCCGAGCATTTCTATCAGGGACAGTTGCATCTGGACTTGAAAAGCGGCCCCTATTTCGCTTTTGATACGCAGGTATCATCCTCGGTCAAGGCGTCGTATGACGATAATTATCAGTCAGCGCCCTATCATATCTTTAACACTCAGGTCGGCTATCAGTGGCCGGGCAAGCACCGCATGGTGTATCTGGACTTTCATAATCTGGCCAATACACATTACGCCACGGGGGTTATTCCGACCTACAAGGTCACGCCCGGAACACAGGCCGCCACCATGCTGCCCGGCGATGGATTTGGCGTATTCGCGGGGATAGACCTTGGCTTTTAGTGCAAATATGACAGAACATGACAGCAAAGTGAGAGAGCAGGATGAGGTCGACCTGCTCTCTCGTCTGGGTGGCGTTGTTGATGTGCAGGAGGTTCTCAGCACCGAGACGGATATGGCGTTCTACACCCGGGGGATGCGTTTTGGGCGTGGACGCGCCTTTGCCGTGGTGCTGCCGCGCACGCTTCTGGCTCTGTGGCGGATCTTGCAGGTTTGCGTGGACAGCGATGCCATTATTCTGATGCAGGCAGCTAAGACGGGTGTAACGGGTGGCTCCACACCCTATGGTTCGGATTACGGGCGTCGTGTGGTTATTGTCAGCACGCGATATCTGAACGGCGTTCAGGTGATTGACGATGCCCGTCAAGCCATTGCTTTTCCTGGCACGACCCTGACAGAACTGGAAAATGCGCTGCGTCCGCTGGGCAGGGAGCCGCATTCGGTTATTGGGTCTTCCTGCATTGGCGCATCTGTTGTGGGGGGTATTTGCAATAACTCTGGTGGTTCACTTGTGCGGAGGGGGCCAGCATTTACGGAAAAATCCCTTTTTGCGCGGATTGACGCGGATGGAAAACTGTCTCTGGTCAACAGTCTGGGTATTGCACTGGGGGATGAGCCTGAGCAGATATTGGCCAATCTTGCCGAAGGCAGCTACATAGTTGGACAGGCTTTAGACTGGGAGGGCCGGACATGGGCGGATGATTACGCGGACAAACTGCGCGATATTTCTGCCGATACCCCCGCACGCTATAATGGAGATCCCACGTATCTGTGCGAAAGTGCAGGCTGTAGTGGCAAACTTGCGGTATTTGCCGTGCGCGTTCCCACCTTCGAAGCTTTGCCGGATACGGTAACGTTTTATCTGGGTTCAAACAGCGAGGAAGATCTGGTGGCCCTGCGCCGTTTTCTGCTCGTGCGGTTGTCCCGTTTGCCTATTCAGGCGGAATATATTCATCGCAACGCTTTTGACCTGACAGTGCGTTACGCCAAACATATTTATAAGGCCATCCGCCGTCTGGGGCCTGAGCGCCTGCCTGATCTGATCCAAAAAAAAGCGCAATGGGAAAAGTCTCTTCGGGTATTGCGTATTTTTCCTTCCAATAGTCTGGACAGGCTCATCCAGCTTCGCAACCGGCTAACGCCCCATGGGCTATCCCGGCGATTGGCTGACTATAGGACGCGCTTTGAACATCACCTGATGATCAAGGTGGAAAAGCGGGACGCAGAGGAAATGCGCCAGTTGCTGGAGCAGTTTCTGGACAGGCGCACTAACGCGTTTTTTGAATGTACGGCATCCGAAGCACGCGACGCCTTTCTTCTTCGTTTTAGCGTGGGAGCGTGTACCCTGAACTACTGCGACGCCCACGGGATAGAGACCGACGAGCGGCTTGTGGCATTTGATGTGGCCTTGCGCCGCAACGACCTGCACTGGCGGCTGGAACTGCCTGCGGAACTGCGTGAGCAGGTGCAACTGGAGGCGTGCTGCGGGCACTTCTTCTGTTTTGTCAATCATCAGGATTATGTTCTTAAGCCCGGGTACGACGTGGCGGCGTTCAAACTGCAGGCTATGGCGTATCTGAGTGAGCGGGGAGCGCGCTATCCGGCCGAGCATAATGTGGGTCATCTGTATCAGGCAACACCAGCTTATGTTGAGCATATGCGCGCACTTGACCCGACAAACAGTTTCAACCCCGGCATTGGCAAGACAAGCCGAAAGAAGTTCTGGAAATAGATAAGGCGTTTTTTAAAACACTCTTGAGAAATCCTAAAGAGTGACGTTTGGGTTTATGGTTTGACCCATGCGTTAGTTTGCATGAACATTCAGGGTATAAAAATGGAGCATTGCGTAACGGCGTGGCTTGGCAGGCGCGGTGCCGGTACGGCCTCAGTCCTGCGGTGTGTCGCTGTGTGGGTAGAGGGTGTGGTGGCCAAGGCGGGGCAGGAAACTGGAACGTATGCTTATAAGGAGTCTGATTGATCATGTCTGATACGCGCAGCACTTTGCCTGTTCTGGACCTTGAGCATTTTGCACAGGGGGGAGAGAGGCGAAATAATTTCCTGCAATCCCTGCGCCATGCGGCCCATGAACAGGGTTTCTTCTATTTAAGCGGACATGGCGTGTCAGAAGCGCTCAATAACGCAATTCTGGAACAGTCAGCACGTTTTTTTGCCCTGCCTGAAAAGGTCAAGGACAGTATAGCCATGATCCGCTCCCCTCATTTTCGGGGCTATAACCGCGAGGGACTGGAATATACCCGTGGCCAACGTGATTGGCGCGAGCAGGTTGACATAGGTGCCGAGCGGGTGGCTTTGCCGCTTGATGCGCAAAGTCCAGCCTATCTGCGCTTACAGGGGCCAAACCAGTGGCCCTCTGCTCTGCCAGAGTTTCGCCCTGTGGTGCTGGCGTGGCAGGAGCAGGTGACAGGCGTGCTTACTCGTGTTCTGCGCGCTCTTGCTCTCTCTCTTGGTCAGGACGAGCAGATTTTTGGTCCGGTTTGTGACGAGGCGCCACATCAGCTTCTCAAGCTTATCCGTTATCCTGCCCGCCATGCGGATCATGGAGAGCAGGGCGTGGGACCGCACAAGGATAGCGGGTTGTTCAGTCTGATCTTGCAAGATGAGCAAAGCGGGTTGGAGGTGGAGACCGCCCCCGGCCAATGGACCTCGGCTCCGCCGCGCAAGGGCACGTTTGTCGTCAATATTGCGGAATTGCTGGAGGTTGCAACCGGTGGTTACCTACGTGCCAGTGTACACCGGGTTGTCAGCCCCCCACCTGAGCGCGAGCGGCTGTCGGTTGCGTTCTTCCTTGGTGCGCGACTGGATGCCCATATGCCCATCCTGCACCTGCCCGAAGCTTTGGCGACCGCGACACATGGCGTGACCGACGACCCCTCCAACCCGCTTTTTTCTCAGGTGGGGCTGAATGCCCTGAAGGGGCGGCTTCGCTCACATCCCGACGTTGCGGCCCGCTATCATGCTGACCTGCTGGATGTGCGCTAAGTGGTAAAAGACTGGTGAAAAACACATATAGGTTCAACGAGGGACTCGATGGAAAGGCGTTGCTCAATAGGCGGTTGGCGTCTGCTAACGTTACCGCTTTTGCTGTGATTCTGCCTGTTTGGTGCCTGCGCGCAATCTGTCGGGCCAGGCGACCAGCATCAGCCATAGATAATTTCCCACGGTTCATGTGTTTTGCGTGTTGAAGATCAGCTTCCGAACAACCGTCGATCAATTCACGTGCATTAGCTTGATCGTTATGCAATCGCGCATTGGTCTGAGGTAAAAGATGATCCGTAACAACAAAGTCTGTTTCTGGTACGTTGCTTGCACGCATAGCACGATTTTTCCTTAATCGTGCGTGCCGTATTTGAGCGTGTTTTACTCTCTAAGTTTTTGATTTATTTGGAGTAATCTAGTCCTAAGATGGTGGGAGTCACAGGTTCAGTCCCTGTTGCCCCCACCATTCCTGAGCCGCAGAATACTGCGGTTTTAATCATGTCTCCCGCTGAAAAATTACCATCATTCAACGACAACAAACGGCATCAATTTCCATTATTTGGAACCTTTAGCCGTGCCAAATCCGTGCCGCTTTCCAAGCTCCACCATGCGCGAATCTCATCCCGGTAAGCATCGGGTATTTTCTTCGCATAGCGTGCAACGATGCTTATAGTCGCCCATCTGTCTCACGGTAACAGTCACGTTCTGGCTGTGAGCCCTGTGCCTAGTGTCTTTTGCTGGATGTGATGTGCCGTAAAGCCTCTTCCCAGCTCTGGTCTGTCTCCAGTCTGGCGGAAGTCGAACTTGGCATCCATATGATCACGCCGTTGATAGCTCTCTTTGCGTCGGCCAACTGGCGGGACCATTCTGTGTCGCTGAGAAAGCCGTTTTTTGTTATCCCAGCTCTGTAAGGCGAGACATAGGCGTATATCGGGAGTGATTGATTGATGGCACGATCGTTTCTTACGGCTGCATGCAGGTGTGCATACCAGGCGTCATGGTTGGGCCATCGCTGGTAAAGGGTTGGCGCAAAGAAATCGAACCCGCCACCCCGATAGATTTTTGCTCTTATGTCGAGAAACTTCGAGTTAAAATCATAGTCATACATGCCGATTTTTGCTTCGGGGTAACTGTCTCGCGTCCAGGCAATAAACTTTTTGAAGAGTTGAGCCTCGTTATTGGCCTGTGCCGCAGAGTCCGCCCTGTCAATCACGATATTCTCGAAATCGAACGCAATGAATGTGCTTGACCGGAATTGAGCTACATAGCTGGCAAGTATTTTCTTGAACTGGCTCTCGGTCGGCACATTGGAGCATTGAGTCTCATCACACGTCAGTTTCCAGACATCGTATACAGATGTAAAGGGTACCAGACCGGCTCTATCGAGATGGTCTGCATTGGCATACCGGGTGCTGTTGAAGACGCGGAAATCTGTCACATAAGGTTTCTGTTCGGCTCCTGCATATGTACAGCCGCCCATCGTTACCAGAACTAATAATGAAATGCGTCGGATCATAAATCTGACTTTCAATATGCTGGGGAGACTTTATAGGCAACTAAGATCGATTGACTAATGCATGCAGCAATCTGACCGTCAAGTTTGGGGGGGAGGTCAACTGGAGGGGGCGAAGAAACATCATATTTTACAGAATGTTATGTTATTGTGTTCTGTCCGTCTTGGAGCGTATATGTCATGGGCTTATACACGGATAAGCAGCATCACCTTGAGAGCCACAAGCGCTTGGGTGTACTGCCGGGTAGCGAGAAGACAGGGGGGGAACGGAGTACAGGGAGCATGCCTTTATCCTGTCATATTGCATTTAGTGAAGAACCGCCGCATATCGCCACGTGGAGAAAGCAAGAATGACCGACGATAAAGATTTTGCTCTGTGGCTGGCCAAGGAAAAAAGAGCGCTGGCCGATGCAGGATATCAAGAAACGGCTGCCTCGTTCGATAGGATCAAAGGGCGACTGGGCGCTATCCTTCCGCTGTCCGTCACACTTACAGCGGCGTCTCTGGCGGGAGCTTTTTCCCAGCGGGAATACTCCATTGTCTGCGCGTTTATGGCGCTAGGTTTTGGAATTACAGGTAGCCTATGTGCTGCGGGCCTTTACTCCACAACTCTTATATCCAAGAATGTTAGTCCTGAGGTAGTGGATACCATTCTTTCCGATGTACCTGAGCGAGACGAAACACAGGCTACTTTATGGATGGCTTATACCGCGTCCTATATCACAGCCGAAAATACCAAAATCATTGGAAGGGACAGGCGTTGGCTTAAGGCGGCATGGGTATCATTAAGTCTCACGCCTATCGTGTCATTTCTTCTCTCCATAGTTTGTGGAGGATGGAATTCGTTTTAAAGTGGACTCGTCTAAGAACATTCCAGGTGATCTCATCACGTTTTGAATAATAGATGTGGGGTTGAGGCGTTGAGGGTGAGGCCTGGGTGCAGGATTTTTTCAGGCATACGGATTTCCTTTCGGCTTATCCTGTCAGTGCCCACTCCTCCAGCGATACACAGATGAGGAGCGGGGTTAGGGCCTTTGGGTGGCTGCGTGTATCGTGCGTCTGTTCTTTCAAATCAAGCGCCATCGCAGTCATGTTCGGAGTCCGGCAAAGTTCAGGAACGTCCGGTTCTAAAGTTTGTTGTTGTGTAAATTTTGCCTCTCTTATCACCTGTTGGACAATTGGCAGGAACAGGGGTCAGGCACATCATTACCTTGTTGTCGACTTGCGAAAAATCAACCTCAGAAATTTGTTCGTAAGAGACCTGACAGCCACCATTTATAAAACTAATTGCTGAACCTGAATCTGGAACAGGTTCTCCTCCGCTTTCCTTAAGGCGGGTTTCAACAGATTTGACATGGGTGAAAACGCAGGTGCCAATCTGATCTGGCAGGTCAGTCGGAGGGGTAGTATGAACTGGGACTGTCAGAAAAGCGGAAAGAGCAGGAAAAGCTCATGGCAGTTTCTTTAATAGAACCTCCTGTTAAATGTGTTTTATCCTTAGGGGCGAGATGGTATTCCTTAATTCGCGCCACATTTTGACAAGGGGGCGTTCAGAATCTGTCAGGTTTTCGCTCTCCAGAGTATTGGTAGAGAAGGAAAAATACATGCCATCTTCAGGTTTCTGAACAATTCAGCGTTCATCGAGTGAGCGCGCGCGTCAGCATGTTCCAGAAGTCGGACAAATAGCTCCCTATCGATTATCAGAGTATGATGATCGTGACATCTGCTTATTGCGTTGCGCTTCGCGCCAAGAGCATAGATTGCAGGCGGGAACCGGAAGCCAAACTTTCAGTAAGAGAGACAATATGGTGAAATTTGATTTTCCACCCTGTGATAAAGCTCCATCTGTGGAAATAACATGTTCACAGTACGAACTTGATGCGAAAATTGTTTATCCTCCATCCTATGGAGATAAAAGAACGGAAATTCAAAAAATTATAGAATTTAATTCTGGTTTTGAAGAAAAATTCCCAACAGTAAATATTGGACCAGTTCAATTTTGTCTGGGTAAAGGGAATGTGGTCCGGTTGATCTTCCTGTATTTTTCCGGTTTGAAAAAAGAGGATTTTATCTATCAGGAAGATTGTGAATATGTTCCTCTGGTATCACTTGCACCGCAGAATATAGGTACACGTCAGGAGGATTTATATTTTAACGAGCAGGTTTCTGTTAAGATTGATAGAGACAGTCATGTTATATGTGTTTTTTTTGGAGAAAATGCAAATATTTATCAAACTTTTTCCTTGTCAGATAATTTGATACTGCGTGCAGGTGAAGACGGTAATCTGGTTGCTTTGGTTTTTCATAATGTCCATT
This sequence comes from Acetobacter fabarum, assembly GCF_040702925.2. Lineage (GTDB taxonomy): Bacteria > Pseudomonadota > Alphaproteobacteria > Acetobacterales > Acetobacteraceae > Acetobacter > Acetobacter fabarum_B. Next base: position 93,645 of record NZ_JBFCXX020000009.1, on the reverse strand, counting down.
GGATAGATATGGAAACCGAATCGGCAGTACCGCAACAGAGCCGTGGCATCATCCGGTGTCTTTTGTCTGGCGTAACCCGATATGTGAGAACGCTGTTCTGAGCCTCGGCTTTGCAGAACTAGGTTCGGTAAAACAGGTCTTTCTGCCATTTCAGGCCCTACGGCTTTTCCTCCCGACGGATGATCCGGCGTGAGACACTCAGCGCGGCACCCAGAAGAGCAAATCCTGTGGCCAGTTCCAGACAATGTACCGCGCCACCACTGCCTTGGGAAAAACCAAAGACCAGTGCCACCAGAGCGGAGCCCAGCGCCCAGCCCAGCGTGCGGGCAACGGCCATCATCCCACTTGCTGCACCGCTGCGGGTTGCCGGGCCGGAGGTCATGACTGTCAGATTATTTGGTGTCTGGTAAAAGCCAAACCCAATGCCGCAAAGCGCCATCCGCCAGCATATGTCCCAGAAGGCTGGCTGTGCGGGCATAAGGCTCAGGGTTGCAAGTCCTGCCGCCAGAAGCGCCAGCCCCATGCTGCTTAAAACCGACGCCGGATGCCGGACTGCCAGTCGGCCTGCAAAAGGGGCTGCAATAGCAACAAGCATAGGCCAGGGCGTAACAAGCAGGCCTGTTGTTACGGCGGAGAGATGCATGACCGTCTGGAACAAAAACGGGAGAGCGACATAAGCCAGAATCTGTGCGGCATAAGCACAGATTGACGTCAGGATTGAAAGCGAAAACAGTGGAATAGCCAGAAGATCCAATGGCAGTAGAGGGGTTGTCAGTTTTTTCTGCTGGCGATACAGCAGAATGGCGCAAAGCAAGCCTGTTCCGATCTCAAGTATCGCCAGTCCGGTTTTCTGCTGCCCCAGCGCATCAACACCCAGAATAACGAGCCCAAGAGCACCCACATTCAGGAGTGTGCCCATCCAGTCGAACGAGAGGGGAGTGCGGGGGCTCGCCGGAGCCGCCCGCAGGAAAAGAGTAACCGTCATCAGGCCAATCGGCACATTGATCAGAAACAGCCATGGCCAGGGAGCAACAGCCAGCACCACTGCCGCCAGCGTAGGCCCGACGGCGGCGGAAATGGCAACGGCTAAGGCAATAATGGCAAAAGCCTGATGCAGCATGGCTCGGGGATACACGCTGCGCACTAGCGCGCCGCTCAACGCGGCCATGCAGGCTGTTCCCAGTCCCTGCACGACGCGCGCTGCGACAAGAACTCCCAGTGAACCCGAAAGGGCGCAGGCAAGGGAGGCTGCTGTGAAAAGTGTGATCCCGAACCCGTAAACCCGCTTCAGACCCAGTGTGTCTGCCAGAGCCGCAGCAGGCAGCAAGCTTACCGCCACTGCCAGATGATAGACATTGACGACCCAGACCGTCTGCGCCTCGCTACAGTGGAGGTCATGGGCGATAGTGGGGAGCGCGATATTGGCAATCGCTCCATCCAGCCCGCCCAGAACAATGCCAAGCACGGCGCAAAGCATGACCAGACGGCGCTGTGTATCGGAAATCGGCGGTGAAGTCATAAAAAATTCGACGTCCTGATCGTTATCATCCGGATGGAAGTCCTGTTCTGATAGAACTTCTATCGCCATAACGCTGCAAGTTTTATCTTCTATCGTAAAGAATGGGTCCGGATTCCAGGTCGGAATATATTCTGGTATGGCGCTTTGTTGATTTTAGATAAATATGGAAGGATCTTGGAATCAGTTTGATTGCAAGAGTATGGTGTATATGGGAAGATTGAAAGTGCTCAAAAATCTTTTGGTATTATTGGAAATATTTTTACATGAAAAAATAAACTACCCTGATCACAGAATGGTTATCAGAATAGTTTGTGTTTTATTTTTATATTGTGTGAATCTCTCACCAGTCAGTGCAAAGACTGAAGAGAATTTTCCTGATGATGTTTCTGTATTTTTTCATAATGCGGATATTTGCCAGTATCTGGCGGGAGAATGGGATAGCAATCTTCCTCCAAAAAGAAAAAATGAACTTTCTGATGAAATGAATAAGATGTGCTCAAATATTCATGAAAGACAGGAATATTTTGAAAAAAAGTATGTCCAGAATAAATCTATTATACGGAAATTAAAGTCCTATGAGTTTTAATGAAGAACTGGATGATTATTGTCGGAGATCGTAAAATATGCCATTGTGGCGGGGTTTTTCCCACCCTGTCTCATCAGTCCAGATTTCTGTCCTGTATACGGGTCATTGATGTGAGTGAACGCGTGATGCCTGCCGGTTATTCCAGTGGTTTTTTTGCTCGGTATGTCTTGTACCTGTCAGGTCTCGTGTTCTAATGGCGCATTTGTGCTGTGCCGGATCAGCCGCATGTCTGCCGTATGGGTAAGGAACAGGATCTGGCTATTCGGCTCTTGGTGGCAAAGGTCACCATTCTGATCGCGCGTGTGACCGGGAGCATGGAACATGAGTTCAGAATTTTTTCACGGGGTCTGTCCTTCATCGTAAGGTCGTGATGAAGGTGACGGGAGCCAGTGTCATGGAAGCCTGATGGTACCATGCGTGGCTTAGGGTCTTGGGTAGGTGCCTGTGTGCAGTAAGAAGGCGTAAAATACGGAAGAACGTCCATGACCGCACAAGGCGGCACAGTGCCAGAACGTCCTGATCAAGTAATGATATTTTTAGGAAAATGGGATAAAAAACTGTAAATCTGCATCTCTGATCAGGTTCTGCAATGCAGATTATGCGTAAAAAGCCCCGGAGCCTCTCTCTTTCATGACAGATTCAATGGTTTTATCCAGGAATTTCTCATTGGCGTTAACACGGGCTTCTTTCAGGTCACTTGCGTAAACTTCGCCAGTGCCATTTGTCGCGATCTGAACCGTGTTGTTAGTATTGTTGTTCTTTGCTTGAAGTGTGTTGCCCCAGATAGTACTCTGTGTCTGGTCCGTAAAGGAAACTGCGTATTTGTACATTGTTATGCCTCCTTCTTTCTACCTGAGTATGAACGAATCTACAGATTTGTGTAAAATAATTTTCCTTCTGTGACTACGATATTGCAACGATCAATATAACAAATGCGTGATCGCTGTGGTTTTGGAGTCAATCCTGCTGGCAGGTCCCCGTCAGTTCTGCCGTCCGGATTTTCACGTTTGCTACAGGCATGGGTGTCGCGTACAGATTCCACTGTATGTTTGGCCCGGAATGGAGAAACATGGAGCCAACATTCAAGCCAAGGATCATGTGAAGGCAAAAGGGGCGATCGTGGGGAAGACTGAACCAAGTGACTGGGCAACGGATGCGCATCTGGCTGTGCGGGTTGTGGCCATGCGCAGGGATACAAATGCCGCGGGTGATATTTTTGGTGGCTGGGTTGCCTCACAGATGGATCTTGCCGCCAGCACTGCGGCGGAAGGGTTTGCCGGGTGCAAATGTGTAACTGTGGCTATTAACGGTATGGTATTTCATCATCCCATGGCAGTGGGGGATGAACTGAATGTCTACACGCGCATCGTCAAGGTGGGTCGCACGTCCATTACCATCTGTGCGGAATCCGTGCGGCGTATCCGGCGGACAAATATTCGGCAGAAGGTCACGTCGGGAAATTTTGTATTTGTTGCTGTGGGTGAAGACGGACGGCCGCAGACCTTGGACAAGGAATGGCATTTGGCGGACCAGAAGGCGCCGCCGGAGAACTGACAGACCCCTCCCGCACAGGTGTGCTCACAGGTTGGCAATAACCTTAAGGCCCACCAGAGCCGCATCGGGAATGTGCGATGTTTCCCCCGGTCGGATCATGTATTCAAATTCCGGCTGGACGGTCACGCCGGGCAGGGCGTCAATGGCGTAATATGCCTCAATGACATGGGAGTCCGTTTGTGGCCCCCAGACCTGCGCACCAAGCGACATACCCGCATCCAGCGCAGACATCTGCCCAAGCCGCTTGCGGTCGCTCACATGGTACCATGAATACAGGATGCCCAGCCTGTCCGTCAGACGGGAGGGAATAAGCCCGTTAAAGGAGAGGCCGCCATAGGCCTCGTCCGAAATGGTTGAAACATGGGGGGTGTTATGAATATACCCTGCCATCAGGTAGCCCCCCGCCATCTGGTTGCGGCCCCCTATACGGTAGATCATCTGGTCGCCTTCAAACCAGAAAATATCCATAGGTGCGCTGCGTTCGCGGCCGGGCTGGCTTAACAGGCTGGCGGGTTTGCTCCCCAGTTGGTCAGCGTAGCGCGATGTATCGTGGGCATAACCAAAAACATAGTGGCCGGGCAGGCGGTTGCGGGTCAGAAAGGGTTGCCAGGTAAATTCTATGGGCAGCATCATGCCTGTTGTCTCCTCACTTCCCCAGGACCACCCGCTGGGATTACCGTTGAGGGGGGAGACCTGATATGCCCCGAGCTGCACCATGGTGTCCCGCGTGGGGCGGAAGCGTACCCGTGCCCCCCATGTGGCCTTGGGGTAAACGGAAAAACCGGGGTCCAGCTTTAACGCCACGGGAGCCGAGCAGGTGACCATGAAAGAGCAGAGGAGTGGAGACGTCGCAAAAACATGCGTGAGCGACATGCGGCCAAAGGTTATGTCCATACGGTTGTTGAGAAACTGCTTTTCTGCGTACAGATCAACCAGATGGGCCACCACATGCCCGGAAAAGCCATAAACCTCCATGAGATTAACATAATATTCGCCTATCATATCGTGCGAGACTTCGCGGCCAGCGCGGTTCATGAGCAACGTATGCACTGACCAGCCTTCCAGTCCGGCCATTTTGCCCAGATCAAAATTCATCTGCACTGTCAGTTCATGCACGTAGTCCATGCCGCGTTTGATGCCGCCATTGATATTGCCCATGGCCTCCCCCTTGTAGGTAAAGGAAAAGGCGAACCCCTTCTGCTGCAAGCGGGTCCGGAAAGGCATGATCTGGGGCACAAGGTGGCTGCTGCCAGCTGTGGGCACGTAGTAGGGGTCTTCCATGTCCGTGCGGCGTTGGGCGTCCACCTCGGAGGGTAAGAGCCATGAGGGCCCTTCATGCAGGCTCAGGGGTTCAAGGGTCATGATATGGTGCGGCTTTTTGGTGCCGTAATCATTCACGCTGGGAATGTTCATTGTTGCAAGGCCCGGCCAGGGGGCCACGGGCACACCGCTGGGGGGCAAGGGGGAGTTGAGCGGGCGTTGCAGCACATGGGGGTCGGGCAGGAGGGATTGCTCATCGCTCTGGCCCATGGCGCGCTCAACCAGCTCCGTAGAGTTGGCGGGGGAGGAGGGAGCCGTCTGCGCCTGTGCGGACGCAGCGTGGCAAAAGGTCGCAAAGCCCCACGTGGCCAGAGCCAGTAGTCCTGATGATTTTATGGTCATATGGTGTTTTTCTAATATATGTTCATGCAAAGATTTTTTGGAAAAACACATTCAAAAAAACATGTTTTCCCATTTACTCTTGCCAGTTACGTGGTGCGGAACATGCCGCGGCCAGTAATCCTTTTAAGGTCTGGTGAAACTGGACTTTGCGTAACATAGTTTTTTTGAAAACTTATTATAAGATAACGTGATTTGAATAACGTCTCGGTGAGAGTCGCAGGTATGGGCATAAAAAAACGCCCCGGACCTGCATCCGGGGCGTTTCCTGAATGGAAAAATCAGGCTGTCTGTTATGAAACGTGTGGCTTGCGGGCGTTGGCGGAGGCAACGCGCTTGCCCCACTGGACCAGCATATCCGTGCAGTCTGTGCGCTCGATCTGGCATTCAATAATGGTCGGGCCACGGTGGTTGGCCTGTGCCTTTTTAATGGCTTCTGCCAGTTCTGCGCCGGTTGTAACCGTCATGCCAAGGCCATGGCCTTCGCCAGCGTTGAACACGTTCATCAGACCGGCGTAATCCCAGTTCTTGATGTAGTTGTACGGACCGTCATGAATGGCAATTTCAATGACGTAGCCACGGTTGTTTACAAGGAAGATAATAACAGGCAGTTCGTAGCGCACCATCTGGGCGACTTCCTGCGCGGTGAGCTGGAAGGAGCCATCCCCCACCATAACAATGTGTTCGCGTTCCTGCGAGCCCATGGCATTGCCAAAGGAGGAGGGTACGGACCAGCCGATATGGCCCCACTGCATTTCTGTTTCCACGCGGGCGTGGCGTGGCAGATGCATGCGCATGGCGTTGAACCAGGAATCCCCCGTTTCCGCCACAAGCGTGGTTTTGGATGTGAGCATGCCGTTGATCTGACGGGTCATTTCGTCATTTGTCAGGCGTGCATCCGGGGCAGCAGGTGCAATTTTGGTGGGCGTGTATTTGGTGTCACGCGCGCTGGCAGGGCGATGGGGCGCTTTTTTGGCCAGAGCGGTCAGGAATTCACGCAGGGTAAAGCCTTCAAAGGTCTGTCCGCCAACGGTTACGCGGTTGGGGTCGGCTACCAGCACGTTCTCGCCCTTGGGCCATGCGGTCCAGCCAACGGTGGAGTAGTCATTGAACACGGGGGCAATGCACAGCACGACATCGGCTTTTTCCACCAGTTCCTGCGCGCCGGGGGCGGAGACTTCGCCCCAGTACAGGCCACGGAAACTGGCGTGATCTTCAGGGAACAGCCCTTTGGCGGCAGCCATAATGGTTACGGCGCAGCCAATGCGGTCTGCCAGTGCTTCTGTTTCGCCCAGCGCATGGGCGGAGCGGGTTTTGGTGCCAACCAGCATGACGGCGCGCTCGGATTTTTCCAGCAGGGCGACTGCTGCATCCACGGCGGCGTTCAGGCTTGTGGTGTCGGGGGTCAGTTCTGCCAGCAGGGACGTAACCGGGCCGGGGCGCGCACATTCCGCGGAGGAGACGTTGCAGGCAATTTCCAGATACGCCGGTTTACGCTCACGCAGGGCCGTGCGGATGACATGGTCGATCTTGGCCGGGGCGGAGGCTGCGTCCGTAATGCTTTCGGCCGCACAGGTTACGTGGCGCACCATTTCAAGCTGGTAGCCGTAATCCGTGTTGCCCAGCGTGTGGTGCAGCACATGGCCGCTGCCGTAGTCATTGCTGTTGGGGGAGCCGGAGATCAGGATAACGGGCAGGTTTTCCGCATAGGCGCCGCCAATGGCGTTCATGGCGGAAATGGCGCCAACGCTAAAGGTCACAACGGCTGCGGCAGCCCCGTGCGCGCGGGCGTAGCCTTCTGCGCTAAAGCCGCAGTTCAGTTCGTTACAGCAGTAGATCTGCTGCATGTCCTTGTTGAGCAGGAGCTGGTCGAGCAGGACCAGATTGTAATCCCCGGCGACCGCGAAATGATGTTTCAGACCAATCTGTGCCAGACGGTCGGCCAGATACATTCCAACTGTATAGGTCATGGTAGAGGCGAGTTCCTTAAAAAATGGTCCTGCATGCAGGGGCGTTGTATCCAGTTAAACGCGCGATGCCGGGGGAATGTCCAATATATGAAGCTGCCATAACCCATATGTTTCCAGTATGCCTTGAGGGCGTCATGGAAGCATTTTAACGTAAGAAGTTGGAAATAATTGTGATAATTCAAAGGATTGAATAGTACGCGTGGATTACGCTGGTGCAGTTCCTGAGACTGAACGGGCTTTACGCGCTGCCGGGGTGCTCCGTGTTTCACCTCAACGTGATACAGGGCGGATTTATACAGTGTCATGCCTCTGAAAAGGGGCATCGTATTCTTGTTGATGGCAATCCGTGATTTGTAAAATACGAAATTATTATTGACAGCATCCAAGGTCATGGAACACAGACCACCGTCTTTGCTCAGGAATGGCAGGGTGTGGTCTGGCCAGGGTGGTTGGTTGTGCCGGGTTTGCAGTCATGTGGTCTTTGAGAACTGAGGGAATTGGGAGAATAGGAATGGATGAACCATTCAAAACTGAGCGCCGGATAACAGGGGCCGATATATACCGGGTTCTCTTTGCACTGCTGAGTGTCGGGGTGGGGCTTGTTCTGGCTTATGGTGGCGGGCAGTTGCTGGTCCTTGGTGGTTCGGCGTACTACCTGCTGGCAGGGCTGGCCTATGTGGGGCTGGCGGCCCTGTTTTTTCTGCGCAGGCGCAGTGCGCTACCAGCATCCATTGCCGTATTTGCGGCAACATGCCTGTGGGCTTTTTACGATGCACCGCAGATTGGCTACTGGGAGTTGCTGCCCCGTCTGGTTGTGCCCGCCATACTGTTGACCCTTGGCCTGTGGCTGGCGGCCCTCTTTCCCACCATTCGGGCGGATGCGCGGCGGTGGAGTGCATGGGGCGGTCTGGCCGTTATGGCCGCTCTGGCAGGCACGCTGGTTCTGGCGTTTTTCCCGCATGGAACACTGAGTAATCCTGACGCGCTGAGTGATGTCGCCAGAGTGGCACAGGCTGGTGCGCCAGACGCTCCGCAGAACTGGGAGTTCTATGGCCGGAGTGCTGGCGGCACACGCTTTGCGCCGTACAGCCAGATTACTCCTGCCAATGTGAACCAGTTGAAGGTTGCGTGGGTGTACCGTACCGGCCGCCGCGTAAGTGGGAGCGCTTTTGGCACGGATGAGAACACGCCCCAGCAGATCGGGAATGTGCTGTATTCCTGCACACCAGAAAACCTGATTACCGCCATAGATGCCGATACAGGGCAGAAAATCTGGAAGTTCAACCCCAATGCCGTCACGGCCGAGCATGTAAGCTGCCGCGGTGTCGGGTATTACGACATGGATGCAGATGCCAGCCTGACGCAGGAGCAGAAGGCCAGATACACCGCACCAGACTGCCGCCAGCGTATTCTGGTTTCCTCCATTGATGCGCGCCTGTTTGCACTGGATGCCCATAGCGGTGCGGTGTGCGCGGGCTTTGGCAATGCGGGGTTTGTGGACCTTAAAAAGCAGATGGGTCCAACCGAAAACAGCAGGCGCTACCACCCCACAGCCGCTCCCGTGGTTATGGGGCATCTGGTGGTTGTTGGCGGTTGGGTGCGTGACATCATGCCCGGTGAACCCTCAGGCGTTGTGCGGGCGTTTGATGTGCGTGATGGCTCCCTTGTCTGGGCGTGGGATGTGGGTAACCCTGATAATACGCAGGCCCCGGCACCCGATCAGACCTACACGCTGTCCACCCCCAATGTCTGGACGGTGCCGACATACGACAGGGAGCTCAACCTTGTTTACCTGCCAACCGGCAACGGCCCGCCTGATTACTGGGGTGGGGACCGGAGTGCTGCCAATGGCCGTTTCGGGGCCGCTGTTGTGGCAGTGGATGCCGCTACGGGGCAGACCCGCTGGGTCTCGCAACTGATACACCATGATGTGTGGGATTATGACCTGCCCTCACAGCCGGTGCTGTATGATGTGACCAATGCACAGGGTGAGAAAATTCCCTCCCTGATCCAGACCACCAAGACCGGGCATATTTTTGTGCTCGACCGGCGCACAGGTAAGCCTGTGACCGAAGTGGTGGAAACGCCGGTTGCCACAACTCCCGCGGCGCAGGGCGAACATCTTTCCCCTACCCAGCCGTTTTCCGTTGGCATGCCCACCATTGGTGCGGACCCGCTGAGCGAGAGCGCCATGTGGGGGGTGAGCACGTTTGACCAGCTTTATTGCCGGATCATGTTCAAAAGTTCGGTTTATACCGGGCCATTTACCCCACCGGGCGAAAAACCGTACATCGAATGGCCCAGCCTGCTGGGTGGAATGAACTGGGGCGGTATTTCGGTGGATGAAAACAGCGGGCTCATGTTTGTCAATGACATGCGCATGCCGCTGCGGATGTCCTTGGTCACGCGGGAGAATGCCCGCAGGTTCAAGGTCTCCACAGACGAGGTGCCGGGGTTCATGGGCACTATCCGCCCTCAACTGGCCGGACCGTATGGCGGCGTTAAAATTGATGTTCTGCAATCCCCGCTGGCTGTGCCGTGCAACACACCGCCTTTTGGCACCATGACAGCCATAGACCTGCACACCAAAAAAATTGTCTGGCAGGTGCCTATGGGTACGGTGGAAGATCTTGGACCGCTGGGCATGAAAACCCATCTGCCGGTACCAATTGGCATGCCTACGCTGGGTGGCCCGACTTCCACAGCCTCTGGTCTGGTCTTTTTTGCTGGAACACAGGACTATTACCTGCGCGCCCTGAACTCCCGGACCGGGCAGGAAGTGTGGAAGCAGCGCCTGCCCGTGGGGGCTGTGGCCGCGCCCCTTATTTACCGCTCTCCTAAAACCGGGCGGGAATATGTGGTTATTTCCGCAGGTGGGGCCAGCCACTCGCCAGATGTAGGGGACTACATTATCGCCTACGCCCTGCCCGAAGGTGCCGGTGCCACAATGCACTAACCCTATGCGTCAGGCAGTAAGGGGCCTGTCCGGTTTGCCACAAGCCGGACAGGCCCTTTTTTTATGCTTCTTCATGCCGGGGCAGGTGCGTGGTTATGGCAGCAGTTCCTGCACAACACTGGCCGGGCGGCAGGCTTTTGCCCCTTTGGGTGTTACCACAACAGGGCGGTTGAGCAGGGTGGGGTGCTGGGCAATGGCGTCCAGAATCTGGGCGTCTGTTACTTCGGGTCTGTCCAGACCAAGCTCTGCACAGAGTTTTTCTTTTGTACGCAAAAGGTCCCGTGCTCCAAGCGTATCCTGGCGTGCAAGATCCTCAAGCTGGTCACGGCTGAGGGGTGTTTTAAGGTAAAGCACCACCTCGGGCTCTATGCCCGCATTGCGCACAAGTTCCAGCACGGAGCGGGACGTGCCGCAGGACGGATTGTGGTAAACTGTTACAGTCATGTTACATGCCTCTTTTACAAAGGCGCGATTGTTGCATGTTCTGCAAGGCTGGCAAGAGCCGATCCAACCCGGAGCAGGCCAGCAGGGAACGCAGGGTAGGGCAGGGGGGCTGTGTGCGTATATTGACCGGCTGGTGGCAAAAACCGTTCTCTGTCAGCAAAAACGTGTGGGCAGGGATGTCTCTGGCATCCATGAACATTCCGCAGGTGTTGGGTTATGCGCGGATTGCGGGTATGCCTCCTGTTACCGGGCTGTACACGGTGTTGTTCCCGCTGGTGGCTTTTGCGCTTTTTGGTTCATCCCGCCATCTGGTGGTTGCCGCGGATTCCGCCACGGCGGCTATTTTCTCCAGCGCCCTGTCGGAAATGGAGCCAGTGGGCAGTGCGGCCTATATCCATCTGGTCAGTGCTGTTGCCTTGCTTAATGCAGGGTTTCTGCTGGTGGCTCGTTTGTGCAGGCTGGGTTTTCTGGCGGATTTTCTGTCCCGCACCGTCTTGGTTGGCTTTTTGGCCGGTGTGGGTGTGCAGGTCAGCATAAGCATGCTGTATGATATGGCGGGACTGGATGTCAGCTCGCACAATACCGTAGTGCAGTTTGTGAGTTTTGTGCGGGCTGGTGTGCATATGCACCCGCTTTCGGTCGGTATTTCCTGCATGGCCTGTGCGATTCTGCTGTGTGGTACGCGCTTTTTTCCCGGTCGACCCGTGGCGCTGGGGGTGGTGCTGGGCGCGCTGGGGCTAAGCTGGCTGTTAGGGCTGGAGCAGTATGGTGTAACGGTTCTGGGGCCCATGCAGGGTGGTTTGCCGCACTTTGCTGTGCCTGTGGTGTCATGGCACCAGCTTCTGGCGTTGCTGCCAGTGTCAGCGTCATGCGTTTTTGTCATTATCGCGCAAAGTGCGGCAACATCCCATGCCTTTGCTTACCGGCTGCATGAAACCGTCAATGCCAATGCGGATATTATGGGCCTGTGCGCGGCCAATGCCGCCGCCGGGCTAAGTGGTACCTTTACGGTTAATGGCAGCCCGACCCAGACCGCCATGGCTGTGCAGGTCGGGGGCACCAGTCAGAAGGCCCAGCTCGTGTTTGCCGCTGTCACGCTATGTGTGCTGCTGTTTTTTACCGGACCACTCCAGTATCTGCCCCGCTGTATTCTGGGCTCGGTTGTGTTCTGTGTTGCTGTGGGCATGATTGATACTGCTGCCCTGAACCATATCCGGCAGGAAAGCCCCGGAGAGTTCCGGCTCGCGCTGGTAACAATGGCGACAGTGGTCAGTATTGGTGTGGAGCAGGGCATCTTCATTGCGATCGCCCTCTCGCTGTTCCGGCATGTGCGGCACAGCTACCGGCCCCATACAATGGTGCTCAAGCCAGACCCTGCAACGCAGGTGCTTGAGGCGGTTCCCGTTCGTGCAGGGGAGCAGACCGCACCGGGGCTTGTGGTTTATCGGTTTTGCGCTGATCTGTTCTACGCGAACTGTTCACTTTTTGCAGAGGATATTGAGCTGCTCCTTGCTGGTGCGCCTACGCCTGTGCGGTGCATTGTGGTTGATTGCAGCGCTATTACAGATATTGACTATTCCGCGGCCAGTGTTGTGCGTGATGTGCTGCTCCGCCTGCATATGCGGGGTGTGCGGGTTATTTTTGGCCGGGTTGCTTCCTATGCACTGGTCGACATGGAGCGGCACCATATTGTGAGTGCTCTGGGGGAGGGCAATGTTTACGCCCAGCTTCATCAGGCCATGGCCAGCGCGGAGCAGACGGTGGCGCAGTAGCCCCACCGGCCTCAGGCCCGACTTTAATCAGGCAGGCCGCGTTTTGCATGGACCGTGTAGTGAGCAGGCCGTGTTATCAGGCATGCAGCGCCGGACCGCTGGAATGTCTGGCATGTTCTGCCCTAGAACTGGCGGATGCTCTGCCAGATCATATAGGCCGCAACTATAAAAATCAGACAGGCAAACACTGTGGTCAGCCTGCCTGTGGAGCCTGCCAGTGCATGTGATGCTTTGGTGCCGAGGCTGCTGCCGAGGGCTCCACCCAGAATAAACAGACCGGCCAGCTGCCAGTCCACATAGCCGGAGAGCATGTAACTGATGGTGGTGCTAAACCCGAATGCCGCGACAGCCACAAGTGATGTGCCAACTGCGTTAAGAATAGGCATGCTGGTGGAGGCCATAAGGCCCGGCACAATCAAAAAGCCGCCGCCAATGCCAAAGAAACCGGAAAGCATACCCGTGCCAAACCCGCAGGCCATAACCTTGGGGGCATTTTCCCTGTTGCACCCGGCACCCGGGCAGCCGGTATTGTTACGGCCACGGATCATGAGCACGCCAACTCCGACCATGAGCAGGGCAAACAGGAACAGCAGGTGTTTACCGTCCACTGCCTTGCCCAGGGATGCGCCCAGAAAAGCCCCCCCCACGCCGCAGAGGGCAAAAATACCCGCACACCGCCATTTTACGGTTTTATTACGTGCATGATGGGCCAGTCCAACCAGCGCGTTGATGGAAACAGACAGGGCGCTGGTGCCTATGGCTATATGCGCATTGGGCACGCCAACCAGATAGACCATAAGCGGTACGGCCAGAATGGACCCGCCCCCTCCGACCAGTCCAAGGGTGAACCCCACGGTTGCGCCAGAAGCAATTTCCAGCGCGATATGCATAAGGTGGGGTGCTAACATGGGGTCTCCAGAGTATGCGTGGTCGGGATGTCAGGGGGCTTACAGGCGGTTTACGGGAATTTTGATGTAGCTGACTCCGTTGTCTTCCGGCTCGGGCATATGCCCCCCACGGATGTTGACCTGCACGGAAGGCATGATCAGGTTGGGCAGGTCCAGCGTGGCATCCCGCTTGGTGCGCATGGCCACAAAGGCTTCTTCGTCCACGCCATCATGCACATGAATGTTGTGCTCGCGTTCGGCCTCCACGGTTGTTTCCCATGCAAAGGTATCACGGCCGGGGGCCTTGTAGTCATGGCACAGAAACAGGCGTGTCTGGGTGGGCAGGCTCAGTAGGCGACGGATGGAGCGGTACAGCATGCGGGCATCCCCACCGGGGAAGTCGGCCCGGGCGGTGCCGTAATCGGGCATGAACAGCGTGTCTCCGATAAAGGCGGCATCCCCGATGATAAAGGCCATGTCCGCAGGCGTGTGGCCGGGAACATGCAGGACGATACAGTCCAGATTGCCGAGCTTGAACTGCTCTCCATCCTTGAACAGGTGGTTGAACTGGGAGCCATCACGTGCAAATTCTGTACCGGCATTGAAGATCGTGCCAAACACTTCCTGCACCCGCACAATATCAGCCCCGATGCCCAGCTTGCCGCCAAGTTGTTCCTGCAACCAGGGCGCGGCGGAGAGGTGGTCGGCATGGGCGTGTGTTTCAAGCTGCCAGACAACATGCAGGTCCTGCGCCCTGACGTAATCCACAATCTGCTGGGCGAAGGTATAATTGGTGCGGCCGGATGCGGCGTTATAATTCAGAACGCTGTCAATGACGGCGGCCTCTTTTGTCGCAGGGTCATGCACAACATGGCTGGCGGTAAAGGTCGCCGGATCAAAAAAACTCTGCACCACGGGGCGGGTCTGAGGATGACGGAGTGTCATCAGAATCTGGGCCGTAGCTGTTGTGATGGCGGTATCCGACATGGGAGACTCCAATTATTTATAACTTACTGTAACATTGTATATTTGATTTCACTAAATATGAAACCATCTTGCGTCAAGGTCGGGATTTCGCGTAAAGGAAACTGCCATGAACGATCGCATAGCAGATACCTGTCCTTTGGTGCCTCACTCATCGTCCCTGAAGATCGGAGACGAAGCGCCTGATTTTACAGCCCGGACCACGCAGGGTGATTTTACGCTCAGCAGTTTGCGCGGGCGGTGGGTCATTCTGTTTTCGCATCCAGCGGACTTTACGCCTGTCTGCACCAGCGAATTTATTGCCATGGCGCGGGCCGTTCCCCAGTTTGATGAGATGGACTGCGCGCTGGTCGGCCTGTCGGTGGATAGTCTGCCCGCCCATCTGGCATGGCTGGAAGCCATACGGATGCGTTTTGATGTCACCGTTACCTTCCCTGTGATCGAAGACCCTTCGCTGGCCATTGCCCGTGCCTACGGTATGCTTGATCTGGATGCGCGTAACAGTGCGACCGTGCGGGCGGCGTATTTTATTGACCCACACGGCATTGTGCGTGTGATCACCTGGTACCCCGCAACGGTTGGTCGCTCCGTGGCCGAAATGCTGCGTGTGCTTCGTGCCCTGCAACGGGTTGAACGGGGGGATGTCATGACACCCGAAGGCTGGACGCCAGGGGCGGATGTGGTGCTTCCCACAGGCCAGACACACGAAGATGTCATGGAGGCAGGCCCAGACTGGTTCATGAACATGAGTAAGGATGCCGAAGCATGAGTGCACTGGATGTAGAAGAAGCGCGGCAGCTTGTGGAGCGTATGAAGCTGTTTGCCCAGCCGCAACGGCTGATGATTCTGGATGCGCTGCTTGAACATAGCTCCCTTGCGGTCGGGGAGCTGGAATCCTGCACCGGCATAGGCCAGCCCACACTCAGCCAGCAGCTTGGAGCCTTGCGACGGGCTGAAATCGTGGTGCCAAGACGCGAATCCCGTACGATTCATTACAGCCTCGCCAGTGAGGAGGAATCCCTGCGTGTGCGTGCCCTGATCGGACTACTGCGTGGAGACCGTTCCGCTCTGCCTGCCTTGCGGGCTGTATCCGAACGGTATGCCGCCAGCCGCCGTACCACAGCCCAGAGGGAAGCGGAGGGCGGGGCGCAGTTTGCCATGATCCGACCGACTGATGTTCCGCGTTCGTAAAACGGGTAGGGGGTGAGCGGCTCTGGCATGCTGGTGCGGTGTCAGTGGGCCGAGTCCAATGCTCTGCTCCGTGCCTATCATGATCAGGAATGGGGACGCCCCGTAACAGACAGCCGCGCCTTATGGGAGGCGCTGGTGCTGGAAACCTTTCAGGCCGGGTTGTCGTGGAATACTGTTTTACAAAAGCGCGCGAATTTCCGGCGGGTTTTTTGCGGATTTGAACCGGGCAGGGTCGCTGCTTTTACACAGGATGATCAGGCACGGCTTATGGGGGATGCGGGTATTATTCGCTCCCGTGCCAAAATTGCCGCGACTGTAGCTAATGCGCAGGCATGGCTTGCCATGCAGGAGCGCGGGGAAGATTTTGCCCTGTTCGCATGGGACATGGTGCACGCAGCACAGGCCCATGAGCGCGGGAGCGGGCTGGAGCCGCACTCCCCTTTGTCCGTAACTGTTGCAAAAGCCCTTAAGCATAAAGGGTTCCGTTTTGTGGGCCCTACAACCGCGCAGGCATGGATGCAGGCGGTTGGTATGCTGGATGGGCACGAGGCCACGTGTTTTTGTTACCGGGCAGGTTCATCCGCCCCCTGATCTGGCACATTGCCAATGGCCCCGGTTGCAAAGCCAAGGCTGGCAGCAGCAATAAGAGCGGCATAATATGCGTCCGACCGGGCCAACTGGGCGTCCAGCAATCCGCTTTGGGCGAGCGTTGCGGGGGTTATGGACCCAACACCACTGCGGTAGGCTGTAAAGGCGGCGTCAAAACTGGTCTGGGCTGCGGCTTCCAGCCTGGTGGCGGCTCGGTAAGCGCTCAGCCCTGTGTGTAGACCGTTTTCTGCCGCGACAATCTGTTTGGCTGAGTCGTCCAAGGTCTGCTCCAGCGTAACCTGTGTGCTGTCTGCCCGGTTCTGGGCCTGCTTCATGACGGCAGCCCGCATCCCGCCATCAAAAATAGGGACCGAAATCCCCCCCAGCACAAGGCTGCTGAAGTTATTGGAGGACAGGTTAAGGGTTGGTGATGAATCCGCCCCTGCTCCCGGCACGGAGGAAAGCGCCAGATGCCCGGTTGTATAGGCCACATTGCCTGTAACAAAAACTTTTGGCAGAAACTCGGCTTTTGCCGCCGTTACATTGCTGCGCGCGGCTTTGGCCGCGGCGTAGGCCGCCAGCACATCCGGACGTTGGGAAACAGCCGTGCGGATCATGTCATCCGTCATGCGCATGTCGTCAATGTTGAGTGCTCGCCCCGCTACGTCCTGTGTGCGGAGTTGGGTTGAAGGGGCAATGCCCATGGATGTCATGAGTTCCAGATACGTATTTTCAATTCCGTTCTGGGCCTGAACCAGACGGAGTTCGGCCTGTGCGGTCATCTGCTGGGTCTGGGCGACATCCACAATAGTCCCTTGTCCCTGATGCAGACGTGCTTCTGCTGCGGCCTGAACGCTGTGGGCATTGCGGAGTGACTGCTCCACCAGTCTGGCGCGGGCTACGGCTGCGGCATGCGTATAAAAGGCCAGTGTAACACCGTAAATGACCTTCTGGTGGGCTGCGGTAAACAGCACGTTGCTGGCGAGTTGTAACTGGGAGGCCGCATCAATCATGGCTTCGCGCTTGCCAAAGTCAAACAGCAGCCATTCCATGTTCAGCGTCTGTACCTCACCATGCCCGTTATTCTGGGTGCGGGGCGTATTGGTGTTATTGATAATGCTGCCAGCCAGCCCGCCATTTTCCAGATTAAAGGCATTGTTGTCATGTCGGGTGCCATACCCGCCAACAATGGAGGCCGTAAGGTGTGGCACATAGGCGGTGCGGGCAATCCCCACTGCCAGAGCGGCATCCCGTGCGGCGTTCCATGCCCGACGCGTGCTCGGGTTGCTGGACTGGGCAATATCAATGAGTTCGGGCAGCGTATAGATGTGTGTGGTGTCGATGCTGCTCTCTGCGGGCCGGGGTTCCAGATCGTGGTTTGCAGGCAGCACATAGCCGGGGGGCAGTTTAAGCCCGGAGCGGCCTGCCTTGCCGGGCAGGAGTTCCCCATTGGCGGCAATGTTGGGCTGCCAGGGCATGTCTGGCCGGGCGGGAGCGCTCTCCAGCGCCTGTGTGGCGCAGCCTGCAAGGCCGAGCAGAAGGCAGGGTAGGCCACGCAGGACCGGGGGCGGAGCGCGGTGTCTCATGTCAGGGCCTGTTCCATGTCCTGGATGTGTTGCTGAGCGGCCTGTCGTCGGGAGGGGATGAGCCCGTTTTCGGCTACAATGGCGGCTTGCTGTGTTAAAATGGCGTAAGTGTGCAGGAGTGGCATGTGCGCGCGCATGTGTGCAGGCTCGGCTTCGGCCAGTTCCAGAGTACGCTCCGCGCTGGACAGGTTTTCCTGAACCGTGGCGGCCAGCCGGGTCTGTTCGGTGGGGTCGGTTATGGTGATCTGTTTTTTTAAAACATCAAGCAGAGTGCGAAAGTGCTGGGCAATGGGACCATATGCGCTGGAGGGCCAGAAAGTGACAAAAACGGCGTAGGTTATAAAATTACCAAGCAGGATACCGATAATACGGTCGCGCGCGGTGGTCATATCTGTTGTGGGACCATACCCTTTAAGGTCGCTCAGAAAAAAGGCAAGGCCAATCTGGAAACCTGCATAGGCTATGCGCTCATCTCCATTTTTGACCCAGGAGGCAAAAAGGGACACACCAAAAATCAGAAGTAAAAAAGCCGCAATATTATAAAGATGGGGCATGACAAAAATAATGGAGGCAATGCCAATGGCGCCCCCGACCAGTGCTCCGCTAATACGCAGCCGTAGTTTTGTTGTCATTTCCCCCACGGTTGGCAGGGCGACAATAAAACAGGTGATGATACAGGTGTGGATGCCCGGCCAGTTGAGGATGGTGAAGATAAAGTAGCTGATCATCACAGCTGCTGTACCCTTGACCGCAAAACGCACATGTTCGGGGTTGCTGAAGGCATCTGGGGTAAAAAATCCCGATTTTGGCTCGGGTGATGGTACGGTCTGCGCGGAGGGGGATGGCGGGTCGGTAAAGCCATGCAGCACATTGGCCAACTGGGCCAGAGCGGGCGCATGATCTGGTGTGTTCAGGTAAGGAATATCCTGCGGATAGCCATTATGCGAAAAAATTGCCGCCATATCACGCAGGGTTTGTGAAAATTCCATATTTTCTGGCTGTTTTTCTCCATACCGGAAGGCGGCATGGGCCAGTGCAAGGGCTGCAACGCTGGAGTAGGCGGACTGTTCCAGATGGGCGAGCGGGTCCTTGTGCAGAACTTTTTCCAGCTTTGCCATTTTCAGCAGTCTGAGCATGCCGCCAGCCCCCTCGCGCAATGTGGCGCGGGCGTAGTCCAGCTGGTCGCTGTCGGGCTGTTCGAGCAATGTGGCGCACAGGCGCAGGCGTGCGGCAATCTCACGCATCATCAGTGTTGCGGGGGAGGGGCAGATCAGCGGGCCGCATACAATCATCACCGCGCCGGGAACCAGAATGAACAGGTCTGCATAAAGCAGGGCGCGGGTTGCAATTTCCCCGATCGGGACCAGATCGGCAACAACCAGGGCAAATACGACAATCAACCCCAGAAGATAGGCGACAGGCTTGAGCTTGCTGGCCGAGCCCAGAAAAAAGAAGCAGAAGGACAGCAGCATGATCGCTACGACCTGACCAAACGGATGGTCCAGTGTCAGATGGATCAGCACAAAAAGCAGCGCCAGAATGGTCACGAACAAAAGGTTGACCGCAACACCCGCCAGCATGTTGGTCGTGCGGTCCTTTTGCCAGAGAGCCATGGTGCACAGGGCAGGTACGGCCACATCGGGGATCTGCCAGATCTCACCGATCAGCACGACCATGGTGCAGGCAGCGGCCATGCGCAGGCTATGGCTGCCACGACCCGGTAGGGGCGCGCGGACCAGCCACCATATCCGGGCCAGAGTGCTTTTGCCTGTATCAGTCGCAGGCTGCGCCATGGCGTATTTCCACTGTGGCTGTGGCTCCAAGCCGTAGCAGTTGCGGGTTGGCATGCTCCAGCCTGATCCGGACAGGAAAGCGCTGGGCTACATGCACCCAGTCCATCTCCCGCGGGACAAAGGGTAAAGCGCGGCTCAGACCTGCGGAATCTGCGGATAACACACCCCAGCCGATGCTTTCCACATGGCCGCGTATGGGGGTGGTCCTGTTGATCATGGAGTAAACCGTGGCGCAATCGCCCGGGTGAATGGCGTGGAGCGTGCCTTCGCGCATGTTGGCGGTAACAAACCAGCCGTCATTGGCGATGAGCGTAAACAGCACCTGCGAGGGTACCAGAACTTCTCCCGGAATAACCCGCAGGCTGGTCACATAACCATCCGCGGGGGCCGTAACGGTGGTCTGGCGCAGGGCGTAACGGGCTTGGGCCAGCGTGGCCTCGGCCACTTGCCGGGCCGCAATGGAGCTGTTCAGATCCCCAACAGCGACCTGTGCCGCTGTGGCCTGCAGGTGGCTCTGGTCCAGTGTAATGCCTGAATCATGCAGGGCGACCTGAGCCTGATCGTATTGCTGCCACGGAATATAGGATTTGCTGGCAAGCGGGCGCAGGCGTTCTACGGTGCGGGCGGCAAGGTCGTGGTTGGTTTTGGCCCGGAGAGCCTGATTTCTGGCAATGTCTGCATTGGTGGCTTCCACCGCAACCAGACGCTGCTGCTGCTCCACGCCTGCCTGTGTCAGCGCCAGCCCGGCTGTGGCCTGCTGCACAGCCAGAGTATAGGGTTCGGGGTCCAGCTGGTAAAGCACATCCCCTTTTTTGACCGACTGGTTGACATGCACATTCAAAGCCTGCAATCGCCCGCCAACTGTGGAGGCAATATGCACCAGTTCGGCATCCACCGTTCCGCTATCGGTGGAAGGGTAGGACTCATCCTGCCCCAGAACGTAGTAGCCAAGGGCAGAGGCCGCCGCAATGCAGAGCACGGCCACGGTAAGGCCAATGGGGTTGCGGTTGGAAAGGGATATTTTTTTCATGCGTTACGGCCCAAATGCCAAAAGCCAGAACAGCAGGCCCGTTATGGTGCCAAGCGAGACATAGGTGAACAGCCGCAGGCGGAGCAGGGCGTCAATATCCGTGGCAAGGAACAGCACGCGCAAACCCACCGCTACCAGAATGCCCAGAAGGCCACAGAGCATCCAGCTGGGGAAGTAGGCTCCAGCCAGTGGAAAAGACGGTGCGCCCGCAATCTTGCAACCTGTCAGAGGCAGAAGCAGAACAGGTATGGCGCGCTGAAGGGAAGGGTAGCGCATGATTGTGGCATTAGGACGTGAACATGCTTTTACTGTCAAGAAAATGCAGTCATTATGAGTATTTATGTGTCATTTCTTGGGTAAGAGATTAAGTGTTGACATGATATTAATCTACTCTCAGACCGCAGAGGTAAAGTAATGACGCAGAATGTCATACAGCAGCGCGTGGAACTTGCACGCAAGGGTGCCTACCCCAAGGTTATTGGCCGTATGGCGTCTGGCTGGCTGGTGGTGGCCGATACACAACCGGTGGCAGGATACTGCATTTTGCTGGCAGACCCCGCCGTGCCCAGTGTGAATGACCTGCAAGGCCAGCAGCGGCTGGATTATCTGCAGGATGTTGTGCGGGTGGGGGATGCGTTGCTTGAGGTTACGGGGGCTGCGCGCATTAATTACGAAACATGGTGTAATCAGGCACCATCGCTGCACACCCATATTGTGCCGCGCTATGCAACGGAACCGCAGGCTCAGCGATTACTGCCTCTGTGCGTGGCGTATGATATTGCGCAGGCGCGGGCGTTCAATCTGGCAGAAGATGCGGCATTCATGCAAAAAATGCGCAACGTTTTGGGGATTGGTCCCGTAGAGGAGAATGCAATGTCTGGCGGACTGACATTATATGGTATTAAAAATTGCGATACCGTGCGCAAGGCCCGCAACTGGCTGGAAGAACACGATGTTGCGTATGTTTTCCATGATTTCAAACTGGCAGGCGTTACTGCGCAGCAGCTGGAGGCATGGGCCGCTCAGGTAGGGTGGGAAAAACTGCTGAACAGGGCGGGCACAACGTTCAGAAAGCTGCCTGATGGGGATAAGGCTGATTTGACGGAAAAGCGCGCCATAGCCCTTATGGTCGCTCATCCAACCCTGATCAAACGCCCGGTGCTTGAAACGCAGCAGGGTTTGCAGGTGGGCTTTAAGCCCGAACTCTACGCTGCGGCGTTGGGTAAAAGCTAGACAGGTAAAAGCAGACTGCCACCCGGCTCGTTATAAGCCGGGTGGCGGGCAATTTTTATTCCTGCTCAGGAGCAGACGCGGAGTTGAGCTGGATGTAGCGTTCAATACCAATCTGCTTGATCAGGTCGAACTGGCGATCAATGAAGTCTTCATGTTCTTCTTCATTGGACAGGATCTTCAGCAGCAGGTCGCGCGATACGAAGTCACGCACGCTTTCGCAATACGCAATGCCTTCGCGCAGATCGCTCATGGCCTTTTCTTCCAGCTTCATGTCGCATTCAAGGATTTCCTTGACGTCCTGACCGATCAGAATCGTGTTCAGGCGCTGCACGTTGGGCAGGCCGCCCAGATACAGAATGCGTTCGATCAGCCAGTCGGCGTGACGCATTTCCTCAATGGATTCTTCGTATTCTTTTTTGCCCAGCAGGGTCACGCCCCAATGGCGCAGGGTGCGGGCATGCAGAAAATACTGGTTGATGGCGGTCAGCTCATTGGTGAGCTGGATGTTCAGGTGTTCAATAACTTTAGGGTCTTTGACCATGATGGTTTACTCTCGATCACAAAGGAACTGGAGCAAAGCATAATACAAGAAATAGCGTGTCGCAAACAAAAAAATGTGAAAAATCAAATTGTTTTGAAAAAATAATTATCACTTGCAATAAATTTTCTTCTACATGCGAGTGATACGCACATATTTCCGTTACTTTTATTTATTCTCAAGTGCGAGTGGAAGGGATTCTCGTATTTCATTAGAGTAATTCGCATCTGGCACGGCATTTGCGGGGCGCATTATTCGGCTGAGGTTATGGAGTGTTGCAAAATCATAATGTGTGTTCAGCAATCCCAGATCGTAGGCGAGGGAGGCCGTGTACCCGCTCAACAGGACTCGCCAGTCCAGCCTGTAACGGGTCCGGGCGTTGGCGCGGGCCAGAATCTCGGTCGTGCAGTTGTCCATAAGCGTGTTGTACCACCGTGGGGTGGTGGTGAGTTTGTGTATTTCAGTCAGGTAGTTTTTTAAAACGGTTTCTCGGGTCTGGGCAGAGAGTTCCAGCCGGTAAAGATACACGCGCTCCTTGCGGATATCCGTGCGTACACCAATCAGGTCACGTTCATCGGCGGTAACGTAGGTCAGTTCATAGTGATGGAAAAAACCGGCAATGGTGGAATAGGAAAACTTTTTCTGGCGGCGTGTTTCAATGGAAACAGCAAGGTGGCGGCCATCATCAAACCCGAAGGACAGGAAGACATGGGCAATACTTTCTCCCGCCCAGTAGGATGTTATCAGGTCGATGGTGGCAAGGTGGTCCAGGTCGAAATCCGCGTTGTAATAGTGTGGGGTATAATCGGTTTCGGTTTTATAGGTAAAATTCCGGATGTTGCGCACATGGACCATGCGGCCATCCTGTATGGCATCGGCCAGTACGGCATATTCCCCGGCCCATTCCCGGTTATTGCTGGGGCGGTTGGTGCAGAACCATATGGTAAAACACACACAAAGCCCGCAGAGGGCCGCAATGCGGCGCACGGGCTGGCGGATGCGGGATGTTGCTACAAAAAGCAGCCCGCACAGGCTGGTTACCCCAAGGCGCAGCAGATCGGGTTCAAGTGTGGAATAATAAAAGGCGGCACAGGCATAAGCCGCAAAAATCAGGGTTATGGCGGTTAGTTTCCATGGTCTTTTGTGGCGGTTACGGTGTTTACGCATGGTTATGGTTTTGCCCATGTGGTGGGGATGACATAATCCCCACCAATACGCATGATATTGATGTGGTTCATATCTCCCTTGACGTGCAGGTCAGGTATTGTAGCCGCTAGCTGTTGCAGCAGAATACGGCGTACTTCAGCAATTGTAATAGGGTTGGCCTGTGTGGAATGGCCCGAATTGCGCACGACCAGTTCGCTCTGCACCCGTGGGTCATGCGCGCTGGCGTAAGCCACCACACCATCATCCGCATTATCCAGCGCTCCATCGCCCAGTACGGGAATAATGGAGTGGCTCTGCACATCAGGGACAACAGGAACAGTGGCCAGAGCCTGTATGAACGCGCTGCGCGGGGACATGCCATAAACGCTGCCAAAGCGGCTTGGGCTCATATCCACCTTGAGCGCGCCGGCATTACCCTTCATGACCTGCTGGGTTACTTCCGTAATGGTTGCAGGAAAGGTGACCATGCGCCCGATAAGGTGGGCGATGGAGAAATCTGCCAGATAACTGCCATGTTGCGGAGTGGAAATAAACACAACACTTCTGACTTCGGGCATGGGAGTGGGAAAAAGAGCCTGTTCCAGAAACTGCCGGACATCGGGCGAAAGATGGAGGCTGGAAAGCGCGCGGTGGGTCAGTCCGTTCCACAGGGCATCATGCGGGTCAATCGCCAGCATTTTTGCCAGAAGCCCACCCTGGCTGTGCCCGATCAGGGTAATCTGCCCCAGTGCCGGGTCTGCCTGCGTACCGCCAAGGTCATGGATGGTGCGGTTCAGCGCCTCGCGGAGTTGCAGGGCGGAATAGGGGATGGGGTTGCCCGTGGCGTAGGAGAAAAACCAGAATTCATAATGCGCGCGTATCTGCGGGTCTTCGAGCAGGTCATTGACCATATCCGCCCAGCGTCCGGGGCTGGAGGCCGTGCCATGCACCAGCACAACGGGCATATGGCCATACTGGTGGGGTTCTATGGCAATAAGCTGTGCGCGTTTGTTAAAGAGATTGCCATCCAGAAAACCCTTGTATTCCACAGACCAGTCAACCGCATTGCTCAGGCTGATCGCGCGGGAGGCGGTCTGGTCATATTGCAGGGGGATAACGCCGTCTGTGGTTGGCAGGCTGCTTGTTGTGTCAATGGTTGCCAGCGTCAGGCGCGCATCAATATGGTTTGTAAAAATCTGCTCGCGTGGATTGGGAATTTCCAGCAGAAGGTTGACGGGAATACGCAGCTTGTCGGTAATGGAAAAGGAAATCTGGCTATTGGCTGGAGGGAGGGGCGCTGCTGCCAGAGGTACCCCTAGCCCCGCCCTGCGATAGATGTTTTTTATTCCCTGCACCGAGAGGCGCGCCGTAGGGCGGAAGTCGGTCAGCGTATAGCCGTACCATTCCTTCTGCTCGGGGGTTGTGGAGAGGTCCAGCGTGCCAAAGGGTAGCGTCCAGCGTTGTGGCGCCACCTCCACAGGGCTGCCCAGAGCTTCGGTCAGGCCAAACATGTAAAGATCACACGCCTGACGGAAATGCACGTCATACGCGTTGGGTTTTGCGGTATCCGGCCCGTTGGGGTTCAGGTAGGCGTACGCATACAGGGCTGCCGCCATAAAGGCTGCACGGTCCGTGTTCTGGCGGGCCAGCAGGTAATTCAGCTCCGCAAGGGCAAAAAGCTGGTCCTGCAGATCGGGTGTGTAAAACTGTGCCTGTGTGCTTGCGCGCAGGATGGCCAATGCCTGTTGCGGATTTTTCTTCCATCTGGTCAACAGGTTCTGGCGCTCAAGCACAATACGGGTGGTGTTGCTCAGCTTCTGCCCGCTGAGTGTGCTCTGGCTGCGTTCCTTGTAGCTGTCTGTCAGGCTCAGGCGTTGCACGGTAACGGGGGCTGCACAGCCTGAAACAGCCAGACAGACAGCCACCCACGCAAAACGGGAAGACAGAGTGCTGGATAAAGTGCTGGAAAAAGCGGGCATCCGATTCTCGGTTTAAAATCGCGGTAAAATAATGCCTGATGGTGTAGGGTGTCAGCGCTATGCTGGCAAATCCTGTACAGTCATGGCCCAGTGCTAGAAAGGTTGGTAGGTTGAAGCTGCTTTGCTGTGCGTCTGCACTGCCCGGTGTTGTGCGCAAGGGCGTGCTGCCCGATGGGACTGAGCGGGTTGCGCATGGCTATACCCCCCAGACCGCCGCAGTTTATTTGCCGTCCATGAGCCAGTTAACGGTATTCTGCGCCCCGGATGTGGCCGTGCCGGATGGGCAAGGGCATATCCTGCGGCCACAGGATGCCCTGCGGGACAGGGATTACGGTACGTGGGCGGGCACAGCCCTGCAAGCTCTGGACTCCGTGCAGCAACACGCCTTTTTAACCGATGGGATTTTTACCCCGCCGGAGGGAGAAAGCTTTGTCGCAGCTTACCACAGAACGGCCCTTTGGCTGGACGGTATAAGCCGGACCCTGTCTGCAGCCGTGGTGCTGGCGCGGCCTGCCGTGGTGCGCAACCTGTTGCTGAAGGTCCTGTACCAGGGGGAGGGGGCAGTGGGCCTGTCTCATGCAGTCCGGGTGGATGTGCCGCCTCTGAGCTATAGCCTGATAAGCTGCCATGCGGGCCAGTGGCGTTTGGGTATGCTGGGGGCTCCGGCATAGGGGTGTCCCCTGTTTTTTTGCTCGCGGTGGAGGGCGCATGTCGCTATAGCCTGCCCCTGTTGGTCGAAGGTTCCGCGCGAGCGGATGAAAAGGGAACACCGTCAGCTTCATCAGAAGTCAGTCGGAGACTGTACCCGCAACTGTAGGCAGTAGCTTGCATCCGTTGCCCCGGCAGGGGTGGCCACTGGTGCATAACCGGGAAGGCAGGATGTGTGGCGTATCTGCAAGTCAGGAGACCTGCCTTCGTCTTGCAAACCATGTCACCGGGCGGGACTGACCGGGGGCTGAGAAGTCTGATGTCACGCTATTTACTGCCGGGTTCTTACCCGCATATTCCCTCGTGCTCCGCCTCTATTGCGAGTGGAGGGGACAGTCTGCACCCTTTACTGCGGCATCTGTTGCGTGTCGCCCCGGATCGGACCGAGGTTCTGGCTCTGTTCGGAGAGGAGGCCCCGCAACTGGCCGAAGAAGCCGCTTTGCAGCAGGCCGGAGGGCAGATGCTTGAGATGTTTATGTCTGACATGCCCTTATCTTACCGCGCAAGAGGCCAGCAGCTTGAGGTTCTCTTTCGCAGGATGCTGGAGCACGCGTTAAGTCTGGCCATAAACGCCCGTTGTGCACTGGGGCAGGTAGAAGAAGCCGAGAAGCCCGCAGCCCATGCCATGCTCATAGCCTATGTTGCCGCCCAACAGGTTGTTGGTGCGCGCCGCATGGCTATGGATTTGTATAACGGCAGATAGCGTTAGAGTGATCGCAGGCATTTTTTTGCCTATTGGCTTGGACTTTTTCTGGCTTTTGTTCTTTTTTAGCGCCCAGCACACGTCACCCTACGGGCGGATATGGTCCTTATGGTGGTGTGTGTTGCCCGATATACTTTACAGGAACTGGTCATGCCCCATGTTTTTTTGCCTTTACTGAGCTTTGCTGCCGCATGGGGTGTTCTGGTGCTGACACCAGGGACAGAAACCGCTCTTGTTATTCGTCTGGGCATGAATGTGAGCCGCAATGCGGCTCTGGCGGCTGCGTTGGGTACCGGTACGGGGCTAGCCATATGGGGGATGGGCACGGCGTTTGGTGTGAGCGCGCTGGTTGCGGCTTCTCCCACGTTATATCTGATGCTCGAATGGGCCGGGGCATTTTATCTGGCTTATCTGGGTATTCGGCTGCTGATGCCATCCGCTGGAAAGCACGATCAGGCGGAGGCGGAAGTTCAGGCGCGTTCTGTCGGCGGCATGGGGACTGGTTACCAGCGTGGACTGTTGACGACATGCCTTAACCCACTGGTTGGTGTGTTTGATCTGACGGCCTTTTCACAGTTTATTCCCGCAGGTGTGCATCGGGTCAGCTATTCTCTCCTGTTGGTAGGGGTGCAGGTGGTTATGGCCGTTGCCTGGTATGCGCTTCTGGCCTGTCTGGCGTTTTCGCTCGGTCGTGTCCTGTCCACCCCCAGAGTGGTGCGCGCACTGGATATGCTTACAGGGGGAGTATTCTTCTTTTTTGCGTTCAGGCTTGTCATGAGCGGTATTCCGTCCTGAGTAAGAGGGCAGAAAAATCAGGCGCTCTACAGCTATTTTGGAAACTATAATTCAGAATAGAGCGTGTATGCCGCAGGTGGAGGCTTCAAAAAATCCTCGGGTTTTTGGTGGGTTCTGTATGATTCCTTAGGAGCCTTCCAAAACAGGGTCATCCTGCATGACGGGTGTGTCGTAACAGACTCTCTGCCGGAGTTGTTTGCAGGTCATTCCCTGCTTTTCCACCCATGAAACCAACGTATGGCTGACATATTCAGGACTATTGTCCATTCGGATAACTTACCCATCCAGAACCGCTTTTTCAATTTTATCTTGCCAATTGGTCATGGTGTCGATCTTGGTCAGTGTGAAAGCTTACGCCAGCATCAGTGTAAAAAAGGATGAGGAAATCTCAAGAGGTTTGGCTTTTTGAACACCAATTCCTGCGCTTCATCCACAACAGCAGTGGAGATAACTGTAAGCGGAACTGAGTATGCCCTCATAATCAGTTGGAAATAGGCTTGAGCTTTTCTGGTGCTTTCTTCGTCTGAGTTCAATCCAGATATTCGTAAACGCTGAAGCGGGCCTGAGAGGTTTGCTTACGCGATGATACTGTTACTGGTTTTGAGAGAGCGAAGATGCTGATCAGCGGAGACTGTCAGATTCAGCAGAAACACGTCTTCTGAGATGCCAGATATGGCATCATAGCATTCTGTAGGATGTAAGGAAAATTTACGTCCTTTATGTAACACAGACCTGTTACATAATAGGGAAAGGCATGTTTGATTTCCATCGGAAAATCAATGCCTTACAAATCTATGGTATCCCGTACGGGATTCGAACCCGTGTTGCCGCCGTGAAAGGGCAGTGTCCTAGGCCTCTAGACGAACGGGACAGAGGCGTTGTTGAGCCGCTGTTTAGAGTGGAATATACGGAGCGTCAAGCAACGAAATGACATTTGTGCATTTTTTTTTGAACGTGGAGCCAATACCATAACATCCCTCCATATGGGCGCACTGTTCCATGCCGGATTGGGCTGATTTACAACCCGAACAGGGCCAGTTCCGTTTGCAGGGCGGGGGGAAGATCGTCGTGCCGCGCGCTGCTGCTCAGGTCGGGTGGTGCGTCAGCTGGGTTCAGATACCGCCAGCCCTGAAAAGGGCGCAGGGCGCGGGCTTCCACCCGGATGATGGTGGGGTCGATAAAAAGTAATGTGCCATTTGTACCATCGGCCCGTGTTTCGGGCCGAATGTCCACAAGGCGCTGGCGGCACAGGATAAGCCCCGCAATAACCCGGTAAAGTGAGCCACCCTGGAGCAGTGCAGCCGCCTGTCTGGGAAAAGTCCGTGTGTGCACAACAGGCAGCATTGTGCCGCTATCGGGGTGGCGGCGCTGGTTGGCAGGCAAACGCTGGCGCTCCGCCAGTTCATCCAGCGAGGAAACACCAACAACAAGTTTGATCAGGTTTATCATGTCCCTCACATAGTGGTGGTCCGGTATGGAACGCCTTGCCGGAGTTAGAGCACAAGAGCTGCCAGAAGGGCCTCAAGCCGCAGCCTGCCCTCTGCTGTGGCGCGGAGTGTCTGGTCGTCGCGGATCAGGTAACCTTCGTGTAGCGCCTGCGCCAGAATGGTCTGGTCCACGGCCTTGTCCAGTGCCATGCCGGTGCGGGCTGCAAAACGGGCCAGATGAATACCTTCATGCACACGCAGGCCCATCAGCAGCATTTCCTGCGCCCGGTCATGGGGTGTCAGGTCTTCTTCCGATGTCTGGCCGGTGCCTGTATGTTCTACCCGTTCGGCCCAGGGTTCGGGCGCACGGTGGCGGCGTGTGGCCCTGAGCGCACTGCCAAAGCTTAGGCGGCCATGTGCCCCCGGCCCAATGCCCAGATAATCCCCATACCGCCAGTAGGTCAGGTTGTGCTGGCTCTCGCTGCCGGGGCGCGCGTAGTTGGAAACTTCATATGCCGCCATGCCGTGGGCCTGTGTCAGTTCGGCCGTGGTTTCGTACAGGGCGGCGGCTGTATCACTATCGGGCAGGGTGAACGTGCCTTGGCGGTAGAGGGCTTCAAACCGCGTGCCCGGCTCGATTGTTAACTGGTAGAGGGAGAGGTGGTCATCAGCCAGTCGCAAGGCCGTGGCCAGTTCCTGCCGCCATGCGGCAATACTCTGCTCTGGCCGGGCGTAGATCAGGTCAAATGTCAGGCGGGGGAACAGGTTGCGTGCGGCCTCCAGTGCCGCGCGGGCCTGAGCCGCAGAATGTTCCCGGCCCAGAAAGGCAAGAGCCCGGTCCTCCAGCGCCTGAATACCAAGGGAGACACGGTTGACACCCGCCTGACGGAACTGGTGTAGCCGCCCGGCTTCCACACTGGTCGGGTTGGCTTCCAGCGTGATCTCCATGTCCGGAGCCGCGTCAAACAGGGTGCAGGCATCTTCTATCAGAGCTGCCACGGTTTCTGGCGCCATGAGCGAGGGTGTGCCGCCACCAAAGAAGATGGATGTCAGCTTCCGGCGGCCCAGCCGTGCGGCGTCGTGCGCCAGTTCGGCCCGGAGTGCCTTGGCAAACCGGGCCTGCGGAATATGCGCGCGCACATGGGAGTTGAAGTCACAGTACGGGCATTTGGCCAGACAGAATGGCCAGTGGATGTAAAGGGCGAGTGGTTCGTGCTGCACGCGTTCAGATGGCGACCTTTACGCCCAGTTCCACCACGCGGTCGGGTGGAATACGGAAGAACTCCATGCTCGAAGTCGAGTTACGCAGCATGAACAGGAAGATGGACATCCGCCACCGCGACATGCGCGGCACCGAGGAGCGTGTGACCAGTTCGCGCGATGTGAAGTACGAGGCCTGAAGGGCGTCAAAATCCACACCATTGGCTTTGAGTTCTTCCAGCGCGCGGGGGATGTTGGGCATTTCCATAAAGCCGTAGCGCAGGATGACCCGGTACACATCTGGTGCCAGTTCTTCCACCGTGACGCGATGGCCGCGCTCGGCTTCCGGCTGGTCAAGGTTCTGCACGGTTACAAACAGTACGTGGTCATGCAGGATCTTGTTGTGGCGCATGTTATGCAGCAGGCAGGGCGGGACAAAGTCGGGCGTGCTGGTCATGAACACGGCCATGCCCGGTACGCGGATAATGGTGCGTGACTGGGGCAGACGGGCAATAAAGGAGCCCATGGGCAGGCTGTCCTGCCGCTGGCGGGCAATAATAAGGCCGCGGCCCTTTTTCCATGTTGTCATCATCAGCGTCAGCACGCAGCCGAGCATTACAGGCACCCACCCCCCATCGGGGATTTTGAGCGCATTGGCGGTAAAGAAGGTGCCATCGAGCAGCAAAAAGCCGCCAAACACCATGCCCACCTGCCATGCAGGCCAGTTGAAGTGCTTGCGAAAGACCGCAATGGCCAGAACGGAGGTGCAGATAAACGTGCCCGTAACCGCAATGCCGTAGGCCGAGGCCAGAGCATCCGAACTGCGGAAGGCCAGCACCAGCAGCACGGCACCCACAGCAAGGAAGCGGTTGAAGTCGGGCAGGTAGATCTGGCCTTCTTCTTCCGCATTGGTGTGGGTAATGCGCAGGCGCGGCATGTAACCAAGCTGAATAAGCTGGCGGCAGAGCGAGAATCCGCCCGAAATCCCGGCCTGACTGGCAATAACCGTTGCCAGTGTGGACAGCACCACCATTGGCCCCTGCATCCAGTGCGGGCATAGCAGGAAGAACGGGTTAGCCAGCGCCTTGGGGTCTGCAATAACCAGTGCGGCCTGCCCAAAATAGTTCAGCACCAGCATGGGCAGCACAAAAAACAGCCATGCGTAGCGGATGGGAGCGCGGCCAAAATGCCCCATATCCGCATACAGCGCCTCTGCCCCGGTTACGCACAGCACGACCGCCCCAAGGGCCAGAAAGGAGAGTTTGCCGTGGTAAAACACGAACTCCAGCGCATAGGTGGGGGAGAGGGAGAGCAGAATATGCGGGTGGTGCATGATCTCGATAACACCGAGCGCACCCAGCGTACCAAACCAGAGCAGCATGATCGGGCCGAATATGGTGCCCACCCGACCCGTACCCACCCATTGCACGCTAAACAGGCTGATAATGACCAGTATGGCAACCGGAATAACCACCTCGTGCGCTGCGGGAATACTGACTTCCACCCCTTCGATGGCTGAAAGCACGGAAATAGCAGGGGTAATAATGCCATCCCCAAAAAACAGGCAGGTGCCAATAATCCCGACCATGCCAAGCACCAGCCGCGTTCGCGCACTGGTGGTCACGCGCTGGGCCAGAGACATGATCGCCAGAATACCGCCCTCGCCATTATGGTCTGCCCGCATGATGAGCAGCACATATTTAACGGTTACGATCAGGATCAGGGTCCAGAAGATAAGGCTGGCAACCCCCATGATTTCCCACGGTTCCACCTTGTGGTGGTCAGAAATGACCTCCACCGTGGACCGAAAGGCGTAAAGCGGGCTTGTGCCAATATCACCATAAACAACACCCAGCACGCTCAGCAGGGCAGCAAAGCCTACGGGAGCTATGGCATGTTGCGGTTGATCCGCGTCGAACTCGGCAATCCGCCGTGGTTCTGGTGCTCCGGTAGTCTGGTGCGTCTCGCCCGGAGCCGGGGCGGAACCTGTGGGCGTTGTACTGTCGGCGTCGGTCATGGCATTTCTGGCTCCGCGTCAGGGGCAGAAGAAAAAAGACATTCTAGGATGCCCTGCATAAAGTGCGCAGAGTGCCAGAGGCAAGGCATACCGGCTACCATTATTGAGAATGGACCGTTCAGGCTAGTGCCGGGCGTGGGCCAAATATGGCGCTGCCAACCCGTACAAGGGTGGCACCATGTGCAATGGCCTGCTCAAAATCGGCCGACATGCCCATGGACAGTACAGGCAGGCCATGGGTCTGGGCCATACTGCGCAGGAGTTGAAAATGCGGGACCGGATTCTGCTCTGCGGGCGGAATGCACATCAACCCCCGCAGGGACGGGCCAAACCGCTTCTGGCACAGGCGGATAAACGCATCGGCCTCTTCTTTTGGCACACCAAACTTCTGGGGTTCATCACCTGTGTTGACCTCTACCAGCAAGTCGGGCAGGCGGCCCTGCGCATCCGCCGCGCGGGCAATGGCATCGACCAGTGCTGGGCGGTCGAGGCTTTCAATCATATCGGCAATGCGGACCGCATCCCGCGCCTTGTTGGTCTGTAGCCCTCCAATCAGGTGCAGCCGCAGGTCGGGGTTGGCGGCACGCAGGGGTGGGAACTTGGCTGTGGCCTCCTGCACCCGGTTTTCACCAAACACGCACTGCCCCGCGGCAAGAGCCTCCTGCACACTTTGCAGGGGATGGAATTTGGAGACGGCCACCAGAGTCACCTCAGCCGGGTCGCGCCCGGCGGCAAGGGCTGCGGCGTGCATGCTGCGGCGCACGGCGCAAAGCCGATCGGCGATGCTGGACGTGGCGGAAGGGAGAGACGTATCCATGGGGCCCCGGAACTGCTTGCAAAATGGAAAGGCAGGGTTGCCCCTGCTCCTGTTATCTTTCCTTTTAGGCGGGGGAGACCGTTAAGACAATTTTGCCAATGTGGTTCCCTTCCTCCAGCGCCTTGTGCGCCTGATCGGCCTGCGCAAGCGCGAAGGTGGCATGGATAAGCGGTTTTATGCTCCCCCGGTCCAGCAGGGGCCATACCCGCTCATGCAGTTCGCGGGCAATACGGGCCTTGTTGGCGCTGTCTCTGGGGCGCAGGCTGCTGCCCGTTACGATCAGGCGGCGGGTCATAATCCGGGCCAGATCGGCCTGTTCCGCCTTGGCCCCTCCCTGAAGGGAAATAATGACCAGCTTGCCATCAAGCGCGAGGGATTTGAGGTTACGGTTGAAGTAAGCGCCGCCAATCATGTCCAGAATAATGTTCACGCCCTGATCGTGGGTCAGTTCGCGAATACGGGTTAAAAAATCTTCTGTGCGGTAGTTAATGGCCGTGGCCCCCAACTCCGTGCACAGGGCGCATTTTTCATCTGTTCCAGCGGTTGCAAAAGCCTGCCCGCCAAAGGCTTTGACAAGCTGAATGGCCGTTGTGCCAATGCCGCTGGTGCCACCATGGATCAGCACCCGTGCACCGGGTTCGAGCAGGGTAGGCATGAACAGGTTGGACCAGACGGTAAAATAGGTTTCTGGCAGTGCGGCGGCCTGCTCGGCATTAAAACCCTTGGGCCATGGCAGGCACTGGCCTGCGGGCACAAGGCAGTACTGCGCATAGCCGCCGCCATTGGTTAAGGCGCATACACGGCTGCCGGGGGCGGGCATGGGGGTGCCCTCCTGTGGCAGGCCACAGGCCACCACTTCGCCTGCTATTTCCAGCCCAAGCCGGGGGCAGGCTCCGGGCGGAGGGGGGTAAAGCCCCTTGCGCTGCATAAGGTCGGGGCGGTTAACGCCTGCGGCCATGACGCGCACCAGCACTTCCCCCCGGCCGGGTTGGGGAACCTGCAGGGTTTCAAGGTGCAAAACGTCTGGCTCTCCGGGTTCGGTAAAGCAGATTGCTTGCATGGAGGACGGAACAACAGGTGCAGCAGGCATGGGACACCGCCGGTTTTTGATAAAAATCAGACCCTGTTATTATGGGGGGTGGCCGTGCGGGGCAAAAGGGGCTGGACGATCACGTCCGTGCTACGTGGCG
Source organism: Acetobacter fabarum (assembly GCF_040702925.2). GTDB lineage: Bacteria > Pseudomonadota > Alphaproteobacteria > Acetobacterales > Acetobacteraceae > Acetobacter > Acetobacter fabarum_B. Next base: position 59,373 of record NZ_JBFCXX020000009.1, on the reverse strand, counting down.
TGGTGGTGGGCGGTTGCCGGGCTATTTGCCGTGTTTTTCCCCCGCCAGTTCGCGGCGGGTGCGTTCGAGTTCTTCCGCGTAACGGCGCAGGACGTAACGCTCGCTGAGAATACCCAGCACATGGCCCTCCCTGTCTGTTACGGCCAGTGCCGGGCGGGTTGTGCGTTCAAAGGCGGCTACGGCATGCCCGATCGAAAGATCAGCAGAAAGCACCTCCCCGTCATGCTCCACCAGAGCGGAAAGGGGCTGGTCGGGGGCAATGGTAATGGACTGGATCAGGTTGCTCTCCAGCAGTCCGGCGTAATGGTTCTGGTCATTGTGCAGCACGATGTAGCGGGGCATGCGCCCGGCAAAGGTTGTGCGGGCTGTAGCAACGGTTGTGTCTGCGGCCAGCGTATCCAGCTCCGTGCGCATCATGCGGCCGACTGTTAAGGTGCGCATCCACCCCACATCCACGCCGGAGCGAATATTTTCCCCCCGCAGGTGGAAGCGCCATGTGGCGAAGGAGTAGCCAAAAATGCGTTTGACCGTAAAGGAGGCGACAAGGGCAGTCAGGGCTATGGCGGCGGTCAGGTTGGCGCTGTGGGTGGTTTCCAGCGTGAGCAGGATCATGGTCAGCGGTCCGCCAATAATGGCGGTGGCCAGCGCGCACATGCCCGCAATCGTGCACAGCCCTAAGGAGAGGTCCATAACAGGGGCGACCACACTGGCAAAAGTGGCCCCGGTCAGCACCCCCAGATAAAGCGAGGCAAAAAACAGCCCGCCCCTGAACCCCGACCCGATTGAGAGAGTAGATGCCGCCGCCTTGAGTAGCAAAAGCCCCATTGCTGCCCAGAGCAGGGGGGGGCTGACCAGCCCCGCCCGCATGGCAATATGGCCCGAGGACAGAACGGTGGGGGAGATAATGGCCAGCCCGCCGACCAGCAGCCCGCCCACCATGGGTCGCAGCCACAGGGGCTTGATGCATACTGCAAAAATCTGTTCCGCGTAGGCGGCACTTTTCATGAGGGCAACGCCGATCAGGGCGGAAATACCCCCCAGCACCGCCAGAAGGGGGTAGGCTGGTGCTGGAATATCCTGCGGAATGGTCATGGTAATGGCGGGGAGTGTTTCCCCCGTCAGGTGCACAACGGCCAGCGCACACAGGGAGGCGCAGGCAACCGGGGCCAGCAGGGGAAAAGCGTAGGAACCTATAATCAGTTCAAACGCATAAAATGCTCCTGCGAGGGGAGCATCAAAAGCGGCACCAATGGCCCCGGCCGCGCCACACCCTACAAGCAGGCGCACATCGGCCCGGTGCATGCGCAGGTTGCGCCCGATGCGTGAGCCAAAGGCCGCGCCAATCTGGGTAAATCCGGCTTCCAGCCCAAGGGAAATACCACAGCCGTTGGAAAGAATGGTCTGCCCCGTTACAATCAGGCTGTCCCGCAGGGACATACGCCCCCCATGCAGGGCATTGGCCTCGATCGGGTCAACGGGTCTGTGGCGGTTGTGGCGTTGCAGGATGTAATGCCAAAGGCCCAGCAGCAGGCCTCCAGCGGTCGGTACCAGCAGGGCGCGCCAGGGAGCCACATGCTCCAGCCCGGACAGGCGCTTGTAGCCGGGGGCCAGCAGATTATGGGCGAGCAGGGTGGTAAAGGTGATCAGGCTTACGGCCAGTCCTGCCAGCACGCCGGTTATGGCGGCCAGAACAAGTAGCCAGAGCGAATCAGTGCGCACCAGTGCCCGCAGGGCCGCAAGCCACCGGGCTGGCGTCTTATGGGAGCGCAGATGTTCCAGCAACGCTGTCATGCTGCATGGCATAACAGCATGGGGGCAGGGCGTCCAATAAGATGTATGCAGGACATACCGCTTATGGGGCAGCCTGCTATTGTGCTGGCTTATGGGGCGGGGGACTGTGCTGCCAGAATGCGCGAAATATCATCCTCGCTCAGACGATAGCGGAAGAAGATATTGTAAAAATTGCGCAGTGCGGTCCGTATATCCAGATCTGCGAACAAGGCTGGGTGGAGTTTTTTAGCAACCCACTGGACCTGTAGGAGGACCTCGCAGCCGTAGCGGTCCCATGCAAACACCCCTTTGGGGTTGGTCCACCATTTTTGCTGCTGGAATGCGTTGAGTGTACGCAGGGGGGAGGATTCGGGCAGTTCTCCGGCAGCAGGGTCCACAATAACCACATCGGGGTTCCAGACGGCTATCTGCTCAAAGCTGACAGGCCGGTGATTACCCGCAATTTTTGCGGCATTGACGCCCCCGGCCGCCTGAATCCAGGCATCAATCAGGGTTTTCTGCCCATCAATCTGAAGGGGAGAAAAACGGGCAATATGGAGCACGCGCGGGCGCTCGGTCACAGGCACCTGTGCCGTGCGGAACTTGAGCAGTTCCAGCACGCGCTCCATTTCCTGACGGTAACGCTTGGCGGTATTATGAGCTTCCTGCGTGCCAATGGCTTCGGCGCTCATGTCCAGCGAACTCAGCAGGTCCGGCATGGTCATGTATTCGGCGGCAAGGGTTGCTACGCCTGCGCGCCTGAGTTCTTCCGCCTTGGCCTTGGTGGGTACGAATGTCAGGCCAATTCTGTTGGCCAGCAGGTATTCCGCGCTGGCCGTATCGGGTTTGACACCCATATGCGCCATGTACAGAACGGGAGAAATTTTAAAAAGCCACGGATTATCACCCGGATTTTCCGCCGTGACCCGTATGCGTGGTGCGGCCCCCAGCATGACGCTTATTTCGTTATGCGCAAACCACAGGTCGGCAATGGGGGGGGCTCCATCCTTGATCTCGACCGTTGCGCCACTCATATCTGTCACAAGACGGGCCTGTGCATGCAGGGGAGCATACAAAGCAAGGCTTGCAGCCATGGCTGCCATGATACGCGGCAGGCTGAAATATCTGGGGCGGTGGAAGGTCATGCGCTTATCCTAATTTCAGATATGTTAAAATATGGACAGACGGCTTGCAAGCCACATCGGCGGGGGAGGCAAAAGCCCCGCAGCATACAAGCAGGAGGCGGCAGATCGTGCGCAGGCATCGTGTTATGGTGGGGAACAGGGTTCTGTATTACGCAGCGCAGTTATCGCACGCGCAGCGTTTTGCCCGTGCCCGGCAGGCGGAGGGCATACAGGCCTATGTTGTGCCTGACCCAACGCCCCAGCGCACCCGCACGGCACGCATAAATTCCCTGACCGGCAAGCCTTACAATAAACCCCAGACTGACGGACAGGCGGCAAAACGGAAAGCCTGAACTTTACGGCTCATGTTGTGCGTGGGCGGCGGCCCATGGGTTTTAACGTCAGACCGTAACCGTGCGGTTCCGGCGCCAGCTCTCTTCCAGTGCATCGGCCGGGTCGGGGTGGAGGTCACTCCATGCGCCATCCTGACCGGGGGCATGGGCCAGTGCCCGCCACTGGGCCTCCCCCGCCATACGCTCCATCACCACATGCCACGATGGGGGAATACGGCTTAACAGGCGTTCCATTTTTTGGCCCGAGGTGAGTGGTTTGGCGTAGTTATGCCCCATAACTGGCGGTCTTTCAGTGTTTGCTGGCTTTGAGCAGACCCATGATCTCGGCAATGGTTTCTGCTGGCTGGTGCAGGGTCAGCAGGGACCATGCAGCCTCGTCCGGGTGTGGGGGTTCGAGTGTTTCCAACTGGTTGGGCAGTTGCCCGGGAGGCATAAAGTGGCCTGTACGTGTGCTAAGGCGCGTGTGCAAAGTCCCTTCATCCGCATGCAGATAAACAAACTGCACAGCCAGACCCTGTGCGCACAGCATAGTGCGATACGCACGCTTGAGTGCCGAACATGCCACAATACCGCCGGTATTGCGTTCCGCGCAGGATTTGAGCCACGCATGGCACCGCTCCAGCCATGCTTTGCGGTCTGTGTCAGTCAGGGGGATACCATCGCGCATTCTGGCAATGCTGGTGGCATCGTGCAGGGTGTCCGCATCCAGCCATGGCCAGCCCAGTTCGTTATGCAGGCCTTCGGCAATAGTGGTTTTACCAGACCCGCAGACTCCCATGACAACAATAAGGCGTTTGCCAATACCATGTGCCGCAGGCTGTGCGGGCAGAACATGCCCCGGCGGAAAAGCTGAACTGTTCAAAGACATGTTTGGCTCCCTTGTGGTGTGATGATCCGGATCCCTTCCGGGCCTGCGGTAATGGTCTGGGTGGCCATATGCAGGAACAACCCATGCTCGACCACGCCAACAATGCCATACAGGGCGTGGCTCAGTTCTTCGGGCTCCATAATGGCCGGAAAAACACAATCCATGATCAGGTTTTTTTCATCCGTGAGAAAAAAAGACCCATCGCGCATGCGGCGCGGTGTAACCTGCGCACCCAAAAGCCCGAGCTTACGTGCGGCATTTTCCCATCCAAAGGGAATGACTTCTACAGGCAGGGGGCAGCGCATGCCTAAGTGGTCCACGTATTTGCTGGCATCAGCCACCACCACAAACTGGGCTGCCGCGGCTGCCACAATTTTTTCCCACAGGAGTGCCCCGCCCAGCCCTTTGATCAGGTTCAGGGTTCTGGGTTCAATTTCATCCGCGCCATCTATGGCCAGATCAAGCTCGGGCTGCTGGCCAAAGGTGGTCAGGGGAATCCCCTCTTCGCGTGCCTGTTTTTCGGTCACGATGGATGTGGGAATGGCGGTAATCCGCAGCCCTTCCTCGCGGATGCGGCGGCCAAGCTCGGCAACCACAAATTTGGCGGTGGAGCCGGTGCCAAGGCCCACGGCCATACCGCTTTGCACCAGAGATGCGGCTTTTACGGCGGATTGCTGCTTAAAGGCTGCGGCGGGGTCGGGTGTGGTGGTTGTCATCTGTCTGTTTGTCCTTGTTATTCTTGGCCCGATGGGGCTGCGGCCTGGTCTGTAAACCATATCAGTTCGCCTTGCGCGGTAACCGCGCTGGCCGGGCATGCGGGGTCCTGCGCACGAATGCGGGCCAGAATATCCCGTTTGGCGGCGCCTTCCACCAAAAAAATCACAGTCTGGCTGGAATGAATGGCAGGGTAGGTTAGTGTCAGGCGGGTATGGGGCGCCACGGGGGGCACGCAGCTTGCAACCCATGCGCGACGGTTGTCGAGCACAGGCTGGCCGGGAAAAAGCGAGGCTGTGTGCCCGTCCGTGCCTATGCCCAGAAGCTGCACATCAAAAAAAGGCCGTTCTGGTGAAAAATCCTGTGCGCCATAAAGGTTTTTCAGGGTCTGTTCGTACGCTCCGGCAGCATCTTCGGCCAGCCCGTGGTCTGGCATGGGGAAAATATTGGAGGCAGGAATAGGGGCTTTTGAAAAAAGCAGACGCTGCATCATGCCAAAATTGCTGTCGGCATGGTCATGGGGCACAAAGCGGTCATCCCCGATAAAAAACTGCATGTTATGCCACGGAAAGCGCGCAACATAGGGTGCGCTGGCCATAAGGGCATACAGGTGCTGGGGGGTGGAGCCCCCGCTGAGCGCCAGCCGGAACGGTGCTGTATCAGCCTTGGCTATGCTGCGTTCGAGCAGCCAGTCCGCCAGTCCGGTTATCAGTGCCTCCCGGTGGGGAAAAACATGCATGGTTCCAGTGGCGGTGGTCTGTCCGGGCATCATGGGGTCTTTCATGCTCATGGAGGGGGTGCGGCGTTTGCAGGGGCGGGAACATAGTGCAGGGCGGAGGCCGTATGGCAACGCGGCAGCACAAACTCCGTTATCGCGCGGGCCCAGCCCTCCTGCGTGTTGGGGGTGGTTATGCAATGCGCGTAGGTCTGCACATCCGGGGTGGACTGGCCCATTGCAATGGCAAGCCCGGCAATGGCCAGCATGGGAATGTCGTTGTTCATATCCCCGATACAGGCAACTTCGCCCACACTTATGCCGTAGTCAGCGGCCAGTTGGCGCACGGCATATCCTTTGTTGGCGTGCAGGGGGGTAATATCCAAAAACCATTTGCTGCAGAGGGCAACACTGGCCCGTCCTGCCAGTTTGCGGCCTATATGGGCCTCCTGTTCCTGCAGCATGGCATGGTCTGCGGTGGAACCGGTAACCTTACCAATATCATGCACGCAGGCGCGCAGGTCGCCCACTTGTGTGGGGGTGCTTTGCACGGTCCGGCTTTCTGCCAGCACAAGAGGGTTCTGCGCATTGCGCACAAGCCATTCATGCCCACGGAACAGCCATGGGTCCACCTGCGGGGCAGCCAGCAGGTCCAGGGCTTCCTGCACGGTTTGGGGGGCGAGTGAGAGGCTGGAGCGGATGGTCCGGTCGGGGTTGAACAGGGTGCCGCCATTCAGCGCGCCGTAAGGGGTACTGACCCTTAACTGCGCAAAATACATTTCCATCCCGCCGGGGGGACGACTGCTGACAAGGCAGAGGGGCACGCCCGCAAGCTGCAATGCCTGCGCTGCCGCCATGCTTTGGGGGGTAATCTGCTTGTCCGGGGTGAGCAGCGTGCCATCCATGTCGGAAACAACAAGGCGGACATAGCGGGCAGGGGGGCGTTCGGGGCCATGCCTGTTCTGCCCAAAGCCTGCCATTGTGTTCTTCCCCCAATGCCCCGGCCCGTATAAGGGCCGGGGGTAAAAGGCGTTTAGCCTTTGCTTTCTACGTGGCCGCCAAAGCCGAAGCGCATGGCGGACAGGATTTTTTCTGCAAATGTATTGTCACTGCGTGAACGAAAGCGCGTAAACAGGGCCGCCGTCATGACCGGCACAGGCACGGCTTCTTCAATAGCGGCTTCAATAGTCCAGCGGCCTTCGCCCGAATCGCTGACTTCCCCACTGAATTTGGAAAGCTCGCCATTATTGGCAAGAGCCTGTGCCGTCAGGTCCAGCAGCCAGGAGGACACCACGCTACCCCGGCGCCAGACTTCGGCAATATCGGCCATGTTAAGCGAAAACCGTTCGTCCTCGGCCAGAAGCGGGGAGTCCTTGCGGTACATGACGTCAAAGCCTTCGGCAAAGGCCTGCATCATGCCGTATTCAATGCCGTTATGGACCATTTTGACAAAATGGCCAGAACCCGCCGGACCACAATACAGGTACCCCTGCTCGGCCCGCGGGTCCAGCCCTTCGCGGTCGCGCTCGGGGGTACGGGGGATGTCCCCCATACCCGGAGCAAGTGCTGCCAGAATGGGGTCAAGATGGTCAGCGGCTTCTTTGGCCCCGCCGTACATCATGCAGTAGCCCCGGTCCAGCCCCCACACGCCACCGGATGTGCCTATATCAAGGTAATCAACCCCTTTTTCGGCCAGCACTCTGGCGCGGCGGATATCGTCCTTGTAGTAGGTGTTGCCCCCATCAATGACGATGTCGCCCCGGCCCATCAGCCCGGCAAGGGACATAACGGTTTCTTCCGTAATGTCGCCAGCGGGGAGCATGGACCACACAATTTTTCTGGGGCCACGTAGCTGCGCAACAACATCGGCCAGACTGCTTGCCCCTGCTGCGCGGCCGGGTTCTGCTCGTGCCACGGTTTTTTCCACCGCTGCGGGGTCCCGGTCGTACACAACAACGTCGTGCCCGAAGCGTGTCAGGCGGACGGCAATGTTGCCTCCCATCCTGCCCAGCCCAACAATGCCTATCTGCATGATCTCTCTCCGCTTTCAGTCTTTATTACAGGGCGTCATGCAGGGCGGAGGCCAGTGCTGCAAGCCCTTCCTTGAGATTGCCATGGATATGCACGCGCAGGGCGCGGCGTTTGCGCTCGCTCAGCACGTCAAAATCACCACGGGCCTGTGCAGCCTTGACCACACCAAACGTGTAGCTGGTGCCGGGCACGGGCAGGTCGCGCGCATTGTCTGCCGTAATCTGGAGGAACACACCCGTATTGGGGCCGCCTTTATAAGCCTGCCCTGTGGAGTGGAGGAAGCGCGGCCCAAAACCTGTTGAGGTGGCAATGGTTTTGGCATCACGCACATGCAGGCGGATGTGCTGGAGCCATTCTGCCGTTTCGCGGTTACGCTCGATAAAGGCGAGCAGGGCCACGTAGTCACCCGGTTTTACGCGGTCAAAATGTGCCTTGAGAACGCCACAGGCGCTCTCGGCCTTTACGGCGGCGGCGTTGGTAGGGTCCGTATAAAAGGCAAGAGGCCCAAATTCGGCAAACGGAGCCTGCGCAGGCAGCGCGCCGGTCTGTTCGTAAGCTGCGGTCAGCTTGCGGGTTTCGATTTTGGTGGATTCCACATCGGGCTGGTCAAACGGGTCAATGCCCAGAAAAGCCCCGGCAACAGCGGTTGCCACCTCCCAGCGGAAGAACTCCTGTGCAATCTGGCGCTTGTTGTGCAAGGTGATGGTCAGCACGGGCTGTCCGGCTTCGATCAGGGTTGCAATGGCCTCATCCTGCTCATGCCGGTGTTCGGGGGCCAGACGTAAGTAAACAAACAGGCGGTCGTGGCCGTAGCGGCTGGGGCCACCCAGAGTTTCGTTATCAACCGGGATAATACCCTTGCCGTGTTTGCCGGTGGATTCCGCCACCAGCTGCTCCAGCCATGCACCAAAACTTGCAATCTGGGGTGTGGCAATAATGCTCAGCTTGTCGCGGCCCAGTGCGTGAGCGGCAATGCCCATAAGTGTGCCAAGCTGCACGCCGGGGTTGAGTGCAGGTGGCACGCTGGCATCGCACAGGCGTACGCCACGCAGGGCATCTTCCAAAAACAGGCGGATGGGCACACCGGCGGCAGCCGCTGGCACGAGCCCGAAGTTGGAGAGAATGGAATAGCGCCCGCCAATTTTGGGGTCGCCTGCAAAAACCTTCCAGAACCCTTCCTGCCGGGCGAGTGCCTCCAGCTTGGAGCCGGGGTCTGTAATGGCTACAAAATGCGAGCCCGCTTTATCCTTGAGGGCGCGCTTGGCCAGATCCTGAAAATAGGACAGCATAATATTGGGCTCAAGCGTGCTACCGGATTTGGAGGCAACAATAAATAGCGTGTGCTCGGGGTCTATCTTGCGTTCAAAGGCCGCAACCTGCTGCGGGTCCGTGCTGTCCAGCACATACAGGTGGCCAAAGCCTTCGTGCTTGCCAAAGGTCATGGCCAGCACTTCCGGCCCCATGCTGGAGCCGCCCATGCCCATCAGCAGCACCTGCTTGAAACCACGCGCCTTGACCTCGGCCTGAAACGCTTCCAGCTCGTCCACATGGGCCAGCCGTTCGTCCACAACATCCAGCCAGTTCAGCCAGCCGGATTCGGAGTTGCCGGTCCAGACGGAGGCATCCTTACGCCATAGTCGGCGGATGGTGCCATCCTTGCGCCATGCTTCCAGCCCCGTATCCAGCGCCGTTTGCAGGTCGGCTGGCAGACTGGTTCTGGATGTGGTCAGCTTGTTGCCCATCAGGGCGATCTGTTTGGCAGCAACGGAACCAAGGAGGGCGTCAAACGCATCTTCAAACGCGCTGACACCTTCATTGAGTAGCGTGGCGGTTACGCCATCCAGGTCAAGACCAAGGCATTCGGCCTCTTCCATCACCTTGCGGGCTTCGGCCACGCCCTGGGTCAGGCTTTCGCTTACCGTGCCGTGGTCACGGAAGGCATCCATGGTGGCGGGGGGCAGGGTGTTGACTGTCTGCGGGCCGATCAGCGTGTCCACGTACAGCACATCGCTATAGGCCTTGTCCTTGGTGCCTGTGGAGGCCCATAGCAGGCGCTGGGTCTGCGCCCCGGCCTCTTCCAGCGCTTTCCAGCGCGGGGTCTGCATGATGTTCTGCCAGTAGGCGTAGGCCATTTTGGCGTTGGCAATGGCTACCTTGCCGCGCAGGTTTTTAAGGTGCTCTGCATCCTTGTCTCCTGCTTTGGTCCGCTGGTCTATGGCGGCGTCAATCTTGCCATCAATCCGGCTGACAAAGAACGAGGCCACAGAGGCCACGCGCGACAGGTCGCCCCCGCGGGCCTTGAGGTCTTCCAGCCCGCTCAGCCATGCTTCCACCACATCCGCATAGGCCGCGAGTGAGAAAATGAGCGTGACGTTAACGTTAATCCCTGCGGCAATACTCTGGCGGATGGCCGGAATGCTCTGCGGTGTTGCAGGGATTTTGATCATCAGGTTCGGGGCGTTTACATCTGCCCACAGTCGTTTTGCCTCATGCGCAGTCCCTGCCTCGTCCCGTGCCAGATAGGGGGACACTTCAAGGCTTACAAACCCGTCGCGGCCTTTGGTCTGCTCGTAAATGGGGGCCAGAACATGGGCTGCGACCTGAATGTCGGCTACGGCAAGCCGTTCATACAGAGCGCCGGGGGAGAGTGTTTCATGCGCCAGAATATCGCGTATCTGCGGGTCATATTCCGTGCCTTCTCCCATGGCTTTCTGGAAGATGGCCGGGTTGGAGGTTACGCCGCGTATGTCGCCACTGTGCACCAGCTTGGCCAGCGAGCCGTCTTCCACAAAGGAGCGGCGGATAAAGTCCAGCCAGGGGGACTGATGGACCGTGGCCAGGGCCTGTAATGGGTTGCTGCCTGTTGGCACAGAGGCGGTCATACGTGCATATCCTTATCCTGCCCGGCTGCTGTTTGGCAGGAGCCGGGCTTTAGTCCTGTAACCGTTACGCCAGAGGGGCTGTCTGGTTCAGCCTGCCTGCTTGCGGGCGGCGTTGACAACAGCGTCCACCGTAAAGCCGAAGTGCCTGAGCAACTGGCCGGCCGGGCCAGATGCGCCAAAGCCGTTCATGGCAATAATGGTGCCGGTGGGGCCAGCGTAACGGTCCCACCCAATGGGGGAGCCCGCTTCTACCACCACACGCCCCGTAACGGCGGAAGGTAGAACGCTTTCGCGGTAAGATTGTGGCTGCGCTTCAAACAGTTCCCAGCTTGGCATGGAGACCACGCGGGCAGGCACGCCCTGAGCACTCAGGGTTTCATACGCTTCGACCGCCAGCGAAAGTTCGCTGCCTGTTGCGATCAGGATAACCCGGGGGGTCTGTTCGCTGCTGGCCAGCACGTAAGCGCCTTTTGCCAGACCCGAGGCAGGCGCATAGCGTGTGCGGTCCAGCGTAGGCAGGTCCTGACGGCTCAGGGCCAGTGCCGCAGGGCCGGAGCGGTTGGCAATAAGGTAGCGCCATGCCTCGGCAACCTCGTTGGCATCTGCCGGGCGCAGGGTGGTTAGGCCGGGGGTGGCACGCAGTTGCACCAGTTGTTCAATCGGCTGGTGGGTTGGCCCATCCTCACCCACGCCAATGGAATCGTGGGTGAAAATATAGGTCACTGGCAGCCCCATAAGGGCGGACAGGCGGATAGGGGCCTTCATGTAGTCCGAAAAGATCAGGAACCCCGCACCATATGGGCGCAGGCCATACAGGGCCATGCCATTTACAATGGCGCCCATGGCGTGTTCACGCACACCAAAATGGAAGTTGCGGCCAGCATAGCTGCCACCCCATCTGGCGGGCTGAAAACTCTCCTGCCCCTTGAGCAGCGTTTTGGTGGAGGGGGCCAGATCGGCCGAGCCCCCCAGCAGCCACGGCAGGCGGCCCGCAACGGCGTTCAGCACTTCGCCCGAACTGGCGCGTGAGGCAGTGCCCTTGGCGTCTGCCGGGTAAAGCGGAATATCCGCATCCCAGCCTTCGGGTAGGGTACCGCTGAAAATGGCGTCCAGTTCGCCTGCTTTTTCCGGATGGGCGGTGCGGTAATCCGCAAACAGTTTTTCCCATGCCGTGCGTGCGGCCAGCCCGCGTGCGCCCAGCCCTGCGCGCATGTGCGGCAGAACGGCATCGGGCACGGCAAAGCTGCTGTCTTCGGGCCAGTTGAGGAACTTTTTGGTTTCGCGCACTTCTTCCGCACCCAGTGGCTCACCATGGGCGGAGGCCTTGCCAGCCTTGTGCGGGGCACCCCATGCAATAACCGAGTGCGCAATAATCAGGGTTGGTTTGCTGGTCTGGGCGCGGGACTGGGCTAAAAGTTCTGCAAAAGCGGCTGTGTCGTTGGCGTCCCTGAGCTCAAGCACCTGCCAGCCATAAGCGGCAAAGCGTTCGGCTACGTCTTCGGTAAACGCGACATCGGTCGAGCCCTCGATGGAAATCCGGTTGGAATCATAGATCCATGTCAGGTTGCCCAGTTCCAGATGCACAGCAAGGGAGGCGGCCTCGCTGGATACACCTTCCATCATGTCTCCATCCCCGCACAGGGTGTACACATGGTGGTCGAACAGCGTAAAACCGGGCATGTTGTAGCGCGCGGCCAGCCATTTTTCGGCAATGGCCATGCCTACGGAATTGCCGCAGCCTGCACCCAGTGGCCCTGTTGTGGTTTCCACCCCCGTTGTGTGGCCGTATTCGGGGTGGCCGGGGGTTTTGGAGCCAAACTGGCGGAACTGGCGGAGGTCTTCCACGCTCAGGGCGGGTTCGTCCGTGACCTTGCCGTTGGTGACCTGCCGGATGCCTGCAACATGAATAAGCGCGTAAAGCAGCATGGAGGCATGGCCGATGGACAGCACAAAGCGGTCACGGTTGGGCCAGAGCGGGGCTGTAGGGTCGTAATTCAGGGTGTTCTGCCACAGGGTGTAGGCAATGGGGGCCATGGACATGGCTGCCCCGGGATGCCCGGAATTGGCGTTCTGCACGGCATCCATCACCAGAGTGCGGATGGTGTTGATGCACAGCGTATCGGGGCTGTTCACTCTACCGGCTTCTGCCCCGGCAGGTGCACGCAGGGGGGTAGAAAAAGAAACGCGCATAGCGGGCCTGTCCTCCAGCTGGGCTTTAGTGCCAAAGCCCGCAAATATAGGGTTGGGGCCTGCGCACGAGGCCCCATTAAAAAACGTTTTTGCACAATTCCACGGTTCTGCATTTTTCGGCAAGAGACGAGCTTGCCGGGAGCGGAACCCTTGCGGAGTTATCCAGTTCAACCCATTATATCAAAAGAGTTGTTGTTCTGCCATGTTCCCCGTCCGCCATATGCCAACAAGTTGCTTTGCTGTGGGTGGGTAATGTGGCAAAATGGAACGCTCGTGCAATCAGGTGCACGAGTGCGCAGGGCGTTGCCCTGATCAGGATAAACCGTTTTTTCCGGAGGTCAGCCATGACAGAAGAGTCTACACGGACACAGTCCGGGCAGGCCCCCGCCAATCCGGCAGCCGGAGAAGGCGGGCAGACTTTTACGCGCGAGCAGGTGGACGCCCTGTTCATTAACGCTGCCAGAGAAGGGGATGCAGACCTGCTGGCCCGCTTCCTTGAAGCTGGCATGGACCCGAATCTCAGGATGGAAAAAGGGTACACCCCCCTTATTCTGGCAGCTTATAACGGGCACGGGGACGCCGTGCGCGTCCTGCTGGACCGTGGCGCGGACCCGAACCTGAAGGATGAAAAAGGCTCCACCGCCCTTTCGGGTGTGGCGTTTAAAGGGGATGTTGCCTTGGTGAACATGCTGCTTGCAGCCGGTGCCGAGGTCGATGCCGTCAATGCCGTAGGGCGTACGCCGCTTATGTTTGCTGTTATGTTCGGGCGGGATGACGTTGCCCGTGTGCTGCTTGGGGCGCGCGCCAACGTGCTGCTGCGTGATGGGGAGGGGCTGAATGCCCTGGATCTGGCCCAGCGGCAGGGCAATGGCGCGTTGTTGCAGGACCTGAAAAAAGCGGTAGGCGTTTCCGCCTGAGCCTGACGCAGGGGCACTGCTGCAAGGCACTGCTGCTTCTGATTTATTGATTGAGCTTTTTTGAGCAACGGCCTGTCAGCGCAGGCCGTTCAACTTATGTGCATGGAATGATCGGAATGAGCCGTTTCTGGAGCCCTCTTGTTCACACCCTTACGCCTTACGTGCCGGGTGAGCAGCCAAAAATTGCCAATCTGATCAAGCTGAACACCAATGAATCACCCTATGGCCCATCCCCCCGTGCGCTGGAGGCCATAAAGGCTGCCACCAATGACACCCTGCGCCTTTACCCCGACCCGGAAGCCTTGGCATTGCGCACGGCGCTGGGCCAGCGTGTGGGGCTGGGCGCGGACCACGTGTTTGTTGGCAATGGCTCGGACGAGGTGCTGGCCCATGCGTTTCAGGCTCTGTTTGCACACGGGGCCCCCCTGCTCTTCCCCGATGTCAGCTACAGTTTTTACAAGGTTTACTGCGGGCTGTACAAACTGCCTTACCGCATGGTGCCATTGCGTGCGGATATGGGCATTGCAGTGGAGGATTACACCGGCCCATGCAGCGGTGTGGTGATTGCCAACCCCAATGCGCCAACGGGTATTGCTCTGGGGTTGGACGCCATACGCAAACTGCTGGACATGCACCCCGAGCGGGTGGTGCTGGTTGATGAAGCCTATGTGGATTTTGGCGCGCAGAGCGCGGTGGAACTGGTTCGTGATTACCCTAACCTGCTGGTTGTGCAGACCTTCTCCAAATCCCGCGCACTGGCGGGTGCACGGGTGGGCTTTGCCTTTGGGCAACCTGATCTGATTGAGGCACTGGTGCGGGTCAAGGACAGCTTTAACTCGTACCCGCTGGACCGTCTGGCGCAGGCCGGGGCTCTGGCCTCTGTCGAGGATGAGGACTGGTTTGCCAAAAGCGTGCAGCGGGTTATGGGCAGCCGCACGCTGCTGAGCGACGGACTGCGCGACCTTGGTTTTGAAGTCTTGCCCTCCATGGCAAACTTTGTTTACACTCGGCATCCCGATCGTGATGCAGGAGAACTCGCGGCGCAGTTAAGAGCCCGGGCCGTTCTTGTCCGCCACCTCAAGGGTGAACGCACAATGGCGTGGTTGCGCATTACGGTGGGAACGCAAGAGCAGTGTCAGGCCTTGCTTGATGTGTTGCGCGACAGTGTTCTTCGCAATTCGTAAAAACTGTCTGGTCATTTGTCCAGCCGTTACGATCATGGTCGGGCCAGTGCCGTGCACTGTGCGCGGCTGGTGTGACAAGGCCGGTCAGGTATTAAATTTTTAAGACATAAACCGTGCCGCGACCCCGCCGTACGGTCTTGATTTGATGGAGGGTCTGTTCATGCGCGCTTTTCGCGGCCAGATGTCTGATAACCAGCCAATCCGGCGCTCTCTGCCGGAAAAACAGAAGCAACTGCGTGACTTAAAGGAAACGCTGGCTGCCATGAAGTCCCACACATCTCCTGCACTCAAGGAGAGTGTGCGTAAACGCATTGCCCAGCTTGAGGCTGAGCTTACGGCGGCTCCTGTTCTTAAGTCCAACCGCCCCAGTGGTGCCGCCCGGCCCCGGCAGGAACGGGGGAATGCACCGCGTCGGCCAACAATACGGTCCCTTTAAAACAATACGGTCTCTTTAAATAACGGGTCAGACAGGGGAGGGGTGGTTGACCTCTCCCCTTTTTGTGTGGCTTGTGCGTGTTGTGGCGTCTTCATGACCGCAGGATCAGGTGGTTGCGGTGCATTGGAAAAATACCCCCATAACAGATTGGCAGAGCAGGGAGATCGGAATTGGCTGGAACCACCTTGTCTCAACTGACCGATCTGCTTTCCGAGGGGGGTACCCTGCTGCGCGATGGTCTGGTCTGGGCCATTTACTGCCGCCCCGGTCATGAGCCGCAGGAACTTGAGCGCGATGTGGTGGTTCATCGCCTGACAACCGGGAACTTTCCCCCCGAGTTTGCCGAGGGCGCAGGGTGGGCGTGGTTTCACTTTGACATTGTCCACACCATGTCACGTCATCAGATCGAGACCATTCCCTCCCTGCCCGAAGAGGTGCGGCAGGTTCTGACCAATCTTGAACGCAGCACCCGGCTGGAAAACGAGGGGGATATAGTTTTTGGCGCACTCCCCGCGTTTGATGATACGTCTACCGATGATGATCGTAACGTCAGCACATGGCGGTTCTCCCTTGAGCCTGATCTGCTGCTGACCACCCGCCGCCACCCTATTCCCGCCCTCGGGGTTGTGTTTCATGAACTCAAGCGCGGGCTGGTGCCGCGCTCCCCCGCCAAGGTGGTGGACCGTGCCCTGCTGGAATTTGCCGATACGTTGCGGCGTGACTTTGCCCGGCTGGATGACCAGCTTGACCGGGCGGAAGATGTGCTGCTGATGCTCGACCGTGATACGGATCTGGGCCGTATGAGCGCCCTGCTGGGTATGGTGCGCCGCCGCTCCACGGAACTGCGGCGGGTGCTGGCGCCCGTTGACCGTATTTTCCGTGATGAAGAGCTGGAACTGCCCGAATGGGCCGAGGATGACCTGAAGGACCGCTCGCACCGGCAGGTTCATGCCGCGCTCGATGACCTTCTGGCCCTTCAGGATCGGGCCCGTTCCTTGCAGGATGAGCTGACATCCAATCAGGCGGAAGAAACCAACCGGCGGCTGTATATTTTGACCGTGGGCACCATTCTTATGCTCCCGGCAACGCTGGTAACCGGCTTTTTTGGCATGAATACGGGCGGCATGTTCCTGACCGACGGTCGCTGGGGCACGGTGGATGCCGGTGGACTGTGTTTTCTGATCATGATGGGAACATGGTTTTTACTCAAGTTCATCCGCTTTTTGTAAAAGCCGCCTGTGGCGTATATCGGCAGGACCACAAGTATCAGAATGGGTGCATGCGAGTGTGTGTGCCATAAAATAAGCCAAGTTGAGGGGCATGGTCGTCGGCTGGGGTTATGGTATTATCTGGCCAGCTCATGAGTAAAATAGCCATGTCCGTGTCGTTTGCGCAGAGTAAAGCCGGTTCTGCCACAGGGCGCATGAATGTCGGTGGAGCGTTTTCTTGCATGTGGGGTATGGCCCGTATAAACACATGGGCGTATTTTCTGGTCCGGACATGTGGGCGTGGGCATGGAACCGGTCGGATTTCCTGTGCCACGGCAAGGATGGATAAAACAGCATGACAGGCAGACAGCCCTTTTTCAGGATGCAAGACTGTTGTGCCGCCCGTAATGCCCCCAGCAGGTTTGGGCGTGGTATCAGGGGTGTACTTGCTCTGGGGCTGCTGGCCGTGCTGGCGGCCTGCGCTGGCCAGCCGGGCGGAAGCGATACGGATGTTCCCATAGCGCAGGAAGCCGAGTTTTACCGTGCCCATGCCCGGTCCTACTATGCGCCTCCGGGCCCGGCGCAAGACCCATGGGGCCCTTATATCCGCGAAGCGTCCAAACGTTTTGATGTGCCCGAGGAATGGGTGCGTGCCGTTATCCAGCAGGAATCCGGCGGCAAGCTGTTCCATGACGGCCAGCTCGTGACATCCGGCCCCGGTGCCATGGGTCTGATGCAGCTTATGCCCCCAACCTATGACGAAATGCGCGCTGCGTATAATCTGGGTGGGGATGCCTACGAACCGCACGATAACATCATGGCGGGTACTGCGTATTTGCGGCAGTTGTATGATGTCTACGGCTCTCCCGGCTTTCTGGCCGCATATAATGCGGGCCCCGGACGTCTGGAAGATTTTATAACCCGCAATCGCACCCTCCCGCGTGAGACGCGGAATTATGTGGCCTCCATCGGGCGGCGTATTGTGGGCATTTCACCAGTCAATCGCTCGCAGGCCGATATGCAGGTAGCCAGCCATGATTCGTTTACGCAAAGGGCGATCGGCAGCGGCGCTGGCCGGAATGCAGGTGGCATAAGCGCTGTGCAGGCTGCCTGGTCGGGCAGGCAGCAGGGGGGGATGCAGCCCGTACAGGTGGCGGACGCCATTGGGGATGATACTGCCGATAGTCCCAGCGCCCCCTCGGCTACCTATGGGCAGGACTGGCACCCTGTTTCACGTAAAACAAAAGTGGATGGGCTGACGGAAAGCCCGTCGGATGTGCGGGCCATATGGGCCAAACGGCTGGGAGCAACCGCGCAGACCCTCCCGGGCGCACCGGTACAGGTTGCTCAGGCGGAGGAAACGGAAGCGGATGATGCCGCATATATTCCAGCACCTCTGACCGAATCGGGAGAGTCTGACTCCGAACCTGCCCGGGTCGTCGTGGCGGGCGGGCGGAAAGGGGGGAGTTTACGCCTGTTCCCCAGCGCGCATGCGGAACCGGCTCCGCTGCTGAGCAGGAAGGTGCGGGGTGTGGATACCAGAAACTGGTCCATTCAGGTTGGTGCTTTTGGTTCCGCGGCTCTGGCGCAGCAGGCATCGGGGCGGGCGCAGCATCAGAACACGTCTCTCTCTGGTGCGCGGGTGCAGATTGCTGTGGTGCAGGCTAAAACAGGGCGGTTGTACCGTGCCCGTCTGACCAACCTGTCACATACCGATGCAGTAGGGGCCTGCCGTAAACTGAGCGGGTGTGTTGTGATCTCGCCTGAATCACACCTCTAGGCAGGTCGCTTGCGGCTTTCCGCCTGCGCAGATTTGCGCGCGGGGAGGCTTTATGTCAGCGGGGGCTGCGGCACTCGGGTCAACCCGCCGGAGCGGATGGGGGGGAAGGGGCTGCCGGGGTTGGTTTGGATGCGCCGGGGGTAGCAAGAGGGGCATTGTCCCGACCGGAATAACGGTCAATAATCTGTTTTGTGGCTGCGGCGGCTTCCTGCGCTGCTGCTACGGCGACATCCCCCCAATACTGGTCGAGCGAATGGGCATCTATGTCATGCAGTTGTGTGGCTGCCCCGGCTTCCTTGCCGTTTGCATCTACAACATGCCAGACAATTTCGATGTGTTCCTGAGGGTGCCCCGTAGTGCCAGCCGGGCCGGGCGAGAGCTTTACGGTGGTGCTTACAATAAAGTCGGCATTTTTGACTGAATTCTGGATTGTATCTTCACTATCCCGGAATGAGGCGACAAAGGCTTGCGCCAGTGATGTGTTGCCATCGCCCGGAGCGCCGGTAACACCTGCAAAATACACGCGCGCGGCCCGGTGCTTAAGGCTGTGCGGGTCCTTATCCATATCATCAGCCTGAATACCCGTCAGGACCGCGGCAATACGGCTTGCCGCATCCTGCGCAACCAGCGTGAAAAATGGTCCATCCCCCGCCGACCATTGCTCTACAGGAACCGGCTGGCCTTCCTGTGTGGCGCGAACCGTATTTTTGGGGGTCATGACCGTATAAACGGGTACAACCTGCCCGTTGCGCAGTTCAGCCTTCATGCTCAGCCACCAGTCCCCCTTGCGTGTGGGCTGGGCAATGGCCGGGATGGTCTGCTGGAGGAGCGCCTGTGCGACATCCTTGGCCCACAGGCTGGCATGGGCGTCGGAGAGCAGGGCATTGGGTGGGGGAGTGGGTACATCCAGCCGTGCAGGGGGCGCATTGGCAGCCAGTCCCGGCCCGTTTTTGCCTGAATGCGCAAAGGGGTGTGGCACATCAAGGCAGCCGCCCAGCAAAAGCAGGGCGGAACAGGAAAAGGCTAGGCGTAAAGGCTGCTGGCGGTGTTTCATCCGTTGCGGGTTCCCGTGGCGATAACAGAAATCTGGTGTCCAATGGGGCCGCCCCCAGCCAGCGTGCGCCGCCGATGGCTGAAAAAACGTGTCTCGTCACTCAGTGTATCCACGCCCAGAGCGGCGACATGCCTGAGCCCTGCACGTTGCAGGCGAAAGACGCACCATCCGGCCAGATCAAACTGGTAATGGCCTGCCTGTTTGCCGGGAGCAAAAAAACGGGCTGCCTGTTTGTCAGCACTTGTAATGGCAGTGTGCATGTCCTCAGCTGTCTCGTAGCTTTCCTGCGCAATGCAGGGGCCAACCACGGCGCGTATATCTTCACGCACGGCGCCAAGGGGGAGCATGGCCTCTATTGTTGCTTCCAGCACACCACTTAACGCACCGCGCCAGCCTGCGTGAGCTGCACCAACAACGGCGGCCTGCGCAGTGCTGAACAGGACCGGGGCACAGTCTGCCGTAATCACCCCTATGGCCAGTGCGGGGTTGCTGGTTACCAGTGCATCTGCCGCAGCACCAGTGCCCGCAGGCCACCCGCTGGTGGCGGTAATAACGGCTGGGCCATGCACCTGTGTTACACCCAGCAGGCAGTCTGCCTGCACACCCATATGGCTGGCGACAAGCTGGCGGTTAAGCGCCAGATTTTCTGCACTGTCCCCCGATCGGGTAGAGCAGTTCAGGCTGGCATACGGGCCGCTGGACACACCGCCTTCACGCGTGAAAAAGCCATGCCGGGCTTGCCCCAGCAGGGGGCTGGTCAGGGGGGCCAGACCAGTGGGGGCGGTGGAGGAGCAGCTCATGCAACCGGACCTTTCGTAAAGCCGGGAGGCGTAGGCAGGGAGGGGCTGGCCAGCGCCATGACCTTGAACAGATGCCCCATTTTATCTGGTGCTACCAGCCGGTTTGCAGCCGAGCGCAGCATGGCTGCATCCTGCGGTGCGGCGTTGCGGGCCAGTTGCTCGGTGCGTTCCATAATGCCCAGATGCTGCAAAAAATCACCCTGATCTTCGGTCCCGTAAGTGGCGGCCTCGCCTTTGCGGGCTACGGCAAGCAGGGCTGTAAAATCGACATGCGTGGTCAGGTCAACCTCACCTTCTTCCGCCTGTAGCGGATGGGTCGGGCGTGCATGGCGCAGGGCCTGAAGCGAATCTCCGGTGGAGCTTGTGTTGTGCCCATAATCAATAAACAGCGCCACACCGGGGGAATGGGTAAACCTGTGAGCGAGGTCGCGCACAATATGCTGGGCCTGTTCGCATATTTCCACAACCGTGTTGGGTTCGAGCACACGGCTGTCCGGCAGGGTGGGTGGGGGGCAGGCGATCAGTTCCAGCGTTTTGTCGGCCACATAATGCTCATGCCAGCCCGTGCTGGTCTGGATGAACTGCCGTACGGGCAGGGCGTCCAGAAACTCGTTGGCCAGCAGGATCATGGAACCTGCGGGGATGTCCTCGACGTGTTTGTGCCACACGGGCTGCGTATAAGGGTGCAGTATTTCTGCCTGCACCTGCCGCAGACGGGGGGATGTTTCGACCAGATGCACACTGAGCGCCTGCGCCATGGCAGGGGCCTGACGGGTGATCACACGCAGCGCATCGGCCATGAGCGTACCCCGCCCCGGGCCTGCTTCGGCCAGAATGATCCTGGCGGGGCTGCCCATGCCCTGCCACACCGTAATGGCCCACGCACCCAGCAGTTCGCCAAAAACCTGAGAAATTTCTGGCGCGGTAATAAAGTCCGACAGGAACGGTGTCTCGGCATAATACTGGGCGTTTACCCGCGCCATAAAGTGGTCAAGTCGCTCTGCGTGGTAGATGTGTGGTGCCATAGGTCCGTTCAGTTTTTTTCAGCAGGTTGATCTTGCGGGTCGGGCAGGCCGGCGTATATGGACTGGCGGCGGGCGTACAGCATCAGGCCAATGCCTGCGACCAGCATGGGCAGGCAGAGCAACTGCCCCATGGTAATGCCGCCGGGCAGGTA
This sequence comes from Acetobacter fabarum, assembly GCF_040702925.2. Lineage (GTDB taxonomy): Bacteria > Pseudomonadota > Alphaproteobacteria > Acetobacterales > Acetobacteraceae > Acetobacter > Acetobacter fabarum_B. Next base: position 38,170 of record NZ_JBFCXX020000009.1, on the reverse strand, counting down.
GCCGAGGAAGGAATCCGGCTCGCGGAAGAACTCGCAAAAGGAGCGTGCACAGCCATATCCTGCCAGAAACATGCCAGCCAGAAAACCGGGATGTTCCCGCACCGACTGGCGGCGGGAGGCGGTAAACAGGATTAAAAACAGCAAAAGTCCCTCGGTCAGGGATTCATAAAGCTGGGAAGGATGGCGCGGGATTGGCCCCCCGGTAGGGAAAATCATGGCCCAGGGCAGGCTTGCCGGGGCCTCGCGGCCCCAGAGTTCGCCGTTAATGAAGTTGGCCAGACGCCCCAGCCCCAGCCCGATGGGGACAGCTACGGTCACGCGGTCTGCAAAAGCCAGAAAGTTCAGCTTATAGCGCCAGGTAAACAGCACCATGGCGGTAATGACCCCGAGCGCTCCCCCATGGAAAGACATGCCCCCGTGCCACACTTCCAGTATGGAGAGCGGATGGCTGAGGTAATAGCTGGGCTGGTAGAACAGCACGTAACCAAGCCGCCCCCCTACAAGCACGCCAATGGTCACCCATGTCAGAAAGTCGTCCGCCAGTTCGGTCGTGCCCGCACGCGGGCGCAGGGCCAGCAGTTTACGCAGCAGCATGATACCCAGCACAATGCCCAGAATATAGGACAGCGCATACCAGCGAATGGCCAATGGCCCGAAATGCACCAGCACCGGGTCGAACTGTGGAAACATCAGAACAGGAAGCATGGAAAGGTTAATCCGGTGCGTGAGGGGCCAGAGATCGGGGTGGTCTGCGCTCAGGCGGACCAGAGCAGCAACCGGCCCACCAGAGGGTGGGGCTTAGGCGGGACTATAAAGGGCGTGCCTGCTCCCTCCAAGCCAGCAAATGCGTGGCAACGCACATGAACGTGCAAAAACCGGGTAATAAGCCGGTAGTCAGGGGAGTGTCAGTTTTCTATCATGCCCGGTATTATCCCTTTTTGAGAAGACAGAAGGTTTGACCCATGAGCGATGAAATTACGGTCGTTGCTATTCTCAAGACCAAAGCGGGTTGTGAGGATGCTGTTGCAAAAGCCATGGCGGCCTGTGTGCCCGCGTCCCGCGCGGAGGCCACAAACCGCCAGTATGTGCCCAACCGGGATCTGGATGACCCGCAGACACTGATTTTTATTGAACGCTGGGCCAGCCGGCAGGCTCTGGCCGATCATATGGAAACACCGCACTTCAAACAACTGGCGGCCGCGCTGGAAGGGCTGCTTGAAGCCCCCTTGCAGGTGCATATCCTGCAACCAGTAGCCTGAAAGCCAGAAGGGCCAGCGCTCCCCTTGGCAGGAGGGGCGCTGGCGGAGTGGCTAACGCAGGACAAACTGCTGGATAACGACCAGCACACCGATGCAGAAGGTCAGGAACAGGCTGTGCTTGAATGTGCGGGCCAGCACAGCACCTTCCTGCCCCTTGAGCGAGGTGACGGATACACCGGTGGTAATGTTCTGGGGGGAGATCATCTTGCCCATGACCCCGCCAGAGGAGTTGGCCGAGGCAAACAGAACAGGGTCAAGCGAGAGCTGGTGTGCGGCAGCAACCTGAAGGTTGCCAAAGAGCGCATTGCCCGATGTGTCGCTTCCGGTCAGGAAGACGGCCACCCAGCCCAGAAAGACCGAAACAAGCGGGAAGAGCATGCCGGTGGAAGATACCGCATAGCCCAGCGTGTAGGTCATGCCCGAATAGTTCATCAAAAACGCCAGACCAATGGTCAGTGCTACGGTCACGACCGCCAGCCACGCCTGTCGCACGGTTGTGGCAATGGCCGCGCCAAACTGGCGCAACGTGGTGCGGGTGAGCAGGGCGCTCAGAATGGCGGCAACCAGAATGGCCGTGCCCGTGCCGAGGGGTTCAAACTTCCAGACCGCAGCATAAACGGATTTGTACAGCGATATGAAAACAGCATTGTCCAGCCCCGGCCAGTGTACGGGCAGCGCACCAATACGGGCAACGTGCAGCGCGTCCCATGCAATGACCACGGCAATGACCGTAACCCATGGAATCCAGCCCTGCCAGAGCGGCACGGGGGCTGCGTTGGCAGGTTTTTCCGCATTGATCTGGCTGAGGTCTATGGCGTACGCCGGGTCAGGCGCAGGTTGCCAGAAGCGCAGGAACACAATGCTGGCTACAAGAGACACGCTGGAAGACAGCACGTTACTCAGGCTGTACAGCCCCGCGCCGGAAATGACGAGCAGGGTCAGGGCAAAGCTTCCACCGGCGACAAGCAGAATGGGCCATGTCTGCCGTATGGAACGCCACCCACCGTAAAGCGCCATAACATAAAACGGAATAAGGCAGGCAAAGGGGGTCAGCTGGCGGCCAATGGTCGCGCCAAGCACATCTGGCGGCAGCCCGGTAATGGAGCCCAGCACGGTTACGGGAATCCCCAGCCCCCCAAAAGCCACGGGTGCTGAGTTGAAGATGAGCACATAGGTCAGCGCGTCCAGTGCGGGAAAACCCAGCATGATCAGCAACGCACTTGTAATGGCAACAGGTGTGCCAAACCCGGCAACCCCTTCCAGCGCTGCGCTGAAGCAGAAGCCAAGCACGATCAGGATGATACGGCGGTCATTGGGGACATGCCGGATAATCCAGCCCCTGAACGCGTCAAACCGTCCATTATGGACGGCAACGTTAAACAGAAGCAGGGCGCACAGCGCGATCCACATGACCGGCAGCAGCGAAAAAACCATACCGTTGGTTATGCTGGCCACAGCCAGTGCAGGGGGCAGGCCCCACAGGCCAATGGCAATAACCAGCCCCACGGCCAGCCCTCCAAGGGAGGACTGCCAGGCAGGGCGGCGCAAAACCCCCATAAGAAACAGGGTAACAAGAATGGGGCAGGCTGCAACAAGAAAGGAAAGCAGCAGGCTGTGACCCACAGGAGCAAGAGGCTGTATGAACATGATTGTTCTCAAACAAGGCGTTGTACCTCTCTCGTGATGGAGAGAGCGTTTGAAGTAACACGTGCTCCTGTGTGAAGATGCAATAAAATTTCGTGTTATATCATGCAGGGTGTTCCTGTGAGCCGCCTGCCAGTACGGTTTTTGCCGTGCAAACCCGTGGTCACATGCTGCGTTCGGGTTATCATGGATTAAGTGTTGTGCGGTGTACGGAGGGCGGATTTATGGGGTCACGAAGAATATGGGTGGCGGGTGGCGCGCTGGTTGCGTTGGCGGCCGTGGTTGGGGGTGGTGTTCAGTATTCCCGCACGGAGCGGGCAGGGCTGGCTGTTGAACAGGGTATGGGTCCTGCCCCCATGCTGCCTGCCCCCGCGCCACGGCTCTTGCCTACGGTCAACATTGCCAACCCCATAGGCTGGCGGAAAGGAGAACACCCAACGCCCGCCCCCGGGCTCGGTGTGACGGCTTTTGCCGCAGGGCTGGACCATCCGCGCTGGCTCTATGTCCTGCCCAATGGGGATGTGCTGGTTGCCCAGAGCAATTCTCCGGGCACGGATATCCAGACAGTCAAGAACCGTATTGCCAGCCTTATCATGGGGGCTGTTGGCGCGGGGGAGCCCAGCCCCAACAGAATCATGCTCCTGCGTGATGAAAAGGGGCAGGGGACAGCAACGCTGCAAACGGTTCTGCTAGACCATCTTTATTCCCCTTTTGGCATGGCGCTGGTCGGGAATGACCTTTACGTGGCTAACGCCAATGCCATTGTAAAATTTCCCTACCATCCGGGGGATACGCATATTACGGCCGAGCCTGTAAAAGTGGCTGATCTGCCAGCAGGGTATAACCACCACTGGACCAAGAACATTCTGGCCAGTCCGGACGGGCGGTTTTTATACGTGACCGTCGGCTCCAACAGTAATGTGGCCGAACACGGCATGGCGGTGGAGGAAGGTCGCGCACGGATTGACAGGCTGGACCTGCAAACCGGAAAGCTGGAGCCATATGCAACAGGTTTGCGCAACCCGAATGGTATGGGGTGGGAGCCAGAAACCGGTGCCTTATGGGTGGCAGTCAATGAACGTGATGAAATTGGCAGTGACCTTGTGCCGGATTACATGACATCTGTGCAGGAGGGAGGGTTTTACGGCTGGCCTTATAGTTATTACGGCCAGCATGTGGATGTGCGGGTGAGCCCACCACGTCCCGATCTGGTCGCCACCGCACTGGTGCCCGATTATGCACTCGGCCCGCATACCGCATCCCTCGGCCTGACATTTACAGAGACCGCCCGGCTGTTGCCCGAAGCCATGCGTCAGGGTGTTATTATCGGGCAGCACGGGTCCTGGAACCGGCGGCCCAAAAGTGGTTACAGGGTCATTTATATTCCCTTTAACGCGGGCAAACCCGATGGCGCGGCACAGGAGGTGCTGACAGGCTTCCTCACCCCCGATCAGGACCATGTGCATGGGCGGCCTGTGGGCGTTGTCATTGACCGGAATGGCGCACTCCTTGTTGCTGATGATGTGGGGAATACCATCTGGCGCGTGACCCAAGCTCCCTGAGCCGGTCTGCAACGGCAGTGTTGGGGTTTTTGTGCCCTTGCGTCCGGGGCGGGATAATGAAACTCTACAGGCATAAAATTGGCAGAGTGTTTGCATTTCTGCCGTTTTTTGCAATATGGGGCGCATAAGCTCCGTACAAGGGGTATTTCATGAAATCCGTACCACGTCTTGTAGCTGCTGCTTCCCTGCTTGCTCTGGCGGCGTGCCAGACGCCAGCACCGCAGGTTCCGGCCCCACCTGTGCCGGTGAGTGGTATATTAACGCAGCATCAGCCGCTTGCACCCGAGCTTGGGGTTGCGGGGAGTGGTCCGGCTTTTAGCATGCAGTATCTGTCCACCAACGGGGTGTCGGGTGTTGGGCTGGTGCCGGTTACGGGGGTTGTCATTTACCCTGCGGGCCCGGCCCCACAGGGGGGCTGGCCTATTGTGGCGTGGGCACACGGCACGGTGGGGGTTGCCAGAAGTTGTGCGCCCTCTCTCAACCCCCGCTCTGCACGGGACCAGACATATCTGAGCGAATGGTTGCGCCGTGGGTTTGCCATTGTCGCTACCGATTATCAGGGCTTGGGGAGTGATGGCACACATCCGTACCTGAACGCCCGGGCAGAAGCGTACAGCGTGCTTGATGGGGTAAAGGCTGCACTGGCCGGTCTGCCTGACCTGAGCAATACGATCATGATCGTGGGGCAGTCTCAGGGGGCGGGAGCGGCTTTTGCCTCTGCGGGCTATGCCCCGGCGTACGCTCCGGCATTGCATGTGCGTGGGGTGGTGGCCACGGGTATTCCCTATATGTCGCCTGAGGTTATCAAGGTTGTTCTGCATGCCAAACCACAGAACAGTGCAAGTGGCATAGACCCGGTTGTCGCTTATGCCCTGCTGATTGGCGCATCCGAAGCCGGGCTTAACCCCGCGTTCAAGCCGGAGCAGGCCTTTACGCCGCGCGCCATGCCCACATTCCATGCTGCATCGGAAATATGCGCCCGCCCGTTGATGGCGCGTATAAAAACCGAAGAGCTGACACGGGCCAATGCATTTGAACCAACCCTGCTACAGGCTATGGCGCCTGCGTTCAAAGGCATGCTGTTCCCCACGCTCAGGCTTGATGTGCCGCTGTTTGTCGGTATTGGCATGACAGACAGGGATGTGGCCCCTCAGGGGCAGCTTATGCTGGTCAAGGATGCCTGCAAGGCGGGCACTGTTGTGCAGGCGCATCTGTATAAGGGGCAGGACCACTCTCAGGCTGTTCTGGCATCCATGGCGGATTCCGCGGCCTTTACCACAGCAGTCATGAACGGCCAGCCTGTTCAGGCGGTGTGCAGTCCGGTTGCGCAATAAGGTTTTGTAAAACAGCAGGCAGAAACCGGAGCATTCCGCAGTGTTCCGGTTCCTGTTGAATGCTCGGGCCTGTTTCATGCAGCGTACGTGCTTTGCACAGTATTACGCTCTGGAGCCTGCCTGCTCTCCTGAAGCCGGAATAAGGGCCGCCAGAATGAGACGAGGTGCTCTGCAATAGACAGAACAGCAAAACTGCTCTTTATGGCAGAAATTTTTATTTTAGGGAAAGTGTGGTGCACCCGAAGAGACTCGAACTCCTAACCCCCAGATTCGTAGTCTGGTGCTCTATCCAGTTGAGCTACGGGTGCACTGTGAGGCGGTGTTTAGCCGAGCATCCTGACCTCGGCAACCCCTAAAAATGATATTTCTGACTTTTTTTCTAATTTCGGTTCAAAAAGTTATCCAGCGGGTGGTTCTCCGGGCGGCGGAGTATGATGTGCGCGCGGCAGGTGGGGGTGCCGTAAATGCCTTCAAACGTGTCGTCTATCGGATGGGCCTCAAAAACGATGGGCAGAGGCTGCTTGCGGGCATCGGTCAGGATAAGCTGGGCGTGGTAGTGCTGGCGCGCCTTGTTGGGGACACCATGCAGGACCAGATTGCCCATCTGGGGCACAAAAATCATGCGTGTGGGCTGTATCTGCATATAGGATACGCCTTCGGTTGGGCAGTCGAGGCCTTTGTCCGCCACCAGAGTGCCTGTCCAGTCCCCATACGGGTCATTGGCGGCGGAGGTCGCGGCCTGTGCGGGGCTAAAGGCTGCCCACCCCATGCCCAGCAGGACGGCGTATCCGCATAACTGCAAGTGTCTGACGTTCATGTTCGGGGCTCTCCTGTGCTGTCAGCCTGAATCTGGGGTGATAAGCAGGTTGTGGCAAGTCCGGGCGGAAAACAGATTTGCTTGGTCTTCCGGCTTTTATAGGGTGACGAGCCCGCTGCATGGCTTTATATCCGCTGTCATACTTATTTGGTGGTGGGCCTTGAGCGTGTTTGTCGCCACAGCACAAGCAAAGCCGACCCTGACGCAGACCAGAAAGAACCATGACCCATGTCCGATGCCGCTCAGCCCGTTTCACCTGTTGTGCTGGATGAAGCCTTGCACCATGACCGTATTCTGATTCTGGATTTTGGCAGCCAGGTTACGCAGCTGATTGCCCGCCGTGTGCGTGAAAGCGGCGTGTATTGCGAAATCTGGCCCTTTACGACAGACGCTGAAAAAATACGTTCTTTTGTTCCGCGCGGCATTATCCTGTCTGGTGGCCCGGCCAGCGTAAATGGGCCCGATGCCCCCAGAATTCCGGATGTGGTGTTTGAGATGGCAGTGCCCGTTCTGGGTATCTGCTATGGTCAGCAGGCCATGTGCAAGCAACTCGGCGGGGAAGTGGAAAGCGGGGAACACCGTGAATTCGGCCGCGCCTTTGTTGATATTGTAGAAGATTGCGCCCTGTTCCGTGGGGCATGGGCACGCGGTGGGCGTGAGCAGGTCTGGATGAGCCATGGTGACCGGGTGGTCGCATTACCGCCGGGATTCCGCACGGTGGCGGTCAGCCAGGGGGCACCGTTTGCGGTGATCGCGGATGAAGGGCGGCGCCTTTACGGTGTGCAGTTCCACCCTGAGGTCGTGCATACGCCGCACGGTGCCGCACTGCTGGAAAACTTTACGCACAACGTGGCAGGCTGTTCAGGGTCGTGGACCATGGCTGGTTTCCGCGAAATGGAAATTGCCCGTATCCGCGCTCAGGTCGGGACAGGCAAGGTAATCTGCGGTCTGTCCGGCGGTGTGGATTCCTCCGTTGCTGCCGTGCTGATCCACGAAGCCATTGGCGAACAGCTTACCTGCATTTTTGTCGATCACGGCATGCTGCGTGCAGGGGAGGCGGATGATGTTATCAAAACCTTCCGTGGCCAGTTCAACATCCAGCTTATTCACCGGGATGCGTCTGACATTTTCCTGAGCGCGCTCGACGGCGTGACAGACCCGGAAATCAAGCGCAAGACCATCGGCCGTTTGTTTGTGGAAGTGTTCGAGGAAGAAGCCACCAAACTCGGCGGCGCGCAGTTCCTTGCTCAGGGCACACTCTACCCTGATGTGATCGAGAGCGTGAGCTTTACGGGTGGCCCGTCTGTAACCATCAAATCCCATCATAACGTTGGTGGTTTGCCCGAACGCATGAACATGCAACTGGTGGAACCGCTGCGTGAACTGTTCAAGGACGAAGTGCGCGATCTGGGGCGTGAGCTCGGGATTCCGGAAGTTATTGTCGGGCGGCATCCGTTCCCCGGTCCGGGGCTTGCCATTCGTATTCCCGGGAATATCACGCGTGAAAAGCTGGATCTGCTGCGCAAGGTGGATACCGTTTTTCTGGAAGAAATCCGCGCGGCGGGTCTGTACGATGCCATCTGGCAGGCATTTGCCGTGCTTCTGCCCGTGCGCACTGTGGGCGTTATGGGGGATGGCCGCACATATGATCAGGCCTGTGCCCTGCGTGCCGTAACCAGCACAGACGGCATGACGGCAGATGTCTACCCGTTTGACATGAGCTTCCTGACCAGAGTGGCTGGGCGGATTGTTAACGAGGTCCGCGGTATTAACCGCGTAACATATGACATCACCTCCAAACCCCCCGGCACGATCGAGTGGGAATAAGCGCTACAGAGCCACTCAGACAGGTGACCTTTCTGTGAACTGCTGAGGTAGGGTTTCGCAATTTAGAAACGGGGTGCATCCATAAAGGTGCGCCCTGTTTTTTTTGCCAACAAAAGAGGTGCCGGGGTGAGTTTTGCGCGAGGTTGAAAGACCGGACGTGCGTAAAAACTCAAATCATCAGGGTTTGCGCAGGCAGATGAAGATGATGGACAGTGAGAATGTTTTGGGGAGCCAGTCGAACGGGTTTGTATGAATCTGGTCGATCCGCATATTGTGGCGGATGGTCTGTGCCAGCCAGCGCCAGTCAAACCCTTTGTGGCCCGTGCCGTGCGTTTCCACCCTATCCAGATTGAACAGTGCGGCATGCAGGGTTTCGGCCCATGTGTATTCCTTGTGCCGCATATAGCCCGTGAGCAGGGAGCCAATATTCTTGACCAGAATAACCGGGCCGACCTCGTTAGGGACCGAGCACATAAAGGCGGCAGGCTGAGCAAGGGCTATCTGTTCTATAAGGCGGACAACAAGATTTTCCGGAATATGCTCCAGGGTTTCCAGCGCAAGAATAACATCGGTATTCTGGAACGCGTCATAGTGGTCAGTAATGGAACCCGTGATGATTTTAAAGTTCGGATGCTCCGAATACCTTGCCCGCGCAATACCGCTTAACGCCTCATCCTGATCTATGCCGATATAGGTGATGTTGAAGCGGCTATTGAGGATATGGAACACTTTGGCATGTGCACAGCCTATATCCACCACCCGTAAGGTGCGGGATGGGGCTTGGGCGGACAGCTTGGTAAACAGCCGGATTAAATGCTTGTATCGGGTGGTATGCAGGTAAGAAACCAGCGGGTTGAAAGCCTGCTTTTTTTCATAACAGGTCAGGCCATCACTGCCAGGTGGTGTGGATGAAGTAGGTTGTACCATCAAAATCTAGCTGTCATGCGATGACGGGCGGTTGTGCCAATCTATGCAGACATCTGACAGCCACAACGTAAGTGCTGAAACAAAAAGCCAGAGAAGGCCAGGGAAGATGTTAAAATCCTGAATGACAACAATGCCGATACAAAACGCGGCAATGGAAATGGTCAGGGTAATAAGGCAGCAGAACACTGCGACAGGCCAGCTTTCGGGAAGACCGAGTTTTGTCATGAACATCTCACGCCAGAAACCGGGGCGTGCTCCTTGATATGGTCCATAAAACAGGCGTGATCCGGAGTTCTGGCAATACCTGCCCAAAAAACTGACCATAACGGGGTTTCTTTGGGCAGGGACATCACCTTACTGATCCAGCCAGGGAGCAACCGGCAGGTTTTTCTCCCGCAGGAAGGTCGGGTTGAACAGTTTGGATTCATACCGTGCGCCACCATCTGCCAGAATGGTCACAATTCTATGGCCCGGTCCAAGCCTGCGGGCGATGCGTATGGCAGCCGCGACATTAATGCCAGAAGACCCGCCGACAGACAGCCCCTCTTCTCCCAGCAGGCTGTAAATCACGTCCAGTGCTTCAGGGTCGGGAATACGCTCTGCATCGTCAATGGGAGCGTCCTCAAGGTTGCCGGTCACGCGGGACTGGCCAATACCCTCGGTAATGGAAGACCCGGCTACGGACAGGTCGTTATTCTTGACCCAGCCATACAGGCCGGAGCCTTCGGGGTCTGCCAGTACAATCTGCGGGGTTTTTACGCCGTCGCGCCGGGCTGCATCGTGCAGGCCAAGGGCTATGCCTGCCAGTGTGCCACCCGTGCCGCATGCGCAGGTAAAAGCATCCACCTTGCCATCCATCTGCTGCCAGATTTCCTGCGCTGTGGTGGCGCGGTGGCCCTCGCGGTTGGCGGTGTTGTCAAACTGGTTGGCCCAGACCCAGCCGTTTTCTTCCGCCAGACGGCGGGAGACATGCACGTAGTTGCCCGGGTCGCGGTAGGGTTTGGCGGGCACAAGGCGCAGGTCCGCGCCAATCATGCGCAAAAAGCCGATTTTTTCGCGGCTTTGTGTTTCGGGCATGACGATCACGCATTTATAGCCGCGGGCATTGGCGACCAGTGTCAGGCCAATGCCGGTATTGCCCGCCGTGCCTTCCACCAGAGTGCCACCGGGCTTGAGCACGCCACGGCGTTCCGCATCGTCAATAATGGCAAGGGCCGCACGGTCCTTTACGGAGCCGCCGGGATTCATAAACTCCGCCTTGCCGTAAATCTGACAACCCGTTGCTTCAGATGCCTTGCGCAGAAGAATAAGAGGGGTTCCACCTACCGCACCGGGCATGTCGGGCGAGAGTGAAGTCCAGCCTGGATGGGTGGTGGAGGGCGCTGCGCTTCTGGTCATCTGTATACCCTGCTTGTTATGATCAGGTTGGTCGATCGGGGCTGGTCTGCGCAGGAGATAAACTCCTGCCGCCTACCGGCCTGCGTCCGGTTCTTCTTGTGCATCATATAACACCTCCAAAACCGCACACCAAGGATAGCGTGGATCGTAGCTCTGACCGGTCGGGCTTGCCAGACGCCCCTGTTCATCTGTGGGAACGTGGGTCAGGGCGACAGCATCGTCAATATTGCCGCCAATAACGCTGATCTGGCGGCCAAAGGGTGGCCCATTCTGGCCTGTGGCCACTACATAGCCGCAATGCGCAGGAAAACCGTAGGAAGTCGGCAGGCTCGCAAAGCGGATGCTCTGCCTGCCACGCCCACGGGCCACACAGATCAGGTCGCCCGCCTTGGGCGTGTAAGCTGCGGGGTCGCGCGCGCGCAGGATGGGGGATAACCCCGATGCAGCGGCATTGATATAGGTGGAATGGTTGGGTGAATAGGGGAAGCGGTCATTCGCTCCGGCAATACGCATGACGTATGAGATGAATGCAGCCGACCATGCAAAAAAACCGTCATGCACAAAGTCCGTCAACTGGCCATCGGCATTGTGTTTGCCGCTCCATGAGGCTTCGGTCGTGTTCGGGTCCATGCCGATCCACCAGTATTCGCCCACGCGCTGCCACAGGCCGGGTGCTCGCTCGGGTTTAATGGCGGCGACCTGTGGTTCGGGGCGCTGTTCGGGGTCATCATCATTAACCGGGCTGCCAAACAGGCGCCATTCGCGCATGGCAATGGCTACGACATCCTGCGGATTGAAAGGCTCAAAATTGCGCGTGGCAAAGTCCGGTACATGGCTGTTTACGCCATAGCTGCCCGATACGCGGCTACCACGGGAGGACGTACCGCCCCCCGAAGAGGGCTGGGAGGTGCAGGCCGCCAGACACAAAGGTGCCAGAAGGGCCACAGTCAGCTTGCGTGGCATCTTGTCTCCATACCAGAACAGGGCCTTGTTCGGGGGCGGACGAAGTGGTTCGGCCGCCTTGCAGAACAAAACCCTGTTGTAAGGAATAGGCGTCCTTTCTGGAGGGTGGAAGGGGGTTTATGCTCCTTTAACCCTCTCATGTGCTTTTTTGTCTGCTCAGGCCGGGGGTGTATCCATGGTAATGCTGGCAGTCCGGGCCTGCACGCATCGTATGGCGTCTGCCGGGGCCAGTTCCACAATAAGGCCACGGCCACCACCGTTGATGTAGAGCCTGTCCAGTTTGAGAATGCTTTCGTCAAACACAACGGGTACGGTTGTGCGTGCGCCAAAGGGGCTGATTCCCCCAACCCGAAAACCCGTGAGCGCTTCAGCTTTTTCAGCACCAAGCATACGGGCATTGCGACCGCCAAAAAGGGCGGCCACTTTTTTCAGGTCCATTTTCAGGTGAACGGGAATGGCGGTGCAGACAACCTGCTTTTTGTCGACTTCCACCATCAGGGTCTTAAAAACCTTTTGCTGGTCAATGCCTATGCCTGCCGCGGCATGCAGGCCGATCTTGCCCGGATCGGACACGTAATCATAATCATGCATGGTGTAGGGCACGGCATGGGCGGTCAGGAACAGTGTTGTCGGTGTTTGATCAGAGTTCGGCATAACAGACGTTTTTCCAATGTGGTCCAGAGTTCTAGCCTCGTTCGGGAAAAAGGGAGAGCAGGCCATCGGGTGTGGCCGCGCAGCAGCCTTTTTCTGTTATCAGGCCGGTTACAAGGCGGGCCGGGGTTACGTCAAACGCGGGATTGGCGGCCTTGCTGCCGTCTGGAGTAATCTGCACCCGGCTGATCTGCCCGCTGTCATTCCGCCCATGGATATGGGTAATTTCGGCTTCCGAGCGTTCTTCAATAGGGATTTCACGCATGCCATCGGCCACGCGCCAGTCTATGGTCGTGGAAGGCAGGGCAACCCAGAATGGCACATTGTTGTCCCGTGCGGCCAGGGCTTTCAGGTAAGTGCCAATCTTGTTGGCGACATCGGCATTGCGGGTGACGCGGTCGGTACCAACAATAACCATATCCACCAGCCCGTGCTGCATCAGGTGGCCACCGGCATTGTCCGCAATAACGGTGTGGGGCACGCCGTGGCTGCCAAGCTCCCATGCCGTTAGCGCAGCACCCTGATTGCGGGGGCGTGTTTCATCCACCCAGACATGCACGTTCAGACCTTCGTCATGTGCCATGTAAATGGGGGCGAGTGCTGTGCCCCAGTCCACTGTGGCAATCCAGCCGGCATTGCAATGTGTCAGAATGTTAATTCGGTCATTCTTGCCGCGTTGCGCAGCCAGTGTGCGCAGCAGTTCCAGACCATGCAGGCCAATGGCCTCATTCTGGGCGGCATCTTCATCACAGATGCGGCCTGCTTCGGCATAGGCCGCATCGGTCCGCTGGGCGGGGGGCAGGGGGCGGAGGTGGTTCAGCATTCTTTCAATCGCCCAGACCAGATTTATGGCCGTGGGGCGCGTGGCGGCCAGCATGGCCGCCTGCTGTTCCAGTGCGGTGTCGGAACTGTCCGTGCGCAGGGCCAGAGCCAGACCATAGGCCGCAACCGCGCCAATAAGCGGGGCGCCACGGACCTGCATGGTTTTAATGGCATGGGCAACCTGCCCGGGTGTGGTCAACTGGAGAATATCCAGTGCAAAAGGCAGGCGGGTCTGGTCAAAAATATGCACGGACCAGCCGTCTTTTTCATCAACCCAAACGCTGCGGTAAGGTGTGCCGTTAATTTTCATTGGCCAAGGTTCCTGATGGCGGGAGATAAAAATCGCTCGCTGATCATAGGGTTTCTTTGAGTATGTGGGCAATATCCTCATGCCATGACAGTTTTGCGAACATGTATAGAACATAGGGTCTGTAATGGTTGAATCCAGGCAGTCTATTCTTGAAAAGCTGAGAGTATTTTTTTGCATTTCCAGTCATTTTTGTTATGTAGAGGGGGAAATGGGCGCGCTTTGCTGATATTGCGGAATGTGCCACGAACAGGTTTGTTTTTAATTTTTTAAAAGAATGTTTTCTCTTCTTGATCTTTTTAAAGAAGATGAAAAAGGAATGCTGGAATGAGTGAGACCAAAAAAGGCCGCAAGACTGTTGCCGCTAAACGTGCCCCTGCCCGCGTCGCTGCTGTAACGCCCCCCAAAAAACGCGCGCCGCGTGCAAAAGTGGAAGTGGTAGAAGAAATTTTTGAAGTGGAAGCAGCCCCGGCTTCCACCACGCGCAAGACACGGCAGAGCGCAACGCCACGCAAAGCGGCCAAGGTAGAAAAAACGGTCAAGCCTGCAACAGCCGGAAAAGCCAGCAAGGCCGCTGCCGCGGCAGCTCCGGTGGAAGCCGCGGCCAAACCGGCGCGCCGTGCAAAAACCGCAGCCGTAGCTGCCGTGGTGGAGGCTCCGGTCAAGGCAGCCCGTAAGGTAAAGGCCGCCAAGACAGCCACCCGCGCAACACGCGCCCCGGTCGTTGCCGCGCCAGAAGTTGTGCAGCCTGCTCCCGCCCGTGCGCGTAAGTCAGCCCGCAAGGCTGTGGTGGAAGCTCCGGTTCCTGCCAAGCCTGCTGCAAAAGCAACACGGAAGCGGGCTGAGAAGGCCGAAGCCGCAGAGAGTGCCAAGAACCTGTCTGCAGTTGAAAAACTGCGCGTTGTGCAGGAACGCCGCCGTCGCAAGCGTTATGAACGTCTGGCAGCCGAAGCTGCAGCGGATACGGAAAAAGCCGCACCCGTGCGCAAGCGCAAGGCTACCGCGACACAGCGACCCCGTGCCACAAAGGCATAAGGGTTAAGCAGCGTTATGGTGCGGGCCTGACCATACAGAGGTTGGTCAGGCCCGCATTGTTTATGCCGGGTTCTTGTTACTCTTACCGCACAGGGGTGTTCGTTAAGGTGTGCAAAGGCCCATAATGCCGGATAGCCGTTTGGGTTATCCGGTTTTTTTATGCGTAGTCCTGCTTCAATGGGGCGGGGGGCAGATAGGTCTGTGCCAGCAGGTTGGATGCTCGTAGTTCCCCTACGAGCTGACCATTCCAGTTTTTAAGCGGGCGGCGCATGAAGTATGTTAAAACAGGCGCATTCTCTATGCGGGCAAAACGGGCAATCAGGGCTGCTGCTGCAGTTTCTGCCGCACGGACGCCGCCATCACGGCATTTTATGGCCATGCCCAGCCCCAGTTCTGGCAGGGCGACAAGCATCACGCCTTCAGCCCCCATTTTTGTCAGGACCCTGGGGGCCAGTTCGGTCATGACCCGTGTGTCAAACTGCCCGCTGCCCGCGATCATGAACGGGTTCTGGGCTATGGCGTTGCGCAGGCGTTGTGCCGCAAGGGCCCGGTCGGGGGAAAGACCAATGCCACTGGCAAAACGGGCATAACCCAGCGCCAGAGCAGACAGGGGGATAGCCCATGTGGGAATGGCGCATCCGTCTATAGCCCTGTTTGCCGTGGTATGAGGTGCCCCGGTAACCTCCTGTAGTGTCTGGGCAACGGTTTGCATTACGCGGTGTTCCGGGCGTGTGTAGTGCGCCACATCCTGCCCGGTCGCGCAGGAGAGGCAGATAAAGCCCGCATGTTTGCCCGAACAGCAGTTATGGAGTGCGCAGGGTGTCTCCCCCGCTGTCGCCAGCGCGCGGGCGGCGGCTGTATCCAGCGGCCAGTGGGAGCCACATTCGAGCACGCCGTAATCCAGCCCCGTGCGGGCCAGCATGTCTGTGGCAACAGCAATATGCTCAGGCTCCCCCTGATGGGAGGCGCAGGCCAGTGCCAGTGCTTTGTCTGGTAGGGCAAAGCGGTCTGCGGCACCCTCGGTCAGTAAAGGGAGTGCCTGTAACGCCTTGACCGTGGAGCGTGGAAAAACAGGTGTTGTGCAGTCCCCGGCGGAAAAAACGGTTTTACCGTGCGCATCCACAACAATGGCCGCGCCATAATGGCTGGATTCCACAAGGCCGTTGCGGGTTGTCTGAGCAAGAAGAGCGTCATCTGTCATGAAACTGGGCCTGTTGATCGAGAATGTTTAATTGCCGCTGAGAAGGTAGCATGGTGTGGCAAATTCTGCCGTATGGTCTGGCTCCAGCTCCAGAGCTTGCGCAACAAGGGAGCGTTTGAGTTTAAGCACAACAGGCATGTTGTGTGCATCATATGCCGTGGTTTCTGCCGTTTTTGCCAGCCATGGGGGAATTCCGGCCCGTTCGGTCAGCATAAGGGGGGCGCGTCGGTTAAGGGGAAGCCCGGTGGTCATAAGATGTTGCGCATAATTTTGCGAAACAACCATGTATAAAAAACAGTCTTCACCAGCAGGCGGAAGCTTTTCCGGCGCAGGCACAAGGCTCAGGCGGATTTCGTCGGGCAGGAAGTGCGAACGGGGGAGGGGGGGTAGGGGCAGGGCAAACAGGTCTGTCTGCTGCAAGCCCGGTGCTTTGGAAACTGTTCCGGGTCTGACTGTTTTTTTACCCGCCCGAATGGGTTTGCGGGCCTTGCCAGCAGGCAGGGTTGGCAGGTCTGGCTGAACAGGGCCGGTTGGGGCAGGGTGTTCCATCAGTTGGGGGCTGGGGCAGGCCCCTTCTGGCCGCGTGTGGCGGGGGCGCAGTCTTCACATACACCTTCCACTTCGACCGATGCGCTTTGCATGGTAAAGTTTTTTTTGCCACAAATGCTTTTCAGGACATCCAGAACGCGCGGGGCATCGGCAATCTCGGTCACACCGCCACAGCTCCGGCAGATCAGGAACTGCGCGCTATGCAGGCAGTTCTCCGCCGGTCCATGAGAGTGGTCGTGGGGATGGTCCTGCTGAAGGTGGGTACACGGCACAAAAGCGGACAGGCGTTCAATGCGGTGAATAAGACCATGTTCGAGCAGAAAATCGAGCGCGCGGTAAACGGTAGGGGGGGCAGGTTTGCGGCCCGATGTTTTGAGCTGTTCAAGCAGGTCGTAGGCTCCAACGGGCGTTGTGGCAGTCAGGATCAGGCCCAGAACATCGCGCCGTTGCGGGGTCATGCGTCCTCCCTGCCCGGCACAGAGATGGGCGGCGTGCTCAAGCTGGTGCTGAATACGGTCCGAAAAACCGTAGCCGTTATCTGCTGGGGAGGAGGGTGGTGTTCTGGTCTGCATGTTCATCATCCGTTCTCTCTTGTTTCTAGCCTAAACGAGCCAGGAGAGGAAGGCCAGATATGCGTGATGAGGTGACGGATGACCAGAACTGATGTAATATTATTACATATCATTGATTGAGGTGTCTGCGTCATGGTTCTTCGAGGTAATAAAGAACAGAATTTCTGTTTAAAAACAGCTCTTTGTGCGTTGGTTATGGTGAGCATTCTCGGGGGTGTGGCCGGTGGCGCGCAGGCTGCCAAAATGCCGCTTGTTGTGGCAGCGGAAAATACGTGGGGTGATATTGCCGCACAGATTGCAGCACCAGACATGCGGGTTGTGGCCATTTTGTCCTCCCCTGCGGTGGACCCGCACGAATATCAGGCCACTCCGACCGATGCGCGCATGATTGCGGCGGCGGAACTGGTTGTGGCGAACGGCGCAGGGTACGATGCGTGGGCCGACAAGCTGGTTGCCGCCTCCGACCTTTTGCCTGTGCGGTATGTTAAGGCCGATTCGTGGTCAGGCTGGCAGGAAGGGGGCAACCCGCATCTGTGGTTCAATATAGATGCGGTCAGCGCTTTTGTGCAGCATTTCGCCGAAGCCTGCGCCCATATAGACCCCGACCACGCGGATGGATACGCAGGTCGGGCGCAAAAGATGCAGTTGATCATCCAGTCCATTCAGGCGCATGCCGGGTTGTTGAGGGAGCATGTCGCGGGCATGCACGTGGGCGCGACCGAACCGCTGTTCACCCCCCTTGCGGACCTGCTGGGTTTGCAGATGGACGAACGGGCTTACCAGCTTGCAATCATGAACGATGTGGAGCCAGCACCTTCCACCGTTGCAACATTTGAGAGCGACCTGAAAGACAAGCGCCTGAAAATGCTGGTTTATAACCAGCAGGTGGAAGAACCATCCGTCCGGCATCTGCTGGAACTGGCGCAGCAGTCCAATGTGCCCACCATGCCGCTGTCTGAAATGCTGCCACCGCGCAAGCACTGGCAGGTCTGGGTCCATGATATTCTTGCCCGCACAGGCCAGCTTCTGGGAGTGCAGCAGTGAGCGTTCCAGCTATCGAGGCCGGGCAACTCAGTGTGTCATATGGCGGGCGGCGTGTGCTTGATCAGGTCAGTTTTGCCATTCCACCGGGTAGCTTTGTGGCTGTGCTGGGGGGGAATGGCGCTGGCAAAACCTCTCTCTTTCGCGCCATTCTGGGGCTTACCACGCCAGAGCAGGGTTATGTACGGGTGGAAGGGCAGAGTTTTGGCAAGGGCCGCATGCCTGTGGGTTATATGCCGCAAATGCGGCGTATGGTGGCCGGGCAGCTTAATGGCTGGCACATGGTGGCCGCCGCCTTGCAGGGGCGCGTCTGGGGCCTGCCATGGTGCTCGGCCAGTGCACGGGCGGAGGTCAATGCCGCATTGGATGCGGTGGATGCGCAGGATCTGGCCATGCGGCCGGTCATGTCTCTTTCCGGTGGGGAGCGGCAGCGGCTCTTGCTGGCGCAGGCCCTGCTGGACCAGCCGCGCATTCTGCTGCTGGATGAGCCTCTGGCCAGTCTGGACCCGGCCCGCATGCGCGAGACAACGCGCCGGATTTATGATCTGGCACGTGAGCGGGGGTTAACGGTCCTGTTTTCCACGCATGATATTAACCCGCTTATGGGGTTTATGGACCACGTTCTTTATCTGGCGCATGGTAAGGCGTTGTTGGGGAATGTGGATGAGGTTATGACAACCCCGGCCCTGAGTGCGCTCTACGGTGCGCCGGTCGAGGTGGTGCGCGCAGACGGACGCCTGTTTGTGGTGGCCGATGGCGGGGCAGACACCCTGCATTGTTGCGACTGTGCGGAGCATACGCGCTGATGTTTGCCTACGAGTTTATGCGCACCGCGTTTGTGGCCGCTTTTCTGGCAGCTTTTGTCTGCGGCCCCGTAGGGTGGTTTCTGGTGCTGCGGGGGCAGAGTTTTGCCAGTCATGCGCTTTCGCATGTTGGCTTTGCCGGGGCTGGCGCGGCTTTGCTGTGGGGGCAGCCCGCACTGCTGGGGTTCGGGCTGAGTGCGGTTATCAGTGGTATGGGCATGGGTATGGCAAGCGACCGGGTGATCGGGCGGGATGTCATGATCGGGCTGGTGCTGTCGCTCGCCATGGGTACCGGGGCCTTGTGCCTGCATTTTCTGACGCGCTCGGCAGGAGCCGCCACAGCTTTGCTGTTTGGCGATATTCTGGGTATTGCTCCGTCCAGCCTTTACTGGCTGGGTGCACTGGCCATTGGCTGTGTGGTGTGCCTTGGCGTTATGAGCAGACCTTTACTGTTTGCCTCTCTCCAGCCCGATGTGGCCGAGGCCAAAGGCGTTAACCTGCGCCTGCTGGACGTGCTGTTTCTGGCTCTGGTGGGTATTGCCACGGCCATGTGCTCACAGATTACCGGAGTACTGCTGGTTTTTACTCTTATGGTCGCCCCAGCTGCTGCCAGCCTGCGTCTGGGTTTTGGTCCAATGCCGGGTATGGCTGTGGCATTTACCCTTGCCCTGTTTGAAGCATGGGGCGGGTTGTGCCTGTCATGGCTGAGCGACTGCCCCGCATCCTTCTGGATTGCGTTGCTGGGGAGCGTAGTGTTTGCCGCAGCCAATGGAGTGGCCCATCTGCGCGGGCGCTAAAGCCGGGCAGATGGTGCCTGAGACAGGGTAATTTTCAGGTGAGCAGCCAGTTCAGGCCCGTGCCCAGAACAACAGCGGCGGTCAGGGCCGCATACAGGGCCAGTACCATCTGGTTTTGTGTGGTAGGAAGGGCCAGAGCGCGGCTTTGGGAATGTTTACGGACCATCAGTTATGCTCCTTATATAAACAGGGATGCAGCGCCTTTTGGGCTGCCGTTAACCCTGCCGACAAGGTAGAGAGTGGTAGCTGCGGTTAAAATAAACAAGTCCTTCCGCACCTGCATGGCATAAAATACCCTGCACAACGCCAAAAAGAACACTATGCGTGCCCACTTCCACAATCTGGCTGATCTGGCAATCAAAGGATGCGGCGGCTTCGTGCAGGACGGGCGCTCCGGTGGCCAGTGTCTGCCAGTGCCCTGCGGCAAAGCGTTCGGCCATGGTGTTCGGGCTTGCAAAATGGTTGGACAGATCCTGCTGGCTGGATGTGAGAACATTGACGCACATGGTCCCTTCCTCATAAAAGGCGGAGCGCGCGCGACTGTTGCGGTTCAGGCAGACCAGCAATGTGGGAGGCGTGTCGGTTACGGAGCAAACGGCAGATGCGGTAAATCCGACCGGGTTATCCAGTGTTCCTGTTGTCACAATATTCACAGCCGCACCCAGTCTGGCCATGGCTTCACGATAGGCACTGGTCTCCGGAGCCAACATCTGCTGTCCTCATTCCAACGGTTGATGGTTATGTGTTTGTGCATGAAACAAAGAGGAAAGCAATGAGCAAGGACGTCCTTTCCGGCACGGCATGCGTGCGAACGGCCCGGCAGGGGCATCTGGGGAGCATCATACTGGATAAGCCCAGACGGCTGAATGCCGTTGATCTGGAGATGGCGACCGGCATTGAACGCGCTCTGGCCGCATGGCGGGATGATCCATCCGTGCATGTGGTGCTGATTGAAAGCAGTGCTCCGCGTGCGTTCTGCGCGGGCGGAGACCTCAAGGCCATACGGGATGCGTTGCTGGTGGATGGGCCGGACCATGCGTTTGCGCTGATGGACCGTGTCTACCAGACCATGTTGCACATAGCGCAGTATGCCAAACCCGTTGTGTCATTCATGGATGGTATTGCCATGGGTGGTGGCGTGGGGCTGGGTGGTCATGCCCGCTACCGGGTTGTGACCGAGCGTTCCATTGTGTCCATGCCTGAAACATCCATAGGGCTGGTGCCTGATGCCGGCGGGTCGTGGCTGCTGTCGCGCGCTCCGGGGGGTGCGGGGTTGCGGCTGGCACTTACGGGTGGACGTATGAGTGGGGTAGAGGCCGTAGCCATGGGCTTTGCGGACCGTATGGTGCCTTCGGACAGTCTGGATAACCTGCGCGGTTTGCTGGCTCTGCGCCCGGTGGAAGATGTGTTCGGCCTTATTGGTCCACTGGAGTTGCCCGCACAGGCCTGCACGCTGGAGGAATACGATCCTTCGGCCAGTCTGGAGCAGATTGTGCGTGGGCTGGAATGTTCGGACCAGAAGACCGCCCGGACGGATCTGGAGGATATTTCACGCGCCTGCCCAACGTCCATTTATGCGGCATGGTATGGCTGGCAGCATGCGCGCAGGGCATCCTCGTTGCAGGAGGCTTTTGCCATTGAGGGGCGGCTGGTCCGTTACATGGTGGGTCGTACGGATTTTGTGGAAGGTGTGCGCGCGCGTCTGATTGACCGCGATAATGCCCCGCTCTGGCAACCTCCCATGCTGGCGGCGGTGGATGTGGCCGCGCTGGAGGCCGTGCTGGCCAGCTAGGTACGACTACAGCACTCCTTGCCCTGACCTTACAGGGCAAGGAGTGCTGCTGGTGTTATTTTAAAAGCGGAGTGTATTTGAAGTTATGGGCCGTGGTGCGCTCAGGCCGTGGCGGGTCTATAAGGCCCAACAGGCAGGACCGTGCATTTGAACTGGGCTTCCAGAATTTCGGCCGCGGCCAGATACATGGCGGACAGGCCACATACCAGTCCTTCATAACCCGCAATGACCGTAAGCCCCGGCTGGCCCAGCAGGTCACCCAGCCCCAGCAGGGCAAACAGAATAACCAGTGTGCCAAAAATAATCTGATGCGCGCGTGTAGCCCGCAGCGTGCCTATAAACAGGATAAAGGAGAACAGCCCCCAGAGGAGCAGGTAACTGCCCACCAGCGCGGGGGAACTGGCAGGTACAATGCCCGTGTGTGGCATGGCGATCAGGGCGACCAGGGTCAGCCAGAACGCACCGTAGGAGATAAAGGCTGTCATACCAAAGGTGTTGCCTACGCCGTATTCCAGAATACCTGCGATAATCTGTGCAATGCCGCCAAAAAGCAGGCCCATGGCCAGAATGGCGGAGCCCATGGATACAAGTCCTGCATTGTGCAGGTTGAGTAGAATGGTGGTCATGCCAAACCCCATCAGACCAAGTGGGGCCGGGTTGGCTCGCAGGGGGGTATGGAGTGCAAGATCGGTTTGAGCCATGGTGTTTCTTCTTATGGAAATTAATGTAATGGCTCGTTTATAAGAGGTGTCTTCAGGTTAAGTTCCCATAAAAAATATATTAACAGCGTAAAAACTTATTTATTAAGTGAGACTATAAAGTTCGTTGCTCTCTGAAATTTGTTTTTTACAGTATCGGGTTTATTTTCCCGGAGGGTATCCAGTAAAAAATCTAGTGCGCAGCAGGATGGGCAGAAACCGGAATGGCAGGCCGCCCCAGATCTTCTGCCAGCTGAATAGGGCCGTGCGCATGGAAAAAACCGGGAACCGAGAGAATGATATTGGCCGCCTGCTCAAGGCAGGACAGGGTTCGGTCACGCGTCAGGGATAACCCGGCTTCCTGTGTTGGAATGGCGCGAATGGCCAGAGCAGCCTGCTGGAGCGCATTGGCTGTTTCAACCGGGTTATGGCGCAGTTGGGCAAAAGCGTTCAATGCGTTTGTCAGAGCGGTCTGGGCCTGAGGGTCCAGCGTTGCGTGGGCCGCATTCCATTTGAGCCGGACAATCAACCTGCCAAGAGAGAGCGAGGCAAAGGCTGCGTCCGTGTATCCCTGTCGGTCCAGACTGGTGGTCATGAAGGAAAGGCGCATCATCAGGCGCGAGATTTTTTGCAGTTGCAGCCCTTCCCACGCCACCCATGGTTCGGTGCGGCCATAAGGGGTGCGCGCCAGTTTTTGAATGCTGCGTGTCAGGGACGTGACCAGCCGCGCGGCATCCAGCCTGTGGTCTGCTGGCAGAATAACCTTGAAGACAATAGCCAGCAGGGCACATGCGGCTATTATGCTCATCCAGTTGTTGGTCAGGGTCAGGTCATCATAAACAATCGGGTTATTGACTGACAGCATCATGGTAAAAAACACGGCATATCCAAATGCGCCAATGCTGTACCGCGGATGGAACTGCAACCACACACCCGGCAGAAGGAACAGGCAGAGACTAAGCCAGAGCAACGGGTAGCCATCTATACGCGGCAGGGCCAGTGTGTGGCACAAAAACCCCATGGGCACGGCCAGCAGGGTGCCTGCCGCCATCATGGGGCTGGCCTTGGCCGCCGAGGGGGTGGTGGACAAAAGGCTTGACGCCGCAACGGTGTATATGATCAGCAGCGGGCCAGAACTCCAGTGCAGAACATACCATAACATACCAGCCAGCAGGGCAATAAAACTCCCGCGCACGCCGTTGCGCAGGGCTGTTGGCCATTCCAGATAAGGCTGGATGCTGGTCTGTGTGCGGTCGGGGTGCGGGCTGGTCAGGTCGTGCAGGGCAAGGTCCATCTGCACCAGTGCGTCCCGCGTGTTGTCCAGTGCGGCCAGAGTGCTGGTACTCGTGGTCTGGCGGGCAAGCTGTTCCAGTGTTTTCAGTGCGTCATGCAGGCAGGTGGAGAGCGGGGCGGGGTTGGTCAGCCAGTGGGTGTTTTCGGTCAGTTCCAGAATCTCGCCCAGTGTCTGGGCAACCAGCAGGTGCACGGCGCGGGTTTCCTCCACCCCGGCGGAAAAAGTCAGCCAGTATGGGTGGTAGCTGACAATCAGCCCCGTCAGGCGGCTTAAGCACAGGCGCAGGTTACGCACGCGGTTTTGCATGTCCGGGTCATCGGCTGCGGCAAATTCTATGGCGGGGGTCAGGCCGGACATGTTGGCCAGAAGCTTGCTGCGACTGTCATAGATTGGCTGGCCGAGCCCACGAAAAATCGTGTTGGTGTTCTGGGTTTTCTGTTCCTGTTTTTCCAGCGTACTGGTTACGGTGGCATCAAGTGCTTCGGGTGTTGTGCGTTCACTTTCAGCTTTATGAAATGTTCTGGCATGCAGAACAGTTTCCCTGAACGCCTGACCGAGTTTGTGCAGCACGGTGCTGGGTTTGCGCACGGAGGTGACCATGAACACGCAGGCCGTGACCAGAATGCCCGTTGCTACAACGGAAAGGCGGCTCATGGCGGATAGGAAAATACCATCGGGGTCGGCAAAGGCGGGGGCTGCGATAATGACGATCGTATAGCCGGTCAGCACGGCCGCATAGGCACGGAAAAACCGTAAAAACGTGGCGACCATGCAGGCAAGGCCGACAAAAACGGACAGGGCCGCAAAGTAAAGAACGGGTGACTGCACAAAAACAGCCATAACTCCCACACTGATTGTCGCCCCGATCAGGGTGCCAATAAGACGCCACACACTTTTGGAGACCATGGCCCCAACCGTGGGGTTGGCGACGATCAGCACCGTTGTCGCCGCGCTGAGCGGGGACTGGAGCTGAAAAACAAAGGCCAGAAAAAGCGCAATACCAATGGAGAGGAACACACGCATGGTATAGCCCGCCGTGGCGGTAAAGCCATTCCAGCGGGCATCATCCGCAAAAACTGCGGGGGCAAAGCGCTGGTTGACCCAGTGCATGAACGATCCGGGCAGGGTGAGCAGGTCAGAGCGTGTGGGCATGGTGTGCTTCGAGCAAGGAGGAGAGGGTCTGTGTGAGGGTATCAGCCTGAGCCGGAGGGAGCGAGCATCGTATGGTCTGCTCGAGCTCGGCGGCAATCGTATGGAACAGCCTGCACTGTTCCCGCCCGGCCTCTGTCAGGAACAGGCGTTTTGCACGGCGGTCCTGAGCATCGGGTGTGCGGGTGATCAGCTTCTGTTTTTCCAGCAGGTCAAGAACACGTACCAGTGCGGAGCAGTCTATGGTCATGGTCTGGGCGAGGTCGCGCTGGGTTGCCCCTTCAGGCAGCATACACAGGTAGGCCATAGGGCGCATGACAGCAAGGGACATGCCATGCGGGCGCAGGGCCCGGTCCAGTTGCGTGCGCCAGAGCGTTGCCAGCCGCATGACCCGGAAGGTCAGCGCCATGCCGGGAAAATACGTTTCGTCCAGTGCTGGCATGTGGCGCGGCTCAGTCATCGGTCCATTAAATTAGTGTCATTATAGTTGAGATAAAAAGTATATGGGTAAAATAGGCCAGCCCATCCTGTGGGTCAATCATGTTCCGTGCTCCATGTTCCAGGGCAGGATAGGGCCTTTCCGGCCTGTTCATGCTGCGCAGCCATGCTTGGCCAGAGTGCGACATGCCTTGAATCGGCAGGGTTTTTGTGCACATCATGCCAACACTTGATGGTGCCCCTGACCGGGGTGAAAAGGGAAGACCGGTGCAAGGCCGTCGCTGCCCCCGCAACTGTAAGTACCCATCATGTTCCGCCCCGGCCCTGTTCGGGGTCGCCACTGGTCCTTTCGGGACTCGGGAAGGCAGCGGGACAGTGCTTTGCGTCAGCTCATGGCTGGTGCAGGCAGGGTACAAGCCAGGAGACCTGCCATCACTCGTCTGTAAGGCCGTTCCTGCGGGAATGGTTACGTTCTGGCGTTGTCTGCTGGCGGGGTGCCTGGCAGGCACGGATGCACCCGGTGGTGCGTTTTCTTTGCCATATGCGTGGCAGAGGGCTGGTTGTTACTGCCCCATGCCTGCCACAACCCCACATTGTGGAACAATGGCCCGTTGGAAAGACGCATGACCGCCGAACACTCTTTGTCTTCCCCTTCTGCTCCTTCAGCACAGGCTGGGCCACCCGTGCTGCATGTCTGCGTTACGTGCAGGCGGGGCGGACCTGCCATGGATTGCCCACCGGGTGCGCAACTGCTCGAGCGCCTGCAGGTTCTGCTGGATGCGGAGCGTCTGGCTGGGGCAGCCCCTTCCGCCACGCTGCGCCCGGTGGCCTGTCTGGCAGCGTGTGACCGGGGGTGTACGGCGGCCATAGCCATGCCCGCGCGCTGGACATGGCTGCTGGGCCACCTTGGGCCGGAAAAAGCTGAGGATATTCTGGCGTATGCCCGCCACTATGCGGCATCGGCCAAAGGGACTGTCATGCCATCGCGCCGCCCGGCAACGCTGGCCGATATGGTGCTGGGGCGTGTGCCCGCAACGCTTTATAACGAACAGGAAGAACCATGACTGCTGCCAAGACACGTGTACCCGTAACCATTATCACCGGGTTTCTGGGCGCTGGTAAAACCACCTTGCTGCGGCATCTGCTCAGCCGGGCGCAGGGGCATCGCATTGCCGTGGTGGTGAATGAATTCGGCTCGCTCGGTATTGATGGCGAAATCCTGCGTGGCTGCGGGGTGGAAGACTGCCGCGAGGAAGACATTGTCGAACTGACCAATGGCTGCCTGTGCTGTACTGTAGCGGATGACTTCCTGCCCACTATGGAAGCCCTGCTGGACCGGGCCGACCCACCCGAACATGTGGTGATCGAAACATCAGGGCTGGCTCTGCCCAAGCCCCTGCTCAAGGCGTTTGGCTGGCCCACGGTGCGTAGCCGCATGACGGTAGATGGCGTTGTGGCCGTGGTGGATGCCCCCGCCGTAGCCGCCGGGCGCTTTGCGGATGACCCGCAGGCCGTGGAAGCACAGCGGGCCGAAGACCCCTCGCTGGATCACGACAACCCGCTGGCCGAGGTGTTTGAAGACCAGATCAACGCTGCCGATCTGGTGGTGCTGAACAAGACCGACCTGCTGGATGCAGCGCAGCTGGCAACGGTGGAGCAGCATATTCGGGACCATGCTCCCCGTCCTGTGCAGATTGTGCGGGCAACGGAAGGCAGGGTGGACCCTGCCGTACTTCTGGGTATTGGCGCTGCGGCCGAGAGCGACCTGGCTGCCCGCCCATCCCACCATGATGCGGAAGATGGCGAGCACGAGCATGATGATTTTGAAAGCTTTGTGGTCGCCGTGCCCGAGCAGCACAGTGTGGATGAGTTCCTGACCACCCTGCAAAACACGGCCCGCAGCTTTGACGTGCTGCGCATGAAAGGCTTTGCAAGCGTTGCAGGTAAACCCATGCGTCTGGCCGTGCAGGGTGTGGGCAGCCGCTTCCGGCATGAATTCGACCGCCCCCTTGGTGCGGGGGAGGACCGCACGGGCCGTATTGTGGTCATCGGCCAGAAAGGGCTGGACGCTCCGGCCATTGCCGCCGCTCTTGCAGGCTATCTGGCCGCGTAAGGGAGTTTACGGGCATGCACCTTCTGGTCCGCGAAAACCGGACACTGGATGAACAGGATACAGCCGAAGATCTGGGCCTGCCCGGTGCGGATATTGTTGTTCTGTCCTTTACAGAGAGTGATCTGCTGGGGTTGCATCACGCGGCACAGCAGATGCGTACGCAGGAGCATGCCCGCTTACCATCCGTTCAGGTGACAAGTCTGGCCCGCCTGCGGCACCCCATGTCGATCGACCTGTATGTGGAAAGTACCCTGCAGGGGGCCAGATGCGTGGTGGTGCGTCTGCTGGGTGGGCTGGATTACTGGCGTTACGGGGCGGAGGAACTGGCCGCGTGGGCGCGCGAGCAGGCTGTGCCTGTCGTGTTTCTGCCCGGCCATACCGGGTGCGGTGGGGCCGGGCAGCCAGCGGAGGGTACGGTGGATGATGCCCGTCTGGCTGAACTGTCCTACGGTGTGCAGGCCGCCCAACGGCAACGCCTGAACGGCTTTTTCGCCCAAGGTGGGCCAGATAACATGGCCGCAGCCCTGCGGCTTATGTCAGCCCTTGCCGGATATGGGGAGGATGACGGCACAAAGCCCGGGCCTTTGCCCACATGGGGTGTTTACCGTACGTATCCGGCAGCCGGGGAGCAGGCGGTCTGTTCGGCGGCGCTGGTTTTTTACCGAGCGCATCTTCAGGCATCGGACATGGCGGGGGTGGAACGGCTGGCCGAGGTGCTGGCCGGGCAGGGCTGCACCGTGGCGGTGCTGTTTGTGACATCCCTCAAGGATCACGGCGTTGCGCAGGGCGTTGCGGAGCATTTGCGCTGCACAAAGCCCGATGTGGTGTTGAACGCCACCTGTTTTTCCGCTCGCGGGGGGCTGGGGAGTTCCCCGCTGGATGCGGCGGGTGCGCCTGTGTTGCAGGTGCTCCAGCCGGGCTGCACGCAGGCCTTGTGGACCAAAAGTGCTCGCGGGCTGGGGCGCTCGGACCTTGCCATGCAGGTTGTTCTGCCAGAACTTGATGGAACAATCGCCACATTTCCCATTTCCTTCCGTCAGGAGGCGGCTCCGGGGCTGCCCGCCCAGCGTGTGGCGTATGATGCAGGCATTGCCATGGTGGCGGCGCGGGCCATGGCATGGGCGCGGTTGCGGCATACGCCTGTAGAGCAAAAACGGGTTGGTATTGTGCTCTCGGACTACCCCGGCGCTGGGCTGGAGCAGGGCAGTGCGCATGTGGCCCATGCTGTTGGTCTGGACGGTTTTGCCAGCCTGCACAACATTGTGGAGCATATGCAGCAGCAGGGGTACCGGGTAGGGGATCAGCCGGTGCCAACCGCGCAGGAACTGGCCCGCCTTATGGCCCAGTCCCCCCCGCAGGCCGTTTTATCTCTGGCAGACTATAAAGTCCTGAGCGCGGAACTGCCGCCGGACTTCATGGCTACCATTGCGGACGCATGGGGCCAGCCGGAGCAGGATGCAGCGGTAAGGGATGGCGCATTCCACCTGCGTTACGTGGCTCTGGGTGCCATAACCCTTGCCGTGCAGCCCGACCGAGGAAAAACCGCAGAGCGTAAAGCCACATATCACGACCCGGACCAGCCACCGTGCCATGCTTATGTGGCGTTTTACCTCTGGCTACGTCGTAGCCAAAAACTGGATGCACTGGTGCATCTGGGCACACACGGCACGCTGGAATGGCTGCCGGGCAAGGCAACGGCTCTTTCCCCGCTCTGCGCACCTGCGGTGCTTACGGGGGATATGCCGGTCATTTACCCCTTTATTGTCAATAATCCGGGGGAGGCCGCTGCTGCCCGCAGGCGTCTGGGTGCTGTAACCATCGGGCATATGACGCCTCCGGTCATGCAGGCCAGCCTGTCGGACGAAATGCAGGAACTCGAACGCCTGATTGATGAATACGCGGAGGCCGATGGGCTGGACCCCCGCCGTGGTGCCCTGCTGCGGGCGGATATTCTGGAACGTGCAACCCGCACGGGTGTTCTGGCTGAAAGTGGTGTCAGACCCGGGGAGTTGGATGAGACAGAAGCACTGGCACGGCTGGATGCGTATCTGTGTGATGTCAAGGACCTGCAAATCCGTGACGGGCTGCATGTTTTTGGCAAAACGGCACCACGCTGCACAGCCCTTGTGCAAACTATTGCACAAGCCTGTGCCCGGCAGGAGGACCAGACATTTGTGGCCGATGTTACGCAGCGCATAAAGCAGTGCGGCACGGCGGAAATGCACGCCCTGCTGGCGGCTCTGGCCGGGCAGCCGGTGGCGGCCGGGCCAGCCGGTGCCCCAACGCGTGGGCGTATTGATGTGCTGCCAACCGGGCGCAACCTTTTTACCGTGGACCCGCGTGCCCTGCCAACGCCGTCCGCGGTGGTGCTGGCGACCCGGATGGAGCAGGTCCTGCTGACCCGCCACCTGCAGGAACACGGCGAACCCCTGACCAGGCTTGTCATGGATATGTGGGGTTCAGCCAGCCTGCGCACGGGGGGGGAGGATCTGGCTCTGGCCCTGCGCCTTATGGGGGTGGAGGTGCAGCGCACTGCCAGCACGGGCCATGTGTGCGGGTTTGAGGTTATTCCTCTCCCCGTACTGGACCGGCCCAGAGTGGATGTCACACTCCGTATTTCCGGCCTGTTCCGGGATGCCTTTGGCGAGCAGATTGCCCTGTTCGATCAGGCGGTCAGCGCCGTAGCCGCCCGGCGTGAACCTGATGGCTGGAACCCCCTTGCAGCACAGGCCCGAGGGCTGGAGGGGGAGGCCCGCAAACGGGCAACCGCACGTATTTTTGGTGCCGCCACAGGAAGTTACGGTACCGGGGTGGAGGAGCATCTGCTCCACGGCACATGGCATAATCGTGACGAATTGGGGGCTGCATGGCTGGAAGGTTCCTCGTGGATGTATGGTGGCGGGCGGGATGGCACGCGCGATCAGGCTGCCCTGTCCACCCTACTGGGGCGGGCGGAAACTGTTCTGCACGTGCAGGACAATGCCGAAACCGACTTGCTGGAAAGTCCCGATATTGCCGCGCATGAAGGGGGGCTGGCCGCCGCCAGCCACATGGCGGGGGGCGCGCCTGCGGTTCTGCACGGAGATACCTCCCGCCCACAGTCTCCCCGCCTGCGCGGCACAGCGGATGAGGTCGCCCGCATTGTGCGGGGCCGTCTGGCCAACCCGCAATGGATAAAAGGCATGCAGCAGCACGGATATGCCGGTGCCGCCGAACTGGCGCGCGGGCTGGACGCGTTGCACGGTTTTGCCGCCACCATGTCTCAGCGCTTTGACCCGCAGTTTGATCTGGTGTTTGCCGCAACGCTGGGGAATGCGGAATGTGATGATTTTTTGCGCCAAGCCAACCCTGCAGCAAGGGAGGCCATGCGCCAGCGCTTCAAGGAGGCCATGCGGCGTGGTCTGTGGCACCCCCGCGGTAACAGCGTGGCCTGTGTGCTGGATGAGGGTGAATAACGTATGACAACACGGGCCATTATGGTCGCTGCTCCACGGTCTGGCGGGGGTAAGACAACGCTTACACTGGCCCTGCTGGCAGCGTTTGGCAGGCGGGGTTTGCGGGTTGGGGCGGTCAAAACCGGGCCGGATTACATAGACCCGGCTTTTCATGCCGCCATTACGGGCCGTCCGGGTCTTAATCTGGATAGCTGGTGCATGCCCGATGCCCTGCTGGGCCGCGTTATGCAGGCGGCCTGTCAGGACGTGGATATTCTGGTCGTGGAATCAGCCATGGGGCTGTTTGATGGCTTATCCCTGCCCGACGGCCAGCGGGGAGCGCCGTCCGATATTGCTGCGTATTTTGGTATTCCGGTTCTGCTTGTGCTCGATGTGTCGGGGCAGGGGCAGTCTGTGGGACCAATCGCCTGGGGGTTTGCACAATGGTCCCCCCATGTGCAGGTGAGCGGGGTTGTGCTCAACCGTGTGGCCTCCCCCCGGCATGAGCGGCTGGGGCGCGAGGCCGTGCAGGCCGCGCAGCTACCCGTTTATGGCGCATTGATGCGGCAGATGGGGCAAACCCTGCCAGAGCGGCATCTGGGTCTTGTGCAGGCGCGTGAGCATGGGAACCTCGCTGGCTGGCTGTCCGATCTGGCAGACAAGGCCGAGCGTGAACTGGATCTGGACGGTATTCTGGCCGCTGCCCGGCCTTTGCAGGGTGGAATGGGGGAGGAGCTACTCCAAACCGGCGTGCTGCCGCCACCGGGGCAGCGGATCGCCGTGGCGGATGATGCGGCTTTTTCCTTCCTGTATGGGCATCTGGCCCTGTTCTGGCGGCAGGCCGGGGCGGAACTGGTGCCGTTTTCCCCTCTGGCGGATGAGGCCCCGGACCCATCCTGCACGGCCTGCTGGCTCCCCGGTGGTTACCCCGAACTCCATGCGGGCGTGCTGGCGGGGGCTGCCACTTTCCTTACCGGGTTGGCGCATTTTGCCCGCACACGCCCTGTGCATGGCGAATGTGGGGGCTTTATGGTGCTGGGGCAGGGGCTGGAAGATGCACAGGGTGTGCGGCATGGCATGGCAGGTTTGCTTGGCCACAGCACGTCTTTTGCGCGACGCAAATTGAATCTGGGTTACCGTGAGGCCACTCTTGTAGCAGATGGTGTTCTGGGTGCGCGTGGTGCGCGTTTGCGCGGGCATGAGTTCCATTATGCCACCGTGCTGGAGGGGGGGCAGGATGCCCCACTGGCCAGCCTGCGTTCTGGCATAGGTGAGGAACTGGGGATGTGTGGTGGCCAGCGTGGGTTTGTGTCTGGCTCCTTTTTCCATGTGCTGGCCAGTGTGCCAGAGCCGATCACCATGTCTTGCGCCTGAATTAAGGGGGTGGTGGTGTGTCCGGCTTGTCGGCAAAGTGTCTGGGGCAGGTCGGGGCCGGTTTGTCTGGCCCGTCTGGTCGGTGTGAACAACGGACAGAGATGAAAAGAGGAGACAGGCCATGCAGTCTTTTCCTGTATTGCTGGTAAGGCATGCTCCCGTGCTGCTGCCCGAAGGTGTCTGTTACGGCAGGCAGGATGTGGCGTTACGTCCGGGATGGGAAAAAATCGTGTCCGGGCTTTCTGTTCTGGCCAAGGGGGCGGTCTGCCGTGTGCTGCATAGTTCGCCTGCACAACGCTGCCGGGACATGGCGCAACGTCTGGCATCTGTAACAGGTATGGAACTGCGGGTGGACCCAAGGCTGGCCGAACTGGACTTTGGCCGCTGGGAAGGGCTGCGCTGGCAGGATATCGAGCGCAGGCAACTGGATGAATGGGCCAGGGACCCATCCAGCTTTGCTCCGCCGGAGGGGGAGAGCGGTCTGGCGCTCTGCCACCGTATTACCGACTTCTGGCAGGATATGCACCGTAAGGGGGAGGCCGCGTGTGTGCTTTCACACGGCGGGCCGCTGCGTATTCTCAGCGCACTGGCGGCGGGGGAGCAGCCGGAACTGCTGGCCCCCTCCATGCCGCAGGGTTTTGCACGGCTGTTTATGGTGGAGCAGGCCGCCACCCGTCCGGCTCTGCACCCTGTTGCGTGAGCCAGCCGTACACATGTATCTGACAGACAGAGAATACCAAAACCATGAGTAACGAGCAGCACAATACGCCAGAGCACGACGCCGAACGCCATAAGGAAAAAATGCGCAAACGCAAGGCTGTGCAGGATAAGGAGGTCGCCAGCAAAATTGGGGAAAAAGGTCTGCTGCTGGTTAATACAGGGCCGGGCAAAGGCAAATCCACGGCAGCCTTTGGGCTTGCGCTACGCATGCTGGGCTATGACCGGCGCGTGGTGGTGGTGCAGTTTATCAAAGGCGCATGGCATACGGGTGAGCGCCGGGCACTCGAACGCTTTGGTGATCTGGTGGAATGGCACAGCATGGGCGAAGGGTTTACGTGGGAAACACAGGACCGCGCGCGGGATGTGGCAGCGTGCGAACGCGCATGGGCCGTTGCGGTGCAGGCGCTGGCCCGGCCGGATGTTGCCCTTGTGGTGCTGGATGAACTGAATGTAGCCCTGCGCTACGAGTATCTGGATATGGAGCAGGTTCTGGCGGATATTAACGCCCGGCCACAAAGCCAGCACGTTGTGGTAACGGGCCGTAACGCCAGACAGCCCATGCTGGACGGGGCTGATCTGGTCACGGAAATGACATTGGTCAAGCACCACTTCAAAGCCGGGATCAAGGCACAGGAAGGCGTGGAGTTTTGAGCGCTCGCGTTCTTATGGTGCAGGGTACAGGCTCAAGCGTTGGCAAATCCACACTGGTTGCGGGGCTCGCGCGGGCTCTTGTGCGGCGGGGGCTGCGGGTATTGCCCTTTAAACCACAGAACATGTCCAACAATGCCGCCGTTACACTGGATGGTGGAGAAATCGGGCGGGCACAGGCCCTACAGGCCCGAGCCTGTGGTGTGCCGCCCATGGCGGACATGAACCCGGTTTTGCTGAAACCACAGGGCGAGACCGGGTCGCAGCTAGTTGTGCGTGGCCAGCGGGTGGATACGGTGGAGGCCCGGCATTATCAGAGCCGCAAAGAGCAGCTTATGCCGCAGGTTCTGCAAAGTTTTAAAAATCTGGCGGCCAGTGCGGATATTGTTCTGGTTGAGGGAGCAGGGTCCGCCTCCGAAGTTAATCTGAGGCGGCATGATATTGCCAATATGGGCTTTGCCCGCGCCGTGCAGGCGCCTGTTGTGCTGGTGGGGGATATTGACCGAGGCGGCGTGATCGCCAGCCTTGTTGGCACACAGGTTGTGTTGCAGCCAGAAGATGCCGAGCGGATCAAGGGGTTTGTGGTCAACCGCATGCGTGGCGACCCGACCCTGTTTGCCGATGGTATGCAGTTTGTTGCTGAAAAAACCGGCTGGCAGGCGCTTGGGTTGGTACCATACCTGCCTGATGTCCATGACCTGCCCGCCGAGGATGCCGCCGACCTCATGGACACCCTGCGGGCAAGGCGGTTGCAGGGCCGAGTGGGGGATATGCAACCAGAACCCCGCTTGCGCGTGGTTGTGCCCATATTACCCATGATTGCAAATTTTGATGATCTGGACCCGCTCTGTGCCGAACCGGGGGTCGAGGTTATTCCCGTTATGGAAGGGGAGGCCCTGCCTCAGGCCGATGTTATTCTTCTGCCCGGCTCCAAAGCTACTCTGGCGGATCTGGCGTGCCTGCGCGCGCGTGGCTGGGCTGGGCGTATTGTAGAGCATGTGCAAAAAGGTGGTGTGGTTATGGGTATTTGCGGTGGCTACCAGATGCTGGGCCATAGTGTTGCCGACCCGCACGGCACGGAAGGCCCGCCCTGCGCGGCGCAGGGGCTTGGGCTATTACCCATCCATACTGTTCTGGGAGATGATAAAAGGCTTGAATACGGCAAGGGTTTTCTGGCTCAAGGAGGTCAGCCCGTTGCAGGGTACGAAATGCATCTGGGGCAAAGCCACAGGCCGGAGGGTTCTACCCCACTCCTGTGGCTGAACGGGCAGGCCGAAGGGTGCGTGTCGGGGAATGGTCGGGTCTGGGGAACATACCTGCATGGCGTGTTTACACACCGTGCGGCCCGGCTGGCCTTGCTCGAACGGGCCGGAGGAGCCGCGTTTGCACCAGAGGGGGCATGGGCGCAGGCCGGGCAGACCCTGCCGGACATGCATGATGGTGTGGTGGACGCCGCACTGGACCATCTGGCCGATCATCTGGAACGCCATATGGATATAGACGCTCTTCTGGCACTGGCCAGCCTGCCGGTTTACGCTGCTTGATGGCAAAGGGGCGCATGCCCTGCACTGTACGGGCTAGCGGGCAATCCATTTGCGGCGTGCGGGGTTGCGCTGTTCCCAGCCACGGCGTTCCAGCTCGGGCGAGCTGGCAGGTTCCAGCGGATAGCCAACGCACAGATAGGCCAGAAACTGCCATTCCGGGTTAATGG
This sequence comes from Acetobacter fabarum, assembly GCF_040702925.2. Classification (GTDB taxonomy): domain Bacteria; phylum Pseudomonadota; class Alphaproteobacteria; order Acetobacterales; family Acetobacteraceae; genus Acetobacter; species Acetobacter fabarum_B. The sequence continues at coordinate 3,290 of NZ_JBFCXX020000009.1, read as the reverse complement.
CCAGCACCCTGTTGGCCTCTTTGGGGTCCAGAATGGAAACCCAGCCCACACCAATGCCTTGTGCGGTTGCTGCCAGCCAGAAGGTATGGATGGCCATAACCGCGGACCATGTGGTGGTCTGGGGCATGGTGCCGCGGCCCAGTCCGCGGCCCTGTGTGGGGTTGGTTTCGCAAAAAACGGCAATATGGTGAGGGGCATCGTCCAGCCCGGCCAGTTTGAGCGATGCGTAACGCTGGGCGTCGTCCCCGCCTCGTCCGGCCAGTTCACGCGCATTGCTGTGAGCAAAGTTCTCGCGGATCGCATGGCGGCGGGTCGGACTATCCACCTTTACAAAGCGCCACGGCTCGCTCAGCCCCACGGAGGGGGCCAGACAGGCGGTTTCCAGCAGGTGTGCCAAGGTATGGTCGGGGAGCGGGTCTGTCCGGAAATGGCGCACATCCCTCCGCCATGTAAAAAGCTGCTCAAGTTCGGCTGCAAAAGCGGGGGAGAAGGAGGGTGCGTTCATGCCCCTATCATGCCGCCAAGTGCAGCGCACAGCAACCCGGCAATAAGCACGCCGCACGCACGCCGGTACAGGCGCAGCCCACGCTCCAGATCAGCCACACCGGCCCCGGATGTGCCGTTGCCAATCCATGGGTCTTTGGTCATTTTGCCACCATAGGAGCGCGGGCCTGCCAGCAGGGTGTTCAGGGCTGCGGCCATGGCGGCTTCCGGCCAGCCTGCATTGGGGGAGCGGTGGCGGGGCGCGTCACGCTTTATGGTCCGCCAGATATGGGGCCATTGCTGCCGTGGGGCCGCCAGCATCAGGCACAGCGCAGCCAGGCGGGAGGCTGGCAGGTTGATCAGGTCGTCCAGTTTGGCCGCAGCCATGCCAAAGGCTCTGTAACGGGGGTTAAGATGGCCGATCATGCTATCGGCCGTGTTGACACATTTGTAAAAAACCGTGCCCGGCAGGCCAAACAGGGCGGTCCAGAACAATGGGGCCACAATCCCGTCCGAAAAATTTTCGGCCAGACTTTCCAGTGCCGCGCGCACAACTGCGGCCTCATCCAGTGCGCTGGTGTCACGCCCTACAATCATGCTTACGGTTTTGCGGCCAGCAGACAGGCCATTGTGGCGCAGGGCCGTGCCCACAGCCTGCACATGCACCCATAGCGAGCGCTGTGCCACAAGCGTGCTGGCCAGCCCTGCCTGCACAAGCAGCATGACAGGGGCGGGTAAAAGAGTATAACCCACCCCAAGCAGGCCGGCCGTAAGGGTAACGGGTATGGTAATAATCAGGGCCAGTGCCACAAACCCTGATAACCGCCGTGTGCGCTCGGATGTGTTCATCCTGTTCAGCACATGCTCGAGCCGGTCGATCAGTGCGCCAATCCACATAACGGGGTGGCCGATCATGTTCAGCAGGGGGGCCGGGTAACCCCAGGCGGCTTCCATGCCAGCGGCAAGGGCTGCAACGGGCAGGGTGATGGAGAGGGGGAAGAACAGCATGGGGGTGGCTATGAACACTAGGCTGGCACAAAAGATCACGGACGCTACCATGCACCACGCAGCACCGCCTAACGGTTTGTCCTCCACAACGGATGCAGCAGAACTGCCGGTGCCCAGCCATGGCGGGCAGGTTCAGGCTGTCATGCGGCATTTTGTGGGTGCGCCGGAGCCTTTTATAGACCTCTCCACAGGGATTAACCCTGTTGCATACCCGCTGGTCTGGCCAGACCCGAAAACCCTGCAACGCCTGCCCGAAGAAGGGGAGGAACAGGCTTTGCAACAGGTTGCCGCCCGTGCCTACGGCGTGCCAACACCCGACATGGTGGTAACCGGGGCCGGCAGCCAGAGCCTTATAGCCCTGCTACCCCGGTTGCTGGGGGCACGGAGGGCCTGCGTGCTGGGTCCAACCTATTCTGGCCACGGGCAGGCGTGGGAGCATAATGGTGTGCCATGGAGCGGCGTGGAGCATGTCCAGCAGGTTCGCCAAGCCGCGCAACAGGCGGGAACGGCCTGTGTGATCTGCAACCCCAATAACCCCGATGGCCGCCTGCTGGACATGCAGGACCTTGCGGCTCTGGCGGAGCAGTGCGCAAAGGCGGGGAGCTGGCTTGTGGTGGATGAAGCCTTCGGGGATTTTGCCACCCATAGTGTGGCTTCCCTGTTGCCGCACCCGGCCCTTGTGGTGCTGCGTTCGTTTGGCAAGAGCTATGGTCTGCCGGGTGTGCGGCTGGGCTTTTTGCTGGCGACTCCCGTACTGGCACAAAAGGCACGCTCCCTGCTGGGTTCATGGCCGGTCGGAGCTGTGGCCCTCGCCGCAGGTACGCAGGCGCTGGCCGATACGCACTGGGTGCAGCAGGCTGCGCAAAAAGCCCGTCTGGCTCATGCAAGGCTGGTAGAGATGCTGCATGGTGCAGGCCTTGCGTGGCGGGGGCAGGCAACGCTGTTCACGCTGGTTGATACCCCCCATGCCTATGGGTTGTGGGTGCATCTGTGCCGCCACGGCATTGTAACCCGCCGCTTTGCCGGGTGTTCCCATAGCCTGCGGATTGGCCTGCCCGCCAACGAGGCGGAATGGACCCGGCTGGCATGTGCGCTCAAGGCATGGCAGGTGGCCCGGCAGGGCGCGTAAAAAAGAGATGAACGGGGCGTGGAATGGTGGATTTTAGTGCCTTATGGCCGCAAAATCCTGCCTTGTCATATTTTCATCAAACTGTTTGTCGCGCTTTCCTCTTCCCTTTTTTGCGACATGGTTCATAGAAGGAAACAGGCAGAAAAGGATACCGCCATGCAAGACCAAGACGAAGTGATCGTAGGCTACCTCATCCAGCGTGAAGATGCGGAGGGCGAACTGTCCTTCTGGGAGCCACGGAACGAGTGGCAGGAAGACCCTAACGAAGGCAAGCTCTACGAAAAGGTGGAAGAAGCCGAAGCAGACGCCAAGGCCCTGCAGGAAGGGGACGACGCGACCATTACGGTAGAACTGGTCTTTGAAGCAGACGATGAAGACTGGGACGAAGACGAAGAAGAAGACGCCCCCAAGGCCTGATAAGGCCTCTTGCGTGCCGCTTTAACAGCGGCACGCACATGCCGGGTGCTTGTATGAGGCAGGGCTTAGGTGTTTAGTCCCGTAGTTTGATGGTGTGATATTTTCACGTGAGTGGAAGGAAGCCTCATGGGGCAGATACGTCCTGGGAGCGCCACGACCACGCACGCCGTGCGAGCAGCAATACAGCGATCGCAGGCTTCGCTCGCGGCGCTGAGCAAGGAGTTCGGGATCAACCCGGAAACAGTTGCAAAAT
>NZ_JBFCXX020000078.1:0-277 GCF_040702925.2 Acetobacter fabarum | reverse complement strand
CGTTCCAGGATTGCCCGGCGGCCCAACGCGCCTTGGATTACTACTTGAAACCAGGTGTTGCAACAGCCCAGGCCGAGCAGCGCTTTTTCGACGTGAACCGTAACATCAGCGGCGAAGAAGCCTTGGTCCATGCTTGCGACCTGCTGCGCTGCGCTGCGGCCACTGCCCACGAATCTGCCAATAGACTGAACGGTTCGAACCGTGACCTGGCATTTTCTGTCGTGCACATGATTGATCTGGTCAAGGTCATGCTCGACCGATCCCTTGACGGCTACCC
>NZ_JBFCXX020000077.1:0-278 GCF_040702925.2 Acetobacter fabarum | reverse complement strand
AGCGAAGACTGCCGCAAATCGGGCAACGACGCTTATGCACTGCTCTGGAATCAGGGCTCCTACGCCCTTTCTCCACACTTGCGGAGACAACCAAAGACTATCCCCGCACCACCGCGCCCACCAGTTCACGCAAACCGCCGCAACTCGCAGGAAACGTCCGAAGCCTTTGCCCGGAAATTTCACTCTGACTCGTCCCGCAAGTAGTCCAGCAAAGCCGAAGCCGACGACTCGTCCGACGCTGAAACCGCAAAAAACCTGACAACCTTGCAGCGCAGGAC
>NZ_JBFCXX020000076.1:0-278 GCF_040702925.2 Acetobacter fabarum | reverse complement strand
GCGCCTTGCGTCAAAGCGGGCGAGATCGGCAGCGCTTCCGTGGGCGATGACCTCTTGGGCGGCAGCCTCGCTAAGGCCAGGGCACTCACGCTGCAAAATCCTGATACGACCGTCCGCAGGTTCCTCGCCCTTATAGATCCTTTCGAAAACCTGCTGCCGGGTCAGCTCTCTCAAACTTGCTGTGCCTTGCATCCGGTCAATCACCTGGGCGGCCTCGGCGTCCGCCTTGAACAGGCGCATCGCATCCCTCAGCTCAGGAGGCGGCATCGAGTTGTCCA
>NZ_JBFCXX020000075.1:0-278 GCF_040702925.2 Acetobacter fabarum | reverse complement strand
GAACAATGGTGTGGATTGGGCCAGGACACTGGCGGCGCCAGCGCTGACACCTCGCTGCCCGTAGTTGAGGGCGATGTGATGCAGGCTGACGGCGAAAAAACCCAGCAGGGCGAGCAATGGCAGGTCCTTCACTCGAGGCAGGCCGATGCCCTTGACCGAGGCCAATACGGCCATAAACGTCGAGGCGATGAGAAATCTAATCAAGGCCAGGTGGCCGGGTTCGTAGGCCTGGAGACCGATGCGAATGCCAATCGGGGAATAGGCCCAGCACACAATGA
>NZ_JBFCXX020000008.1:0-122166 GCF_040702925.2 Acetobacter fabarum | reverse complement strand
CCGCAGCCCAGCCTGCTGCCGGTGGGCACCGCCCGCTTGGCGGCCCCGCAGCGCCCGACGCCCCCGTGCTGCCCGGTGTTAAAACCATTATTGCCGTGGCCTCGGGCAAGGGCGGGGTGGGCAAGTCCACCACTGCGGTCAACCTTGCTGTAGGGCTGGGCATGGAAGGGCTGAAAACCGGCCTGCTGGATGCCGATATTCATGGCCCCTCCCTGCACCGCATGCTGGGCACAACGGGCAAGCCCGAAGTGGTGGAAGGCCGCCTGCAACCCGTGCAGGCATGGGGTATCCGTGCTGTCTCCCTTGGCATGCTGGTGGACGAAAAAGCCGCTATGATCTGGCGTGGCCCCATGGTTATGGGCGCGATCAACCAGTTGCTGAGCGATGTGGACTGGGGCGATCTGGACGTGATGGTGGTGGACCTGCCGCCGGGCACGGGGGATGCCCATCTCTCCCTCACCCAGAAAGTGCCTCTGAGCGGGGCTGTTATTGTCTCCACCCCGCAGGACATCGCCCTGATTGACGCCCGCCGGGGCGTGACCATGTTTGAAAAGCTCAAGGTGCCGGTACTGGGGCTGGTGGAGAACATGTCCTACTTCTGCTGCCCCAACTGCGGGCATAATACAGAGCTGTTCGGCCATGGCGGCGCACGACACGAAGCCGAAGCCATGGGGGTTCCTTTTCTGGGGGAAGTGCCGCTGCTGGCCGATATCCGCTCCAGCGCGGATAGTGGTGTACCGCTGGTTATTGGCGCACCCCAGAGCGAAGGTGGCAAAGCATGGCGCGCCATTGCCCACACCGTGGCCACGGCCATACGGACCCTGCAGGCCTGACACCACACCCTGCACCTTGCGGGCCAGCCGCCCGCAAGGCATCAGGCCCGCAGACGGCCGGAAAACCCCCGGCACAGGCCACGAAGCCGCACTTTACGCCAAAGTCCTGCACGGCAGGCGCACACCACGCCCCCCGGCCAGCCGCTTAACGGGCCGTCCCACACCCGGCCCCACATCTGGCCAGATGTGGGGCCGGGTGTGGGGCCGGATGTCTCTGGTCCAATGCCCGGCTCCGGTCTTGGACCTAGCGCTTGGGTTGGGACGTTTTGGCCTTGGCCCGTGGTGCTGGCGTGTCCTTGAAATAGGCACGGCAGGCGGGGCTGAGCTTGTCTTTTTTACGTTCCATGCAGGCTGTAATTTTCTGTTCATTGGGAATGGCAAGAGCGCACAGGCGCAGGGCATCGCCCTTGCAGGCTCTGGTCTGCTGTTCGCGCGCCGTATCGGCCCGGGCTGGCAGGCCCGCTGCCATCAATGTGAGCGCACAGGCAAAGGCGGACAGGGCAAGGCGGGCAGAACGCCGGTTGGGACAAGACATGAAGGCTCCTTATAATTCCCCAGAAATCCTACGGTCCTGCCGTCCCCCGGAACCGGGCCTGCGGATAGGGCGAGCATGGCAGGCGGCATGGCGCACGGCAATACAAACCGGAACGCCTGCCCTGTTTATGGCCCGCCGCTGCGGCGTTTGACAGGACAGGCATCAAGTCCGCCCAGATTTAACGCAGATGTCTTGATAAAAAATGAGCGCCGGAGGGGCAGGCCTCCCGGCGCTCGCATGCAAAGAGGTTGGGCAGCAGTGCGCCCCGCTCCTGCTCAGGGTGTGGGGGCTTGCAGGGTGGCCATCATTTCATCCCACTCACGGCGGCTCAGGCCCGACCCAGCCTGCTCCACAACCTCGCCCGCCAGCATGCGGCGGATAACCGCCATCATGGAGGCCGAGAACGTCACCGCCCCGCGCCGGTATTCCTCAAACGCGGCGGCGGTGGTGGGCACCCATGCATGCAGGATTTTCAGCATGGCTTCGGCATATACGCGAATTTCGTACTGTGCGTGGGGGTCGATGCGCAGGGCGAGGAAGTGCATGAGGTTATGCAGGTCGATCTTCCAGTACCACTGTGTGTAGGTGTTCAGCGTCAGGTTGATGCGCCCCAGTTCACGCGCAAGGCCGTAGCCGTTTTCCCCGTCCAGCATGCGCTCGTAGTCGCGGTAGGTGCGCATGGCGTCCTCACGCAGGATGTCCAGCACCTCTGCGGCGGCCTCGGGGGCCAGAATCTCGCCCCGGCCCTGACGGTTGACCTCGCTCTGGGCAGCCATGTGCGCGGGGTCGGGCAGATAGAACTCGCTATCCAGAATGGAGTAGCGGGCCGAATACTCGTTCACGCTCGCCATACGGTGGCGAATCCACTGCCGCGCCACAAAAATGGGCAGTTTGACGTGGAACTTGATCTCGCACATTTCAAACGGGGAGGAATGGCGGTGCCGCATCAGGTAGCGGATCAGCCCGGCATCTTCCGATACCTTGCGCGTGCCCCGGCCGTAGGAAACACGGGCCGCCTGCACAATGGCCGCATCATCCCCCATATAGTCGATCACACGCAGAAAGCCGTGGTCGAGCACTTCCTGCGGCGCGTACAGCATGGCTTCAAGCGCTGCCACGGTCGGGCGGCGGGTGGAGAATGTTTCCTGCCCGTGGGCCGCAATTTCGGCACGTTGTGCTTCGGTCAGTGACATGCGCAGGATCTCCACCATGCTAGAAAAAAACAGACAGCGCACACGGTAGACCCGCGTGTATGCGCGCGGTTGTAGCAGGCATTCCCCCACACGGGAAAGTCAGAAACACCAGCAGGCGCTTGCATTTTGGATGCCAAGTTCCTATGTGTGGGGTGCCGGAAGATTTCTTGCGGCTATGGCAATAAACGGGATGTGGCATAGGCGTAGTGGACCCGGGGGCGGTACCCGGCGTCTCCACCATAAATCCGGATCGCAAGACCCGGACAGATGGGGACGAAACAGGCTCGACACGCGCAGTAAAGACATCTTTTTTGCCCGGCATTGTACCACCGTTATCGGGCTAATTTTACAAGTGCCAATGATAACACTGAGGTGCTCGCTGTTGCTGCATAAGCAATAAGCGCGGTTCGGGAGGGCACCGGGCAACAGAAGCCCTCCCACTTCATGCCATTTTCCCCTACGATGCTATGTCATGCCCTGAGCGCATGGCCTGTATCTGCTGTAGCGGGCCGGCCGGCCCGTACCCTGTGGCATGTCCACAGGCGACCCTTGGCGCTTGCACTGGCCGCACCTTTCGCGCATGGCTGACGCTAGAGTGATATGTATGGCCAGCCGCCTCCAACCGGCTGGAGCAAGGAGACCAAGCATGGCTGATGACCACAACAATACTCCGGGAAATGACGGCTCCCTCCCCCCCAGCCTGCTGCCCTACGACCAGTGGCTGGAAGAGGCTTACAGGGACGTCATGCTCAAAGCGCTCGAACATGTGAGCCGCGAGGGGCTTGCAGGCGAGCACCATTTCTATCTGACTTTCCGCACGGACCTGTCTGGCGTGCAAATTCCTGATCGGCTCCGTGCCCAGTACCCGCACGAGATGACCATTGTGCTCCAACACCAGTTCTGGGACCTCAACGTGGACCGCGATGCCGGTATTGTGTCCGTTGGTCTGTCCTTTGGGGGTGTTGGGTCCATTCTGGTCATTCCCGTCCGGGCGATTACCGGGTTTGCGGACCCCTCCATCCACTTCAACCTGCATTTTGAGGTGATGGAAGACGAGGAGCCCGCACCCACAGACCATATGCCGGCCGATGCCGGAGAACACGCGGAAGCACAGGGCGACTCCTCCTCTCAGGTTGTCAGCCTTGACGCCTTCCGCCGCAAGGGACCATCACCAGCCTGAACCCCCGGTGCGCGGGGGTCAGGCCGACGGAGAGAGTAGAGACACGACCATGACCAGCCAGCCCCCCCGCCCCCCACTGCCAGAATTTACCTATTCCCCCCTGTTCCCTCTGGGGGAGGACACAACAGAATACCGCAAGGTGGATATTGCAGGTGGTGTCAGCACATCGCATTGCGGTGGCAAAACCGTTCTGCACGTGACCTCCGAGGCGCTGACCGAGCTGACAGCCCGCGCCTTCCATGAGGTTGCGCATTTCCTGCGCCCCTCGCACCTGCAGAAACTGGCCAATATCCTCAAAGACCCCGAAGCCTCGGACAATGACCGCTTTGTAGCGCTTGACCTGCTCAAGAACGCCAGCATTGCCGCAGGCGGTATCCTGCCCATGTGCCAGGACACCGGGACCGCCATCGTATTTGGCAAAAAAGGCCAGCGCGTCTGGGTGGAAGGGAACGAGGAAATCGCCTTTTCCCGCGGTGTGTACGAAACCTACACCCGCACCAGCCTGCGCTATTCGCAGATGGCCCCGCTGACCATGTTCGAGGAAAAGAACACCGGTACCAACCTGCCCGTACAGTGCGACATCTTCGCCAGCCCCGCCGGCGTGCATGACGAGCAGATGGACCTGATGTTTGTGGCCAAGGGCGGCGGCTCGGCCAACAAGACCTTTCTGTTTCAGGAAACACGCGCCCTGCTGGGGTCCGAGCAGCAGTTGCTGGACTGGCTGGATACAAAGGTACGCACGCTGGGCACCTCCGCCTGCCCGCCCTACCACCTTGCCATTGTTATTGGCGGCATGTCCGCCGAGCAGACGCTCAAGACCGTAAAACTGGCCTCCACCCACTGGTATGACGCCCTGCCCACCAAGGGCGACATGACGGGCCATGCCTTCCGTGATCTGGAGATGGAGCAGAAGGTGCTTGAGCTTACCCGCAAGCTGGGCATTGGCGCGCAGTTTGGCGGCAAGTATTTCTGCCACGACGTGCGCGTGGTGCGCCTGCCCCGGCATGGGGCCTCGCTCCCCGTGGGGATTGGTGTGTCCTGCTCCGCCGACCGGCAGATCAAGGCGCGGGTCACGGCGGAAGGGTTCTTTCTGGAACAGCTTGAACACGACCCCGCGCGCTTCCTGCCCGAAACCACGGACGAACACCTTGAGGGCGAAGCCGTGCGCATTGACCTCAACCGCCCGATGGATGAAATCCGCAAGACCCTCTCGCAATACCCGGTCAAGACCCGGCTGGCCCTGACCGGCACCGTGGTTGTTGCGCGTGATATTGCGCACGCCAAGTTCCGCGAGCGGCTCCAGCGCGGCGAGGGCCTGCCCCAGTACCTGAAAGACCACCCCGTTTACTACGCAGGCCCGGCCAAAACGCCTGCGGGCATGCCCACAGGCTCCTTTGGCCCCACAACGGCTGGGCGCATGGATTCGTACGTGGCCGAGTTGCAGGCCAATGGCGGCTCCTACGTTATGCTGGCCAAGGGCAACCGCTCCAAGGCCGTGCGGGATGCATGCCAGCAATACGGCGGCTTCTACCTCGGCTCCGTTGGTGGCCCCGCCGCCCGGCTGGCCAAGGACTGCATCCGCAAGGTAGAGGTGCTGGAATACCCTGAACTGGGCATGGAAGCGGTATGGAAGATCGAGGTCGAGGATTTTCCCGCCTTTATTGTTATTGATGATAAAGGCAACGACTTCTACGCTGAGCTGTAACCCCCCACCGGGGCTGCCCCGCCGCCACACCATGGCGGGGCAGACAGAAGAGGAGCTGTGTGGTTTTCATGCGCTTTACAGTCGATCGTCTGGATCATGTTGTCCTGACCGTGCGCGACGTCGAAATTTCCGCATCATGGTACCAGCGTGTGCTTGGCATGGAGCGGGAAGAATACGGGCGCAACAACCGCACCGCCCTGCGCTTTGGCGGGCAGAAGCTTAACCTCCGCCCACACGACGCCACAGGCTGGGACACCGCAACCCACGCCCTGCCCGGTGGTAATGACCTGTGCTTTATTACCGCCATTACCAGTGACGATGTAGTGGAGCACCTGAAGAACTGCGGCATTACCATTGTGGATGGCCCCATTGCCCGCCTTGGCGCCATTGGCCCCATTACCTCGGTTTACTGCCACGATCCGGATGAAAACCTGATCGAGATCGCATCCTATCAGGGCTGACGGCACAGAGGCCGGGAGAGAAAAGCCTCACTTTTCTCTCCCGGTTCCGCTGGCGACCCTACTCCTACTGGTAGGGAGACTCTTTAAAAGTCACCCCGCATGGGTCTGCTGCTGCGCCTGCTGCTGCCTGAGCCGCACGGCGTCATCATGGTCCACAATGCCGTGGCGGGTAGCTAGCCAGCCACCCCTGAAGCCCGCGCGCAGCAGGCCACGGCAGATGATGGGATTATCCTTCATGGTGTTCCACACCATGCCATCCCGCCAGTTTTCCACCATCAGCAGAATGGGCCCCTGATCGATGCCAAGATAGGTATCATCCGCCCAGTAGGCCTGTTTGCCATCGTGGTAGCTGGGGTTGAAGGCATCCACAAAGCCGTAGGTGCTGTAAATGCGGTCCCCGTATTTGTCGCGCATGGTGCGCAGGGCGGGAATGGCCAGCTCCGGCGCAAATGCCACGGACCCGCCAGCCGCTGTCGGGGCCAGTGTACCGTCATCAAGCGTATAGTCCCGCCCCACGCCACGGGCGGTATAGGCCATGAACTTGCGCGGCTGGCCGTTTTCCACCTTTGTGGTCTCCGCCGGGCCGTCACTTGCTGTCAGACCCCAGATATTTGGTCCGTAATCCTGCCATTTACCGGGGTTTTGCATGGCATAACCCTGCTGGGCGTACACGGCGCGGCGGCTGTTTTCAAAATAATCAATCCCGGCTGAACGGCTCCAGTCATCCTTGATACCCCGGAAGTCGATCCAGGCATGGGTGTACTGGTGGCCGAACAGGGGCGCGAAGTTGAGGAAGGTCTGGCCATAGGATTCGCCCCAACGGCTCTTGTTGGTGGAAATCCATGCCTGCCATGATGACGGGTCAAGCTGATGCGTAGTCGAGCCAAGGCCCAACACATACAGCATCATGCCCTCGTTATACCCTTCCCAGTAATTGGGTAAAAAACCATGCTCGGGCGACCAGCCCATGCTCAGCCGGTTATCCGGACGCAGCAGCCAGCGCCAGTCCACACGGTTGAACAGCTTGGCGGCAAGGTCACGGATTTCGGCCTCGGCGTCGGAATCATGGGTGTAGTAACTGGTCGTAAACAGCACACCCTGCATGAGCAGGGCCGTATCTATGCTCGACAGTTCAATGTCCGGGTTAAGGCGCAGTCCGTTCTCGCGCTTGAGAAAATGGTAGAAAAAGCCATGGAAGCCCGCGGCTTTGTCCGGGCTGTCGTTCTGGGGGAGCTTCCACAGGTAGCGCAGGGTTGTCAGGGTCCGGTCCACGGCCTGCTGGCGGTTGATGTAACCCCGGTCCGCACCAATGCCGTAGGCGGTCAGCGCAAAACCAATGGACGCAACACTGGACTGGGTCTGGTCCGATGGGTAGCGGTCGGGCACCAGCCCGGTTGCCGGGTCTGCCGAATCCCAGAACCACAGGAAGGTCCGGTGCTCCAGATCCGCCAGAAAAGCCCTGTCCGTCTGGTCAGGGTGGAAGGGGCTGGGGGCTGGCCGCGCCACGATGGAGGATGTCGCCGCCGCCTGCGCGCCACGACCTGCTGCAAGGCCGGTCCAAGCGCTACAGAGCATGAGCAAGGACAGACAAACCCGACCGTTCCTCTGGCGTTGCCCCTGTGCGGGCAGGCTGGTTTTTGTCTTGCCATGTGCAAAAAAGCGCCTCAGTACCATAAGCCTTGCATTCCTCATCTGTTCACACCAGCGCCGCTGCCGCAGCGGGCTGTTTTCTATCCGGGCCGGTGCGCCGCGCTGCACCCGGACGGGCGTTGAATATAGGGGCCATGCCCCAACCCCCGCCAGAGCGGGGCGGGAGGCAGCACCCCGAAATCTGCCGAATTTCAGAAAATATTCGCGTTTTCTGTGTGCCCCAAAGGAGGCATGCCCGGCCACCGCCCATACAGCATGCCTGCCCAGCCCTGACCGCCCCACAAACATGCGGAACAACAGCGTGCGCAGCACTACCTGTTAAGGATATAAAGATATAAGGAGATACGTAATCATTCCCGCTTCATCATTCCCGCTCCGCATCCGATGCCGCCATGACAGACATGACATACCACTATAATATATTCCGATTTGTTTATGAACTTCTGGATGTTCTGGTGTCCCGGCTGGAATATGGCCTGCGTGGCCTTGCCACCAGCCATGTGCTTGTTCCCCCGCCCGCGCAAAGCTACTCATTCCTGATCATGACCACGGAAGAAAAAGAGGGAAGAACCTTTTACAAACCCGCCTATTACCTGTTTGCCAAAACCCGCGAACACCTGAGCGGATATTTTGCCCAGGGGAAAAACCACCTTTTCCTGCAAAACACCCGGCACTGCCTGCTGATCACCTTTGCGGATTCCACCCTGATTGTGGGGCGTGAAGACACAATAGCCGACTATCACCCCCACTCGTTTGAAGCCCTGCTGGCTCTTAAGGCCCATATGCGCGCCATCAGACTGGGCCGGTACCCGCACGAGTATCTGGTTATTTCCAAAAAAACCGTCATCCCCCCACGCCCGGCAACATTCCGCCTGCGCGTGCAGGCTCACTAGGGCGGCCCCTGCCCCTACGTCCATGCTCCCCACCGGCGCATGCCGCTACGCCACATCCTGCAAAACAGCGTGACGGATTTTGGCCGCTCATGTATTGCAACGCCCTGACGCACCGGGACAATACGCCCCGATCACGCAGGGTGTGGGGGAAAGAACACCATGAAAATTGCAGTTGTCGGTCTTGGGTATGTTGGCCTGTCCAACGCCATTCTGCTGGCCCAGCACCATGACGTAATGGCCGTGGATGTGGATGCCGGGCGGGTCCACAAGGTGAATAACCGGGTCTCCCCCATTATTGATACCGAGATCGAGGACTACCTGCACAACAGGCCACTCCACCTGAGTGCCACAACAGACCTGACCGCTGCCTGCCATGATGCCAGCTTTGTCATCATAGCCACCCCGACCAATTATGATGCGCAGGAAAACTACTTTGACACATCCTCCGTAACGGATGTGATTGCCCGTGTGAGCGCGCTCAACCCCGAGGCGACCATTGTGATCAAATCCACCATTCCGGTCGGGTTTGTGGACCAGGTCCGCGCGGAGCTGAACACCGAGCAGGTCATCTTTTCCCCCGAGTTCCTGCGCGAAGGCCGCGCGCTGTATGACAACCTCCACCCGTCGCGCATTATTGTGGGTGAGCGCAGCGCCCGCGCCGAACGCTTTGCCGCCCTTATGCTTGAAGGGGCGATCAAAAAAGACGTGCCCCTGCTTTTTACCGAAGCCACGGAGGCCGAGGCCATAAAGCTGTTTGCCAACACCTACCTTGCCATGCGCGTGGCCTTTTTTAACGAGCTGGACAGCTACGCACTGGCCCGTGGGCTGGATACCCGCCAGATTATAGAGGGTGTCTGCCTCGACCCGCGCATAGGCCAGCATTACAACAACCCCTCCTTCGGCTATGGCGGCTACTGCCTGCCCAAAGACACCAAACAGCTTCTGGCCAACTACATGCAGGTCCCCCAGAACCTGATCCGCGCCATTGTGGACGCCAACCGCACCCGCAAGGATTTTCTGGCCGACCAGATTCTGGCCATGCAGCCCAAGGTGGTCGGCATTTACCGGCTGGCCATGAAAACGGCATCCGATAACTTCCGGCAAAGTTCCATTCAGGGGATCATGAAGCGGCTCAAGGCCAAAGGGATCGAGATTGTGGTCTATGAACCCGCCATGGCGGAAGAGCAGTTCTTTGGCTCGCGCGTGCTGCGCAATCTGGATGAGTTCAAGGCTGTGTCTTCCATTATTGTCAGCAACCGCCACCACCCCGAACTGGCTGATGTAAAGGACCGCGTGTTCACCCGCGACCTGTTCGGCAGCGACTGACCGCCACCCGAACAGGCCCCAACACACCCGCCCCCGGTGGGAGGCGGGGTTGTATTTGCCTGTTCATGCCTGTGCAATTAGTATCGGCTCAGGCTGGAAGCCCCAAGGGCGCGTCCGCTGTTTTGAACCACCGTGCAAAGACACAGAACACAGAGCTGGCGCCTATGACCGTAACCGTTCTTCCCCCCGAGCACATGGTGCCGTGCTGATATGGCCAGACGTCTTATTGTAACCGGGGGTGCCGGGTTTATTGGCAGCAACATCATCCATGCCCTTAACCAGCGCGGGCTGACCAACATTATTGCCGTGGACAACCTGACCAACGGCGACAAGGCGCTTAATCTGGCCGACCTTGCGATCAGCGACTACGTGGACAAGGACACGTTCTACGATGCCCTGAATGCAGGCCATTACGGGCCAATAGACACGATTTTTCATGAAGGGGCCTGCTCCTCCACCACCGAGCGCAATGGCCGCTACGTGATGGCCAGCAATTACGAACCCAGCAAAAAACTGCTGGCCTACTGCCAGACCACGGGCACCCGCCTGCTCTACGCCTCCAGCGCTGCCACCTATGGCGCGTCCACCACCTTTACCGAAGCCCCCGCCAACGAAAAGCCGCTCAACGTCTATGGCTATTCCAAACTGCTGTTTGATCAGGTGGTCAGGCGCGCCCTGCCCGGGTTGACCACGCAGGTTGCGGGTTTCCGTTACTTTAACGTGTATGGGCCGCGCGAGCAGCACAAGGGCGGCATGGCCTCCGTGGCGTTCCACAATTTCAACCAGTTCATGGCCGAAGGGCGCGTCCGCCTGTTTGGGGAATACGGGCCGTACCAGCCGGGCGAGCAGATGCGCGATTTTATTGCGGTCAAGGATCTGGTAGCCACCAAGCTCTGGTTCTTTGACAACCCCGGACATAGCGGCGTGTTCAATCTGGGCACAGGCAGGGCCCAGCCGTTTAATGATGTCGCCACAACAGTTGTAAACACCGTGCGCGCCGCACGCCGCCTGCCTCCGCTGGACCGGGCCGAAATGGTGCGCACCGGCATACTGGAATACGTCCCCTTCCCCGATACGCTGCGTGGCCGCTACCAGTGCCATACACAGGCGGACATGCGCGCCCTGCGCGCCACCGGGTGCACCGTAGCACTGGACAATGTGGCAAACGGCGTGGCCGACTATGTGCACCACCTGCTACGCACCCAGCCAGACCACACACCATGACCGCCAGCCCCCCCGCCCCCGCCCCCGCGAGCATGAGCATCCATGATTGAAAATTTTGAATTCGGACGGCTTGTTGTTATCGGCGACCTGCTGCTGGACCAGTATGTTTTTGGCACGGTGGAGCGGATCTCGCCCGAGGCCCCCGTGCCGGTGCTGCGCAAGGCCTGCCAGAGTGCCGTACCCGGCGGGGCGGCCAATGTGGCCGTCAATGCCGCGGCACTGGGCTGCACGGTCAGCCTGATTGGCGTTGTCGGGCAGGATGAAAACGCCCAGACCCTGCGCAGCGCCCTTGCCGCATGGCCCGGCATAGATGTGCACGGCCTTGTGGCTGAACCGGGCTGGGCAACCATTTCCAAAATGCGGGTTGTCAGCGGGCACCAGCAGATCGTGCGTATTGATGATGAAACCATTATCGACTTTTCCCCCGCCACCCGGAACAGCCTGATCGCGCACTGCATTGCCGCACTGGATGCGGCAGACGTGCTGATCTGCTCGGATTACGCCAAGGGTGTTCTGTCCGAGCCGGTGCTACAGGCGGTTATCGGGCATGCACGGACCAGAAACATTCCCGTTATTGTGGACCCCAAGCGCAAGACCTTTGCCGCATACCGTGGCGCCAGCCTGATAACCCCCAACCGGGCGGAAATGGCCGTGGCCACCGGCCTGCCCCTGCACACGAACGCAGAGGTGGAGCACGCGGCTCAGGCAGCCTCCGCCCAGTTCGGCGGTGATGTGCTGATCACCCGTTCCGAAGAGGGCATGACCCTGTGGCAGCGCAACGGGCATATCCGCCATCAGGTCGCCCGCAAATCCGAGGTGTATGATGTCTCGGGTGCTGGGGATGCGGTGGTCGCCACCATTGGCAGCGTGCTCTCCGCCGGGCAGGATCTGGATACCGCCATTGTCATTGCCACCGTGGCGGCCTCCATTGCCGTCAGCAAGCTGGGTACTGCCGCCGTTACCCGCGCCGAACTGGCCGAGGAGCTCAAGGAAGACAACCCCGATACGGGGCTGATCGCCACATGGCCACAGGCCTGTGCGGTCATGCGCCGGTGGCACCAGCACGGGGCCAGCGTTGTGTTCACCAATGGCTGTTTTGACCTGCTGCATCCGGGACATGTCTCCCTCCTTCATGCTGCAGCACAACTGGGGGACAAGCTGGTGGTGGCCATTAACAGCGATGCCTCCGTCCGCAGGCTCAAGGGCCCAACCCGCCCCGTGCAGGACGAAATGGCGCGCGCCACAGTGATCCGCGCCCTGCGCGATGTGGATATGGTGGTCATTTTTGAAGAAGATACCCCACTGGAGCTGATTACCGCCCTCCAGCCCGATGTGCTGGTTAAAGGGGCGGATTACACAGAGGATACCGTGGTCGGGGCCGATGTGGTCAAGGCGGCCGGGGGGCGGGTGGAACTGGTCTCGCTGGTCGCGGGCTGTTCAACCAGCAATCTGGTCAGGAAAATGAACGCGCCGCACACCAGGTCTTCCAATGTCTGACCATACGGCGCAGCCCGGCACACCGCCATGGGCCGCGTGGCTGGCCCATAAGGCGCTCCCCTTATGGAGCAGCGCAGGCTACGACCCCACCCGCCACCTGTACCACGAGCGGCTGGCGTTTGATGCCACACCACTGCCCCTGCTCCATCTGCGCCTTATGGTACAGGCCCGCCAGATTGCCACCTTCTGTCAGGCCCGGCTGGATGGTGTTTTTAACGCGGCAGACAATGCCCTGCACGCTCTGGCCACAGTGCAGGCCCGCTACTGGCAGGCCGATGGCCAGCCGGGCTGGGTGTTTGCCATCGGGCCAGATGGCCGCCCTTCCAGCACCGTGCGCGACCTGTATGCCCACGCCTTCATCCTGTTTGCCTACGCATGGGCCTACCGCCTGAGCGGAGAGCCCGCACTGCTTGCGATTGCGCACAAAACCGTGCTGGAGGTGGAAAGCATTTTCCATGCCCCCCACGGCGGTTTTGCCGATGCCGTGCCCGCAGCAGATGCCACCCGCCGCCAGAATCCGCACATGCACCTGCTGGAAGCGTATCTCGCGCTTTTTGAGGCCACGGCGGACCAGTTTTACCTCGACCGCGCGCAGTCTCTGGTCGCTTTGGCGCGCGAGCGCTTTATCAGCCCGCGTTCGGGCCTGCTGCTGGAATTTTTTGGCCCCGACTGGACACCCTGCCACGCATACGGCCAGAACCCGGTGGAACCGGGGCACCTGTTTGAGTGGGCATGGCTGCTTGGCGCCTATACGCGCCTCAACCCCACCGATAAGGCCGTACCAGCACTCCGCCATGTGGCCGAACATCTTTACCAGTCCGGCAGGCGGCACGGTGTAACCCACCAGCTTGTGCGGGACGGCATGATGGATGACGGCACGCTCACCCAGACCGGCACCCGCATCTGGCCCCAGACCGAGCTGCTCCGCCTGCTGGCATGCAGGCAGGCAGAAAGAGCCGGCACTGCGGAAGACAACCGGCTGCAGACTGACCTGACCCGCTTGTTTTTTACAGATTTTGCTCCCGCACACCTGCACGGCGGCTGGATCGACCGCATGGGGCCGGACGGCACACCAGCGGTGGACCACATGCCAGCAAGCTCGCTCTACCATATTTATGGTGCGGCAAAAGCTCACCTGTCTCCACCCGCACACACCTGAACACCCGAGCAACACCCCGACCGGGACATGGGAAGGGGACGAAAACACCCGGCCCTTAAGCCTGCGCCGCAAGGGCCGCTATAGGCTCAGGCTCAGGCTCAGGCTCAGGCTCAGGGCCGGTAGCGGAACAGGTTCAGGTCCTCATAGGCAATATCTGGCTTGCGGTTGGACATAATATCCGCCAGCACGCGGGCGGACCCGCAGGCCATGGTCCAGCCCAGCGTGCCGTGGCCCGTATTGGTGTACAGGTTGTCCAGCCCCGTGCGGCCGATAATGGGGGTGCCATCCGGTGTCATGGGGCGCAGGCCGGTCCAGAACTGGGCCGCGGGCACGTTACAGCAGTTGGGGAACAGGTCTGTTACCGAATGTTCCAGCGTGGCCCGCCGTGGCGCACGCAGGCGGGTGCTAAAACCAGCCAGTTCCGCCGTGCCGCCAATGCGCACACGGTCTCCCAGACGGGTAATGCCGATTTTGAAGGTTTCATCCATAATGGTGGAAACCGGGGCGCGCGCCGCATCGGTAATATCCGCCGTCAGGGAGTAGCCCTTGACCGGGTAAATCGGCAGGTCCAGCCCCAGAGGTCGCACAAGAGCGGGGGAAAAGCTGCCAAGTGCCAGCACATAGCTCTCAGCGTTCAGTACCCCGCGTGATGTTTCCACCCCGCTGACCCGCCCGCTCTCGCTCCGGATTGCGCGAATATCGGTGTTATACAGGAAGGTCACACCCGCGGCTGCCGCCATTTCCGCCAGACGCTGGGAGAACTTGAAGGCATCGCCCGTCTCGTCCCCCGGCAGGCGCAGGCCACCCACGATTTTGCCAGCCGAAGGCGCAAGACCCGGCTCGGCCTGTACGCACTGGGCGGTATTCAGTTCCTCAAACGGTACGTTGTACTGCCGGAGCACAGCAATATCCTGCGCAATGCCGTCCATCTGCTTTTGGGTACGAAAGACCTGCAAGGTACCCTGCTGGCGGTCATCATAGGTAATGCCGGTTTCGCGCCGCAGATCGCACATGACATCGCGGCTGTATTCGGCCAGACGCAGCATACGGCCCTTGTTGCGGTCATAGGCGGGGGTGTTGCAGTTTTCGAGCATCTGCACCAGCCACTTCCACAGATGCGGGTCGGGCATGGGCCAGAACACAAAGGGGCTGTACTTCATGAACAGCCATTTGGCCGCCTTGAGCGGAATACCCGGCCCCGCCCAGGGGGAGGAATAACCGGGAGACACCTGCCCCGCATTGGCAAAGCTGGTTTCCAGCCCGGCACCGGGCTGGCGGTCCACAACCGTGACCTCATGCCCTGCCTGCGCCAGATACCAGGCGGTTGTGACACCCACAACACCACTACCCAGAACAAGAACCTTCATGATCTCACTCTTTCCCTGCTGCTCTGCCCTCAGGCAGTCCGTATATAATTGCGATGATAGCGATGCCCGAGCGATGTCAGGACTTCGTAGCCGATCGTCCCTTCAGCGCGGGCAACGTCGTCCACGCCGTATGTGTCGCTCAGCAGTTCCACCATGCCATCGGCCTCAAGCTGGCCCGGCGGAATGGCGGAAATATCCACGGTCATGGAATCCATGGAAATACGGCCCAGTATGGGCAGGGGCCGCCCCCCGAACCACACAAGGCCATTAGCGCGGGCGCGTACAAAACCATCCGCATAGCCTACGGCAATGGTCGCCACACGGCATGGCCCTTCAGCCCGCCATGTCAGCCCGTAACCGACCCGGTCCCCTTTGCTGAGGGCACGGGTCTGCAATACATGGGCCTTCAGCCCCACAACCGGGCGCAGGGGGTTCGGCTCGCCCGGCTGGGGAGCCACGCCATACAGTGCGGCACCGGGGCGCACGAGGCCAAAATGGTAATCCGGTCCCAGAAATACCCCGGAGGATGCGGCAAGGCTGAGCGGGGCAGAAACCGGCAACCGGGCGGCATAGGCCACAAGACGGGCCGCCTGCTCCGCGTTGGCAGGGTTCGCCCGCTCATCCGCACAGGCCAGATGGCTCATGACCAGTTGCACGTCCAGCCCGTCCAGCACGGCGGGGTTGGCGGCAATATCCGCCACGTCCTGCGCGGACAGGCCAAAGCGGGACATGCCCGTGTCCAGTTGCAGTACAACACCCACGCGCCGCTGCTGCGCCTGCGCCACCGCACGGACCCAGCCAATCTGCTCCACACTGTTTAGCACCGGGCGCAGCCCATGCGCCAGACAGGCTTCCACCGCATCAGGCCGGGGGCCGTGCAGGACGGTAATGCCCGCCTGCGCCCCCACATGCGGGCGCAGGGCCAGCCCCTCGTCCACATGAGCAACAAAAAACTGCGTGGCCCCGGCCTGCGCCAGCGCGGGGGCAACCTGTGCCGCTCCCAGCCCATAGGCGTCGGCCTTGACCACAGCCGCACAGACCGCGTTGGGCACACGGGCCTGAAGCAGACGGTAATTATGGGCTACCGCATCCAGATTGATGCTCAGCACCGCTCCGGCGCGTTGTGCGGGCCAGCCAGCGTGCGTGGGGGTGGGAGCTTGGGTCACGACATCTATCCGTTCTGTTACGGTATCAGAATTTTACCCCACTCTTTATGGCATATCCTGCCATTGTGGTGCATGATCGGGGCGTTTGCTTTTTATTTTTGCATAATATTGCGCCAAAAAACCACAAAAGACAGATCATGCCAGACCGCATTAACGAGGCCATTCTCCGCCACCTGCGCCATGATGGCCGCCTGAGCAACGCCGAACTGGCCGAGCGTATAGGGCTTTCCCCCTCGGCCTGCCTGCGGCGGGTAAAAATGCTGGAAAAAGAAGGGGTTATACGCGGGTATCAGGCCATTATCGCCCGCCGCAACGCACCCCCTGTCGCCACGGTGATTGTGCAGATCACACTCGAACGCCAGACAGAAGAATGCCTCCGCCGCTTTGAAAGCCGCATCCGCGAATGCCCCGACGTAAAGGAATGCTACCTGATGACGGGAGACGCCGACTACCTGCTCCGGGTGGAAGCGCGCGACATGCAAGATTACGAGCGCATCCATAAGGAAGAATTATCCCGCATGCCCGGTGTTGTGCGCATTCAAAGCAATTTTGCCATCCGCCCCGTTGTTCAGCAGGAAAAAGCACAGACGGGCGGGTAAGGCTCAGGCTCAGGCTCAGGCTCAGGCTCAAAAAAAACCTGCCAGAGTTTTCCCTGGCAGGTTTTTTAAAAGCTCTTTGCCATGACAGGCTGCCAGCCAGACCTTAATCTTCATCCGGCTGGTCGTTGCCTGCTTTGCCAAGGTCACGCTGGACTTCTGGCAGGCGCAGGAGCGAATCCACATGCATGGCCGTATCCAGCGCCGTATCGGGCTGAAAGTGCAGTTCGGGCACCGTGCGTATGCTCAGCTTGTGAGCAAGCTGGGTGCGCAGCCACGGGGCCACCCGCTTAAGCCCGGGCAGAAGGGCCGCAACATCGCTGCGCCCCAGCCGTGTGACAAAAACAGTGGCATGCTTGAAGTCTGGCGCAAGCCGGACTTCGGTCACGGTAATGGCAACATCGGACAGGTCCGGGTCGCGAAAAGTGGTGCGCGCAAACAGCTCAGCCAGAACGCGCCGCACTTCTTCGCCTACCCGCAACTGCCGCTGCGATGGGCCTCCAGATGAGGAAAAACCGGCAAGATAGTCTGCCGGTCCCCCTGTTTTACTGCCTGATCCGTGGCGACGACTCATGCTGGAATTAACTCGCTTTCAAAGCATTCCACCACATCGCCTTCGCGCAGATCGTTATAGCCTGCAAAGGAAAGACCACATTCGTAACCCTTGGTCACTTCCTTCTGGTCGTCCTTGAAGCGCTTGAGCTGGCTCAAATCCCCTTCATGGATCACCACGCCATCACGCAGCAGACGTACGCCACAGCCACGTTTGACAACGCCATCGGTCACGAAGCAACCGGCCACCTTGCCAACCTTGCTGATTTCGAAAACCTTGCGGATTTCGGCATAGCCAAGGAACTTTTCACGATGCTTGGGCGCCATCTTGCCACGTACGAGCAGTTCCACGTCGTCCGCCACCTGATAGATGATGGAATAGTAGTGGATGTCCACCCCTTCACGCTGGGCCAGAAGCCGCGCCTGAGAGGTTGCACGCACGTTAAAGGCAATAATGACCGCATCCGACGCCTTGGCAAGCTGCACATCACTTTCCGTGATCTGGCCAACCGAGGCGTTGAGAACGCGCACGCCCACTTCTTCGTTAGCCAGCTTGAGCACCGTGGTTTGCAGCGCTTCGGCCGAACCCTGCACATCCGCCTTGATCAGGACGGAGACTTCCTTCTGCACACCGGCCTGAATACGGGCCAGCATCTGGTCAAGCGTGCCACGGGCCGCAACCTGCCCGGCCACCTGATGTTCCTTCAGCTTGCGCTGGCGGAACTCGGAAATCTCACGTGCGCGGTTTTCGTTTTCCACGACCACAAACGGCGCACCAGCAGCGGGAACCCCGGACAGGCCGAGAATTTCCACCGGCATGGACGGGCCAGCCACTTCCACCTGACGACCACGGTCATCAACCAGAGCGCGCACACGGCCCCATTCTGCACCGGCAACCACAATGTCACCCTTGCGCAGCGTACCTTTCTGCACCAGCACGGACGCCACGGAACCGCGACCACGGTCCAGACGGCTTTCAATCACAGCACCTTCGGCGGCACGGTCTGGGTTAGCCTGAAGTTCCAGAATTTCCGCCTGAAGCAGAATGCCTTCTTCCAGCTTGTCCAGCCCTGTGCGCTGGCGTGCGGACACTTCAATGTCCATCACGTCACCACCCATGGATTCAACCACGATCTCGTGCTGCAACAGGTCCTGACGTACACGGTCAGGCTTGGCGCCGGGCTTGTCCATCTTGTTGATGGCAATGATCATGGGCACATTGGCAGCCTTGGCGTGCTTGATGGCCTCGATCGTCTGCGGCATCACGCCGTCATCGGCGGCAACCACCAGCACCACCACGTCCGTAATGGACGCGCCACGGGCACGCATGGCCGTAAAGGCTTCATGTCCGGGTGTGTCAAGGAAGGTGATCTTGGCACCGGATTCCAGCGTAACCTGATACGCCCCGATATGCTGGGTAATGCCGCCGGCTTCACCCGCTGCCACGTCCGTTGTGCGCAGGGCGTCCAGCAGGGAGGTCTTGCCGTGATCGACATGCCCCATGATGGTCACCACAGGCGGACGGGCCAGCATATCTTCGGTCGTGTCTTCCACGCCCTCAATACCCAGTTCCACATCCGATTCGGAAACGCGGCGTACGCGGTGGCCGAATTCTTCCACCACCAGTTCCGCCGTATCGGCATCAATGCTCTGGGTTACGGTGGCCATAACACCCATTTTCATGAGCGCCTTGATCACTTCACCCTGACGGGCGGCCATACGGTTGGCCAGTTCCTGCACCGTAATCGTTTCGGGCAGGATAACGTCACGCACGACCTTGACCTGATCGGAACGCAGGCGTTCCAGCTCGGCCTGACGGCGCTCACGCTCACGCTGGCGGCGTACGGATGCGAGCGAGCGGGTTTTGTCGTCATCCCCCTCAATCGCGGCCTGCACGTCAATCCGGCCTGCGCGGCGGCCACCACCGGTCTCACCCTTGCGACCGCTGCTGTTCTTGCGGGGCGGCACGGCCTTGTTACGGGCTGGGCCACGGCGCTGTTCTTCCTCGCCTTCCGTACCACGGCCGCTGCGCAGGCGCAGGGTCTGGGCGGCACTGACGTCCTTTTCCGCTTCGGGAGCAGCGGGGGCAGCAGCTGGCGTGCGTGCAGGAGCAGCAGGCTTGAGCGGCTTGGCAGGCATGATCGCACGCTCAGCCAGCGGACGCAGACGCCCCGCAGGAGGTGCGAGTGTGACTTCACCAGGGATTGGCACGGCAGACACGACAGGTGCTTTGACTTCGATCGGCTTGATCGCGTCAATGCGGGCCTTGCGCTCGGCATCGGTCGCTGCGGCTTCTTCAGCGGCGCGCTCTTCAGCCAGACGTCTGTCTTCCTCTTCCTTCCGGCGCGCTTCCTCAGCGGCGGAAAGAATACGAATCTTCTCGGCTTCGCGCCGCTCGGCATCACGCCGTTCGGCGTCTTCCGCCTCTTGCTTCTGTTCCTGAAGCACGCGCTGGCGCATGGCCAGTTCGGCTGCGGTCAGGGTACGGCCGCCACCTGCACGGGAACCGCCGGAGCGCCCACCAGCGCCAGCCGGGGACGGACCACGTTTTTTACGCACTTCCACCTGCACGACCTTTGAACGGCCATGACTGAAACTTTGCCGCACGGACCCGGCATCAACCGTCCGTCCGACCTCCGGACGCCCTGCCGGCCGAAGGGACAAACGCCCCTTACCCTGATCCTGATCCTTGCCTTCGCTCATTGACCCGCCTGTTCACACCCATCCGCCGGAAAGGTCCGGCAGACCCGGGGATCGCCAACGGCCACCCCCGCAAAACGTCTGTTTTCACAACAAAGACGCGTAGCCAGCCCGCCGGCCGCCAGCGCCACATTCACAACACGTTCACGCCCGAAAACCTTAGCCAGTTCTTCAGACGACAACGCATCAACGACAGGAATATCCCGCCCGCCTGAAATCAGGCGGTCCAGTTCTTCCCTGCTTCCGTCCGATGCGTGAACGATAACAGCAGCACGACGCTGCATAACCCATTCGCGCACCTTAACGAAGCCACTAATGGCCTGACCAGCGCGGCGCGCAAGCCCAACCACTTCTATCATCCGCCGGTGCAGACCCACTTCCACCTGAGAGAGAAGATCTTCCGGCACCTTGACCTGCATCCGCGCGGAACGTGCGAACACGCCGCGTTTGCTGGCCTGTTCTATCACATCCCGGCGGGCACTCAACCATATTCCCCGTCCCGGCAGACGCGCGTCCAAATCAGGGACGACTATGGATGAGGGTGAGATAACAAACCGCACCATCTGAGCCGGAATGCCTTCCTCCCGCGTGACTGCGCACCTGCGGAGGCTGCCCTTCTCTTCTGCTGCTGGCAAGAAATCACCACCCACCCTGTATCAAGGCCTCAGACGCCCGCCCCGCCTTCTGGCGTGGAGGAAGGGGTTGCACCCTCTTCACCCTCAAACCAGTGCGCACGCGCTGCCATGATGATCTCATTGGCGGCGTCTTCTTCTATGGCATCCGCCCCCAGAATTTCGACCAGCTCATCGCCAGCCAGATCACCAAGGTCGTCCAGAGTTTTTACACCCTTTTCGCCCAGAGTCACAAGCATCTGGTTGGTGAACACACCCATATTTGCAATATCGTCGGTAACACCAAGCTCCTGACGGCGCTCATCCAGCTTTTCTTCCTGCCGGACAAGATGGCCTTCGGCGCGCTGGACCAGTTCCTGCACCACCGAGTCGTCAAAGCCTTCAATGCCCACCAGCTCATCGGGGTCGGCAAAAGCCAGTTCCTCGATGCTATGGTAGCCTTCGGTCACCAGCAGGCCAGCAATCACGTCATCCACGTCCAGCGCTTCGACAAACTGGCCGCTGCGGCGACGGAACTCTTCCTGACGACGTTCGGATTCTTCCGCTTCGGTCAGGATATCAATGTCCCAACGGGTCAGCTGGCTGGCCAGACGCACGTTCTGCCCGCGCCGACCAATGGCGAGGGAGAGCTGGTCATCAGGCACCACAACTTCAACGCGCCCGGCTTCCTCGTCCATCACCACCTTGCTGACTTCAGCCGGAGCCAGAGCGTTGACCACAAAGGTCGCGGCCTGCGGGCTCCAGGGGATAATGTCGATTTTTTCGCCCTGCAGTTCGGCCACAACAGCCTGCACGCGCGAGCCGCGCATACCAACGCAGGCCCCGACCGGGTCAATGGAGGCATCGCGCGAGATCACGGCCATTTTGGCGCGGGAGCCGGGGTCACGGGCCACGGCCTTGATTTCGATGATCCCGTCGTAAATTTCGGGCACTTCCTGCGCAAACAGCTTGGCCAGAAAGGCCGGATGCGTGCGGGACAGGAAAACCTGCGGACCGCGCGGCTCATCACGCACATCGTAGATGTAGGCGCGCACACGGTCGGAGTTACGGAACGTCTCACGCGGGATCAGCTCATCACGGCGCAGCAGCGCCTCGGCAGAGCCGATTTCAACCAGCAGGTTGCCGTATTCGGTCCGCTTGACGGTGCCGTTGACGATCTCGCCCACGCGGTCCTTGAACTCATTGTACTGGCGTTTGCGTTCGTATTCACGCACACGCTGCACAATAACCTGCTTGGCGGTCTGGGCCGCAATACGCCCGAAATCAATCGGGGGCAGCGGGTCGATCAGATATTCGCCAACCTGAATTTCGGGGCGAAACTTGCGGGCGATGGAGAGAGAGATCTGTGCATCCTCATTCTCCACCTGATCCACAACTTCTGTCCAGCGGGAGAGGCGAACCTCGCCCGACCGACGGTCGATTGTGGCGCGAATGTCCTTTTCATGCCCGTATTTGGCGCGACCAGCCTTCTGGATGGCCTGCTCCATGGCCTCCAGAACCTCTTCACGGTCAATGCCCTTTTCGCGTGAAACAGCGTCTGCCACCAGCAGCAGTTCAGGACGGGAAACGGAGGTATCCATGTTCTCAGCTCTCCAAAACAGGCAGCTTTATCAATGTACCCGGGAGGCGGGCGGCTCTTTTGTGCCATCCTGCTCCACACCTGCATCCGTTGCAGGCTGTACCATACGGGCGCTGTCTTCAATCAGCGCATCGGTCAGCACCAGTCGCGCCTTGCGGATTTCGGCCAGTGGCAGAGCCACTTCCGTGCCGTCGTCCAGGCGCATACGGGCCACTGTTCCATCAGACCCCAGAGAAATACCGGCAAAACGACGCCGCCCTTCAATGGGGACCAGAACTTCCGCCTTGGCCTGATGCCCTGCAAAACGGGTCCAGTCCTTGGCACGTGTGAGCGGGCGGTCGATTCCGGCGGAGGACACTTCCAGCGTCCATGCCCCCGGAATGGGGTCTTCCACGTCCAGCACAGCGCCTACCGCGTGGCTGATCCGCTCACAATCCTCGACATTGATCAACATTCCGTCCGCCCGGTCGGCCATGATCTGCACCGTAGGGCGCTCACGTCCAAGCACTGCCACGCGCACGATTTCGTACCCCATTTCCTCTACGGCAGGAGCAATCAGTGCGAGCAGGCGGCCCTCAAGGCCGGAATGGGCAGAAATATCTTTGTCCAAAGCAAAAAAGGCGGCCCTTCTAAGGCCACCCCCCGAAACGTCATTCAAATTGAGAAGGATGATGCTTTGTCTAGTGCACAAAGGCACAGACTGCAAGGGTAGAAACCGCCTCCCCCCTGTTTGTGCACGGCTGACCATAAAAAATAAATTATCGCAGGACCAGTTTTGCGCATTGCGCCAACCCACAGACGTGCTTTTATTGCTTTGGCTGCGACATATCTGCAACGCTCCATTACCAAGGCTAAGGAGGCTGACCGTTATCATGCAGAACAAGCCGGACCCGGCATGGCAGCCTCAACCCCAGACGGCTGAAAAATCCCCCAATCTACGGCTCGGGCTTATTGGCATGGCGGCCTGTGTGCTGATGGCGGGGGCGGGGCTGCATTTTTATGGCGCAGGCAAAAACACCTCCGGCCCGGCTCTGGGTGCCGAGTCCGCCACTAGCGACGACTCCCAGCGCATGGGGCTGCCCCTGAATGTGATTGCCCCGCAGAATGCGGCGCAGGCACTGGCGGGCTCCAGCTTTTCCGCCCGGCAGCAGGCGGATATTCTGGCCGCTGTCAAACGGCGGGATGTGCGGCTGGTGGCCATGCCGGTCTATGATGCCACGGGGGCTGGCGGCATAATTACCCTTGTCTGCGGCCCATGGCAGCAGAGTGTAGGGCTTACGGCCAGACCAACAACGGTTATCCTGCCCATAAGCATGAGCGGGCATGTGGACATTATCCCCACAGCCCCACCCGGCCCGGCGGGGATCGGCAGCGGCGCCATAACGGTTTTTGGCCCCATGCCCCTGCCCGTTCTTTATAAACAGGGGGATACCCTTGCACTTACGGTGATCGCGCAATGAAGGGTCTGCTCCCCGCACTCAACCGGCTGATGCCGCTGATGATGGTGATTTTTCTGGTGCTCGCCAGCATCCAGATCGCGCTCAGCCTGCATCTTTCCCTGCATTCCGTAGCCCATGTGCTGCAATGGTGTGCATCTGCCTGGCCTGTTCTGGCGGCATCCGGCCTTGTGCTGAGTGTTGCGGGACTGCTGTTTGAAACTCGGGCCGAACATCTGGCCCGCAAAGGGCTACTACGCCGACGGGGGTTCATCATGGACGTTCTTGCCAGACTGACCAATCGCGCCGAACTGGAAGAAATGCTTGCGCGTGAACAGCGCGAAACCACCATAGACGCCGAGGAACTGGCCGCAAACCTGCGTGCCCGCGTGATCGGGCAGGATCAGGTATGCGAGGATATTGCCGTCCAGCTCCGCCGCCGTCTGGCGCTTCAGGTGCGTGGCAAGCCGGTTGGCATCTTTTTGCTCGCCGGGCCTCCGGGTACGGGCAAAACCTATCTGGCCAAGCAGATGGCCCGCCAGCTCGAACGCCCCCTGCTGCATTTTGATATGACGCAGATGAGCAGCCCCCACGCCGCCACCCAGCTTTTTGGCTCGCCCAAGGGCTATGTCGGCTCGGACACCTACGGCAAGCTGACCGGCGGGCTGAAGGAAAAGCCCGATGCCGTGGTGCTGCTGGACGAAATTGAAAAAGCCCACCCCGACGTGTTCAAGAAATTCCTGACCGCATGGAACGACGGCCACATTACGGAGGCCTCCACCGGGCAGCAGATTTCCACCGTGCGGGCCATTTTTGTGCTGACCTCCAACATTGCCACCGATGCCCTGACCGAAATTGCCGACCGCCTGCATGATGACCCCGACCGCATGCGTGCCGAATCGGTCGAGGCCCTGCGGCAGGCTGGCTTTGCCCCCGAAGTGCTGAACCGTCTGGACCGTATTTTTGTCTTCCGCACCCTGCGTGGGCTGGATATTGCCCGTGTTGGCGCGCTGGAAATTGAAGCCATGATCGAAGGCTACGGCCTGAAGGTGGAAACCAGCGGGATTGACGCCTCCCTGCTGGTCGATGTCATGCGCCGCCAGAGCCGCATGGGGGATGCGGCCTCCGCGCGTGATCTGGTCCGCTCCATTGAGGACATGATCAGCGAGTCCCTTATTATTGCCCGCCAGCAGGGGGCTACCATGGTCCGGCTGCTCAAGGAGGACGATGGCACGGTTGTCGCCAAAGTGGCCGACAACCGCGATGACGGGCTGCATGCCCGCCTGACCCCCTGACCCGCCACCCGGCCAAGCCGCTCCCTGACGCCGCCCACACAACCAAGGCTACCGCATGACCGCTTTTACCCGCCTGTGGCACCGTGCCCCGTTATGGCGCACCGCACTGATAACCGCAGGCGTATGCGGCACACTGTCCGTTCTGTTCCCGGCCCCGTGGCTAACCTCCAGCGTGCCGGGCTATGGCGCGCTCAGCAGCAAGATTCGGCACATGCTCCCCTCCTCCCTCGGTGGCACCGAGGCGAGCGATGCCCTGCACCCTGATGAGGACCAGCGCACGGTTTCCATCCCCCCCATGGATGCGCAGTTTGAAGGCTTGGTTGTTTTTGCCGGGCGGCAGCTTCCCCTGCCTGCGGGCAAATGGCACCCGGTTGTGAACTTTCAGGACGATGTGGCTCACGGGGAAGTACTGACGACCCTTTATGTCCGCTCCGCTCAGGGCATTGTCACCGGGCTGATCATTGCGCAGGCCACCACCCAGTCCCTTCCCCTTGCCGCCATGAACATGATTCAGGCGCAATGCCACAGTTCCTTCAACTTCATGAACGAGGCAGCCCCGCAGGACGGCAACCGGAGCATATGCTGGATGACCACTCCCATACGGGTGGTGAACAATCTGTTCCTGACCTCCAACGAGCCCCTGCAGGCACTCCTGAGTGACCAGATGTACATTCCCCCCGCCGTGCAGCGCCTGACCATCATGGGCTTTGACCTGCCCCCTATTCTGGTCGATGCAGGCTGGAATCTGGTGGAAAAAAGCAAATCCGGCACGGGTGTGGATTTTATGAGCGTGCATACGCTGCTCAGCCCGGCCGGAACAGGTACCCGCCGTGTGCCCGGCGAGCCGGAGAACTGGTCCCGCGCGGGCATGACCGACTCGGCTGCGGTCACGGATTTTGTGCAACGCACCAATGGCTGGCTACGTGGCTGGGTGCCCACCCTCCAGCGCGGGTTTGAAAGCAGGCTGACGCCGAACGCTCCCTCCCCGGCGGAAGCCATGGACCCGGCCTTTCACGGCTAGGTCGGGCAGGCCATGACTCCAGACCATGGCCTGCCCCATTTTGCCCCTTTACAGAACGGGGGATAAGGCCCCGCCATCGCGCAGCAGGTCGGCTGAAACCTCGACCAGAAAATCCATAACCGTGCGGGTCCGCAGTGGCAGAGTGCGCGGGCCGGTATGCACGACGTAAAAAGGCAGGCCGGGAATGTTCCAGTCCGCGAACAGGCGCACCAGACGCCCACTGGCCACCGCATCCCGCACCTGAAAAGCGGGGAGCAGACCAACACCAATGCCCGCTTCCACCGCATACATCACGGCTTCGCTGCTATTGGCGCGAAACACGGCGGTAGGGACAATCACACTTTCCTCCCCATCCCGCTCAAAATTCCAGTCCAGACGGCTGGAACCGTAATTATAGACAACGCCGGGATATTCGGTGAGCGCGCGCGGGTGCTCGGGCGTGTTGTGGCGTTCCAGACAGGCGGGAGACGCCACCAGCCACTTGTGCACCAGCCCCAGTTTGCGCGCGATGAGCGTGCCTTCGGCAATTTCGCCCACGCGTACGGCCAGGTCCAGCCCTTCTTCCACCAGATCTCCAAACGAGTCGCGCATGACCACCTCCACCGACAGATCGGGGTGGCGGTCCAGCAGTTCGCCCATCCTGCGCGTCAGGCACAGGCCAAAGGCGGTGGTCACACCCAGCCGCACAAGACCGGAAACCGAAGCACGCCTGCGGCCCAGAACGGTTTCTGCCGTTTCCAGTATTTCCAGCACTTCATAGGCATGGGGAAGCAGGCTGCGACCGTCCTCGGTCATGGTCAGGCTGCGGGTGGTACGCGCAAACAGCGTGGTGCCGTAATGCGCCTCCAGCAAGGCAATATGGCGCGAAATTGTTGGCTGGCTGACCCCCGTCTCGCGCGAGACGGCGGAAAATGAGCCTGTAGCGGCAACACGCACAAAACTGTGAAGTGCGGAAAGAAGATCCATGGAGGTCGGCACCGTTTCCTGTGTAGGCGGCTAGCCCTCTCCAGTGCTGCCGACAACAACAGGCAAGACAGTTCCGGGTATGCCGAAAACCAGGCCACCAACCATCCCGCCCTGTAACCAGCATGCTGTGTCAGGCTACGAGTTTATCACCCCCCTTATTGCAGCAAGGTCAGGTTTGATACAACATGGACTGAGCAAGAAGCGGCCATGCCCATAACGCATTCACGCCATGGACACGACCGCAACCCCTTACCCCTGACGGTGGCGGGTATGCGGCATGGCAAGGCGTTTTTCCGCCAGACGCGCCAGACGCACAAAGGGCAGACCCAGCAGCAGGTAGGCGGCACCGACCATAAGCCCCGTACCGAAATAGTCAAAATAGGCAGAGGACAGGCGGATATAGGTCTGTGTCAGTTCTGTCAGGGTTATCACGCTGACCAGAGACGAATCCTTGAGCAGGGAGATAAAGTCGTTGGTCATGACCGGCATGACCAGCCTGAACGCCTGCGGCACCAGCACATAACGCAGGGCCTGCGGGTGGGTCATGTTAAGGGCAAGGGCTGCTTCCATCTGCCCATGGGCCACCGATTGCAGACCGGCCCGGTAGTTTTCCGCCTCATACGCCGCGTAGTTCAGCCCAAGGCTGACCACACCGGCCACAAAGGGGGACATGCTGATGCCAAATTCAGGCAGGCCATAGAAAATGAACAGCACCTGAATAAGCAGTGGTGTGCCGCGCACAAGCTCTACATAGGTTGTGGCAAACCATGCCAGCGGGCGCGGACCATACAGGCGCAGCAGCGCAAGCCCCAGCCCCAGTGCAACCGCAACAACCATGGCGCAGAGAGAGACCAGCAGGGTCAGCCCTGCCGCTCTGACGAGTTGAGGCACAAAACCGGCATAACGCTCAAGCCTGACGCGCAACCCGCCCTTGCCCTGCAACTCGGCCACATAGTTGTTCCATGCCGCGGGGGTTACGTTGGGCTGGGTGTGGTCGTTGGTGAGCTGCGCCATTTCTGGCGTCCACAGGTCCCAGCGCACCAGAATATGGTGCAGGCTGCCATCCTGCTGCATGGCCAGCAGTGCTGCGTTCACCCGCTCGCGCAGGTCCGTGTTCTTACCCTTGGCAAAGGCAATGCCATACTGCACCCGGCCAATGGGCTCGCCCACAATATGCAGGGCGGGGTTGGTGTCCCCGTAATATTTGGCAATGGGGCCGTCGATCAGGATGGCATCCGTGCGTCCATTGACCAGATCCATGAAGGCATCTGTTTCTTCGTCATAGGTGCTCAGGGATATTTTGGTGTTGTTGGTCAGCATACGCTCGGCCTGCGTATCCTTGATTGTACCAACCTTGTGCCCTTCAAGATCCGCCAGTGTGGTGAACTGCCTGCCCTTGCGGCGCACCACCAGCCGTTCGGAGGTCACGTAATAGGGGATGCTGAAGTCAATGCCTTCAGCGTGTTCATCGGTTATCTCGATCCCGCAGATGACCATATCGTACAGGCCACGTTGCAGGCCGGGAATAAGCCCGTCCCAGTCGTTGTTGATGAAGTCCAGCGGCGCGCCCATATGGCGGCTGAGTTCCTGCATCAGGTCATATTCAAAGCCCGTCAGCTTGTTCTGGTCTTTGAGGTCATGGAACGTGTAGGGCACATCGGCCGAGGAATCGGCTGCCCAGTGGAACGGCCTGCTCTGCGCATGGGCAAGCGGAGCTGCGCCGGGGGCGGCTGCCAGCACCAGCAGCGCTGCAAACAGGCCAGACAGGACACCCGGCAGGCGGCGAGGGCGGGGCTGTGCGGTCTTCATCACAGGACGGTCCTCATAAAGCGGCGGGTCTGTTCATGTTCGGGGTTCACGCACAGGACTTCTGGCGGACCGGCCTCAACCACATGCCCGCCGTCCATGTACACCACCGTATCGGACGCGACTTCGGCAAAGCGCATGTCATGGGTCACGATAATCTGGGTCATGCCCTCATCATCGAGTGTGCGCATGACGTTAAGCACCTCCTCGGCCACAATGGGGTCCAGCGCGGAGGTGGGTTCGTCGTACAGCATGATCTCGGGCCGCATGGCCAGAGCGCGGGCAATGGCCGCACGCTGCTGCTGACCGCCAGAGAGCGAAACAGGGTAACGCTGCGCCACCTTGGCCAGCCCCACTTTTTCCAGCAGGGCCATGGCCTCTTCCCGGTCAGCTTCGGCGTTACCACCTTTGACCACACGGGGGGCCAGCATCACGTTATCCAGCACGCTCAGGTGTGGAAACAGATTAAAACTCTGGAACACCATGCCCACATGGGTCCGCAGCCGATGGGCCATATGCTCATCCGCGCTCCGCCACGGGCCACCATTGCGCGCAATGGTCACCCCCATGGCCGTTACCGTGCCACGGTCAGGTATTTCCAGAAAATTGAGACACCGCAGGAAGGTGGATTTGCCGCAACCCGAAGGACCGATGATGGACACCAGCTCCCCCTTGCGAACCTGCATGGACACACCACACAGGACTTCCCCTTCGCCAAAGTCCTTGTGCAACCGTTCCGCACTCAGAACCACGGGGTCATTCATAGAAAAAGCCGACCCGGTTTGCACCGGGCCGGCATTAAGACGTTCACCTTGAACGGATAAGTTCTCAGGCAGCTTTCGTCATCCCTCGCAAGACGTACTGAAGGATGCCACCATGCCTATAATACTCTACCTCGTCCAGAGTATCGACCCGGCAAAGCAGCGGTACTTCCTGCTTGGAACCGTCATTTCTTGTAATTGTCATAATCACGTCCATACGAGGCGTGAGTTTGTCAATTCCGGAAATGCTGATCACTTCATCCCCCTTCAGACCCAGGGTCTGGCGGGTTGTACCTTCCTTGAACAGCAGGGGCAGAACGCCCATGCCCACAAGGTTGGAACGGTGGATACGTTCAAAGCTTTCCGCGATCACGGCCTTGACGCCCAGCAGCAGGGTGCCTTTGGCAGCCCAGTCGCGCGAGGAGCCCATACCGTATTCCTTGCCACCGAAGACAACCAGCGGCACGCCCGCTTCCTTGTATTCCATGGCCACGTCGTAAATCGCGCCTTCCTTGCCGTCGGGGTAGTGCTTGGAATAGCCCCCTTCGGTGCCCGGCACCATTTCGTTCTTGATACGGATGTTGGCGAACGTGCCGCGCACCATCACCCGGTCATTCCCGCGGCGGGACCCGTAGGAGTTGAAGTCCTTGGGTTCCACACCGTGTTCGATCAGGTAGCGGCCAGCAGGGCTGTCCTTTTTGATGGAACCAGCGGGAGAGATATGGTCGGTGGTGATGTTGTCACCCAGCAGGGCCAGAATACGCGCACCGCTGATGTTGCCCGGAGCCGTGGGCTCAACCGCCATGTTCTTGAAGTACGGGGGGTCCTGCACGTAGGTGGACTTGGGGTCCCACTTGTAGGTTTCGGACCCGGTGGCAACCTTGAGGCCCTGCCATTCCTTGGTGCCCTTGCCCACGTTTGCGTAGCGTTTGATGAACTCTTCGCGCGTGATGGACGAGGCGATCAGGTCGGCAATTTCCTTGTTGGAAGGCCAGATGTCCTTCAGGTACACCGGCTTGCCATCCTTGGAAGTCCCAAGCTGGGCTGTGGTAATGTCCTGCCGCATGGTGCCCAGCAGCGAGTAGGCAACCACCAGCGGCGGGCTGGCAAGATAGTTGGCGCGCACGTTGGGGGAAATACGCCCCTCAAAGTTACGGTTGCCGGACAGGACGGAAACAGCAACCAGGTTGTTGTTTTCAATCGCGTCCACAATGTTGCCGGGCAGCGGGCCGGAGTTGCCGATGCAGGTGGTGCAGCCGTAACCAACCGTGTTGAAGCCCATGGCGTCCAGGTCTGCGGTCAGGTTGGAGCGGTTGAGGTAGTCGGTCACAACCTGCGAGCCGGGGGCAAGCGAGGTCTTGACCCACGGCTTGGGGGTCAGGCCCAGAGCGCGCGCCTTGCGGGCCACCAGACCAGCAGCAATCAGCACCGCCGGGTTGGAGGTGTTGGTGCACGAGGTAATGGCCGCAATGACCACATCGCCACTGCCCAGCTCGTAATTGGTACCAGCGACCGGAACCTTCTTGTTGGCTTCGGCTGCGGGAACACCAAGGGAGGAGGTCAGTTCTTTTTCAAACGCGGTGGTGGCGTTCTTCAGTTCCACGCGGTCCTGCGGACGCTTGGGGCCAGCCAGAGACGGCACAACCGTGCTCAGGTCCAGTTCCAGCACATCCGTAAACACGGGTTCGGGCGTTTTTTCGGTGCGGAACATATCCTGCGCCTGCAGGTATTCCTTGACCAGTTTAATGCGGTGTTCGTCGCGGCCGGTCTGGCGCAGGAAGTCCAGCGTCAGTTCGTCCACGGGGAAGAAGCCGCAGGTTGCGCCGTATTCGGGGGCCATGTTGGCAATGGTGGCACGGTCGGCAACGGGCAGGTGGTCCAGAGCCGGGCCAAAGAATTCCACAAACTTGCCAACAACGCCCTTCTTGCGGAGCATCTGGGTTACGGTCAGCACCAGATCGGTGGCCGTAGCGCCTTCGGGCAGCTTGCCAACCAGCTTGAAGCCGATCACATCGGGGATAAGCATGGCAATGGGCTGGCCCAGCATGGCGGCTTCGGCTTCGATCCCGCCAACACCCCAGCCCAGAACGCCCAGACCATTGATCATGGTCGTGTGGCTGTCCGTGCCGTAAAGCGAATCGGGGTACACGTAGTCCTTGCCACCCACGTTGGCGGTCCATGCCACCTGCGCGATGTATTCAAGGTTCACCTGATGGCAGATGCCCGTATCGGGCGGCACCACGGAGAAGTTCTCGAACGCTTCCTGGCCCCAGCGCAGGAAGGCATAGCGTTCCGCGTTGCGCTCGAACTCAAGGGTGATGTTTTCCTGCAGGGCTTCATCGGTCCCGGCAAAGTCCACCATCACGGAGTGGTCGATCACAAGGTCGACCGGCACCAGCGGGTTGACCTTCTGCGGGTCGCCCTTGAGGTTGACAATCCCGTCGCGCATGGCTGCAAGGTCCACAACACCGGGAACCCCCGTGAAGTCCTGCATAAGAATGCGCGAAGGCTTGAAGGGCACTTCCTTGGAGCTGCTGCCCTTGGGCAGCCAGCCAGCAATGGATTTGGCGTCTTCCACGCTGTAGGAGCGCGCATCTTCGAACCGAAGGATGTTCTCCAGCAGAACCTTGAGCGAAACCGGCAGGCGGCTTACGTCGCCAATGGTCTTTGCCGCTTCGGGAATGGAAAAATAGTGGTAGGTCTTGCCGTCAACCTCAAGGGTGCGGCCTGTTTTGAGTGAGTCGTGGCCAACCGATTTCATCGTCGCTTTCTCCCCGATCACAGCCGATGGCTGGTGATGCGTTCAGGACACCGTTGTGTTCCGTATTGTTCCGCACGGCGTTGCGTGCGTGTCCGCTCTTCGGACAACCGGCTTGATATCCCGTTGGGGCTAGAACATACCGGCACTAATAAAAGGCACAAGCGGGGGAATGACCACGACCGCGCGAGCACTCCCGCTTTTTGTGTTATTACGGTAACAAAAAGGAGAAGTCCCATCTCCGTGAGCCAGTCTGAACCCCGTGCCAGAACCCCATCTGGCCCCCCCACCCCCAGCGGCACGGTGCTGGAGGCGGACTCTCTTTGCGTGTTTCGCGGGGACCGTCTGGTGCTCGACGGCGTAAGCCTGACCCTGCATGCGGGGGACGCCATGCTGCTGACCGGCCCCAACGGCGCGGGCAAATCCACCCTGCTGCGTGTGCTGGCCGGGCTGCGCAAACCGGATTCGGGGCAACTGACATGGAATGGCCAGTCCATTTTTGATGACCGCGCCGCCCATACGGAGCGCGTGGCCTATATTGGCCATCAGGACGCGCTAAAACCCGGCCTGAGCGTGAGCGAAAACCTGCACCTGTTCACCCGCCCCGGCGCAGACCTGAGCGAAGCGCTGGAGGCCATGGACCTGCGCGCACTGGCCGATCTGCCCGCACGCCTGCTTTCTGCGGGGCAGAAGCGCCGCACCGCCCTTGCCCGCGTTCTGCTGGCGCAGGCACCGCTCTGGCTACTGGACGAGCCGAGTCTGGGACTGGATTCGGCCGCCATAACCCTGCTGGGCCGCGCCATGGCGGCCCACCGTGCGCGCGGCGGAATCCTGATC
Source organism: Acetobacter fabarum (assembly GCF_040702925.2). Lineage (GTDB taxonomy): Bacteria > Pseudomonadota > Alphaproteobacteria > Acetobacterales > Acetobacteraceae > Acetobacter > Acetobacter fabarum_B. The sequence goes on along the minus strand of NZ_JBFCXX020000008.1, from coordinate 89,038 downwards.
GCCACAACCCATGTTCCCCTGCCACTGGACAACACCTGCGCACTGGACCTGCCCGGTGCCGCCGACCCCCGCCCCTTTGGCGCGTTTGAGGGAGACTACGCATGAACCGGCTGTTCTGGGGCATTGTCATGCGGGACCTGCGGCTGGCGCTGCGCCACGGGGCGGACACGCTGGGGGCCGTGCTGTTTTTTGTGGTGACGGCAACACTGTTCCCGCTGGCTCTTGGCCCTTCGCCCGAGCTTTTGCGCCATATGGCACCGGGCATTATCTGGGTATGCGCCCTGCTGGCCGCCCTTTTGCCGCTGGACCGCCTGTTTGGCGCGGAGCTGGAAGATGGCTCTCTGGACCAGTTGCTCCTGCTTGGCCTGCCGCCCGCACTGGTGGCACTGGCCAAGATAACAGCTCACTGGCTGACAACCGGCGTACCGCTGCTGCTGGCCGCGGTTCCGCTTGCGGTCATGCTGGGGCTGCCCTCGTCCGCCCTGCCGGTGCTGCTGGGGGGGCTGTTTTTGGGGTCTGTCGTGCTCTCGCTTATCGGGGGGATGGGCGCATCCATTGTTCTGGGTGCACGGCGGGGTGGCGTGCTGCTCCCCCTGCTGACCCTGCCTCTGGCAACACCTGCCCTTATTTTTGGCGCGGCCGCCATAGACGCAGCCGCCAACGGCCTGCCCTGGCAGCCAGACCTTGAACTGCTGGGTGCATTTGTTGCAGGCACGCTCCCGCTCTGCCCCCTTGCCGCAGGGGCCGGATTACGCGCAGCAGCGGAGTAAGCCACACTATAAAAAGAAGGGGGGGCGACCATGTTGTGGCCATCCCCCTTCTTTTTAACCTGTCCGGCACAGCGGGCCGGCCTGTCTGCTTATTTTGCCGGAGCAGCAGCCGGGGCCGCCGGAGCCGGAGCGGCTTTGGCGTTTGTTGCCGGGTTGGACGCGGCCTGAATATCCACCGAGGCATAACGCACGGCTTCCTGCGCATCACGCAGCGCTTCGCTCGCCTTGTAGGGGTCTTTGCCGATCAGCTTGGCGGCACGGGCCACGTCCTGCGTCACCTGCTCCAGCGGCACGGCGGCAATCACATAATCCGCATCCACGCTGGTCACGCGCAGCACTTCAGCCGCACGGGCGGGGTTGCCGGATTTGAGGTGCCGGTTGGCAGCGGCCACAACGGCGGTTTTTTCCGGTGTTTCTTCTGTATTGGCGTTCAGGACCAGTTCCCCATCAATAGGGAGCCACGCCACCTGCTGCGTTGTGGGCGCAGCGGAGCGGGGGCGGGACTGGCCGGTTTTGCTCGGCATCAGTTCAGCGGCGGCCTTCTGGAAGGCGGTATTGTCCGAGCGGGCCGTGGTCAGTGCCTGCTGGGCATTGGCGATAAGCGCCTTGGCCCCGACCAGATCACCATCAAAAATGGCGCTCCGTGCGAGGGTCAGATATTCGAACGCCATGCTGCCATCATCGGAAAGACGGCTGAAGTCCTGCGTGGCGGCGGACTGTGCAATCGTGCTGGACGCTGCGGCACCAGACTGCGCCTGCTGTGCATACAAAGGTGTTGCAACAGTTGTTGCCACCAGAACCGTACCCAGCAGCATACCCATTCGTGTCATGATAACTCCCTTTATCCAGACCCCTGATCATGAGCCTGTATCGGGGGTAATGTTTAAGCGCATCGGAGCATCTGCAAAGGGCTGCACACACAATACAGGGCTGCCTTTACGGCAGGGGGTGAGGCTGGGCAGAAAAGAAAAACCCCTCCTCCACCGGGCCAGCACAACCCGGCGGAGGAAGGGAAAAACCACTAGCTGAACACCCCGTAAGGCGTGTGCTCAGATGTAATACTCGCTCAGGGGCGCAAAGCCGTTAAAGCGGGTCGAGCAGTAGGTGGAAACGTAAGCCCCCGTCCCCAGCAGGTCGATCTGTTCGCCCGAGCGCAGGTCCAGCGGCAGGTCGTAATGGCTTTTTTCGTACAGGATATCCGCCCCGTCGCAGGTTGGTCCCGCCAGCGCCACCGGCCCCGTGGGGGAGCCATCACGCGCGGTGCGAATGGCGTAGCGGATGGATTCGCCCTCCGTTTCCGCCAGACCACCAAAACGCCCGATGTCCAGATAAACCCAGCGTGGCCCGTCCTGCCGGCCACGTGCGCTCACCAGCACCACCTCGGTATGCACAACGCCTGCCTCGCCCACAATAAAACGGCCCGGCTCGACCAGCATTTCCGGCAGCGCATTGCCAAAATGCTCGGTCATGGCGCGGCAGATCGCCCCGGCAAAATGGTCGATCTCGGGCACATCCTCGCGGTAACGGATGGGAAAACCCCCACCGAGATTGATCATCCGCAGGTCCAGCCCGGCATCGCTCAGGTCCGTAAACAGGCTGGCCACGCGGGCAATGGCGGCTTCGTAAGCCTCGGCCGAAAGCTGCTGCGACCCGACATGGAAGGACAGGCCATACGGGTCCAGCCCCAGCGCGCGGGCCTCAAGCATCAGGTCCCGTGCGGATTCAACCGTGGTGCCAAACTTGCGTGAGAGCGGCCATTCCGCATCGTAATTGTCCACCAGCAGGCGGCAGTACACGCGGCTGCCCGGTGCGTGCTGGGCAATTTTTTCCAGCTCTTCGCGGCAGTCAAACACGAACATGCGCACGCCAGCCCTGTAGGCTGCCTGAATGGCAGACACTTTTTTAACCGTGTTGCCAAAGGAAATATCCTCAGGGTCCGCCCCTGCCTCAAGACAGAGGGAGACTTCCTCCCAGGATGCGGCATCAAAGCAGGAGCCAAGCCCGACCAGACGGGTCAGGATCGGCATGGCCGGGTTGGCCTTGACGGCATAGTAAATGCGCGCGAGCGGCAGAGCCTTGCCCAGCGCGCGATAACGGGCTTCCACCTGGTCAACATCGACGACAAGGCAGGGCGTTGCCGGTTTTTGTTCGGCAAGAAAACGGGTGATTTTGGGATTCATGTCCCCACTCCCCCAGTATCAGGCTCCCCCGCCTGCACAGCGGAGAAGGACGTTGCGAAACGGTCTAACGGACCAGCGAAAGGCAGACCTGCAAAGAGGTCCGGATTAGCCAGAACGCTTGACGTCGTTGCGTAACCTCAGAGGGCCAGTGGCACGTGCGTTGCTGCGTAGGGGCGTGCATATGCGGCCAAACCGACACAAGCGCAAGTAAAAAATCCAGACAAACCAAAAAAACTTGGCATACCCCCCCAAGCCCCGATAAGACTTGGAAACATTACGGTTGCTTCACGCTTTTCTCCTGCTTTTTCACGCAAAATCTTTAGTGCGCCCCATTGTGAAGTAAACCTTGCCAGACTCCACAACCGGCCCCCCGCTGGCCGAATCCATGGTGCGCACGTGGAACGCCCGATACCGCAATCGGGCCGGACCACAGATCAAGGATTTTTCTGGATTCATGCAGGCTCTCTGGCAGTCGGACCGTTCCCCGCTCCCCCGTCGTACCGGGCACGATGCGCCCACTCAGGTCGCCAGGCTGCGCTTTGCAAGCCCCTGGGTCATGAGCCGCGGGGACTGGCGGACCATTCTCTCCAACACGGTCAAGAACCTTGTGTTCGGGCCGACAACTCTGGTGGCTGCGGGGTGCGCGTTCTATACCACCCTCTCGCTGTTCCCCGCCATTAGCGCCATGATCTCCATTTACGGGCTGGTGTTTGACGTGCAGACCGTGGCCCCGCAGATGGATATCCTGCGCAACCTGCTGCCCCCCAGCGCCTTCAACCTGCTCTATGAGCGGGTGCAGACACTGGTGGCCGAGCCGCCGTCCTCCCTGACCGTAAACCTGATCATCTCGCTCTCGGTTGCGTTGTGGTCGGCATCGGCCGCCACGCGCTCCATCCTGTCGGCCCTGAACATTGCCTACAACACGCGCGAGAACCGGAATTTTCTGGTCTTTCAGGCCACCGCCTTCGCCATGACCCTGTCTGGCATTCTGGGCGCTGTGCTCACACTGGCCCTGCTGGTGGCCATGCCGCTGTTTTTAACGCTGCCCGCCATCCTGCATATTCCCACCCCGCCCGGCTCCATCGAGTTTCTGGCCCGGTGGAGCGGGCCGGTGGTCATGTTTACGTTTGAAACGCTGGCCCTGTCGGCCCTGTACCGTTTTGGCCCGGACCGCAAGCGGCGTACCCAATGGCGCTGGGTGCTGCCCGGTGCGCTGACCTCCACCATTACGTGGATCATAGCCTCGCTCGGATTCTCATACTACGTGGCGCATCTGGCCAGCTACAACGCGACCTACGGGCCACTGGGCGCGTTTATCGCCATCATGATGTGGTTTTTTGTCACCGCATGGGTGGTGCTGATGGGGGCGGAACTGAATGCCCAGATGGAGGGGTATGCTCTGGGGCTTATCCATCCCCCCGAAACCGATTCCATGCTGGCCAGCAAGCCTGCAACACCAACGGATTGCCCTCAGGCACCACGCGCGGACCTGTAAACAAGCTGCACGCCCGGCCCGACCGGGCCGTGACGCACTTTAAATTATTTACGGGTGACCAAAGCGCTTGCGCTGGAGGTGCAGCGGGCGACCATGCTTGCCAGACTGTTGTTTGGGCGATGCGCTCAAGGTGGAAGACGTGCCTGTCTCAGGCGCGGCGGCCACTTCCTCCGGTGTTGCAGCCTGCACACTCACATGCGCGACACCCGTGTTCAGCATGCCAATCCGGGCGGCGGCGGCCTGTGAAAGATCAATAATCCGCCCCTGACTGTAAGGCCCGCGATCATTCACCGTTACAACAACGGAGCGGCCGGTCTCTTCCGATGTGACAAGCAGCTTGCTGCCAAGAGGAGCCGTGGGGTGGGCGGCGGTCAGGCGGTTCCGGTCAAACTTTATGCCCGAGGATGTGCGCCGCAGGTGCTGGCGCGCGCCATACCAGCTTGCCATCCCCTTTTGGGAGGCCTTGTGGCCAGAGACGGGGTCAGCATTGGTCACATCCTGCGCATCGCGCGCGGCAAGGGCTTTTTGCACGGACTCGGCCCATGCAGTGCCACTCGACGCCTCCGCCGTGGCCGCATGGGCCGAAGGGAGCGCAAACAAAGAGGTTGTGACAAATACACTTCCAAGAAGTGCCCGGCGCAGGGCTGACATCCGCCTGTTAACTCCGTTTCCGTAATAGACCATTCCTTAATGGGCGCTTTAACCACCCAAAGGCAACCTTTTTCGACCACCACGTGGGGTAGCCCACCCTGTATTGCCCGCCCACATGGCAAAAATATGACGCACCTGCCCCCTCACATTCAAGGCAAAACGCAGGATCGGGGGGTATGGAGCCACTTTTCGTGCCGCTTTCTCTTGAGATACGCAGGCGCATCGTGCTACGGCCCCGTCTGTCATGGAAAGACCTCTCATTGCTGTGCTGAACGGCCCCAACCTGAACATGCTCGGCCAGCGCCAGCCCGAAATCTACGGGCGGGCGACGCTGGACGACGTGGAACAGCTGTGCCTTCAGACCGCCGAGAAGCTGGGACTGGCCATAGACTTCCGCCAGACCAACATTGAAGGCGAGCTGATCTCCTGGGTGCAGGAGTGCCGCAGGCGGGCCAAAGGCATTATTATCAATCCCGCAGGATATACCCATACGTCCATCGCCCTGCTGGATGCACTGCTGGCTACGGACCTGCCGGTAATTGAGGTCCATATCTCCAACATTCACCGTCGCGAGCCATTCCGCCACCACTCCTACGTTTCGCGCGCCGCCAGCGGCGTTATCTGCGGGCTGGGCGTTGGCGGGTATTCTCTGGCCCTGCAGGCAATGACTGATCTTATTCTGGATGAGGATGACCAATGAGCGGACTGCTCGTGGACGCGGATGCCATTCGGGCTCTGGCCGAAATTCTGACTGAAACCGGACTGACCGAAATTGAGGTGTCTGAAAAAGACCGCCGCATTCGCGTGGCCCGTGCCCCCGCAACCGTGCAGGCAGCAGCCCCCGCGCCGGTGGCCCCTGTCGCCCCCGTGGCCGCAGCCCCCGCAGCTGGGGAAAGTGCCGCCCCGGCTGACTTCTCCCGCCATCCCGGTGCGGTGCCCAGCCCCATGGTGGGCGTGGCCTACCTGACGCCCGACCCGTCCTCCGCCCCGTTTGTGAGCGAAGGGCAGATCGTAACCGCAGGGCAGACCCTGATGCTGATTGAAGCGATGAAGACCTTCAACCAGATCAAGGCTCCCAGGGGCGGCACGCTCAAGGCCATTCTGGTGACTTCGGGCGACCCGGTCGAATTTGGCCAGCCACTCGTCATTATCGAGTAATGTTCTCCAAAATCCTTATCGCCAACCGTGGCGAGATCGCCCTGCGTATCCTGCGCGCCTGCCGGGAACTCGGGATCAAAACCGTGGCGGTCCATTCCACCGCTGATGCCGATGCCATGCATGTGCGTCTGGCGGATGAGGCCGTGTGCATTGGCCCGGCCTCCTCGCGCGATTCGTACCTGAATGTGGCGGCCATCCTGTCCGCTGCGACCATAACCGGGGCGGAAGCCATTCACCCCGGCTACGGCTTCCTGTCCGAAAACGCGGATTTTGCCGAAACGGTGGAAGCCCACGGTCTGGTCTTCATTGGCCCCACGGCGGAGCATATCCGCATGATGGGCGATAAGATTACCGCCAAAACCACCATGCTCGCCCTTGGCGTGCCACTGGTCCCCGGCTCGGACGGGGAACTGGCCAACCTTGAGGAAGCATACGAAGTGGCCAGCCGCGTTGGCTACCCTGTGCTGATCAAGGCCGCCGCCGGTGGTGGTGGGCGCGGCATGAAGGTCGCCCACTCCGCCGATGAACTGTCCGATGCATGGAGCATGGCCCGCACCGAAGCGCGCGCAGCTTTTGGCAACGATGCGGTGTACATGGAAAAATACATGGACCGCCCGCGCCATATCGAACTCCAGATTCTGGGCGACAATTACGGGAACGTGGTCCATTTTGGCGAGCGTGACTGCTCGCTCCAGCGCCGCCACCAGAAAGTGCTGGAAGAAGCGGGCTCCCCCGCCATTTCCACCGAACAGCGCGACACCATTGGCCGCACGGCAACCGAAGCGCTCTCGCGCATGGGCTACCGTAACGCGGGCACGCTGGAGTTCCTGTATCAGGACGGACAGTTCTGCTTTATTGAAATGAACACCCGCCTCCAAGTCGAACACCCCATTACCGAAATGGTGTGCGATGTGGATCTGGTGCGCGAGCAGATCCGTCTGGCAGCAGGCGAACAGCTTGGTTACACGCAGGCGGATGTCACATTCTCCGGCCATGCCATTGAATGCCGCATTAACGCCGAAGACCCCGCTACCTTTGCCCCCTGCCCCGGCACCGTGGCGGTGTACCATCCTCCCGGTGGTCTGGGTGTGCGGGTGGATAGCGCACTCTATACCGGTTACCGCGTTCCCCCGTACTACGACAGCATGATTGCCAAGCTGATCGTCCATGCCCCCACGCGCGCGCTGGCCATTGCCCGCATGCAGCGCGCACTGGACGAGTTTGTGGTGGAAGGGATTAAAACCGTCATTCCACTCCACCGCGCCATTCTGGAAGACCCTGCTTTCCAGAGCGGGGAATACACCATTCACTGGCTGGAACAGTTTATGGCGCGCACGCACTAAGCCGCCACAAGCCGAACAGCTTATGCAAAAAGGCCGGTCCATACTCTGGACCGGCCTTTTCTGTGAGCCTCCCACCGTACATGGCGGCAGGGGGCACGGTTATCGCACTTTCAGGCCGGGCGGCTGGCCTGCTGGATGGGGGCGGGGGAAGACCCCTCCTCATCCACCTCATACTGGGGAATGGCGTAGTTGTTCCGGGCCCGTGGCACAAACTCACCATCACGCAGGGCCATCTCAATATCTTCCAGCGTGGCCCCACTGGTTTCGGGCACGCAGAAATAGACAAAAACAACCGACGCCAGATTAACCCCGGCATAAATCCACATTGTTCCGCCAAGGGAAACCAGCTGAACCAGAGAGAGCGCTGTTGCCGTTACCAGCAGATCGGCCCCCCACAGCACGGCGGCATGCAGGCTGGTGGCAACCGCACGCATGGGCAGGGGGAACAGTTCCGCCCCAAGCAGCCAACCCACGACCTGAATACCACCAGAATTGAACACCATGAACAGCAGCAGGAATACAACGATCATCCAGCTCCCGACACTGCCCTTATCGGGGTGCAGGGCAAACATGACGCCAAGCCCGATCAGGCTGAGCACGGACCCCGGCCCCATGACCAGCACCAGACGGCGGCGACCAATACGGTCCACGAACAGGCAGCCCAGCAGGGTCATGACCAGATAGACCATGGCAACGCCAAGGCTGGTCAGCAGAGCGGATGAACTGTTGAACCCGGCATCCGAAAGGAAGGTCGGGGTATAGTAGATCATCATCTCCAGACCACCGGCCTGCGTAAAGAACGCAATGCCCAGTGCCGCCACCAGTGCTGGACGCACCCAGGGGAGGCGCAGACCTTTCCAGCCCCGTTCATCCTCATCCATGCCCAGCACGTTCTTGCGGATTTCGCTGATCTCACGCTGGATGACCTTGCGCGATGTGCGCACGCGCCCAAGCTGCTTGACGGCAGAAACCATGCCCTCGTTTTCGGCCACCCAGCGGGGGCTTTTGGGCAGGAAGAACATGCTCACGAACACCACGGCCGCGGGAATGGCGGCAATGGCGATCATCGGCCGCCAGCCCCATGCATCCCGCATGGTAAAGCCCACAAGATTGGCCATGAAAATGCCAATACCAATGGCCACGTTGAATAACGTCACCAGGTTACCGCGCCTGGCCGCGGGGGCAAGTTCCGAAATATAGGTCGGCACCACCTGCGTGGACCCGCCTACCGCAAAGCCAAGGAACACGCGGTCGATCACCAGCATGGTCACGCTTGAAGCATAAGCGCAGGCAATAGCCCCCAGCACGAACACCGCTGTAACCAGCATGACCGAAATCCGGCGACCGTACCGCTCGGAAAACCAGGAAACCCCAACAGCCCCAATAACCGCCCCGACCAGAATGGCCGAGGTGACCATTTCCTCCTGCACGGAGGTTAAATGGAAGTCCTTGGCAATAAGGAGGAGTGCGCCGGAAATAATTCCCGTATCGTATCCGTAAAGACCACCGCATATGGCAGACACAAATGCCGCTATCCACAAGACGTAATGAGCGCGCGGGGATATTTCGAGATTTTTTACCGCATCAAGCGTTTTATTTCTTTCTGTCTGCATGAGACAATCATGACATACTCGAAAAAACTTGCATATCTTACTAATTTCTATTTATCGTGGTATGTGGGATGGTGCATGCCATTCACCAGACACATGGCAAAAGCCGCGTTTTACGGCCCTCCTGCCCCTTTTCCTTTTATGCATTTCCCGTGTCTGTCCCCTGCATTGGGTCACATATTGGTGTAAATGCTTGACACAGGCACACCTCTGGCTATCTGCTTGCACATAACCAAGGGGGGTTCCGGGCCAAGGAACTGAGAGGCCACTTTTTGCACTGCGTCCATCGCAGGGCACCGTGGCGACCCTGCCGCCAGCAACATAAGGTTCTGGCGGGGAACCTGATCCGGCTCATACCGGCGGAGGGACTGGTGCCTGTTAAGGAACAAACGCCCCGCCAGTCTGCGCGTGGCGTTGCCAGCAGTGGTCGCACTCCTTATCGTACGGGCCTGTCCTCCTCGCGCCTGAGGAGACTTTGAAGCATGTCTGCCACCACCACACAGCCCACACAGGGCGGCAACCCCAAACCGGCCAACACGGCTGCCCCAGCCCCCGGGCAGGTCACCACTGGCCCCATCCGCGGGTCGCGCAAGGTGTATTCCAGCCCCGATGGGCACCCCGAAATCCGCGTGCCGTTCCGTGAGATCGCACTCGACCCGGCAGCCAACGAGCCGCCCCTGCGGGTGTACGATACGTCCGGCCCTTACACGGACCACACCGCCAGAATTGATGTGCGCACGGGCCTGCCCAAACTGCGCAGCGCATGGCTTGCCAAACGCAGCCTGACCGCCACAACCCCGCGCAGCATCCGCCCGGAAGACAACGGCGGGGCCGAGGGCAGCTATCTGGTCCAGCCCTGCCCGGCCCCGCACACGGTGCTCAAGGGTGCAGAGGGCAAACCCGTTACCCAGTATGAATTCGCCAAAGCCGGGATCATTACCGAGGAAATGATCTATGTGGCGCACCGCGAAAATCTGGGCCGCCAGAAGGCGCTGGACGATGCCGCAGCACAGCTCGGGGACGGCAACTCCTTTAACGCCGCCCTGCCCGAGTTTGTGACCCCTGACTTCGTGCGGGAAGAAATTGCACGCGGGCGCGCCATTATTCCGGCCAACATCAACCACCCCGAGCTTGAGCCGGTCGTGATCGGGCGCAATTTTCTGGTCAAGGTCAACGCCAATATCGGCAATTCGGCCATTACCTCCTCCGCCGCGGATGAAGTGGAAAAACTGGTCTGGTCCATCCGCTGGGGTGCCGATACGGTCATGGACCTGTCCACGGGCCGCAACATCCACAACATCCGCGACTGGATCCTGCGTAACGCCCCCACCCCCATTGGCACGGTGCCGCTGTATCAGGCGCTGGAAAAAGTGGGCGGAGATGTAAGCCAACTGAACTGGGAGGTCTTCCGCGATACGCTGATCGAGCAGGCCGAACAGGGCGTGGACTACTTTACCATTCATGCCGGTGTGCGCCTGCAACACGTGCCGCTGACCGCCAACCGCGTCACGGGCATTGTCTCGCGCGGGGGGTCCATCATGGCGAGCTGGTGCCTGAACGGCCACCGCGAAAGCTTTCTGTACGAACATTTTGAAGACATCTGCGACATCATGCGTGCGTATGACGTGTCCTTCTCCCTCGGTGATGGCCTGCGCCCGGGCAGCATTGCGGATGCCAACGACGCCGCACAGTTTGCCGAGCTGGAAACACTGGGCGAGCTGACCAAGATGGCATGGGCCAAAGGCTGTCAGGTCATGATCGAAGGGCCGGGCCATGTGCCCATGCACAAGATCAAGGAGAACATGGACAAGCAACTGCGCGAATGTGACGAAGCCCCGTTCTACACGCTTGGTCCGTTAACAACCGACATTGCCCCCGGCTACGACCACATTACCTCGGCTATCGGGGCGGCCATGATCGGCTGGTTCGGCACATCCATGCTCTGCTACGTTACCCCCAAGGAGCATCTGGGCCTGCCCGACCGGAACGATGTCAAAACCGGGGTGATCACCTACCGCATTGCCGCCCATGCGGCCGATCTGGCCAAGGGGCACCCGGGGGCCAAGCTGCGTGATGACGCCCTGAGCCGCGCACGCTTTTCCTTCCGCTGGGAGGACCAGTTCAACCTCTCGCTCGACCCCGATACGGCCTGCGCGTACCATGACGAAACCATGCCGCGTGATGCACACAAGACGGCGCATTTCTGCTCCATGTGTGGTCCCAAGTTCTGCTCCATGCGCATCAGCCAGGACCTGAAGGAAGATGCCGCGCGCCTTGCGGGCATTGAACAGAAGAATAAGGAATTCCGGCAGGCAGGCGGCAAGGTGTATGTTGCCGCCGAATAAGGTATGCCGGCGTATAACTGCCTGAATATTTATAAATATGGAGAATGGGTTTGCCTGTTCTCCATATTTTTTGACACATTCCGTTAAAAATAATGCCGCAGAAACACTTTTGGCACGCCTTCTGAATTCAGGCACGAGAACACGATAACCGCCACCCAGACCAGGCAGGCGGAAAAACAAAACACCTTGCACCACAAGGAAACTTTTTCGTCCCGTCCCTTCATGATCGGCCAGTACAGGGCCTTGTGACCGTACCATTCCAGCAGCCCCGACAAAACCAGCGCCAGCAGCTTGGGCGTGATATAGGCACGTGCGCCAATATGCACTGGATCGTAAAAAAACAGGGCGAAGCCAGTGATCATGGCTATGGCATAGCTAATATGCAACGGACGCAGCATAAAACGTGAAAGCCTGACCAGCGCATCCCTGTCCATCTGCTGGACAACAGCGAGCGCGAACAGCAGCTCCATCCCGAAAAACCCGCCCATGCTCAGAATATGCAGCATTCTGACCAGATAATGCACCGGCTGGAACCAGAAATGGAACGTCCGGCTATCAAGCACCATAAGCAGGTCGGTTGGCAGACGCATAAAAGCCAGAGGATGGTTTGACATGAGCTTACAATTCACCGATCGCTATAAACATTGACTTTAATAATGATTCTCACTAACCCAAACAGTCAAGACATGCGGAGAATCAGAAAATGAAACGGCTTTTTGCGGCCTTCCCCCTTTTAACCGGGATGTATCTTTTTCCTCCCTTACAGGCTCAGGCGCAAACCGTTTTTCATCTTACACTTAAAGATCACCATTTTGAACCTGAGCATCTGAGCGTGCCTGCTGGTGAACGGTTTATCATTGAACTGGAAAATCAGGACAGCACGACAGACGAGCTTGAGAGCTATGACATGAAATTTGAAAAAATTATTGTCCCCGGATCGAAAATTCGCGTGCACGCAGGCCCACTACACCCCGGACATTATACTTTTTTTGATGACTATCACCCCGATCAGGCCAAGGGAACAGTCACCGCAGAAGCAAAGCCGTAAACCATGCTTGGCAGTCTGATCATTGTTTTTCGTGAAGTTATAGAAGCCGGGCTGGTTGTTGGCATTGTTCTTGCGGCAACACGGGGTATTGCCGGACGTGGCTGGTGGGTGGCTGGTGGTGTGGCCGCAGGTGTGGCGGGTGCTGCCATTGCGGCGGCCTTTGCCGGTGCGCTCTCCACAGCATTTTCAGGCAATGGACAGGACATTTTTTCCGCCGCCATTCTGTGTCTGGCCGTGCTCATGCTCTCCTGGCACGTCATCTGGATGGCCCGGCACGGGCGCGAACTCGCCCAGCAAATGCAGCAGATGGGTGCTGCCGTCTCTTCGGGCAGCCGCTCCCTTGGAGCCATGGCAACTGTGGTGGCCGTAGCCGTGCTGCGCGAGGGGATGGAAGTCGTGCTGTTCCTGTATGGTATTGCCGTATCCACCCATGTTGGCGCGTTTTCCCTGCTCAGCGGTGGTCTGCTGGGTGTTCTGGGGGGGGCCGCCCTATCTTATGCCCTGTATCGCGGGCTGATCATTATTCCCTTGCGGCATCTTTTTGCCGTTACCAATATTCTGGTCTCCCTTCTGGCGGCTGGCATGGCCTCTCAGGCCGCGGCCCTGCTCGCATCGGATGACCTGATTCCGGCACTGGGTTACGACATCTGGGATACATCCTGGCTGTTGTCCGATGGCAGCCTTGCCGGCCGCACGGCCAAAGCCCTTGCCGGTTACACCGACAGGCCAACAGGGGTCCAGATTCTGGTCTGGGGCCTGACCCTTGTATGCCTGCTGGCGACAGAACGCTTTGTGCGCACCCGCCCACACCCCTCCCCCTCACCATAAAATCCCACTTCCTCAACCCTGTGCCTGAGGCACCTCTGATCATAGAGACCTGAAATGAAGCGTTGCATCACAGTCTTTTCCGTTCTGACCGCCCTTTCCGCCGTCCATGCCGCTCCGGCCATGGCACGTGAATACCCCATTGGTGGCCCCGTGCAGGCCCACGATATGGAAATTGCCGCAAACTACCTGATCGGGGTGGAAATGGCCCCCATGCCCAAGGACATGGCCATGGGCCCGGACACCATCCATCTGGAAACCGATGTCCATGCAACTGCCGATAATCCCTGGGGTTTTCCCGATGGTGCATGGATCCCCTACATCGGCGTGGATTACACCCTGACCAAAAAGGGCTCCAACTGGAAAAATGAAGGTATTCTGCACGCCATGACTGCAAAAGATGGTGCGCACTACGCCAACAATGTCAAAATGGATGGCCCGGGCACCTATACGGTTATGTTCCGCTACAGCTCGCCCGAAACCAACGGCTTCCTGCATCACACCGACAAGGAAACCGGCACGCCGGGTTTTTGGGCGCCGTTTACCGAAAGCTTTACGTTTAACTACCCCCAGAAATAATTTTTTCTGATTTTTTGTGAAAAGGGCATGGATTATATCAAATCCCTGCCCTTTTTTTATATTTCGCGGTTGTCATTAAAACATATTTGACTTATGCCCCATTCCCATATTAATGAATTTGAGAATTATTCGCATATAGGATGCAACCCGATGTCAATCTCCTGTCTGGCGCCACACCTTACACCACCTGGTAACAGGCATAAAAACAGGGCGTTTTCAAAAACTGTTTTTGTATCTCTCACCTTATCCCTACTCTCCAGCACAGCGGCATTTGCGCAGAATGCGGAGACGCAGCTGGAGCAGGACCGCAGGCGCCTGGGCAATTCCGGCCCTCTGGTTTCCGAGGTGGACCCGGCTACGGTGCGTGACAGCATGCGCGCGGCAGAAGCCGCCGCCACCGCAAAAAATGACGAGGACCATCCCGACCTGAGCGACCACCTGCTGGGCAATATGTGGGGCGCGCGCGACTGGATGGGCCGCCATGGCGTAACCTTCGACCTTCAGGAAGTGGACGAACTGTGGGGCAATACCTCAGGCGGCACCGCATCCTCGGCCGACGGGCCGGATGGCTCGGGCACCGGACCCTCCTATAACGGTATGACCATGCCAACCCTGACCGTGGACATGGAAAAGTTCATCGGCCTCAAGGGCGGGATTTTCAACATCAGCGCGCTCCAGCTGCGGGGGCGCTCGATCTCGCAGGATCATCTGGCCGTGTTCAACCCCGCATCCGGGTTTGAGGCAGACCGCTCCACCCGCCTGTTCGAACTGTGGTACCAGCAGTCCTTTCTGGGCGGCAAGCTCGACGTCAAGATCGGGCAGCAGGATATGGATACCGAATTCCTGATCAGTAATTACGGCAGCCTGTATCTCAACGCCAACTTCGGCTGGCCCATGGCGCCATCGGTCAACCTGTATGGGGGAGGGCCGTCCTGGCCGCTGGCGTCGCCCGCCATCCGTATCCGCTACCGGCCCACGGACCAGTTTACCGTCATGTTCGCCGCAGCGGATGATAACCCGCCGGGCAACCGCTACAACTCCACCGCCATCCAGCAGGCCACGGGCTCGAACGCAGGGCAGACCAACGACCCGACCAGCCAGAACGCCAACAACAACGCCTCGGGCACCCAGTTCAACATGGGCACGGGGGCCCTGCTCATAACCGAGCTGCAATACGCCCTCAATCCCCAGCCCGATGACATGTCCAAGGTCACCAAAAACCCCGGCCTGCCCGGTATTTACAAGCTGGGTGGTTTTTACGACACCGCCAAGTTCGCCGATTACCGCTATAACAGGAACGGAGGCTCGCTGGGGGTTGCCGCGGCCAATGCGGCCAATGGGGGCGATGTGTCCCAGAGTGATCTGACCCCGCGCTGGGACCGTGGCAACTGGATGGTTTACGGCATTGTGGACCAGATGCTCTGGCGGCCCTCGCTCCAGTCTCCCCAGTCAGTGGGTGTGTTCGTCCGCGCCACGGGCAATGGTGGGGACCGCAACCTGATCAGCTTTGCAATGGATGCGGGGATCAACCTCAAGGCCCCCTTCAAGGGGCGTGACAATGACACGCTCGGCGTGGGCTGGGGTATTGGCCGCACGTCCTACGGGCAGCGCCAGTTTGACCGGGATTATGGCAAGCACCCGCAGGCGAATGAAAACCATCTGGAAGTCACCTATCAGGCGCAGGTCATGCCCTGGTGGGTCATGCAGCCGGACTTCCAGTATGTCTGGAACCCTTCGGGCGGGGTCCCCCTCTCATGGGGGGATTCACCCAAACGCGTCGGAAACGAAGCCATCTTCGGACTCCACTCCAGTATCACTTTCTGATCTGCCGGACATATGGCCTGTTCAGGCAAAGCCGTACGATCCAATAAAAAAGGGCCATGCAAATGCGTGGCCCTTTTTTTATACCTGTATGAAGACTGTATTTTGCGTTAGCGCGCCTGCGCACGCGGGGACTGCAACAGTTTTTCGGCCAGTGCGCCAAAAACCAGCCCCAGAGTGGACCACATGACAAGCTGCATGCCAATGGCCGCCTCGCGGAAGCGCCAGAGCACAATGGCGGGAAAATTACCCGGTACTTCGTTAATGTCTGGCAGGCCGAACTGCGCAACCACCACAAGCGCCAGACCAAGAGCGATACCGCACAATACCGCGTTCCAGCACCCCAGAGATGCAACCAGAGCCCGACCAACCAGCAGCGAAATCATGGAAATGGCAATGGCAAGCCCCACCATGGCAAAATACATGCCCGTGCGCAGACCAATGGTTTCCTCCAGCCCTACAGCGGGGGGGGTTGGCGGATATTTAAGGTCGGGGATAAAGACAAAGGTTAAAAAACCAACCCCGGCAAGCAGCAGGGCCAACACACGGGGGCTGGACAGGTTCAGGCGTTTGTAAGCCAGAGCAAACACAATGGCGAACGCACCACCATATGCCGCGCCATACATGAGCACTGCGGTCAGCAGGCCATAGGATGCCTGCACCGAACGGCTGACCAGTTCGGGTTCGGGCGCGTTACCTGCTGCGGCGTCCTGTGCAGCTTCAAAGGCAATGGCCAGAGCCACCTGTGGCTCGCCAAACAGTTTGGCGAACACAAAGGTCAACAACGCAGCCACAATACCCGCGACCATGCCGCGGGCTAGAAGACGACCAACCATGAGATGAGTTCTTTCCTGACAGTTCGTTATTTAATGGCAGGGAAAGCCAAGAAGGTGGCGGCCGTCATGCACGAATTCATGCACGGAATGACCAGAAATAAGGGAGGTGGCACCCTGTTCCGCACCCACAAAATAAATCAGCAGTGCTGCCATGATCAGGCCGAACACGGCCCAGGGCAGAATCTCACGCAGGGGGATCCCGGCATCAGCCACCAGTACGGGGGCATTTGTATGAACGGATGTGTTCATGATGTTATCCTTTTCTATCTTGGCAAGGTGACACAACGCAAAACATGTGCGGGTCAGTCAGAAAAACTGCGTACTCTCATGGTTGTCGTGGGTGCATCATAGAATTATGGCATCACACGGCAAGAGTTTTAACCGACGGGCCGCCATCCTCCTGCATCATTCCCCCTGCCTGCTGGGTCATCAGAAAGTGATACTGGAGTGGAGTCCGAAGATGGCTTCGTTTCCGACGCGTTTGGGTGAGTCCCCCCATGAGAGAGGAACCCCGCCCGAAGGGTTCCAGACATACTGGAAGTCCGGCTGCATGACCCACCAGGGCATGACCTGCGCCTGATAGGTGACTTCCAGATGGTTTTCATTCGCCTGCGGGTGCTTGCCATAATCCCGGTCAAACTGGCGCTGCCCGTAGGACGTGCGGCCAATACCCCAGCCCACGCCGAGCGTGTCATTGTCACGCCCCTTGAAGGGGGCCTTGAGGTTGATCCCCGCATCCATTGCAAAGCTGATCAGGTTGCGGTCCCCACCATTGCCCGTGGCGCGGACGAACACACCCACTGACTGGGGAGACTGGAGCGAGGGCCGCCAGAGCATCTGGTCCACAATGCCGTAAACCATCCAGTTGCCACGGTCCCAGCGTGGGGTCAGATCACTCTGGGACACATCGCCCCCATTGGCCGCATTGGCCGCGGCAACCCCCAGCGAGCCTCCGTTCCTGTTATAGCGGTAATCGGCGAACTTGGCGGTGTCGTAAAAACCACCCAGCTTGTAAATACCGGGCAGGCCGGGGTTTTTGGTGACCTTGGACATGTCATCGGGCTGGGGATTGAGGGCGTATTGCAGCTCGGTTATGAGCAGGGCCCCCGTGCCCATGTTGAACTGGGTGCCCGAGGCGTTGTTGTTGGCGTTCTGGCTGGTCGGGTCGTTGGTCTGCCCTGCGTTCGAGCCCGTGGCCTGCTGGATGGCGGTGGAGTTGTAGCGGTTGCCCGGCGGGTTATCATCCGCTGCGGCGAACATGACGGTAAACTGGTCCGTGGGCCGGTAGCGGATACGGATGGCGGGCGACGCCAGCGGCCAGGACGGCCCTCCCCCATACAGGTTGACCGATGGCGCCATGGGCCAGCCGAAGTTGGCGTTGAGATACAGGCTGCCGTAATTACTGATCAGGAATTCGGTATCCATATCCTGCTGCCCGATCTTGACGTCGAGCTTGCCGCCCAGAAAGGACTGCTGGTACCACAGTTCGAACAGGCGGGTGGAGCGGTCTGCCTCAAACCCGGATGCGGGGTTGAACACGGCCAGATGATCCTGCGAGATCGAGCGCCCCCGCAGCTGGAGCGCGCTGATGTTGAAAATCCCGCCCTTGAGGCCGATGAACTTTTCCATGTCCACGGTCAGGGTTGGCATGGTCATACCATTATAGGAGGGTCCGGTGCCCGAGCCATCCGGCCCGTCGGCCGAGGATGCGGTGCCGCCTGAGGTATTGCCCCACAGTTCGTCCACTTCCTGAAGGTCGAAGGTTACGCCATGGCGGCCCATCCAGTCGCGCGCGCCCCACATATTGCCCAGCAGGTGGTCGCTCAGGTCGGGATGGTCCTCGTCATTTTTTGCGGTGGCGGCGGCTTCTGCCGCGCGCATGCTGTCACGCACCGTAGCCGGGTCCACCTCGGAAACCAGAGGGCCGGAATTGCCCAGGCGCCTGCGGTCCTGCTCCAGCTGCGTCTCCGCATTCTGCGCAAATGCCGCAGCGGGCAGCAGAACGCCCGCAATGCTTACGGACTGGCACAAAAGCGCCAGACTCCACCGCCTGCGGGCTGTTTTTTGTAAGAAAATCATGAAATCAAGCCTGTTTTCCCCACCCCAAAGTGAGGCGTGCTGTTGAATGGAATGTGCCTGTGGGAAAAAAGACGGTCAGGAATAAAGTCGCATGGTCAAGCATCCACCTCCGGCACCCCCGTCCGGCGATCAGGGCATGAGCGGCAACGGCAGGTCTCCTGACTTGCGGATCAACGCATCAGGCCCAACCTTCCCGGTTGCGAGGCAACCAGTGGCAGCGATGCAGAACACCGCTCGGGCCAGATACTCTCCGCCTACAGTTGCGGGGGCAGTCGCCGACTGATCTCCCGCAGAGGGAGAATACGGCATTCCCTTTTATTCCGCTTGCGCGGGACCGTTGGCTATAATGGATTGCGCAATAACCCATCTCTTACCCGATTTGCAATGCAAAAACCCTACCCACGCGCCATACCGCCCCAACACAGGCAGAGGCAAACATGGGACAGGTGCTTGCTTTTTGGGCCATTTACCCTCCAATGGCGGACCAGCCCCGCCGGACATGACCCAGCACACCAGACCCATGGACCCACGCTCCCGCATTCCCCCCCTGTCCGCCCTGAACGCCTTTGTCACCTTTGCCCGCACGGGTGGCATCCGGCGGGCAGCCACGGAACTGCGCGTGGACCACGCCGCCATCAGCCGCCATATCCGCGATCTTGAAGTCTCGCTCGGGATCACCCTGCGGGACAGGACGACCGGCGGACTAACCCAGGCAGGCCAGACCTATTACGACCGCATAGCCCCCCTGCTGGACGGTTTGGCCACGGCTACGGCAGATATGCGCAACCGCGTAGCCCCCCTGACCGTGACCTGCGTACACGGGTTCGCCTACCACTGGCTGCTGCCCCGGCTTTACGCCTTTCGCAAACTGCACCCCCATATGGAGGTGCAGCTCCGCTCGGTGGACGCCAGTGCGGCCTTCCACATCAGCGGTGTGGAATCCACCAACCATGCCCAGATCGGCTATGTGCGCGATGGCAGCACAACGCCAGAACCACGCACCATCCGGCACATGGTCATTGCGCGGCCCCCGGTTTTTCCCGTGGCATCGCCCCAGTGCCTTCAGGCCCTTGGCGGCCAGCCCCACACAGCCGAAGACCTGCTGGACGCCCCCCTGCTGCATGAGGAGGACGATACGGAATGGCGGCGCTGGTTTGCAGCGCAGGGGGTCCATGCCGCCATTATTCCCACCGCAGGCAGGCTATGGCAGGCCCATATTACGCTGGCCGCCGCCCGCGCGGGGGAGGGCATAGCCCTTGGCAACCCGTTCCTGCTGGGTGATGACCTGCTGAGCGGGCGGCTGGTGCGCGTACAACCCACACAGACCCCGCTCAAGGCCACGCCGCTGGGGGCCTACGTGCTGCGCGCCTCCGAACAGATGTGGGAAAAACCCTCCCTGCGCACCTTCCGCATCTGGCTGATGGAACAGGTCGCGCAGGAGGCCGACACCATCCCGCCCCCTCCGGCGTAAACTGCCAGCAGGTTGCGGTCTGGCGCCGGTTGATCGGGTGTTGATTTTTCATCACCACCCAGGCACCAAAAAAGCGCCTCCCCGCGTGCAATAAAACCACTTACGGAACAAACATGTCTGCCCCGCCTCAGGCATGGGCCGGACCATAGACCGTCAACCGGAGCCAAACCTGACATGAGCACCACCAACAAAGACCTGCTGGCCCGCCGTAACAACGCCGTGCCGCGCGGGGTTTCCACCTCCACCCCCGTTTTTACCGACCGGGCCGAAAACGCGGAGCTGTGGGATGTGGAAGGCCGCCGCTACGTTGATTTTGCTGG
This sequence comes from Acetobacter fabarum, assembly GCF_040702925.2. Classification (GTDB taxonomy): domain Bacteria; phylum Pseudomonadota; class Alphaproteobacteria; order Acetobacterales; family Acetobacteraceae; genus Acetobacter; species Acetobacter fabarum_B. Next base: position 68,507 of record NZ_JBFCXX020000008.1, on the reverse strand, counting down.
CGGTATTGCCGTGCTGAACGTGGGCCACCGCCACCCCAGGGTGATGGCTGCGGTGGCAAAGCAGCTCGAACGCTTTACGCACACGGCGTTTCAGGTTTCGGCTTACGAATCCTACATTGAACTGGCCGAAAAGCTGAACGCGCGCGCGCCCTTTTCCGGCCCGGCCAAGACCATTTTCTTCACCACCGGTGGGGAAGCAACCGAAAACGCGGTCAAGATCGCCCGTGCCGCTACCGGCCGTAATGGCGTGATCGCCTTTTGTGGCGGGTTCCATGGCCGCACGCTGCTGGCTTCGGCCATGACCGGCAAGGTACTGCCCTACAAGGCGCCTTTTGGTACGCTGCCGGGCGAAGTGTACCATGTCCCCTTCCCCGACCATGACATTACGGTGGAAGACAGCCTGAAAATGCTGCACTTCCTGTTTGCCGCCGATATTGCCCCCAGCAATGTCGCCGCCATTATCATTGAATCCGTACAGGGCGAAGGCGGGTTCCGCGTAGCCCCTCCGGCCCTGCTCAGGCACCTGCGCACCCTGTGCGACCAGCACGGCATTAAACTGATTGCCGATGAAGTGCAGAGCGGTTTTGGCCGGACCGGCAAGCTGTTTGGCATTGAACACTCCGGCGTGGAACCGGACCTGATCTCCGTTGCCAAATCCCTTGCCGGTGGCCTGCCGCTTTCTGGCGTGATTGGCCATGCGGACCTGATGGACAGCGTCCCCCCCGGCGGGCTGGGCGGCACCTATGCAGGCGCGCCACTGGCCTGTGCCGCAGCCCTTGCCGTGCTGGACGTGATTGACGAGGAAAAACTGCTCGACCGCGCCAACGCCATGGGCGAACGCCTGAAGGCACGCATAACCGCATGGCACAGGCGCACGGACATGCTGCCCATCAGCATGCCGCGCGGTCTGGGCGCCATGATCGCCTTTGACATTCTTGAACGCCACGCAGGCGTGGAACAGCGGGCAGGCTTTGCCTCCAAGCTCTGCGCCAGAGCATGCGAAAAAGGGCTGATCCTGCTGGCCTGCGGTGTGCAGGGTGCGACCATCCGCATTCTGACCCCCCTGACCGCATCTGACGCGCTGCTTGATGAAGGGCTGGACATTATTGAACAGATCCTGATCGAAGAAGCCAAAGCCTGATCAGCTCCCCCTTACGGGACTAAACCTGCTGCAAAAGGCGGCTCTCCTTCCCCCACGGGGGCGGGGGAGTCGCCTTTTGTGTATGTGCCGGTCACGGGCTGTTGCCTGCGCGGGTCAGGCCGGGGTCATAGTCAGGCCATGATTCCCCATTAGGATAAAAAAGAATTTAAACTGATGGAGGTCACGCGCATGACTGCCTTCGCAGCTTACTGGCTGGCCCTGAAAACCGGGCTGGCCACGCTCCGCTCCGCGCACCGCACCTACTGGCAGGTCCATAACGCGGACCATTAACGCACAGCCCGTCCTCCGCCTCTAAAGTCTCCGCAGGGCGGACCTGATGGATAAAGATTGACATCCCTTTCGCCCCGGTTCGACAATACCGCGAGTTTTTTTAAACCATCAGAGAGACGGGGTGTCCCTATGTCTTCTTCCATTTCGAATCTGAGCGGCAGCAGCGCTGTCAACAGCCTGTTCGGCACGTCCTCTTCCAACGGCACGGCTTCGGGCTCTTCTGCTTCGGGGAGCGACAGTTCCTCTTCTTCCACCACCACGACCAGCCAGACATTTAATGCCGACGGCTCCATTACAACCATCGTCAAGGATGCCAGCGGGGATATCCTTTCCACAACCACAACGGGTGGTTCCTCGGGTTCGGCCTCCAACTCCGCACAGAACGACACCAGCGGACTGGACACCTTCGCCTGATCCGGAGCGGACACATCCGGCCAGCCGTGCGAAGCCCATAAAAAACCCCGCCCTTTCCAGACCGGAGGGCGGGGTTTTTTATGGGCCAGACCGATCCGGACCTATTTCTTGTTATCATCCGTAAAGCCGTTACGGATATCGTGCCCGACGGCAGTGCTGGTGTTACCAATTTTCTGGCCCGTGCGTTCGCCCCACTTGCCTACGTCATGCGCTGCATCCGTGGTGCCGGTTTTGGTCCTGTCCCACGTTTTTTCGGTTCCGGACTTCGTCTTGTCCCAAGCCTTTTCCGTGCCAGATTTGGTTTTATCCCAGGCCTTGTCCGTATCGGTTTTGGTCTTGTCCCAGACCTTGTCGGTGTCAGCTCTGGTTTTGTGCCACGTCTTGGATGTGCCCTCTTTCGTCTTGTCCCATGCCTCGGACGTACCGGTTTTGGTTTTGTCCCACGCCTTTTCCGTCCCCTGACGGGTGGAATTCCATGCTTTTGTCAGAGCGCCATCTTCCGCATGCACAGGGGCTGCGGGCAGGCTGACAGCAAATACGGCAGCACCCACCATGGTCACTAACGCGGTAGCACATGACTGCTTGGTCATTGGGCCGTTCCTTTCTGAATATCCTGTAATGTCTCTTATGTTCTCTGGGTCTGAAGCCCTTTTGTGGCAAAAAAAAGCCCCCAATCTGGAATCAGAAAGGCGTGATGGCGCTGGGCATGCTGTCCAACGCTGCCTGCAAAATATAGGCGGCGGCCAGTTTATCCACCGCTTCCGCCCGCTTCGCGCGGGACAGATCGGCCTCCTGTATGAGCATCCGGTTGACTGCGGAGGAGGACAGACGCTCGTCCCACAGGCAGGTGGGCAGGCCGGTCTGGGCCGACAGGTCCATGGCCCAGTCCCGGCTGGCCTGCGCCGCCGGACCAAACGACCCGTCGAGCGAGAGAGGCACCCCCACAACCAGCCCCGCCACCCCATGCTCCTGCGCAACAGCACGGATAAAGGTGGCCATCTGCCCCAGCTTGCCGCGCTTTACGGTCTGGAAGGGGGAGGCCACCATGCGGGAGACATCGGACAGCGCCAGCCCCACCTGTTTGCGCCCGGGGTCTATGCCCAGAAGACGGGCATGTCTGGGCAGGGTGGCAGCTAATTGGGGAAGAGTAAGAAGAGTCATGCCCATGGTATGTTGCCTTCCGCGCGATTATGCTAGGTGCAATTCTCTATATCAGACTGAAGAAAGAGGGGCCCACTCTCATGTCGCTAGACCTTGCGACCACCCGACGCATCGCAAAACTGGCCCGTATAGGGCTTGAGGAAAACGAGCTGGAGGCCACGCGCCAGAAGCTTAATGGCATTCTGGGCTGGATTGACCAGCTTGCCGAAGTGGATGTTACGGGTGTGCCGCCCATGGTGGGAACAGAAACCGAAACCCTGCGCCAGCGTGAAGACAGGGTGACCGACGGCAACTGCCGCGATGCCCTGCTGGCCTGCGCGCCCGAAACATCTGGCCCCTTTTATACCGTACCCAAGGTGGTGGAATAATGCTGACCGGTCTAACCCTAACCGAAGCCCGCGCCGGGCTTGCCGCCCGCAGGTTTTCCGCGCGGGAACTGGCACAGGCTCATCTGGACGCCATTGGCCGCCTGAACACCGCACTTAACGCCTATATTACCGTCCTGCCCGAAGCCGACGTACTGGCCAGCGCCGACGCCGCAGATGCCCGCTACGCAGCCGGCACGGCCGGTATTATGGACGGCCTGCCCATTGGCGTAAAAGACCTGTTCTGCACCAAGGGCGTGCGCACCACGGCTGCAAGCAAGATACTGGCCGACTTTGTGCCCCCCTATGAGAGCACGGTAACCGCCAATCTGCTGAACGCAGGCGCAGTGTTCCTTGGCAAGACCAATCTGGACGAGTTCGCCATGGGCTCGGCCAACATCAACTCCGCCTTCGGCCCGGCCACAAACCCGTGGAAGCGCAAGGGGGACGAGGCCACCGCCCTTGTGCCCGGCGGCTCCTCCGGCGGGTCCTCCGCTGCGGTTGCCGCAGGCATGGCGCTGGCCGCAACGGGCACAGATACAGGCGGCTCCATCCGCCAGCCCGCAGCCTATTGCGGTATTGTCGGCCTTAAACCCACCTACGGCCGGTGCAGCCGCTGGGGCACCATTGCCTTTGCCAGTTCGCTCGATCAGGCAGGCCCCATGACCCGCAGCGTGGCCGATGCCGGGCTGATGCTGGAAGCCATGGCGGGTTTTGACGCCAAGGACAGCACAAGCTCCAACCGCCCCGTGCCCGCATTCCACAAAGCCGTGGGCAAAAGTGTTAAGGGCCTGCGCGTGGGCATTCCCGCAGAATACCGCGCCCCCGGCCTGCCAGCCGAAATTGTGGCCATGTGGGAACAGGGCATTGCATGGCTGAAGGCCGCAGGCTGCGAAGTGGTGGATGTCTCCCTCCCCCATACGCGCTACGGGCTGACCACCTACTACATTATTGCCCCAGCCGAATGCTCCTCCAACCTTGCACGGTATGATGGCATCCGCTTTGGCCTGCGCAAGGACGCCCCCTCGCTGGATGGTGTGTACGAAGCCACCCGTGCCGCAGGCTTCGGGCAGGAAGTGCGCAACCGTATTCTCATGGGCACGTATGTTCTGTCCGCCGGATATTACGATGCGTATTACCTGAAGGCGCAGAAGGTCCGCACCCTGATCAAACGTGACTTTGAAAACGCGTTTGAAAACGTGGATGTGCTGCTGACCCCCACCGCCCCGTCCGCCGCCTTTGCACAGGGCGAGAACATGGACGACCCGGTGCAGATGTACCTTAACGACATCTTTACCGTGCCCGCCAGCATGGCCGGTGTGCCCGCACTTTCCGTTCCCGTAGGGCTGAACGATGCCGGACTGCCGCTGGGGCTACAGGTTATTGGCAGGCATTTTGATGAAGAAACCGTGCTGTCCATTGGCGGCGCGCTGGAAGCGGCGGCAGGCTTTACGCACACGCCATCCGTCCATGCGGGAGCAGGCGCATGAGCTACACGATTGAAGGCCGCACCGGCACGTGGGAAATTGTGGTCGGGCTGGAAGTCCACGCACAGGTTATCAGCCATTCCAAGCTGTTCTCCGGTGCGTCCACCACCTTTGGGGGGGACCCCAACACACAGGTCAGTCTGGTGGATGCCGCATTCCCCGGCATGCTGCCCGTCATCAACCACGAATGTGTGGCGCAGGCCATTCGCACAGGGCTGGGGCTTAACGCGCAGATCAACCTGTTCAGCCGGTTTGACCGCAAGAACTACTTTTACGCCGATTTGCCGCAGGGCTACCAGATCAGCCAGTTCGAGCACCCCATTGTGGGCAAGGGCACCATCAGCATCGAACTGCAGAACGGGGATGTGCGCGAAATCGGCATTACCCGCCTGCACCTTGAGCAGGATGCGGGTAAGCTGCTGCACGATCAGGACCCCACAAAGTCGTTTGTGGACCTCAACCGCTCCGGCGTGGCGCTGATGGAAATCGTGAGCGAACCTGACATCCGTGAGCCCGAAGAAGCCGGGGCCTACCTGCGCAAGCTGCGCCAGATCCTGCGCTACCTCGGCACCTGCGATGGCAACATGGAAGAAGGCTCCATGCGCGCCGATGTCAACGTATCGGTCCGCAAGGCGGGGGAACCCTTCCGCACGCGCTGCGAGATCAAGAACGTCAACTCCATCCGCTTTGTCATGCAGGCCATTGAGGTGGAAGCCGCCCGTCAGGTGGAAATCTGGGAAAACGGGGGCGAAGTAGATCAGGAAACCCGCCTGTTCGACCCCAGTCGGGGCGAAACGCGGACCATGCGCTCCAAGGAAGATGCGCATGACTACCGCTACTTCCCCGACCCAGACCTGCTGCCGCTGGTGCTGGAACAGGCATGGGTGGACGAACTGGCCACCAGACTGCCCGAACTGCCCGATGCCAAACGCGCACGCTTTCAGGCCGAATACGGCATTGCCTTTTACGATGCCGGGGTGCTGATAGCCGAGCAGGCCGTAGCCGACTATTACGAGGCCGTTGCCCGTGGGCGGGACGGCAAGCTGGCAGCAACGTGGGTTATGGGCGACCTGTTTGCCGCCCTCAACCGCACCAGCAACACGATCGAGACCAGCCCGGTCAGTGCTGATGCACTGGGCAAGATGCTGGACCTGATTGCGGACAAGACCATTAACGGCAAAATTGCCAAGGAGGTCTTTGAAGACATGGTGGAAACGGGCGAAAGCCCCGATGCCATCGTGGAAAAGAAGGGCCTGCGGCAGGTTACCGATACGGGTGCGATTGATGCGGCCATTACCGCCGTGCTGGAAAAACACCCCGACAAACTGGCCGAATACCGCTCCGGCAAAGACAAGCTGTTCGGCTTTTTTGTGGGGCAGGTGATGAAAGAAACCAAGGGCAAGGCCAACCCGGCCATGGTGAACGACGCCCTGAAGACCCATCTGGACGCGTAAAAACGACCAGATAAAAAATAACACCAAATTACGCATCAGGGGGTTTGACGGAATGCGCCAAACCCCCTAAAAGCAGCGATGCAAACGTCGTGTCTGCACTCTTCGGCGGAGGGGTGGCCGAGAGGCTGAAGGCGGCGGTTTGCTAAACCGTTATACGATGTCAAGTCGTATCGAGGGTTCGAATCCCTTCCCCTCCGCCAAAGTATCCATATAAATCAATAGATTAAGAAAATGGATTCCGGGACATTCCGGCTTTGTTCCAAGGCTTTTTCGTGCGTTCAGCAGCCTTTTTTGCGACAATTTGCGACAATTACTAAAATCATATCCAGAAACGGACAGGGTCTGTCCGTCATGGAGATGGCAAAATGGCAAAGCACGAGAAGACGAAAGAGCCAGGGATTTACCGTCGCGGTCCAGGCCAATACGAGGTCAAGATCCGACGCAAAGGGGGTCGCGGCCGGCCGAACCTTCGACAGTTTTGCCGAGGCCGTCCAATTCAAAACAGAGACGGTCAGCAAGATTGACGGGAATACTTATGTTGACCAGACCAGAGAGCGCGAGACCTCGCTTTCGGATGTCATCGACTTGTACCTCAAACAGGTAACCCTGACCAAGCGAGGCGCAGTACAGGAGACGAATCGTCTTCATGCGTGACTTCGCTGTTCTGCCTGTAGGCTTCGAGAATTGAGCAGACGGGCAGCACTCGCCCTTATATTAAACATTTGCGGATGGCTAAAAGTTTCGCAAAACCGGACATTGGTAAAGTTCCGCCAGTTTATTTTCCTTTGGTATCCGCGCGCGGCTTTTGCTATATATTAAATATAGTTCGGATAGTGATATCCACTGATTCGGACTTTTCCACAAAATCATGATCCTCCCCAAAATTGCTATGGCAGAGCTGTGGCAAGGATCACCCACGCGACACGCAAAGCTCGCCTTGGCCCGGCGGGTTTTTTTTGTGTCTGCATTTCAGGACACGTCATGTCGAATACCAACCGGCATCCCGTCCTGACATTTGTCATGAGCGAACACCAACTCGTCAGACGCTATCTACCAAGCCAGAAAACCCTTAACCGGGCCGAAGGTCTGGCTACGGTTGGCTTCGGGGCTGTGGAAATGGCCGGGGCCACGCGTCTTTCTCTGGCTCCGTGCTGATGAACTTTTTAGCTTATCTGTGGCATCAAGCCACAGGAAATGAGGAAATATGTCTGGATCAAACTGTACCTGCAATCCGTCCCACACCCGGTCACCATCAGAATCGTCACGAGTTCCCAGCGCGACTAAGACGTCGCTTCAAGGAAGCAGTTTTATTGAACGCCACGAAGAGATGAGGGGCGTCAGCAACCGTCTGCACTGGCCGGGCGGGGCGTCCGGCGTAACGCTCGGACCTGGTTATGACATGCGCGACCGTTCCCGAGCGGAGGTCGAGCAGAAATTGCGGTTTATAAAACTCCCCTCCGATCTGGCGACCAAGGCGGCGGCGGGTGCTGGTCTGCGTGGCGAAGCGGCCAAAAAATTCGCACGGGATAATAAAAATCTCGTCAATCTGACGGACGATCAGCAGAGTCGTCTTCTACAGGTCAATCTTCCCAGCTATGAAGCGATTGTTCGTCGGGGCATTCATATCTCCCTGACACAAAATGAGTTCAATGCCCTCGTGTCGTTCGTCTACAATCCAGGAAGAGGTTGGCCGGGTGTCCGTGCTGCTATCAACAGCGGCGACAAACGCAAGGCCGTCGGAATCATCGAGGCGCAGGTACGCTCGAAAGGCAAGGTCTTGCGTGGTCTGGTCCGGAGACGGCATGACGAGGCCATGCTGCTGCTGGAAGGACGATATTGATGCTCCGCGCTATCCTAAGCCTGATTTGCGCTGTCTGTATCAGCGGCACCGCGCACGCGGGCGCCAGACCGGAGTCTTTGGAGGAACAGTCTTACAACGGCAATACGATGTTCAACGAGGAGCTTGATGGAAAAGCGTTTCTCAATGGGCGGTTGATCGTGCGCGTCGAGCGTGTTTCGACCTGTGTGTCGGCGGTCTGGACCCGCAGCGGCGACGTCGGATCACCGCTGCGACGCAACCTGCTGGAATGGAACAAGATGTTTGATGGCGATCCTTCGAACGACGACCGATCTTACTATTTGACGTTCGTCTATGCCGACCATCGGAACGACGATGTCGTGTCCATGCCTCTCACGGCACATCCGGGCGATTTTGAAGATACGGCTGGTGTCACAGTCCTATCGTGCCAACCGAAACGGCATCATCGCAGGTGACGATCTTTGCGTCGGGCAATCCCGCCGACAACATAACGCTCGGCGGGTCTGCCAGAACTGCCTGTCGGTTCCGTGAGCATCCAGCAGATAGACGGAAATCGCCTACATCTCGGAAGATGCTTGGGCACGTTGGTTATCCCAGAAGCAGACACTACTCCCGTAATGACTCTTTCAACGCATCGATCAGGGCATGCATCGCTGCTGTGGAACAGACAGTCAACGCACACGCCCACCATGATCGTAACCGGCATCTCTCAGCTTGATCTTGTAATAGTCCGACAATCCTCCGGTAAGCGCATTGCCGGGGGAATAGGGATTGTGCCTGAGTTTCTGTAATTTCTTCCGGAACTGCTTACAGATGCTTCCATCCAGTGCGTCCCATTCCTCCAGCGCTTTGTCGTCGAACCCGACTTTATAGACCTTCTGTTCGTCCTCTGAGCCTGCGTCTTCAGTCATCGTGACGGGCGGCAAGTTCATCAAATGTCATGGTGATGCGGGATGAGCGCGGCTTACCTCCCGTTTTTCCGGGCATATCCAGCCAGCTTCTGCCCCAGACTGCCAGCACAGCAGTGGACAGAGCATGGAGATTTTATTCAAAAAATCCTTATATCTTCAGCCTGTTCCCCATTTTTTATAAACCGGGTCACGTCGCTTTACCCTACGCCAGTCTTACAGGCTCTGGAGGTTATAGAGCCGTTGGTACAGCCCCCCCTCCTGCTGGACCAGTTGAGCATGGGTGCCGTCCTCCACAATCTGGCCGTGTTCAAACACCAGTATGCGGTCCAGCCCGACAACGGTGGAAAGACGGTGTGCCACAATCAGCACCGTGCGGCCTTCCATCAGCCGTTCCATGGCCTCCTGCACCAAGGCTTCGGATGCGGAATCCAGACTGGCCGTGGCCTCATCCAGCACCAGAATACGGGCATCCGCCAAAAAGGCGCGGGCTATGGCCACGCGCTGGCGCTCCCCGCCTGAAAGCTTGATACCCCGCTCACCCACCAGAGTTGCGTAGCCTTCGGGCAGGCGTTCTATAAAATCCGCCGCATTGGCCAGACGAGCCGCCTGCACAATCTGTTCGGGTGTGGCATCCGGCCTGCCATAGGCAATATTCTCGGCCAGCGAGCGATGGAACAGAACTGGCTCCTGCGGCACAAGGGCAATCTGGCGGCGCAGGTCGGCCTGACGCACGCTCTGCGTATCCACACCATCAACCAGCACACGACCGCTGTTTTGCGCGTATAACCGCAAAAGCAGCTTGGTCAATGTGGACTTCCCCGACCCCGAAGGCCCGACCAGCCCCACACGGCTACCCGGTGCAATATGCACTGACAGATCGGTAAAAAGGGGTGTCTGCTGCCCCGGATACTGGAATGTCACGTGTTCGAACGCGATCTCCCCATGTGTCACACGCAGTTCAACCGGCTGTGCGGGGTCTGCCACCCCTGCGGGGGTGCGCCAGAGCAGAAGCAGCTCTTCCATTTCGTTCACCGAGCGCTGCACGACGGAAACCTGCTGCCCGATCTCACGCAGGTAGCCCTGCACCAGAAAGGTCATGGTCAGCACATAGGCCACATCCCCCGGCCCCGCGCGGCCCTTGCACCACAGCCAGATAGCCGCAGCCGCCAGAGACAGGCGCATGACCACCACGGCCGCGGCCTGAATATTGGCGCTATCCGTGCCGCGTATCCACATCCGGGCGGTTGCGGTGCGCCACTGGTCCAGTATCCGGGCCAGATGGGCTTCCTCCCGCGCTTCGGCCCCGAATGCCTTGACCACAGCATTACAGGTCATTGCATCGGCAAGGGCCGCACCAACCTTGCTATCCCCCGCATTGGCAGCCTGTGCGAAAGGCGCCACATAATACAGCGTCAAGGTGCAGGACAGCGCCACAAACAGCACTGACAGAACCCCAAGCAGCACCCCCATGGCGGGCCAGTGCCAACCCAGCACAAAGGTTGTCAGCACCAGCAGGCAGAACTCGGGCAGCAGCATGAGCAGGAGCGTGTCGTCCAGCATGTCCACCGCCCACATCCCACGGGTGAGCCGCCTGACCGTGGAGCCTGCAAAGGTGTTGGCGTGCCAGTCGGTGCTCAGGCGCTGCACATGCGCAAACGATTCCATGCCGATTTTCTGCATGACCCGCGTGGTCAGCCGCGTAATACCCAGATAAGCGTAGCGTTTGGCCAGCACGCTGCCAAAGCCGCAGGCGGCAAGGGCTGCCACCATCCACAGCGCATCTTCCAGCCGGGTGGGCTGGCTGGCAGGTTCGGCCACATCGGCCACAAGCCGTCCTGCGGCAAGGGGCATGAGCACATCGGCCAGCGTAGCCAGCAGAACCGTACCCACGGTAACCGCCAGAGGCCGGGGAAAAGCCAGCCACAGACGCATGACAAAGCCCAGCGCATCAACAAACAAAGACGTTTTCCGCGCGGCAGAGCCTGTGCTGGAAGCAGAAGTGACCATGACCCAAAAACCCGAAAAAAGCGTGTGCGCCCACGCCAACAGCGCAGATGTTTAGCCTGTAGCGTGATGGCGCGATATTGCGCAAACCCGCCACGGCTGGAAAAATGGACACCCCAGCCCATTTGCAACAAGCAGCCCCATGCCCCCCAAAGCCCCCCGCAAGACCACTCATAACAGGGCCAGCACACAGCCAGCCCCAAAGCAGGATGCCCCCGTGCAACGTGCCACAGGGCAGAATACCCCTCTGCCGGGCCATGCGCCTGAACCTACACCGGCAGAAGCCACTCCCGCACAGGCCACACTGGCGCCACAGGCCAGCGGCAGGCGCACGGCAAAACCGGCCAGCACCCCGCCCCGTGAACCGCCCCCCGCAGCCACGGCCAAGCCCCGCGCAAAAGCCGCCAGCCCCAAAGCCCAGACCGCGCCCCAGACCGCCTTGCGGGACATGACAAAGGCGGAGGTCCAGCAGTTCCTCACCGACCTATCCCGCGCATGGCCCGATGCCCAGACGGAACTGCACTACACCACACCCTTTACCCTGCTGGTGGCTGTTGTGCTGTCTGCTCAGGCGACCGATGCCTCGGTCAACCGCGTAACCCCGGCCCTGTTTGCCGCAGCCCCCACCCCGCTGGCCATGGCCACATTGGGGGACGAGCAGGTAGGCCAGTTGATCCGCACCATCGGGCTATGGCGCAACAAGGCCAAAAACGTTGTGGAACTCTCCCGCCAGTTGCTGGCCGAGCATGACGGGCAGATCCCCCACACGCGGGAGGCGCTGGAAAAACTGGCCGGTGTTGGCCGCAAAACCGCCAATGTGGTGCTGAATGTCGCCTTTAACCAACCCACGGTGCCCGTGGATACGCATGTGTTCCGGCTGGCCAACCGCTCGGGCCTTGGCCGTGGCCGCACGGTAGAGGCGGTGGAAAAAAAGCTGGAAGCGCGTATCCCGCTTCCCATGGTGCGCGACTCCCACCACTGGCTTATTCTGCAAGGGCGGTACGTGTGCAAGGCGCGCAAGCCCGAGTGCTGGCGGTGCACGGCACAGCAGAGCTGCCTGTTCCCCGACAAGACCCCTCTGCCACGCCCCAAAGCCCCACGCGCGCCATAACGCGAAAGCCCCCACCTGCATGGCTGGCCCGCGCGGAAAACCTGCGCGGCCAGCCCCGAAAACCACCACACCCCTGCTCTGGCGGGGGCGCGAGGGCAAGCCTGCGCTACAGCCAGCCCTGTAATTCGCGCCGGACCAGTTTTTCCAGCAGGCTGATGCTGGCGGGGCTGTCGTTCAGGCACGGGACAAGGGTAAAGGACTCGCCGCCCGCCTTCATGAACTCCTCGCGCACCTCGTGACCGATTTCATCCAGCGTTTCCAGACAGTCCGCCATAAAGCAGGGGGTCACCACCGCAATACGCCTGACGCCCTTTGCAGGCAGGCCCGCAATAAAGGGCGCGGTGTAGGGTTCCAGCCATCTGGTTGGCCCGAAGCGGGACTGGAAGGTCATGGGCAGGGTGGCTTCATCCATCTCCAGTTCGGCGCGCAGGGCGGCCACGGTGCGGGTGCATTCCGCCAGATACGAATCGCCCTTGTCCACATACTGGCGCGGCAGCCCGTGGAAGGAGGCCACCACCATCTGGAACGGCTGCTCCGCGTGGATCTGCTCCTCGCGGATGGAGGAAGCCACGGCGGTAATAAAATCCGGATCATCGGGGAAGGATGGCACGGTGCGGATGGCAGGCTGGTTGCGCAGCTTCATCAGCACCCGGAAGAGCTGGTCGTTGGCGGTGGCCGTGGTGGTTGCACTGTACTGCGGGTACAGGGGCAGGCACACAATGCGGTCACATCCCTGCTCCATAAGCGAGCGGAGCGCCTGCGCCACACTGGGGCGGCCATAACGCATGCCCCATGCCACAGGCACGCCATCAGCCTCGAACTGTCTGGCCAGTTTTTCACCCTGATGGCGGGTGTAGGTGCGCAAGGGGCTTTCATTCCGCTCGGCATCCCACACACGGGCATAGGCGCGACCACTGCGCGCGGGGCGGGTGGTGAGAATAACGCCCTGAAGCAGAGGCTGCCAGAACAGGGGCGAGCCCTCGATCACCCGGCGGTCGGACAGGAACTCGGACAGGTAGCGGCGCACGGCGCGGTACCCTGTGCCTTCGGGCGTACCAAGGTTAAGCAGCAGCACACCCGGCCTGCCATAGGGAGGCTGGCCCTGAACGGGCAGATGGGCCTGTGGCGGAATATGGTGGAAAGCCATGTAACCTCTTTTTTCTTTTTTACGGCCCGACCCGCACGGACCACCCTACCGGGTGCTGTGCGCCAGAACACTCCGTCTTTTCATGCACGATGCAGGAAGTCGTATCCTGTTGACATACATTTTTGCATAATTGATGGCAGCGATGCGGTTTTGGTCTGTGCCGCAGGCAACAAAAACCCTTCCCCCACATCCTGATTGGAAAAGCGCTCCACCCGCGCGGCATACACAACCACGTTCAGCGTAAAATGCGTAAACACGTGTTTGACCGCACCCGCATTGCTCCATTGCGCGGCAACGGGGGCATGGGCCAGCGCTTCAGTCCCGGTCCATGGTGTTGCGCGCCATTCGGTGCCGGGCAGTTCGGTCATGGCGGCCAGCAGACCTGTCTCGGGCCGTTTGCGTAGCAGCACGTTCCCGGCCCGGTCCATGACCATAAAATGCACACCATACCGCACGGGGCGTTCGGCCTTGGGGGCCTTGCGCGGCAATGTGGCCGCCGTACCCTGTGCATACCCTTCGCACACACCCTGCCACGGGCATAGCCCGCACGCAGGCTGGCGGGGGGAACACAAAGAAGACCCCAGATCAAACAAAGCCTGTGCAAAATCGGACGGTCGGGTCCGGGCCGGAGCATCCGTATTCAGCCCACTGGCCAGTTGCGCCAGCGTTTTGCGGGCCGCAGGCAGCGGGTCCTGCACATTGTACAGGCGCGCAGTAACACGCTCCACATTGCCGTCTACCGGCACAACCGGCACGCCAAAGGCTATGGCCGCCACAGCGGCAGCCGTGTAGGCGCCAATACCGGGCAGGGCGCGCAAGCCGTCTACCGTGCGGGGGAAGCCCCCAAGGGCCGCGACGGCCTGTGCGCAGGCATGCAGGTTACGCGCGCGGGAATAGTAGCCAAGCCCGGCCCAGACGGCCAGCACATCATCCCTTGGGGCGCTGGCCAGCGCCTGCACTGTTGGAAATCTTTCCACAAATCTGAGATAATACGGCCCGACAGCCTTGACCGTTGTCTGCTGAAGCATGATCTCGCTCAACCAGACACGATACGGGTCTGGTGCTTCCCCCTCCGTGCACCGCCATGGCAGGGTGCGGCGGTGTCGGTCGTACCAGTGCAGCAGGGCGTGGGCGGGTGGCGTAATCACGGAGGCTGTTATGGCGAAGGAACTTCATTCGGGCAAGGCGGGCACGCCCGCACGGCAGGCCAGCACCCCCCGCAAGCCCGCCACGCGCACGCATGCAAAAGAAGACGCACCACCACAGCCCCCCCGCCGCGTGATGAAGGCCCGCACACTGGGGGCGCTGCTCCCCAATGTCACGGCACCCGCCTTCCGCCGCCGCTCCCCCACGGGGGCCATGCTGTTTGCCCGCTGGGCCGATGTTGTTGGCCCGGCCCATGCGGCTGTTACCTCCCCGCGCAAGCTGAGCGCGGCCACGCTGACCGTGGCCTGCACCGGCCCCGCCGCCATGGAACTGCAACATCAGGGCGACATGCTTGTGGCGCGGATCAACACATGGTGCGGGGAGCCACTGGTTGCCCGGCTGCGCTTTGTGCAGGACCCCACGGCAGGCACACGCCGCAGGCTGCCAGCCCGCAGGGGAGTCGCCCCCACCTGCACCCTGCCCGACATGGGCGATGAGTCGCTGCGCATGGCGCTGGAGCGGCTGGGCACGGAAATCTTACAAACCACGATAAAAAAAACATAACAAATATAAAGAGTTATTCATTTTATTGTCATGGTTTTATGACAAAACCGCTTAGCGCTTGAAATTGACACATTATGGGTGTTCTAAGGCACCGCACCCAATGCGCAGTAGCGCAGTTGTGCAATACTCAAGAGCAAAGCAGCCTCACTAACAGGATTGATCATTATGTTGCGTAAACCCGGCACCACGCCAGGGATTACTACCCCAGCCGCCCTGAAAACACTGCGGCAGCATGGGCCAGAAACCCTGTCCGACCTCCAGTTTCTGGAAAACTGGACAACCCGACCGAGCTACACCGCAGCCAGCGTGCTGCGCGCAGGCCAGATCCGCCGCACAAACCCGGCCCTTATGAACGACATAACCGCAGGCATGCGCCAGCACGGCAAATAGCCTCTGGCAGGGCACAGCCCGGCCAGCATGACCATTTGCATCCGCCCGCCTGAACGGGCACCATACGTGCCATGCTGCCAAGTGTTTTTACCTATGCGGACCAGCGCATCTGGCGCAGGGCCTTTTCCCTTATCGCCTTAGGCGGACTGGCTGTGCTGTCCGCCTGCGCGGGGCCGGGTAAAACATCGTATAATGCACCGGGATCGGCCCTTAACCCGTGGGGGCCTTATATCCACGAAGCCTCGGACCGGTTTTCTGTTCCCCAGTCCTGGATCCGTGCCGTGATGCAGCAGGAATCGGGCGGGCACCAGTACATGAACGGGCACCTCACCCGTTCCGTGCATGGTGCGGTCGGGCTTATGCAGATCAAGCCAGATACATACGCCCAGCTCGCACAGCGTTACCGCCTTGGCTCCGACCCCTACAACCCGCACGACAACATTATGGCCGGGACCGGCTATATCCGCGAGTTATACGACCGCTTTGGCTCCCCCGACTTTCTGGGCGCTTACAATTGCGGACCACAATGCATGGAAAACCACCGCTCACGCGGGGCCCCCCTGCCCGGCTATGCCCGCACCTACATGGCGGCCATTACCCCTCACCTGAACGACCCCGTACCCCCCAGCACCCTACCAGCACAAACCGGGCCGGGCCTGACACCGCAGCAGACTGCCCCCGTGCAGGTGGTCCAGAACACCGCCCAGCCCTATGGCCCAACCAGCGCGCCCCCTCTGGAGGATGATACACTCCCCCCACCTTCCGCCGGGGCGGCCAGCCCTGCCCAGCAGGATGACAGCGCCACCATGCCGCTTGCGGGCGACTCCACCCCACAGCCCTCAGCCTACCAGCCCGCCGCGTACCGGAGCGTGAGTTCCACCCCTCTGGCCGGTCCGGGCATTATCTGGCGCTCCGCGGGAAGTGGGGGCAATGCCATTATCCAGATCGGGGCTTTTTCCTCCCCGGCGCGAGCCATGCACGCCATTGCGCTGGCCCGGCAATCCTCCCCCGCACTGAGCCATGCCATGAACCGGGTGGAGAAAATCACACCCTCTGGCCGGGCACCCGTATGGCGTACCCGGCTGGCGGGGCTTCCCTCCGGGCAGACAGACACCATCTGCTCCGCCCTGCGCCAGCAGGGGCTTTCATGCATTGCCATAACGCCCTAGAATAGTCCGTGACTATTCTGCTCACTGTTTTCTAAAATCTTCTTTTTACAGGGAAATATAAAAACTTTTTTCTGACCGGCAGGAATACCCTTAATGTTCGTGACCGGTTACCTTGCTGGTAATTAACGGACCTCCCGCCCATGCTCACACCCCCCGATAACCCTTTGCTCCATATTTTTCTGCTCGGGCATATGCGCGTCCAGTCCAGCACGGGGCTTTCCCTTTTACCCACAGGCACCAAGACCAAGGCGCTGCTGGCTATTCTGGCTCTCTCCAACCGGCGGCCCGTGGCCCGTACACGGCTGGCCGAGCTCTTATGGAGCAAACGCGCCCCCGAACAGGCCCGCGCCTCCCTCCGGCAGGAAATCCACCGGCTGATGGATGTGCTCCACCCTCTCGGGCCGGAGGTTCTGGACGTGCAGCGCCACACTCTGGCCATACGCCCTGACCTGACCGACATTGACATCGAACACGTGTTCCGCACCACACCGCAGACGGTCATGGCCCTGCCCGACCCCCTGCCCCCACTGCTGGAAGACCTGAGCGCGGTTGACCCCGGCTTTGCCACATGGCTGGAAGAAGAACGCAACCGCCTGCTTGACTACAAGGCCGCGCAACTGGAAGCCCTGCTGGCCAGCACGACCGAGCCTGCCACAATCATGGCCGCAACACGCAGGCTGCTCCGCCTGAACCCGCTGAACGAGTGCGCATGGCGCGCGTACATTCAGGCCGCCATGCACAGCAAGGAGGAAAGCACCGCCCTGCTGGGGGCCGAACACTGCCTGCGTGCGTTCAGCCACACCATTGCCGCCACGCCAGGGCAGGAAACCATGCGCCTGATCGCAAAGGTGCGCGCCACACACCAGCAGAACACACAAGGCGCACACGGCGCACTCCTTCCGCTACCCCATGCCCCATCCGCCCTCTTCCATTCCCCTGTAGCAGATGACCCTCTGCACATGCTCAGGGCCACGGTGTTCCTCTCCTGCCCCACAGCAGACTGCACAACTGAAAACGTGGCTCTGGCCGAACGGTTCCGCGATGAACTGGGGCTGGATATGGCCATGCACGGCATGCTGGACATCAGCGTACAGAGCGAGTGCCTTACCGCGCCCCCGTTCCAGTCGCTCCCCAGCCGCAGACAATGGGATTTTCTGATCGGGATTACCATAACCGGAAGCAGCGAAGGCAAAACCACCTGTCTTTTACAGGCGTTTGACACCCGGCTGAACGACACGATCGTATGGGGCTACAGGCTGAGCCTGACCCCCACAACCCTGCGCGCCCTGTCCAACCGGTTCGCCTCGGCGCTTATTCTCAGCCTGTTCACAACGGAAACACGCAGGCTGGCTGGCGTGCCCGTGGCCGCCCTCTCCCCCTTCGGGATGGGCCTGCGCGCCTTAACCTTGAGCATGCGCGCCGACCCACGCCTGCATGACACGATAGAACGGCTGATGGCGGAAGCACAAAGACGTGCACCCGAAAATCCGTTCCTGTTTTTTGTGCGTGCGCACTCCCTGCTCATCCGCATGTATGATGAATGGCATATGCCCGTGGCCGACTACATCCAGCCCATGGTCACCATGCTCAAACAGAACTTCACCCTGTTCCCCGGTAACATTGCCGCCCGCTACCTGCTGAGCACCGGCCTGTTTTATGCCAACCAGCCAGATGAGGCCCGCTTTCTGCTGGCCCAGATGCACGCAGCCCTGCCCACCGATTCCCCCATGAGCATGCTGGCCCTGCCCGATGGGCTGGATGCCCTGTGTCAGGGGGACGCCGTGACCGCCACCCGCATTTACACGGCTTTTTTTGACACAGCCCCCAACGTGCCGCTTTTCAGCGCCCCTGATCAGGAATTTATTCTGTCGTGCTTTCTGGCCGAACAGTATGAGGAAACACTGCTCCACGCCCGCAGCATTCTGGCCACCTCACCCGACCGTTCGGCCATTCTGGTGCCTGCCCTCGCAGCGGCCAACATGCTGAGGCATCAGTCTTTAGCGCAGGATTACCGCCAGCGGCTGCACCGTTTGCATACACCACTCTGCGCTTCGGCCATGGAGGGGCACTACGCTTATCTGCCCGCGCATCTGCGCCAGAAACTCTGCCACGCCCTGCATCTGCCCCGGCCCTGAGCACACACCCCCCACCGCCACCAGAGCAGACAGGCCACGCAGACGCTTGGCGGAAAAGAGTTGAAAGGATATGAAGACGGACAGGACCACCTGTGCCGCCAGCCAGACCTGACTTCTTTTTTATCCGGCGGACCGGGAAAGACGGATACCCACGTGCCAAGGAGCCACATCAACGCCATGCTTCGCCGTCTCATGCCCAGCCATGCCGCTGCCAGCCGCCCTCTCCCCATGCTGCTCCTTCAATGGATGAGCGCCGCCACGGCTGTTGCAGGGATCTGCCTATTAAGCGGCTGCTCCAGCTCCGACCGGACCCGGACCGGCCTCGCCGCCCCGCACAACCACCTGCTGGATGAAGACCGCGGGGCTTCTGGCGGGGAAGCCAGCCTGAAAGGTGGCGTAAACGCCTATCTGTGGCGCGCGGCACTGGACACCCTCTCCTTTATGCCTGTGGCTACAGCCGATGCGGAAGGCGGGATTATCCTGACAGACTGGTACACCCCCCCCGCCACGCATAACGAACGGTTCAAGATTACCGCCTTTGTGCTGGACCGCCGCCTGCGCTCCGATGCGCTGCGCCTGAGCGTATTCCGCCAGCTCAAGCAGGACGGAACATGGGTGGATACTCCCCCCGCCCCCAACACCGCGTCCGACATTGCCACGCGCATTCTCTCCCGCGCGCGCAAGCTCCGCGCCGATAACGGTAATCAGGACTGACCCACCCGGCTCTGGCCGCCGTGTCCGTCCTTATTTCTTCCTTATAGCCTGCAAGCGTAGATTCTCATTCCATGTCCCAGCCTTCCAGCCCATCCTCTTCCTATGACTTCAACGCAGTCGAGCCAAAATGGCAGAAGGCGTGGGAAAAAGCCGATATCTTTACCGTTCCGGATGTCCCTCCGGCGGACAGGCCCAAATATTATGTGCTGGAAATGTTCCCCTACCCATCGGGGCAGCTCCACATGGGGCACGTGCGCAACTACGCACTGGGCGACGTAATTGCCCGCTACAAGCGCGCCCGTGGCTTTGCCGTGCTGCACCCTATGGGGTGGGATGCCTTTGGCCTGCCGGCCGAAAACGCAGCGCGCGAACGCGGCGTGCACCCGCAGGAATGGACGCTCAACAACATTGCCGCCATGCGCGCCACCCTGCAGCGGCTCGGCTTCTCCCTCAACTGGGACCGTGAAATTGCAACCTGCCTGCCCGACTACTACGGCAAGCAGCAGAAGCTGTTCCTCGACTTCATGCAGGCCGGGCTGGTTGAGCGGCGCGAAAGCTGGGTCAACTGGGACCCGGTGGACCAGACCGTTCTGGCCAACGAACAAGTGGTGGATGGCAAGGGCTGGCGCTCTGGCGCACCGATTGAAAAGAAAAAACTCTCCCAGTGGTTCCTGCGCATTACCGACTTTGCACAGGACCTGCTGGACGGGCTGAAAACGCTCGACCGCTGGCCCGAGCGCGTGCGCACCATGCAGGAACGCTGGATTGGCCGCTCCGAAGGGGCCAAGCTCACCTTCTCGCTGCATGAGCCCCCTACGGGGCTGGATACCAACCTGAACGCGGTGGAAGTATTTACCACCCGCCCGGATACGCTGTTTGGCATGTCCTTTCTGGCCATTGCCCCGGATCACCCGCTGGCCCAGTGGGTTGCCGAGCGCAACCCGCAGGCTGCGGAGTTCGTGGCTGAATGCCGCCGCCTTGGCACCTCGGTCGAAGCCGTGGAAACAGCCGAAAAACGCGGGTTTGACACGGGCCTGCGCGTGAACCACCCGTTCATGGACAAGAGCTTTCCCATCTGGATCGCCAATTTTGTGCTGATGGACTACGGCACGGGTGCGCTGTTCGGCTGCCCGTCGGGGGACCAGCGCGATCTGGACTTTGCCCACAAATACAACCTGCCCGTAACCCCCGTGGTGCTGCCAGAAGGCAGGGATCAGGCAGACTTTGCCATTACCGAACACGCCTTTACCGGCGATGGCACCATGATCAACTCCGGTTTTCTGGACGGACAGAGCACCGAACAGGCCCGCAAATCCGCCATTGCACGTTTGCAGGACCTTGGCGTGGGCCAGGGTGTTGTCAACTGGCGACTGCGCGACTGGGGCATTTCGCGCCAGCGGTACTGGGGCTGCCCCATACCGGTCATTCATTGCGACACCTGCGGCGCGGTGCCGGTGCCCGACGGGCAGCTCCCCGTCAAGCTGCCCGAGGATGTCACCTTCGATAAACCCGGCAACCCGCTGGACCACCACCCCACGTGGAAGCACACCACCTGCCCCTGCTGCGGCAAGCCCGCCACGCGTGAGACCGATACGTTTGACACGTTCGTGGACAGCTCGTGGTATTTTGCCCGCTTTACGGCCCCCCATGCCGCAGCCCCCACCGTGCGGGAAGCCGCCGATGGCTGGCTGGCCGTTGACCAGTATATTGGCGGGATTGAACACGCCATTCTGCACCTGCTCTACGCACGCTTCTTTACCCGCGCCATGCACCGCACCGGCAACCTGAACGTGGACGAACCATTTGCGGGCCTGTTTACCCAGGGAATGGTCAGCCACGAAAGCTACAAGGACAGCGCAGGCCACTGGCTCTACCCCGAGGAAGTGGAACGCACGCCCGAAGGTGTGGTCAAACGCGGCACCACCGACCCCGTGACCGTGGGCCGGGTGGAAAAAATGTCCAAGTCCAAGCGCAACACGGTTGCCCCCGTGGCCATTATCGAGCGCTTTGGGGCTGATACCGCACGCTGGTTTGTCCTGTCCGACAGCCCACCCGAGCGTGATATGGAATGGACCGAGGCCGGTGTGGCCGGGGCCGCGCGCTTTGCCCAGCGCCTGTTCCGCACGGTCTGTGGTGTTGCCGCCAGCGTGCCCGCCACCACGACCTGCCCCGCTGATCTTGACCGCAAGGCCGATACGCTGCGCCGCGCCACGCACCGCACGCTTGCCGCCGTGACCGAAGCGCTGGAAAGCTTTGCCATTAACGTAGCCGTTGCGCGTATTCATGAACTGACCTCCGCTCTGGCGGATGCGGAAAAAGCTGCCAGCGTTGCGGGCATGGACTTTGCCCGGCGCGAGGCAGCGCGTAGTCTTTGCCTGCTCTGCGCCCCGATGATGCCCCATCTGGCCGAAGAAATGTTTGCAAGCCTTGAGCCCACGGCAGGGCTTGCGGCAACACAGGCATGGCCTGTCCCCCAGCCCGACCTGCTGGCGGCAACACAGGTCACCATAGCGGTGCAGATTCTGGGCAAGCTGCGCGGCACTGTAGAAGCGCTCCCCGATGAGGACCCCGCCGCCGTGCTGGCACGGGCAGAAGCCGAACCCAACGTGGCGCGGCTGCTGGAGGGCAAGCGCATTGTCAAACGCGTACATGTGCCCAACCGCATTGTTAACTTTGTAACGGCAGGCTGATGACCCGAACCCGCTCCCTTTTTTCTCTCTGCAAGGCCACACTGGCCGCCACAGCCCTTATGGCAGCACCGCTGCTGCTGAGTGGTTGCGGCTTCAAGCCTTTATACGGGGAGGAAAAAGGCGCGGTTGATGTCTCTGCCGAGCTTAAAGATATTTACGTCGCCAATATTCCGCAGCGCTTTGGCCAGCAGGTCCGTCTGGCGCTGCAATCCCAGATGGCGGGTGATGGACCGGAAAACCCGCGCAAATACAAGTTGGTGGTCCAGCCCACCATTAGCGGTGAAGCCATTGACATTCATGGGGACAACACCACCGGGCGGACCCGTATGCTGGCCACCGCCAACTGGCAGTTGCTGACCATTGAGCAGACCCCACGACTGGTCACGCAGGGGTACGCACAGACGCTGGATGGGTACACCAACACCTACGAACAGTATTTTGCCCAGACCCTGAACATGGAAAGCGCGATGGGCCGCATCGCGCAGACATTGGGCGAACAGATTACGCAGCAGGTAGCCACCTGGTTCAAAACCCACTCCACCCCGGCAGACGTGCCGAATAACCAGCCCAAAGCCCTCTACCCGTCCCCCAACCTCATACCCGATTCCGATCAGGGCACACCCATGGAACAGGAAGGGCCGGACGCCGTTCCCAACATGGCCACGGGGCGCGCCCCCATCGACACCAACTTCTAGCCGCCGGGCGGGCTGGTCATGAAAATAGACGCCCGTGGCACTGCCCGTGTTCTCAACGACCCCGGAGCGTGGCGCGTGATCCTGCTCCATGGGGAAGATACGGGGCTGATCCGCGAACGCGCCTTACAGGCCACGCACCGGCTGGCTGGCACGCTGGACGACCCGTTCCGCATTGCCCTGCTGGACCGCGAAACCCATAACAGGCTGGAAGAGGAAGCCACGGCTCTCTCGCTTATGGGCGGCCGCCGGGTTGTGCGCGTGCGGGATGCCTCGGACGCACTGCTCAAACCCATAGAGCATGTTCTGGCCCAGAACACGGACACGCTGGTCATACTGGAAGCTCCGGGCCTTGCCTCCCGCTCCAAGCTGCGCCAGCTCATGGAAAAACTGCCCGTATGCGCCAGCATTGGCTGCTACCCCGAAGAAGGGCGCAATCTGGAGTCCTCCATTACCCAGATGCTGGGCGCCCACCACGTGCGGATTGATACCGATGCCCTGCACTGGCTGGCAGGCCGTCTGGGGGCGGACCGCGCGGCAGCCCGCAGCGAGGTGGAAAAGCTGGCCCTTTACGCGGGGGACTCCGGCACTCTGGCGCTGGAGGACGTACGCGCCTGCGTTGGCGATGCCGGAAGCGTATCGGTCGAAGATGCAGCCTTTGCCGCAACAGAAGGCAACCGGACAGAAACCGATACCGCACTTGAGCGCGCACTGGCCGAAGGCACAGCCCCCATAGCCATTATCCGCGCCTTTATGGGCCACATGCACCGCCTGCGCAGGGTGCGGGCAGCCATGGCGGCGGGGCAGAGCCGGAGTGACGCGCTCAAAACCCTGCGCCCTCCCGTCTTTTTCAAACGCACGGCCAGCTTTGGCCGCGCGCTGGAACTCTGGTCCCTGCCAGCGTTAAGCAACGCACTGGCGGAGCTACAGGCGCTGGAACTGGCCTGCAAGCAGACCGGAGCCCCCGACCTGCTGCTCTGCCGCCGCCACATTGCAACACTGGCTGCCCGCGCGGCTCTGTACAGCCGCCGTTAGCGCCTGCTTTTTCCCTTGTCCGCTCAGGGGGCATTCAGTATACACAAGCTGTGTGTCCGCGTAGCTCAGTAGGATAGAGCACAGGATTCCTATTTAATTGGGCACCATAACTGGAAACATTATGGTGAATCCGCTCAAAGTCGGGGAACGCTACGGCCTGCAAGGGCCTTGCCAATCCCGAGCCAAGCCGTTCCACAGGAACGGAAGGTGTAGAGACTGGACGGGCGGTGCCTAAAGACCTGTCACCACAGGTCTATGGTAAAGGGACAGTCCAGCCCACAAACGCTTCGGCAACGTAGCGGCAGTGAAAGCTGTAGTGGGATGAATCCTGGGGCCGTGGGTTCGAATCCCGCCGCGGACACCAGCACACACTTTTTCCCCCTGCATTGATCCCCTTCGGCCCGTCTGCACTGCCTTACGGGTTCATGCCATTGATGAAAATATTCCAAAGTGTCGTTAAACGTAAAATAATAAACTCAATATATTTGAAGAAACTATCATAAAAAACTTATCCCTCCATGCTCCCTTGCTCACCATCAGGAATGATGCTCTAAAATAGACCGTTATATCTTGACTATAGAATGTTCGAGACCATCCAGCATTCTGAAAGGTGACACATGAATCGTGTAGCTGAAAGAATACTGTGTTGCTCTCTTCTTTTATTCACCAGCGGCTGTTATAGTATCGGAAGTTACAAACTCGAAAAAGATCAGGACCAGTATACAAGTTCCATGATCGAGGCCAGCAAACGACAGACACTCTCCAACCTTGTGCGCCTGCGTTATGCCGATACACCCGGTTTTCTGGACACCACGCAGCTTATTTCAGGCTACCAGTTGCAGCACAGTGGTTTTCTTGGTGTTGCATCGGATACTTTTCCCATCCGTCCCAATGGGGGTATCGCCGCACAGTTGCAGGAAAGCCCGACCTTTACCTTTCAGCCCGTAACGGGTGATGCCTTCGCCCATAATTTTTTACGTCCCTTGCCCCCCACCAGCCTGTTACCCTTAGCTATGGGCGGGCTGCCCATTGATGTGCTGTTGCGCCTTTCTGTACAATCCATTAATCTTCTGAGTAATAATCGTCCATTTTCACGTAATGTAGGGGATCTGGATGCCGAGGTTGATGCCCGGAGTGTGGATTTCTTCAGCCTGCTCCATGACCTGCGCCTGCTACAGGCAGCGGGGCTGCTGAACATCCAGTTCCAGCAGACACCCGGCACACAGGACAAGGAAACAGAAAACTGCCATGTTTTCATAAGCATTTCATCAACAACAGATCCCGCACTTTCTGTCCTTGCGGAAAAAACCAGAAAACAGCTCAACTTTTCGTCCAGATATGAGCGAATGGAAGTGGTGTACGGTGTTGGCGCCCCCGCGCCGGGGCAGATCAGGATACTGACCAGAAGCATGCTGAGCATTCTTGGCCAGATCGCCTACCAGATTCAAGTCCCCGATGACGAGGTTTCCTCCGGGAATACCCGAAAATCTGCTGACATGGAAAGCAGTTATGAGGCAAAACCCCTGATCAGTGTACATTCAGGACGCAAGCAGCCCGATGATGCGTTTGTAGCTGTTTTGTACGACCATTATTATTACTGGATTGATCGTGGGGATTTTGAAAGCAAGCTGGCTTTTTCAATCACCCAGATGCTGCTGGAACTTTCCAAAACCACCATGAACCCCGGAACCGTGGTGACCATTCCTGTCAGTAAATAACCGGGCACCACGCGCCCCAACCAGCCCCTGCGCAGCCAGCCCTAACTGCCGGAGCGCGCATCTGGCCCTGTTTCATGCAGGAAAAGAGTGAGCACACCGGCCAGCACAATACCTGCCAGACCAAAGCTGAAAGCCTGAGAAAACTGCACGCCAGTCAAAGCCTGCCCATGGCCCAGATGCTGCAGGAAAGCGGCAAACAGGGGGGAAGCAATGGCGCTCATGACAAAGACCAGAAAATTGATGGCCCCGGTAGCGCTCCCCTTAACCTCATCGGCATTGACCTCCTTGATAATGGAGTAGGGAATCATGGCGGCACCCGAGGATACGCCCAGCACAAAGGCCAGAATATAAGGAGGGAATGTATTGCCCGGCAGGTAAATAATGGCGGCAACGGTAAGCGCCATGACAACAATGCCGCCAAGGAGTACGGGTTTACGACGGCCTATACGGTCAGTCAGGTACCCAAGGGCCGGGCAGCCAACCATCCAGCCAACCGGCACCATGGCGGCACGCATAACCGCCTCATGGTATCCGATGTGCCAGCTCTGGGTTAAAAAGGTTATGCCCCATGTCATGCTGCCAACGGTTGTTGGCAAAAACAGCAGGCCGGAACACAGCCCGCACAAATAGGATTGCGGGTTGGACAGCACGCTCCTGTACGGCGCGAACATGGACCCCACAGGGCGGTGCGCGGCTGTAGCATTTTTATGCTCGCCAGGCGTCAGGAAAAAAATGAACACGCCAACAAGGGCTATCAACCCGCCTGTATCAATCCAGAAAAAATGCCAGTTAAGCACGCCATGGATCAGCCAGGCTACGGTGGACTGGCCCATGGCACCCCCCATCATGCCCGCGCATTGGGTAACCCCCACGGCCGTTGCCAGATGCTGTCTGGAAAATCCACGCGCGGCAAGATACACGGCCCCGACAAAGGCAAAGGCTGAACCCGCGCCCTGCATCAGCCGCCCCAGCCCCGCCAGCCACTCATTCCCCCAGCCAAACAGGCATGTCCCCGTCGCCAGCACCAGCGCACCAAAGGTAATGGTGTATTTGGCGCCCCACCTGTCCACCGCGGCGCCGGAGACAATGGAGCACAGGGAATAGGTGTAATAATAAAGCCCGAGCAGGGAGCCCAGACCAACCGTTGTCAGCCCAAAGGCCGAGACCAGTTCACCCACCATAACGCTGGGAGCGGACCGGGTGGAATATTGCAGCCAGTAAAACACCAGACACAAAAACCATGCAACGATATAGGCGTTCTGGTTGGTCAGGGCCGGTTTTTGCGGAGGGGAAGGAACCGGTTGCGGGGGCGGGGGCATACGATTATTCCGTTAATTCATATTTAAATTAAGCATTTTGTGGCACTGTTATAAAAAGGATTTCCCATTTTATACAAGGCAGGACAGGCGGCGTATAAAATGTATGCGTTTTCTTTCCAAAATAAAAAACCTTTGCCAGACACGGGTCTGCATTATGAGCATAGAGATTTTTCAACATAAATGTGCCATAGAACACACCACCAAGCCCAACAGGCATATTAGCACCAGAAGGAAAGAGCCATGACGCTACGGAATAACGCCGTAAAAACCGTTTTTCTTTTAAGCCTAGCGCTATTTGTCTCGCATCAGGCAAAGGCCGAAACCAGTATTATCGGTCTGGGTAATGTTTCTTGTGAAAAATATCTGAAGCTTCTGGAGATCAGTCCACGTTCAGAAGAAAAATTCATGGCATGGGCGCAGGGCTATATCAGCGGGCTGAGCAATGACCTCTCGCAAAGCAATCCCACGTCCAATCCCAACGACTTTGTCAGCAACATGACATACGGATCCGAGAAAATAAAACAGTCCTGCACCGAAAACCCGGAAGCCAAGTTCTATACTGCCGTGGAAAGTGCATTCCACGACATTGAAAAACATCAGGGCGCTGAATAATCAGCACGGGAGAGTATTCCCCCGCCGCATCTGGCGCTGCGTTATTGGCCTGTGGCCACCGCACGCAGCGCTTTTCAACCTGACTCACACCCAGAGCACAAGCCCCGTGAATAACTCTGTGGATAATGTGTATAAACTGAAGTGGGATCAACGCCGCATCTCCCCATCAAGGGCGGAAATCCTCTCCTGTTCTGCTTCGTCCCCCTCGCGGGGCGTGCTGTCGTAATCCGGGCCTTGTTCCATCACCGGTATCGGTATGGTGGACCTGATAACAGCCAGGTGATCACCGCGCCTTGGGCGGTGGGGACGCGGCAAGCATACAGTGCCGTAGGGTGCCATACGGCTCAGGCGCACCACTTCAGGTCAAGAAAGCCCACAGCGGTCCGGCTGTGGCACGGTCTCCATGCCCCCGAAAACGCGTGCGGCTTTCCCCTTTTCATGAGATATCCGGAGAAGTTTATCACGCCAGTATTTCCATGAGTGCTATATCTGGTTCTCGTCTCAGTCAGGACGGGAAGAACAATGCGAGAAGAACTGATGGTGGAAGCACTCTGTTGGGAGACGCAGAGTAAGGTACACGTCCTTTATGCCGCAAAAAACAGACGGCTTAGTTATTTTTGCCCAGATGAGCGTTGTCTGACCAGAGTTTATCCAAAGACGATCATAAACACATATTTCTACGCCGAGAGCGGCCATAAGACCGGATGCCTTAACGAAGCCGGAAGTCACCACTCTGATCCTGCTCAGACAGGAAGACCCAGACCGAAGCCCAGCGTGCTCCCCCCGCCCCCGATCCCAAACTGGCTTGGCATGCCACCCCGTCCACAACGACGGATGCCCCCTTCAAAAGAACAGTTAATCGCATTGGCCCGTGCAGCAAAAACGGCACCACCCCTTTACCCTGCCACGATGTCAAAAATTGTCGATACGTGGCTGATGATACCCGACACAGAGCGAAAGACGCACGCACTGGGCATCAACACCCGTCAATTAAATTACCAGTCCGCGTTTACATATATACGCTATTTACAAAATGACATAAATGCTCTGGACTGTGACAATCACATCATCTACGGAGACGCTACAGTTTCTCTCGGCAAAAAATATTACTTCGTGTCATCCATAAAACGGTTTTCTTTCCAGAATACGAATTTACCGTTGCGCTTTGACCTGCCTATCGAGCATCCTCTTGCCAGAGATATGACAGACTATATTGGTCAGCAGGTTCTGTTGTTCTGGCGCGGCCCTGTTCCTGCGATCAACGCCAGGAAAACTGCCTATCAGTTGTGCCAACCCGAGGACACAAGCCTGAGCGGCCTGATCATTCGTCCAGCGCCATGAACAGGGCCGCGCTGATGTTCAAACGCCAGCCACTCCTCCTGCCCACAGAAAATCAGGCACCGGACCGGCCTGTCAGCAGCCTGACTAGTCTTCTTTTGCATGTTCAAAAGACACGTTTATGGCAATGGAGAGTTGGCGCGGTGGCGGAACAAAAGGGGTGCTGGCGCGAACGGTTTCCAATGCCCATTCATCCAGTTCGGGCATGCCACTGCTTGTAACCACATGGAGCGTCCCTGGGCACAGTTGCCCGGAAGCCAGAATTGTAAACGCAACCTTGGTCGCACCAACCAGATGAGCGTCCCGTGCCGAAGCGGGATAGATCAGACGGGTACGGATTTTTTTGCCCAGATCACGAATATAGTTCCGCAGGCGCTCTTTTTCCTCATCTCGGTTCAAGGTATGAGCGGCCTGCCTCTGTTCAACCCCAACCCGGTTAACCGCACCGAAACTGCTATCCGTATGTCTGGGTACAGGGGTCTGCGTGGGTGTGGGAGGTGGTCTGTGCTGTGGTGGCGACGTCGTGGCCTGTTGGGTAGGCGGAGGCATACCATCCTTGTCCGGCGGGGCCTTGTCTGTGGGGCTTTCGGGACTGGCATGCTCGGCTTGCGGGCGCGCAGGCTCCGGGGGCGTATTCTGCACAGTCTTCTGACTTTGGCTGGCTGCCTCTGCTGGCGTTTTCCTGTCAGCTTTTCCCATTTTTTCCTGAAGCTGTTTTTCCTGCATCTGATCGGGAGCGAGCAGACCAGTGATGTCCAGCGCCAGAGTGGAGGGGTCGTTCTCTTTTTCGGGACGTGGAGGCGCCTGCCCTGCCAGCAGATGGGCTGTCGTGAGCACGGCCACAAAGACGGCAGTATGTACAAGACCTGAAAGGATCATCCCCTGCCATATGCTGATACATCTGCGTGCTGGCGGCTTCCGGGGCACCTCCAGCGTCATGGCGTCCCCTGTGTCTGCATACTGACCTTGGTGAAATGCCCGCGTTTCAGAACATCAAGCACATCCACAAACTGTTGCAGCGGCAGGGTTCTGTCTGCACGGATCAGAAAAGCCGTGTCCTGCGGCAGGCCTGTCAGTTCACTGGTCAGAGCGTCTCTGGCGATGTCCTTGCCGTCCAGCGCAGTACGGCCCGTGGCCGTCAGTTCAATAATATGCGGCCTGTCGTTGCCGGGTGTGGCCTGGCTCGCATGAGGGAGTGTCATCGGCAGCCGCCCGGTCGTGATGAAGCTGGCCGTCGTCAGCACGATGGTGAGCATGACCAGCATGATGTCCACAAATGGAATGACATTCATGCTCTCAAAGGGTTTTTCATCCATCATGCTGTCCTTTCCACTGTCGCTTCGGCTGCGTTATGGGCAATTTCCCAACGCAACATGAGCACCTTGGCGCGGCGAAGAATGGCGTTGTAGATGACCACCGATACCAGTGCCACCACCAGCCCGACAGCCGTGGCCTTGAGCGCAAGGGCAAGACCCACCATGACCTTGGTGGTATCCGCCGAAGTCTGGAGGCTGAGATTGTAAAATGTCAGCATGATGCCCAGCACTGTGCCCAAAAGCCCGATATAGGGGGCATTTGACGCCACGGATGCAATGACAATCAACTGATTGCTCAAATCCAGCTCCAATGATTTGACATCCGTATAAGCCTGCAGATCAATGGCGCGATAAAAGAAAAACCGTTCAATCGCCACCCCGATGACAAGAATGCTCAAAGCGACAAGTACGCCCACAATGCCGTAATCAATAACTCCGGCAATCCAGTTAAGCCCCATGATGTTCGTCCCTAAAAGGTCAGGCCGACCTGCATCAGACCCGTTGTTCCCAGATTATAGCTGCTCAGACCGTAATCAGACCCGTATGTGTGAGCGAACATGCCTTTTGCCGTGACGTACCGGCCGGGCAGATACTCATAAGTCGCATAATATCCCACACCTATATCATTCACTTCACTGAAATGGCGCTGCACATAGGAAACACTGGCATTATGCAGCCATCCGCCCGCTATGTCCGTAAAGACGCCCAGTGAATGCTGGTATTTTGAAAGAATGGAAACCTGCGGCAGGGAATAGCGCAGTTCCGGCATGAACAGGAATCCGCTATCCGCCGACAGGCCCTGATAATAGGAACGCACACCCCAAAGGCCCGAGAGTGTCATCTGCTCACTGCTGTCCATGCTGCCGGAGAGTGATTTCTGGCCATTAAAGTGGAACATCAGGGCAAGCTGGCGCATCAGCCCCAAGGTTGCATCCACGCTCAGATTGATGCGGCGGTAATGGCCCTCCGTGCCCAGTGTTTCTCTGTTCGCCTGCAACTGTTCCTGATTGGCAAAGCGTACATAACCTTCCGTATAACTTGCGGAGACATCACTTGTCAGAGGCATGGAGCCCAATGTGCCATAGGTCACATTGTTAAAACTGATGGTGCCCGTATCAATGCTGCGATGTGCGGTCGAGGCGCCAAAAACCCGATCGTTCAGGTTACGGTGGGAATAGGTGGCGGAAACATAAAGGCTCTCCGCGCGCGCGCGCAGGATAGGGTAGCTGAGCGTACCATAGATGGAATTCACATACCCCACGGCGTCCAGACTGCTATATGCGCCGCCGAGCGCATAGTCTGTCTTGTAGGCGCCAATTTCGCCCCGCAGCCCGCTATGACCGATAGGCGCCGAGTAGGAGGCGCGTCCGTTGATCAGGTTGGAGTTGGTGGAAATAATGCCAAAAAGCGAGATCCGGTCACCAATCCCGGCCGGAGAGTTGATGTTGACGCCCCCATTCATGCGCCACCGCCCGGTATAGCGCGAGCCCACGTTATCACTCAGAAGGTAGCCATCCACCCGCCGGGTATGAGGCACAGTGAAGACAAAATCCGATGACCCGGCCTGCAGACCCGGTGCGATTGCGGCATGGGGCATACCCGCGCCATGCAGGTCGGACACCAGCAGCATGGCGCGCTCCAGATCGCCCGCAGTAATGGCGGGCCTGCCCGCAAGGGCCTCATCAATCACGCCCTGAAGGAAACTCCTGCGTACCAGAGATTCATTCTGGATAGTCGCCTGCCCGAAGCGCCCCCGCACCAGTTTGAAGCGCAACGTGCCACCCCGCGCGTCCTGCGCTGGTACATGAACCTTGGCGACCAGAAACCCCTGCCCCCGATAATAGGCCGTCAGTTTGCCTGCCGCATCGTAGATCTGGGCGAGGGTCAGATTTTTGCCTTCGTAAGACGACAGAAAACCGGCCACGCTTTTCTGCTCCGCTGGCTCCACGCCTTCGACCACGATATGGCGCACCATAAGCGTTTCCTTGTCGGGCAGTTCCAGTTCAGGTTCAACCACACGCGGCAGAACAGGCACTGCGGCAGGAGGAAGCAGTGGCGGCTGGTCCGCCATTTCCGCCTGCCGCGCGGCCTGTCCGGCATTATAGGGGAGTTGTGGCGGCAATGGTACGCCCGCCGGAGCAGCCTGTGCCAGACTGATGGACAGATCGCCCGAAGCGACGAGCCACAAAGGCGCTGCAACACGCGCGGATGAGCGCATGAAGGAAAACACGGACTGCCCCGACAGTCGGGAGGAAGAAGAGAGCATGGAACAAACCCGATAACGTCCGATATGGCAGGAAAGAGAGGAAAGAAGGTTGAGCGCGCTCATGGTTCAGTGCCTCTTTCCGGTATGGGTTTTAGGCGTGGCCCGCAGGTCAAAGCGCTGGCCGTCGACCTCTATCGAGCGGATGCTGGCGTCATAGGCACTGGCTTTTTCCGTTGCGCGGCTGCTGGGTTTGGCTTCCGGCGCGGGCCTGCGCCTGTCCTGCGGCTGGCTTGCGGCCAGATGGGTTGCTGGCGGCTCCTCAATGGTGATGTGATCGGCCAATGGAGGTTGTTCCGCTGCCATTGCAAGAGCACCGACCATTCCCGAAGCCACAGGCATGGGCTGGGCCTGTGAGAGAACCGTGTTCGCCGCGGCAATATTCCCCATCGCCCGAACAGCCTGCCGCTGTTCGGGGGGCAGGCGTTCAATATTGGCCAATGATGGATTCGTGGGCGAAGACGTGCCGGATGTGGAGGAATTGTTCCCTCCCGGCTGAGAATTGGTCTGCCCACCCGTACCCTGCCCATTGGACGGGGTACCGCCACCGGATGTAGCGGAATTGTTCCCTCCCGGCTGGGAATTGGTCTGCCCACCCGTACCCTGCCCATTGGATGGGGTACCGCCACCGGATGGATTACTGTTGTTCCCGCCCGTGGAACCAACCGGCTGCCCGCCATTCATGACGTTGCTCAGACTCTGCATCTGTGTCGAGAGCGACTGGGTTGCTACGGTACTGAACTGTGATGTCGTCAGCCCCACCGCACCCTGATGGAACTGGGCCGGTGTAAGCGATGTGCCATAGAGGGAGTTGAAGGCGTTCAGAATGGGAGTGGAGTTCCCGCCCATGCCCTCGGGAATACCGTTACCGGAGCCGTTTGTCGTCATGCCGCTACTGTCGGTATTCCATGCATTCATGATCGACATGGCGCCGTCACCAGACGTTGTCGCGCCGGAAAAACCGCCGACATAGGTTGTATCGCCTGTAGCCGACGTCACCTTGCCGCTGGAACTGTTGTACAGAAGCGTGCCGTAGTTCCAACCGATGAAGCCACCCCCGAAATTGTTGCCAAACCCCGTATCGACAAAGCTGTTGTCGAGATACACATCGCCATAGGCCTTACTGCTGAAAATATAGGTTCCGGGCTGGCTCATCCCGGCAAAGCCACCAGCCGAACCACTACCGGACACGTTGCCATAGGCCTGACTGTTCACGACCGCGCCAGATAGCGACCCGGTGAACCCCCCGACCCAGGAATTGATCGTGGCACGGCTGCTCAGCGAATTGACATTGCCTTTGGCATAGCTGTTTTCCACAAATCCGGCCGTAGCTCCTGCCCAGCTTCCCACATCGGTGTAGCCGGTTGAGGTAATATTGACGGTCGAATAGGTGTTGTTGGCGTAACCGGCGACCATCGCGCCAAACAGGCCACCGACGGAATAATCACTCCCCGTAGTACCGGGCGAGGAGGTATCCCGCTCGCTTGAGGTGGGTGTACGCGAGACGGTGATATTACCGGTCGTAAAGACATTTGTGAAAATACCACCAGCGACCGATGCAATGCCCCCCGTGCTGTCTGGATAGCTCCAGAAGAGCGGATTACTGCTGAACGCGGCCAGTCCGAGTGCGCCTGTATCGTTCCCGCTGACCGCTATGTTGATATTGGTCAGGCCGAGATTGGAAACTGAAGCGCCATTCTGTTCCAGATAGCTCTGGCTGGTGCAGGAAGGCTGCTGGCAGCCTATGGCCAGAAACAGCCCGCCCTGTGTGGATGTCAGGTTGGAGATGACATGACCAAAACCGTTGAAGGCTCCGCTCAGTATATCGGTATACCCTCCCTCATCCAGCGCCAGAGGCGTCCAGTCGGTAATGGAATTCAGATCTATATCCGAGCCCAGAACATAATTCTTGCCTATCGTCTGGTTCCTGCCCGTTATGGCAGCCAGTTGGGCAACCGTGTTGATGACGGTATAGCTGGCGAGTTTGCCACCCGTCACACCCATCTGCACAGCACCGCTACTGTTAAAATCTATGCGCCCTGCGAACGTATCATTGTTGGTTCCATCAGCATTTTTTCCAAATCCCATATTTATCCCGTGCAGGGTAACCACCCCTGGCGCGAGCGGGATAGCCATCATGTTGTTGGCGGTGCTGTAAAAAGTGGGGGCGGCCCAGCTACTCTGTCCCCATGTAGCTGTAAGGCCACCACTGCCCGTCACGCTCATGACGTTATCGACGTCAATATCCTTGTTCGAGGAAAGGGTCAGTGTATTCGCGGCCCAGGACACGGCGTCACCGATGACAATATTACCCGAGGCGGAAGAAAGCGTGACGTTGGTTTTCGACAGCATCTGGTCCAGCAGGGTGCCTGTCAGCGTCCCACCGCCTGGCGTTACGGCAAAATCCCCATCGGACTGCCACAGCCAGCCTCCCGGCCCATAACCATTCGCCCCCGCCGTACTGACATTCAGTCCGCTATCCACACTGACCAATCCGGCGGTCTGCAGGGTACCGCCAGCCCCGGTCGCGGAGGACAGGTTGATCGTCCCGCCCACGCTGACCGGCTTGTCAGCCGCGGCCACGGCGTAAGAGGTGAGCGCGCCCGTGGCGGGGTCGAGCATGAGTGTGACGTCTTCACCACCCACCAGCAGCACCTCGCCGCCAGCGGTGGTCATGGAGGCGCCCGTTCTGGTCGTCACGCCATTGCCAATGAGGGCCACATAGCCCGGAGTGACGGCACCGCTACTGCCATCGGTCTCGCCAACAGCCGTAATGGAGCCACCAATCATATCGACCGCGCCGGTCGCCGGATTGGTTCCGAAAAGATAGCGAGCATTCGTGAAGTCACTATCCGCGATATCTTGCGTGGAGGCCACAATCGCCCCGACATTGACCGACGACCCGGCGGTAAACATGACCCCCGCCGGGTTGATGAGGAAGATTCTGCCATTGGCCGTGAGACTGCCAGCGATCACGCTCTGCGCGTCCCCCGTAACCCGGTTGAGCGTGATGGCGGCACTATCAGGCTGGTTGAAAATGACGGAATAGGAGGGCGCGATGGAAAAGCCCTGCCAGTTGATGATGGCCTGCTCGGTCCCCTGATTGACGGTCAGACTTCTGGCGGCCAGATCGGTATTGATAGAGGAAATGGTCCCGCTGACTACCGTTGGATCATGCGGCAAGGTCTCGGCCACGAGGGCAACATTGCCCGCCGCCCCGGCCAGCGTGTAGTTGGCGCTCCCCGAGAGAGTAAGATTCGAGAAATCGGTAATGCTCTGCAAGCCAGCCGAGGGTGAAGCCAGCACGACCGAGCCGGAAAGGGAGAGGCTGTCACCAGCAACCAGATTGGCGACTGAAAGCGCGCTTGCAGGCACGACGGCCGTTCCGCCTGCAAGAACGGAGCCGCCCAGTTCCACACTGCGAGGCGTTACGGAGGCCAGCATCTGATCAGGCGGCTGAACCTGATAATTGGCCGAATCATTACCCGTCAGCGTGTCGGTAATCGTGACGGCCTTGTTCGTCCCCGCATCCGCCGAGGAAAATGTTCCCGTCCCCGTTACGCCAAGCCGGTCGTTACCGTACACACCCCCGACGATCGTAGCCGTAACCACGGCATTGGCCGATCCGTCATAAACCTTGTCCGACACCGTATTCGCGACCTCGACATAGGCCGGTGTAATGCTGGCCGTCGTGGTATTGCCACCAATCGTGTAATTCGAAGCCACCCCGCCGTTTGACCCGTCAGAGAGGACATAGGTCACGGTAACGTTTTTATCCGTTCCGGCGTTCCTGTCCGAAAAAACGGCTGATTTATAAGTAACATTCAGGGTTTCAGAACCGACAAGACCTGAAAGATCAGCATCGGAGGCGCTGGGATCGATCTGGGCATTCGCCGTTCCATCATAGGTCTTGTCCGTGACCACTCCGGTACTGGCCAGTGTAATAGGACGAGGAGAGATCGTAACTGCGCCCTGAATGTTTGTGTACGGCGATGCGGACAGTAACAGAGAAGCCGCGTAAGTCCCCGCGTTCACCATGCCACTTTGCGAGGAGATGGCACTCAGGTCGGCGTCATAATTCGCGGATAATGCACCATTGTATGGCATATCACCCCCTTGGAGCCCCCATACCGCGTTGGCATAACCCAGATCGCTGGCCAGATAATCCATGTCCTCGCCATATACGGTGGCACCCGCCACAGGAGAAACATAGACGGGCAGATTTTGCAGGATGGGGTAGCCCGTAGCATTTGCCTGACCCCATATCCCGGTATCAAACCCGCCATAACTGGAGAGAGTATATTGATCTCCCCCAGACAGATTCTGGACAAGGCTGCCATTGCCGGTTCCAGACCCGTCTGTTGTGATCGGATCAACATCACCAAGCCAGTAAGAATTGACGATAGTTCCTGTATTATTCGATGAAAATGCGTTGGCATACGTGTATTGCGATTTCCCATCTGTCGTTATCGCCGTATAGACACTGGAAATCGTACCGGAATTATTATAGACGAAGCCCGCCAAATGGGGCGAGCAGGCCGTGACACAGGTCATCTGCCCTGCGGCGTAGGCATTTTTGATCGTGCCTTCATTTGTGGCGGCAAAGCCCGCGCTGTAGGACGAAGCTTCAACGCCAAAATCATATCCTCCGACCGCCGCAGTGGTGTACGAATTCGTAATGATGCCTGTACTCTGGTTATCCCCGACCAGACCGCCACCTATGCCTGCAACGCCGGCCCCGACCAGGCCTGTCGCATAGGACGCATCAATAATGCCTGCGTTCACTCCAACCAGACCGCCAGCATCTGCAATGAAATAGCCGTCAGTATCTCCGGACGAAAAGCTGTTCCTGATCACGCCAGTAACGGAGTTCCTGCCCACAAGGCCACCGATATTCGATGAGATACCGGAACTCGTGGGTATAATGTCCCCATCCCCACCGGAAACATAACTGATGGCCGCATAACCGGTCGCATAGCTATTGGCTATCAGCCCGCCATTCAGCCCGACCAGAATGCCGGTATTCAGAATAGTGCTCGTAATTTTCGGCTGGTCTGACGAGATGCCACCACCGACGAAGCTGTTGGCGATGGTGCCGTTATTCACATCCGCCAGAATACCTGTGTTTCCGGCATTGTTCATGGTAACGTTGCCGAATGTTATCGCGATGTTTGAAACTGTCGCCCCGCTCCCGATATTACCGAACAACCCGCCGGAATTGCTCGAAAACGGATAGAGAACATGCCCAAGACCATTGAAATTACCGCTGAATGGTTGGCTGGCGGTACCAAGCTGGCTCCAGTTGGTGGCGCTCAGGTCCAGAATATCGGAGCCCAGCACATAGTTTTTACCGGGGCTGGCCGCTGCGGCCAGAAACCCCGCCGCATCGTCAATGACCGTGTAGTTCTGGCCGTTGAGCGTCATCAGGCCGGTTCCCGAAATATTGAGCCTGCCCGCGAATGTTCCTAACACCGCATTGGTGGAAGACCCCTGCGATACGCCCTCCACCCCAAAGGCCGTATAGAGCCCGTAAGGTGTGCCATCGGCATTGTAGCCAGTACCCGTAACCGTGGTCGTGGGATTACCGTTTGCGTCGAGCGCATGCCCGTAATTACCTGCAAAGCCCGCACTGCCACTTGCCGTCATAACGGCGTTGAGAACGATATTGTTCGTCGCGTTAAGTGTGAGCGTATTGGCCGACCACGTTACCCCATCGTTAACAGTAATGTTCCCGTCGGTCCCTGTCCCATTGGTGGAGGCGATTGTGACGTTATTCTCGGCCAGTTCGGCGCTCAGCACCTTACCGCTGATGTCCCCGCCATAGGCAGCGATGGTAAAACCATCTGGGTCGATCAGCCATGTCCCATTCTGACCCGAAGCCGCCCTGGTGGTAATATGCGCCGTGCTGGCGACCTGCACCGTCTTGCCCGAGGTTTCTATGGAGCCACCTTTACCCCCCTTGGGAGCGGACGCATCCAGCGTGCCACCCACATTCACCGTGCCGTCCTTGGCCAGTAGCTGGATCTGGCCCACCTGCACCGTCCCGGAAGCCTCGTGACCGCCGGTCAGGTCCGCCAGCGTCCGGGCCTGAATAATGCCGGTGTTGTTGACCTGGGCAGACATAATCTGGTCCGCGGTCTGTGCACTCAGGATCACGCGGCCGCCATCGGCCACAATCAGCTTCCTGTTCGCCACCAACGCATTGTAGGCCCCCTTGTCAATCGTCACATCCAGCAGCGCGTTCCCCCCGAAATTGAGGGTCATCCGCTCACCCGCCGCCATCGCGACCGTACCCAGACGGGCCGAAATAACCCCGTCATTTTTCACCACATTTCCCATCAGCACGACAAACCCGCCGCTGGCTGCGTGAATGTGACCTTTATTGATGACCGAAGCCGTCGAATCACCGGAAAACTGATAGTTCCCGGCCATGAAATCCTTGTCGGTGATGTTGCGTGTGGAGGCGACAATCCCCCCGACATTCACCTGCGACGTATTGGTAAACAGCACACCCGCAGGGTTGACCAGAAACACGCGCCCATTGGCGTTGATCGACCCTGCGATAATGCTTTCCTGCCCGCCGGTCACACGGTTGAGCGTGGCGGCGGAGGCGCTGGGTTGCTGGAAATTGACAGTCTCATGCCGACCGACGGAGAACCCCTGCCAGTTGATAACAGCGTTAGGCGAACTCTGGTTGATGGTCGTAAGCGCGCCTGACTGTGAAATTGTCGCATTCCCTGCGGCGATAACCCCACCTGTAGGTTCCGCATAAGCAAAACCCCCTGTCCAGACAAGGGCAAGAGCAGAAACCGAGGAAAACAGGCAGGCTTTCACGGTCGGTAAATCAATTTTTCGCATGAGACCTTACCGGAAAAAACGGGGTTAACGGATGAGGGAGCCAGCACGATCGAGTGCTACGCCAAACCCCTTGAGTGACACTGAAAAAGTGGGATTCTGACTGCCGTCAGCGGCATGGGCGATAATTTTCAGGCTTGGGACCCTGCGCAGCGCAATGAGTGTGCCTGCGTCAAAAACAACAGGGGCAATACAGCCCTGTGGCAGACAGGTCCTGTACTGCAAGGACATGTCCAGATTTGTATTATCCGCTTTGATCTGCACGCCTTTTTCAAGAGCAAGACCAAAAGGCATAAGCAGCACACCGCTGGCCTTGTCCCCCACAGGAGACAGCTCAATGGCCAGAACACGCTGCCGGCTCTTGTTATCCATCTGCTGCTGACTCACATCACAGTGTCTGGCGTTTTGCCCGGATGGCTGAACGCATGATACCTGCCAGTCCTGATAGGTCTCGGACAGGGAAGAAGGAGCCTCCGCCGACTGTGATACAGGGGCTGCCCATGCGATGTGAGCCACAAGGCATAACGCGAAAACAGGAGTATTCCGCAGGAACATCCCGGTCCAGCCAGAACGGCGCAGGAAATCCGCGGCATGCGTCAATATATGTACAAATATAGTCATGGCCGCGTCTCCACGAAAAACTGGCATTCAATACCGGCTATGCTCAGATAGGCGCATAGTCCCGCAGAACAGGTCGATGACCCGTTGTATCGATTACAGAACGTACCGGAAGCGAACTGAATGATCGCAACGTTTTCTTCCACAATGCAACATGTTCATCATCCCATCCCAAGCGGACACACAGGACCTCTGGTGTCTGTATTACCTTGTATATGGACGTAGCATATATGTACCCGAATCGCTTATGACGGCCGTCATATCGGCATAATTATTAAGTAATTTTAATTTAATTGCCCCGAACCATCGTTAAGGGCTTTGTCCAAAACCATGTGCCTGATAGGCAGGATGCCTCTTATCCATCAGAAAACAAACGGTTTTTTAATCTTCTTCCGTCGATCCTGACGACATGCCTGCCGGTGGCCGGACCATTATCTCATTATTCTGACGGTAAATTTCGCCCTCTTCTTCCATACGGGCCAAGGCGCGATAAAGCGACTCATGAGTCAGCCCGAGTTCGCCAGCCAGTTCCTTGAGTGTACCTCTGACCTTAACGCTCAACCGTTCGGGGTCCATGTTCAAGGAAAGAAAATGCCTCAGACGATCACGCGCGGATTGCATATTCCGCTGTTCTATCCGCGCACGGGCACTCACCAGCTGACGGGCCAACATTCTGGTATAGGCAATCGCAAACTGCTGATTCTGCTCGTATTCCTGAAGCAGAAGCGGCTGGGGATACAGCCTGACGATGGCCTGTGTGAGCGCAACGGCGTTACAGTGATAATTCCCACCAAAAATTGTCGCTTCCGCCAATGTCTCACCCGGTGTGGCTACGAAGAGAATGACATCGCGACCAACCGGATCAAGCCGACTCATGCTGACGCGCCCTTCGAGCACTTCATAAACCCCAATGGCGGGCGTGTTGCGCTGGAACAGAAAATCACCACGCTGTAATTTCCTGACAACACTGGCTTTTTTGATCTCTGGCGGAAGGTATTCACCGATGCTCATGCCGCATGATCTCCAACGTTCACTGAGGCCGCGATGCGACATCAATTTTATCGACCGACTGGAATAAAGACTTCCAGACGCTTCTTACCCCCGTACTGGCCTGATGCTCAGGCTGCTTTACGTCAACGCCCGAAAAATACAATGCCAGATCGCCCAGCCCCATGCATTCAGATATGCCTGCAAGAACGTCTCTTCCTCGTTGCGCGCGTTCCAGACAGGGATTTCCCAGCCAGAGAAACACCTGCTCCTGTCTTTTGTTAAGCCAACGCCTTTGTTCTCATACCGCAGGACACACGGCAGGTTCTGCCACACCGGTTTCGTACGCCACCGATAAAACCATAAAGAGCATGAGCCCGGCATTGCATCAGCCCGCAACCTCTACAGCATTTGCCCTGAAGACACGGAAGAAATTCTACAGTCTGTATGGATCGTGATTTTTGCCTTGCACATAACGTATTTTTATATGATACAAAACACAGAGACGCCTGACATTGGATTTTTCCCCATATGATTGCCGGGCGGAACCTTACCTGACAGTGATCATGCCGACGGCGTTCCGAACTCGAAATTTTTACGCCTCAGTAACAACCATACATATAGTCCTATAAACTTGAGCTTATTCTCGAAGGATAGAATGATGTCAGCAAAAGTTGGC
Source organism: Acetobacter fabarum (assembly GCF_040702925.2). GTDB lineage: Bacteria > Pseudomonadota > Alphaproteobacteria > Acetobacterales > Acetobacteraceae > Acetobacter > Acetobacter fabarum_B. Next base: position 26,962 of record NZ_JBFCXX020000008.1, on the reverse strand, counting down.
AGCCCTTTGGCTCTCATGGTCACTCTGGCCATCACGGCGGGTTCTTTTTCCCTCCCGCCAGTTGCCGAAGCTCAGACGATGTCGCAGATGCCCATGATGGCGGATGAAGATCATAGCGCCATGCATGCCCAGATGATGCAGCATCACATGGGAGCATCGGTCATGCCATTTGACCTGCTTCACTCCCTGCACATCTTTACGCCCCTCCCTGACGGCGGAGAGCAGGATGTGATCTCCGCCGACGGGAACGCCCAGCAGATCATGCTTATCCGGCAACATCTGAAAACGGAGGCCCAACGGCGCGCTCAGGGCGATTATGCCACACCTGCGCGTATTCATGGAGCTTCGATGCCCGGCCTGAAGGAAATGGCCACTGGAGCACCTTCCATACACGTGGTCTATGTGGAACTCCCGGCAGGGGCAAGAATTGTTTACACGACCGCACGTCCGGAACTTGTACAGGCCATTCATGCCTGGTTAGATGCACAGGCACATGACCACAAGGAAGACGCCATGCTCACTCATCAATGACGTTGATGACCGCCTGACGGCGAGGCGCGGTACAGCCCCACGCGATCAGGATCGCAACAGAGCACCGCGCCAACGTCCGCCAGCCAGCATAGAGAGACGGGGGTGGGAGTGATAACGGTATGGCCACCTCGGAAACGTCTTAGAATAGTGTGAAGACCCGCAGGCCCTCACCCCATGGAAGACACGGACGAAACGCCCTGTTCTAGAAGTCAGCCGTGACCGAGAATTTATAGGTTTCAGGATCACCCATGATGAGATTGCTCTGATAGACCGAAGCCCAGTAACGCTGGTTCCCGACGTTATCGACCTCAAAACGCGTGGTAAGCGCCTTGCCACGAACCAGAAACGTATAACGCGCACCAAGATCAAACCGTGACCATGCTGATAAATGTGCACTGTTGGCATTATTGAACTGCTGCTTGCCCGTACTGATCACACGCCCAACCAGTGTCAGCCCCTTGATGAAAGGCACATCGTATTCGAGGTTGCCATTAATGGTATAATTGGGAATACCGATAACTGTTTTACCGTTGTTATTTTCATTCCCGGCGCGTACCTGCTTGGCATCAATAAGAGTCAGCCCGCCATTAAAACGCAATCCACGCAGGATTTCGCCATTAAACGTCAATTCCATACCACGGTTTTTCTGCTTCCCGTTCTGTGTATAGAGTAACTGACCGGTATTACCGTAAGCCTCAACTATCCCATACGGCATGGAAGTCTGGTAAAATGCGACGCCCGCTGAAAAACGACCAATATCGTATTTAGCCCCCACCTCATACTGTGTGCTTTCATAAGGTGCAAAAACCTGACCGGCATTGACGTAACTGGAACCCACCACAGAACCTGCCGAGAGCCCCTGAATACGATTAAAATACAGGGCCGCGTGTTTGATCGGATGAACCACAAGACCGATAACAGGAGAAAATGCAGAGGAATCATAGTGTGTCTGCATCTGACCGCTGCCATAGGCATAGGAATTGGAGAGGATATCCTGATAACGGAACCCGCCTGTCAGAGAGATGCGGTCATGCCAGAAGGTCATTGTATCTGACAGAAACAGGCTATACAGCTTGTTCCATGAGACACGACCCGGATCACTCATGCTGCCGCGGGCATACGTTTCGTTTGGAGTAAACTGTGTTGGTTGATAGATGTTTCCGGACATCCCGACCAAACTCATAGCATAGGCCGCGTCAGATTCCTCCCAGATTGCAGACCCACCGGCATTGATTTCATGCTTGATAAAGCCCGTGTTCACATGGGCGCGCACACCAGCCTGAGTCGCTTCGTTCATGACATTATAGGCTGTGGCCATAGCGCCTACACGACCATTTCCTGTATGAGAATCCGTCAGGGTCGTGGTAGCGTAATTACCCATTTCGTTTCCACTTTGTGCACCGAACTTTCCATAGACCGTAACATGCTTTCCAAAATCATGCTCGATACCCATTGTGCCGAAAAGGTAAGACAGGTCCGTATAGGCCCAGCGCTGCCCCCAGTTTTGCGATGGTGAGGGCGGCAAAGGTGCTGGCATACCCGAGGCAAGGCTGGACACAATAATGGCGCTACGTCCACCAAAAACCTGCTGTTTCTGGTAATTCATGTTCATGTTGATACGGGTATCGTCATTATGCCAATCAAACGCGCCACCCAGGGCAATATCTGCCCGACGTTCGCCATGGATTGGTGTTTCACCATCCATACCGGCAGCGTTAAAACGAAAGCCGTATGCTCGGTCCTTTCCAAACCTGCGACTGATATCAACAGCCCCGCCCCCTTGGGAACTACTTGTATAATCCCCCGTAACACGGGTGATATCCGTTATCGTTGCCCGCTTGGAGACAAGATTGACATTCCCGCCAATGGCAGAGCCACCCGGTGCCGCACCATTCAGGAAAGCACTTGCACCATTGAGCACCTGTACTGAATCATACAGCTGGGGCGAAACAAGTTGTCTGGGCGTTACGCCATACAGACCATCAATCGCGATATCATCACCATACAGGGTAAACCCGCGTATCTGGAAAAGCTGGGCATAATTTCCGTACCCTGTCGTTGTTCTGACAGTTGGATCATTGAGCAGAACATCGCCCAACGTCTGTGACTGCTGATTCAGGATAAGGCTGGCATTATAGCTACGGATATTGAAAGGTACATCAAGACCTTTCTTATACCCCAGCGCTCCAAGATCCCCCCCACTTGAGACATACATCCGGTTGTTGCGTGACGCTTTGACAACCAGGTCTTCTTCCTTGCCAGTATTGACCGCTGCCCCCGCCCCTTCCGGAACATGCGGCTGGGTACGGGACTTCTTCTTCTGTCCCTGTTGCCCAGTATCGTGGAATGCAGCTTCATGCCCGGAGGAGCCAGTCTCTGCACGGGCAGAGCCAAGAGTAAGAAGCCATGAAGGTCCAGTTCCCGACAGCAACGTGGACACGCATAATGTGTTCAGACAAACAGCACGGAAACGCATGATAGGAGAACTCACGATGGGAAATTTTGCGACCCTTCCTACAATTAAGAATGATTGTCAATATCATTTAATGCCCGGTCCGTTCCAGAGACACCAATGAGGACGATATCAGCACCAACAGGACGTGCCCGGCGCACCCTGAAAGCAGGGGTCTGAATTAAAACAGGCACAGCCAGAAGAATGCGTATACTGCTATACGCTACGGTTCAGGAGAGCCCAGCCTATCTGCGACAACGCCCTGCTCCTCATGTTTATGAGGCGCCTGTAATTTATGGCACCCTGTGCCGTGAGGTCTGGCGATCTGGAGAAGATGCCCAATGATGCACGTTTGTGGTGCTGGTGTGAAAACAGGAAAGCCGCACGGCATTCTGTCAGAGCGCGCATTATATTCATTATGCGCCCTGAACTTTTTCATGGCTGACGTACAGGCCGGTATTGGTCCTTTTCTGGGCGTGTTTCTTCAGCGTCATGGCTGGCAGACGGGGCCGATCGGATCTGTCATGACGGCTGGTGGCATTGCCGGAATGATCGCCACCATTCCCGCCGGTGCCCTTATTGACCAGACGACAAAAAAACGCCTGCTTGTCATTATCGCAGCGTTATGCACCATTTCCGCCTCATTACTGTTACTACGTTCACAATCGGCTTTTGTCGTGACCATCAGCCAGCTTGCCACGGCTCTGGCAGGGGCGGGGATCGGTCCGCTGATGGCCGGAATGACACTTGGGATCGTGCATCAGAAAGGTTTTAACGCACAGATCGGCCGTAATCAGGCCTGGAACCACGCAGGAAATATGATTGGAGCCGGGCTGTCCGGCTGGCTCGGGTGGCGGTTTGGCCTGTCAGCGATTTTCTTCCTTGAGGTCGTGTTCGGGCTGCTCGCCATTGTGGCCGTGCTCACGATACCCGAAAAGTCCATTGACCATCAGGCCGCCCGCGGGCTGGAAGAGACAGACAGGCACGCCACCGGGAAGGCTGAAGGACTACGCTCATTTCTCCGGCATAGGCCTCTTCTGATCCTTGCAGTCTGCCTGTGTTTCTTTCATCTCGGCAATGCTGCGATGCTGCCGCTTTATGGTATGGCGGTGGTCAGTGCCGGGAAAGGGAATCCCGCGATGTTCACCGCGATGACAGTCATGGTGGCGCAGGCCGTGATGATCGGTGTCAGTCTTCTGGCTATGCGCTTCGTGGCAAGCCGTGGGTACTGGATTGTATTACTGATCTCGTTTGCCGCCCTGCCGCTGCGTGGCCTGATCGCCGGGACGTTCATCCAGCACTGGGGCGTATGGCCAGTGCAGTTTCTGGACGGTATAGGAGCTGGACTTCAGAGTGTTGCTGTCCCCGGTCTGGTGGCGCGGCTTCTTAACGGCACGGGACGGATCAATGTGGGGCAGGGCGTTGTCATGACTGCACAAGGGATTGGGGCAAGCCTTTCACCCGCGCTGGGGGGATGGCTTGCCGAGGATATGGGGTATTCCACGGCATTTTACACTCTGGGCTGTTTTGCCATCCTGTCGCTGGGACTGTGGGTCTGCGCGGCGCCGGTCATGCGTTCTGCGGACCGTGTAACAGCATGATGGTCCATCATGCAGCAATCTGGGCGATTGCGGTGCTGACGACCGCCGGGGTCATCATCCGGCCATTCCGGGTTGCTGAGTGGGTGTGGGCCGTGACAGGAGCAGTCCTTCTTGTCGTGACCGGGTTAATCCCCGTTTCCATGGCGGGAGCGGGGATTCTGAAAGGAGGAGATGTCTATCTCTTCCTGACCGGCATGATGCTGCTCAGTGAGACAGCACAGGCGAATGGTCTGTTCGACTGGATAGCAACCTGGGCTGTCAACCATGCTGCGGGCTCAACGACAAGACTGTTCACGCTGGTCTATCTGGCTGGTGTCGTGGTGACGACATTCATGTCCAATGACGCAACGGCTGTTGTACTGACACCTGCGGTTCTTGCCGTGGCGACCAAAGCAGAAGCGGACCCCCTTCCTCTGCTGTTCGCATGTGCGCTTATCGCCAACGCCGCCAGTTTTGTTCTGCCGGTTTCCAATCCGGCTAATCTGGTTCTGTACGACGGGGCGCTTCCGGCTCTGGGATCGTGGATGGTCTCATTCGCACTTCCATCGGTCATGGCGATCGTGATGACCTATCTGGTCCTCCGTCTTGTTGAACGGGACCATCTCAGGAAAAACTGTGCGCATCAGGTTGAGCCCATACGCCTGACCCCGGGAGGCAGGGCAGCACTCGCCGGGATTGTGCTGACGGCAATCCTGCTTGTTACGATTTCTGCTTTCGATCGTCCCCTCGGGCTCCCCACGGCACTTGCCGGTGTTGTAACGGCTCTGGGTGTCTCCGCGCTGGCACGACGCTCACCACTCCTGTTGGTACGGAAGATTGCGTGGGGCGTTCTGCCACTTGTGGCGGGGTTGTTCGTGCTGGTGCAGGCCATCGACAGCACGGGACTGATCGGGGCACTCGCCCGGATGCTCCGGAGTGCGGCCCAGTCCAACCCCATCTCGGCCGCTTTTGGCTCTGGCACTCTTCTGGCCTTTGTTTCAAACATCATGAACAACCTACCCGCCGGACTTATTGCCAGTGAGGCTGTGGCGCAGGCTCATCCGCCACGCCTTGTGGTTGACACTCTCCTGATCGGTGTGGACCTCGGCCCCAATCTGTCAGTCACAGGGTCACTGGCCACAATTCTGTGGCTTCAGGTGATCCGTCGAGGTGGTGAAGATGTCGGGTTTATGCAATTCCTCAGGATTGGCGCCATTGTCATGCCTGTAGCACTGTTTGCAGCCCTTGGTGCACGACTGCTGATGGACTGAGAGTCCTTTCCACGGTTCCAGAGAACCAACATTCTCAGGCACAGACCTGAGAAGACTGACATTCTGCCAGAAGTTTTTCCGGCGTCTCTTCCAACAGGAGCGCCTGATGACGGGTTGACCTGTTCTGTCTCCAGTTCTGTTCTGCATCAGGCTTTTGAAACATATTTCAACAGAGGCACACTCAGGACTGCCTGTCTGCCTGTTTCCTCCAGCAGACAGGCCTGTTGATGGACAAGGTAGCCACTCACGCGCCAGCGATTGCTTTTTCGTGCATGCTTTTGCTCCATACCACGATGGAGATGGGAAAATAGAAATGGATCCCGTCTGCATCTTCCCATGCCCCCATACCCAGACAATCCTGACCGCCTGCAATGTCCTCTGCAAACAGAGCCTGCAAGGCGTTCCAGTCCTCCGGGGCGACCTGATCCTGAAGACGGGACTCAAGGCGATACTGGTGCATCTCGACAGGCGACAGACCCGCCTCGGCCCCCAAGGATACTAACTGCGGCAGTGTCAGAGCACTTGTATGCGAGGGATCACGGAGTGTTTCCGCCTGATCATACCCTTCCTGACATTCAGGAGCCGGGGTGGCATCTATCACAATAATCCGGCCACCGGGACGGCAGACACGTACCATTTCCGCCAGAACTTGCCCGGGGTCCTGCATGTGGTGAAAGCTGTATCGTGTCACGACCCGGTCGAAGCTATCCGCCTGAAATGGTAAATGCAGCGCATTGCCAACGTGGTACGCCACGGACACATGCATACTGTCCGCGCGCAGCCGTGCCTGCTGGATCATGGCGGGTGTCAGGTCGATGCCCGTAACCTGCGCACCCGTACGAGCCAGTTCACACGCGATAATCCCCGGACCGCAAGCAACATCAAGCACCTTCATGCCTGTGGTCACTGCGCAGGCGGCCAGTGTCTGTGCCATGCTTTCCGCTTCCGCGTGGATAGCCAACTCGGCAAATGGCTTCGCCCAGCGTGTAAACTGCTCAACAATCCGGGTGTCATGAGGTGTGCGAGAAACAGACATCTTTATTCCTTTCCTTGGCGTTTCAGGATAAGGAAAGGATGGTTGGCCGTCTAACGCCATCCGGCCATAGATGAACGGATATCGGCCAATGAAAAGCCTGACAGCCAGAGAAACACAGAGCGTCCTCGTCGAGAACAGACTGGATGGTCCGGGAAAACCCGGCTTTGCATTCCGCAATCCCTCTTCCGCCATCTTTTATGACTGGCACGCCCATCCGTGCCACCAGATCACATACGCAAGACGCGGCACAACACTGATCGAAGGTCCGGACGGCCATCATCTGCTGCCCACGGCGCATGCCATATGGATTCCGGCAGAAACACGCCATCGGACCATGATCCGTAATCTGGACGGGGTTTCCATCTATTTTGATCCGGCATGTTTCCCGCATGACCACACGGAGCGTATCCAGACATTTCCCATAACAACAATGGTGCAGGAAATGCTGCTCCACACCCTGCGCTGGCAGCCTGGATCAGTAGAGCATACCCTTATTGCCCGGAGTTTTTACCAGACCCTGAGTATGCTGTGCATGGAACAGATGCAGGCGAAACCAGACAGACTTTTCACGCTCCCCCGTGCGACCCATCCGTCCATCATGCGCGCCATGGAAGCAGCCCTTGCCAGCCCCGGTCAGGCAAACCTGCCTCTGGCGCTGCACCATGCCGGAATGTCGGAGCGCAGCTTCCGCCGCCATTTCCATGAAGAAACCGGAATGACATGGCAGGACTGGATTGCACAGGCCCGTCTCTTCCACGCAGCAAACCAGCTTGCCGAGGGAGGGCGTGTAACAGATGTCGCCGTTGACGTCGGTTATGCATCGCTGAGTGCATTTGCGAAAGCTTTTGCTAAGCTGATGGGCGTATCCCCTGTCCGCTTTCGGAGCCTGCAGATGTAACGCGGCATGACTGACAGGAGGGCAACTGCCATCTGTCGGCTTCATGACTGCAAAATAACGTCTGGTTCACTGTAAAAACACAGAAGACTTCTCTTTTGAACATCTGTTACCCGGTCAGAACCGCATCAGATGGCAATATGCGAACGCACATCCTCTGCCACGAAATCACATGCCTTCCCGCTCAACACAACCCGCCCACGATCCAGCACGGCAATGCGGTCTGCCAGTTCAAAAGCAAAATCAAAATACTGCTCCACCAGCAAAATAGCCATATCGCCTTTATCGCGTAACATCGCAATAATGTTGCCAATATCTTTGATGATACTGGGCTGAATACCTTCTGTCGGTTCATCCAGCACCAGCAGGCGCGGACCGATCACCAGCGCACGGGCAATAGCCAGCTGCTGCTGCTGGCCGCCAGATAAATCTCCCCCGCGCCGGTCAAGCATTTTTGCCAGAACGGGAAAAAGATCAAAAATCTCATCCGGAACTTTGCGTCGACCACGGGGCAGCAGACCAAAGCCCGTTTCCAGATTTTCCCTTACACTCAAAAGCGGAAAAATGTCGCGGCCCTGAGGAACTGTGGCAATGCCCCGTTTCGCACGATCATAGGCGGGCAGTCTGGTAATATCCTCCCCTTCCCACTCAATGCGGCCATCACTGACGGTATGCATCCCCGTAACAGCACGGATCAGGCTGGTTTTGCCAACCCCGTTCCGGCCCAGCAGACACGTCACCTCACCTTGCCTGACCTCAAGCGAGACCCCACGCAGAGCAATCGCTGCGCCATAATGCAGATGCACGTCCTTAACCCTGAGCATGCAAACGCCCCTTTTTTCTGCCAGCATGATAGACTTTAACGCCCAAGATAGACTTCAATCACACGTGGATCTGCGCTCACCTCGTCCAGTGTGCCTTCCGCCAGCACTGAGCCTTCATGCAGTACCGTCACCGGCACATCCAATGCACGCACAAAGTCCATATCGTGCTCAACCACCACCACGCTGCGGGTCTTGTTAATTTCACGCAGCAGGTCAGCTGTCGCCATGGTTTCTGCATCAGTCATGCCCGCGACCGGCTCATCAACCAGCAGCAGGTCAGGCTCCTGCCCCATCAGCATCCCGATTTCCAGCCATTGCTTCTGCCCATGGCTCATGTCTCCTGCCCGAAAATCAGCCATGTTTTCCAGACGAATCAGGCTTAACAACTCAGCCAGACGCTGACACTCCTGAACACTTTTCCGCGCAAACAACACAGAAAAAGGCGAACGAATCCCTTTAAGGGAAAGCAGAAGATTTTCAGTAACAGTCAAAGCTTCAAACACGGTTGGTTTCTGGAATTTACGGCCAATACCCAGACGCGCAATGACCGGCTCATCCAGCCGCGTCAGGTCATGCCCCTTAAACGTCACCGTTCCGCTATCTGGCCGTGTTTTGCCGGTAATAATGTCCATCATGGTGGTTTTACCGGCACCATTCGGCCCGACAATCGCACGCATTTCTCCTGCTTTGAGAGCCAGACTCAAGGCATTAATGGCACGGAACCCATCAAAGCTTACACTGACATTCCGCACATCAAGCAATAGAGCATCTGTCATGAGTGCTCTCCTTCTGGTGCGCTCACCTCCGGCGTAATCTCTTCCGGGGGTGCCGCCCTGACTGGCCGCCATAGACCCATCAGACCATTGGGCAGGAAAAGTGTTGTGCCAATAAAGAGCAATCCAAGCCCGTAAAGCCAGAATTCCGGCAGCCATGCGGTAAACAGCGTTTTACCAAAATTGACCAGAATGGCTCCCAGCACGGCGCCGCTTAACGTACCACGGCCACCAACAGCCACCCAGATAACCGCTTCAATGGAATTGGCCGGAGCAAATTCACCCGGGTTAATAATCCCTACCTGAATGACGTACAGTGCCCCTCCGATAGCCGCCAACATGGCGGAAAAAACCCATACCAGAAGTTTAACCTGGTCTGGCCTATAACCCAGAAAGCGCGTCCTGTTTTCAGAATCTCTTACTGCGACAAGAAGATTCCCAAATCGGCTCCCCACGATAAACCGGGAAGCCAGCAGACCCGCAGCAAGTGCTCCACCTGTGACGACCAGCAGAACCGCGCGTGTCGCAGGTCTGTGCAGATCCGCGCCCAGAATATCCTTAAAATCTGTCAGACCATTATTCCCGCCAAATCCAAACCCATTCTGGAAAAAAGCCAGCATAAGCGCATAGGTAAGGGCCTGCGTAATAATGGAAAGATACACCCCGGACACGCGGGACCGAAATGCAAGCCAGCCAAAAATTCCGGCCAGAAGTGCAGGCACGACCAGAACCAGAAGCATGGCCCACGCAAAATGGTCTGTGCCCCACCAGTACCATGGGAGGCGCTTCCATGATAGAAAGACCATGAAGTCAGGCAGGCTGGCATCACCATAGGCCCCTCGCGCGCCAATTTCACGCATCAGATACATACCCATCGCGTAGCCGCCCAGACCAAAAAAGGCGGCATGCCCCAGGGTCAGAATCCCTGCAAACCCCCAGACCAGATCAACCGAAAGAGCCAGCATGGCATAAGCCAGATACTTGCCAGCCAGAGAGACCGCAAAGGCAGACACATGGAAGGGACTATTCTCCGGCAGCAGGCTGGCCACCGCCAGAACAACGGCAAGCCCCAGCACCAGACCTGCTGTCCAGACAACGCTTTTAAAAGACCTTACAGACTGGCCGGAGAAAGCATTCATGATTCGATCCCCCGGCCACGCACAGGAAACATGCCACGCGGGTGCCTCTGTATGTAGACAATGACCAGCACAAGAATGGCAATTTTGGCAGACACGGCGCCAATGGCTGGCTCCAGCACCTTGCCACCCATGCCAAGTGCCATGGCCGCCGCCAGTGTGCCCCACAGATTGCCGACACCGCCGAAGACCACCACCATGAAGCTATCGATAATGTAGGACTGACCCAGATTGGGGCTGACATTATCAATCTGACTGACAGCCACACCGGCCAACCCGGCCAGCCCGGCCCCCAGACCGAAGGCTAAAGCGTCAACTTTGGGGGTGCGGATGCCCATAAGGGCGGCCATGCGCCGGTTTTGTGTCACCGCACGCATCTGCAAACCCAATGTGGTGCGGCGGAGCACAAACATAAGTCCCGCCAGCACGAGCCCCGCAAACACCAGAATTGCCAGACGGTTCAACGTTATATCCAGCCCCCCCACCGTCAGGGAGCCGGAAAGCCAGGCAGGCGTTTGCACCGCAATGTTGGTTGGCCCAAAAACGGAGCGGATAACCTGCTGTAAAACCAGAGAGAGCCCCCACGTTGCCAGAAGCGTTTCAAGGGGGCGACCGTACAGAAAGCGGATCAGGCTACGCTCGATCACAACCCCGATGCCGCCACACACAACAAAGGCCACGGGAATAGCTATGAGTATGGCAATGGGTTCCAGCGCAGGCACCGTCATTCTGATACCCTGCTGCACCAGCCATGTTACATAGGCGCCAATCATCATCATTTCGCCATGCGCCATGTTGATCACGCCCATAACCCCGAAGGTAATGGCAAGCCCTGTTGCCGCCAGCAGCAGCACAGACCCGTAGCTCAGGCCATAGAACGCATTTTGCAGCACGCTCCAGACACGCAGGTGCCAGTCGATCCGGGATACGGCACGCTGTGCTGCATGGCGCACCTCCGGCGCTTCCACGGCGGAGGCCGCAACATTGGCCAGTAGACCACGCGCCTCCAGTCCACCGACTTCCGCCAGAGACCCAACAGCCTTCAGGCGGGCTGCCTGTGTGCCTTCGACTGGAGTCTGCGCCAGAACCGTTGCGGCATGGGCCTGCATCAGTTTTTCACGCACGCCGGGCACTTTTTCCGTACTCATGGCCTGTTCCAGAGCAGGCAGCATTGTCATGTCATGGCGGGCATACAATGCCTGCGCCGCCTTCAGACGCACATCAGGCTCCGCAGAGCTTAACTCCCTGAGCGCATGCGCACCGGCCAAAACTGTACGAATACGGTTATTCAGCCTGACAGGCTTTAAATCTTCGGGGCATGATGCTGCCTCACCCGTGCGGGCGTTCTGGCATACCGCACCATCACGGATGAACAGAGCCCCATCAGCGCCAGAAAAAAGGTGGCGGTCCTCCAGAGCCTGCAATGCTGCATCACCCTGCGGACCGCCATGAGCCGCAAGCGCGGTAATGCTGGCAGACATTTCTTCAAATTGCGGGCCAGCCAGACCGGAGAAGTCATCTGCCTGCGCGGATGCCCCCCCCAGCCCGCCGCCCAGACACAGGGCCGCGAGCAGGCAGGCCAGACCCAGCTTACGCATGCTTACGGCTTAGGCAGGTTTTGGTCACAGTATTGTAGTTGCCGCACGCAATAGGTTTACGCCAGTCCCCTATCAGGTCCTTTGTCTGCGCCACCCAAGGAGACCATGCCTGACCGGGCACCAGTGCCGGAGTTTTCCAGACGACAGAAAACTGGCCATCGTCCTGAATTTCACCAATAAACACCGGCTTGGTCAGGTGGTGGTCGGGCAGCATTTCCGCGATGCCACCTGTCAGATTGGGCTGACGGATGCCAATCATGGCATCAATCACCTTGTCATGGTCGGTTGTACCGGCTTTGGTCACCGCCTGCACCCACATGTTAAAGCCGATATAGTGGGCTTCCATGGGGTCGTTGGTCGTGCGTTTGGGCTGCTTGGTATAAGCGTGCCACTCCTTGATGAACGCCGTATTGGCTGGCGTCTCAATGCTTTCAAAATAGTTCCAGGCTGCGAGCTGGCCAACAAGTGGCTTGGTATCCATCCCGGCCAGTTCCTCTTCCCCTACGCTGAAGGCCATGACTGGAATATCGGTTGCGGAAATACCCTGATTGCCGAGTTCTTTATAAAACGGCACGTTCGCATCACCATTAATGGTGGACACAACAGCCGTTTTTTTACCACCAGACCCAAAGGCCTTGAGCTGGGAGACAATGGTCTGCCAGTCGGATTGACCAAACGGCGTGTAGTTCACCATAATATCTTCGTCAGCAATCCCTTTGGATTTCAGATAGTTGACAAGAATCTGGTTGGTCGTACGCGGGTAAATGTAATCTGTGCCCACCAGCGCAAAGCGTTTTGCTCCACCCCCTGCCTCGCTCAGCAGATAATCAACCGCAGGAATAGCCTGCTGGTTGGGTGCGGCACCCGTATAGAAAATATTCCGGCTGCATTCCTGCCCTTCATACTGCACCGGATAGAACAGAATGCCATTCAGTTCCTCAAAGACCGGCAGAACAGATTTACGGGACACACTGGTCCAGCACCCAAACACGGCCGAGACCTTATCAACCGACAGAAGCTGGCGGGCTTTCTCCGCGAAAAGCGGCCAGTTGGATGCAGGGTCTACCACAACGGCCTCAAGCGGACGGCCCAGCAGGCCACCTTTTCTGTTCTGCTCGGCAATCAGCATCAGCATCACGTCTTTCAAGGTCGTCTCGCTAATGGCCATGGTGCCAGAGAGCGAATGCAGGATACCAACCTTGATCGGTTCCCCTTTGGGGGTGGCAGCACGTGCATAACCAGCACCCAGAGCACCACTCAACGCGGCGGCGGAGGAGGCAAGAGCCAGACGGCCAAAATGACGACGGGAAAGATTTGGCATGGTGACGGGCATGGTCAACGATCCTTTTGCTGCTACGCCTATTGTCATCCGTGACAGGCTATCTTCCCATACGCATTCCTGCGTATGGGCTATCCTTACAAAGCGTAACAAAACTATGCTCCGCGTACCCGCCATCATGGGAATCAGTGATTGTGCCGCATTCCATACGCCATTTGCGTATAGTACGCCCCCGCCGCGCCTATAGCCGATGGGCCGCCAACCAGACGTTTGAAGATTACGCCCTGCGCTTTACCGCCCACTGCGCGCGTACAGCCACCCCCATGCGCGCCGCCCTGACAGCACTCGGTTCCATTTCTTTTCTGGCTCTTGAGGCTATGGGCGGCACGCTGACCCTGGCGTTCGGTTTTGCCAATACGGCCGCCGCCATTGCTTTTGTAACCCTTGTCATTTTCTGCGTCAGCCTGCCGCTCTGCGTGTCGGCCGCCCGCGCCGGTCTGGACATTGATCTGCTGACACGCGGCTGTGGTTTTGGCTATATCGGCTCCACCATTACGTCGCTGCTGTACGCCAGCTTCACCTTTATTTTCTTCGGGCTGGAGGCCGCCATACTGGCAGGCACCTTACGCAGCCTTCTGGGCGTTCCCCTCTGGCTGGCTTACCTGCTCTGCGCCGTTGTGGTCATTCCGCTGGTCATGTGGGGCATTACTTTTATTGCCCGCTTCCAGATAGCCACTCAGCCCATCTGGTTCGCACTCAATTTCATCCCTCTTGCAGTGCTGATTGGTGCACAATACCCACAGCTTGCCGCATGGACCCAGTTTGGCGGCCTGCTGGGCCACACCGACCATCTCAACCCCATTGCCATAGGATCAGCGGCGTCGCTCATTATTGTGCTGATCTGCCAAAGCGCTGAGCAGATCGACTTTTTGCGTTTTTTACCAAGCCCCACGCCACACAACCGGAAACAATGGTGGATCGCCCTTGTACTGGGCGGTCCCGGCTGGGTTATTCTGGATGCCTTTAAACTTCTCGCTGGCTCGTTTCTGGCATGGCTCCTGCTTCAGTCCGGGTTTTCCGCGGCACAGGCCGAGCAGCCGGGGCTGATGTATTATTATGCATGGCGTACTTTTACGTCCGCCCCCCTTGCCGTTTTACTGACGGTGGCTCTGGTGGCTCTGGCGCAAATCAAGGTGAACATCACAAATGCCTATGCAGGCTCCCTTGCCTGGTCAAATTTCTTTTCACGCTTAACGCATACCCATCCGGGGCGCGTATTTTACGTTATTTTCAACGTCACCATTTCCTTTTTGCTGATGGAAGCCGGGCTGGTCAGTACCATTGAATCCGGCATTATCGTATATGGTGTGCTGGCCTGTGCGTGGATAGGCGCCATTTTAGGCGATATTATCCTGTGCAGACCTCTTGGTCTGCGCCCGCCATCGGTCGAATTCAAACGCGCATTACTGCCAGATTTCAACTGTGTGGGACTTGGAGCCTGGGCTATTTCCGCCTGTCTGGGCATTCTTGCGTATTGTGGATTTCTAGGCGGGCTGGCCGCGGCTTACGCACCCTTCCTGACACTCTTCACGGCCTGTCTTACCGCACCTGTTCTGGCGTGGCTTACGGGAGGGCTGACTTATCTGGCACGCACCCAGCCAGCGGACTGGGCCGTGCAGCCAGCCATGCAGTGCGTGATTTGCGAACATCATTTTGAAGCCGAGGATATGGCACAATGCCCCGCTTATGGTGGCACCATATGCTCACTCTGCTGCTCGCTTGATGCCCGCTGCCACGACCGCTGCAAGCCTGTTTCCATGCGCATGAAAGTCCAGTTGCTGACCCCGTTACGCCTTCTTCCCGCACGTCTGCGCCGCAGGCTTCTCTCCCCCATTGGGCGGTTTCTGAGCATGCTTGCGGGCTCAGCACTCATGCTAGATGGATTGGCATGGCAGGTTGATGGCCCCTGGCGTCATGTTTTCCTGTTCATTTTTCTCGCCTGCGCCATCGGGGCATGGCTGCTGGTCATGACCCAGGAAGGCCGCCGCACGGCAACGCGCGAAACACTGCACCAGACCCGCCTGCTCATGAACGAAATCCGCGCCCGCCGCCGCACAGACGAGGCCCTGAAACTCGCACGCGAAAAAGCCGAATCAGCAAGCCTTGCCAAAACCCGTTATATTAGCGGCATCAGCCATGAAATCCGCTCTCCGCTCAATGCCATTATGGGCTACATTCAGCTCCTGCAACACGATAAGCGCATGCCGGCAGAACGCCAGAAAACCTTCGGCATCATGCGCGAGAGTGGTGAGCATATCACCAGCATCCTATCCGGCCTGCTTGATATCTCACGCATTGAGGCGGGACGTATCGAACTGCACTCAGACACCATTGCCCTGCCCGCGTTTTTGGAATCTGTCGCCCAGATGATGCGCCTGCAAGCGCAGGCAAAAGGGCTGACCCTCAACTGGGAGCCAGGCTTTCTGCCCGCTGTGATCAGTTGTGATGAACACCGCCTGCGGCAGATCCTGCTGAACCTGCTTTCCAATGCCATCAAGTTTACGCGCCACGGGAGTGTAACGTTTTCCGCCCAGTGGCAGGGGCAGATTGCAGAATTTATTATTGCCGACACCGGCCCGGGTATAGCCGAGGAAGATTACACCCGCATTTTTGAACCCTTTGAACGGGGCCGCATGACAGCAGACATGCCCGGCACGGGTCTTGGATTAACCATTACCAAACTGCTCACAGAAATTCTGGGCGGTGAGCTGACCTTTACCAGCACGCTGGGCGTTGGCTCCCGCTTCCGTGTGCGGCTTATGCTCTCCGACCGTGATATTGCGCTTGCGCCCCAGTTGCCAGCGTTCCCGACTGGCTATGACGGGCCACGCCTTACCGTTCTGGTTGTTGATGACAACATGGAACACCGGCTGATCATGCGTGAAACTCTGGAACGGTGTAACTTTAACGTTGAAGAGGCAGAAAGTGGCTCTGACTGCCTCGCATGCCTCCCAGAGATGCGGCCAGACCTGTTACTGCTTGACCTGTCCATGCCCGGTATGGATGGGCGGGATCTGGCCCTGCGCATTCGCCAAACGGAATTTTCCGCAACTCCGATTATTTTCCTGACAGGCAATCTGGTAGAAAGCACCAACCGGCACGTCCCCTCGCTTGATGACTGTCCGGTCATGGGTAAACCTGTCAACCTGTCCGCGCTTATTACCGAAATAGGCCAGATGCTGAACCTGAAATGGCACCTGCCACAGGCAGAGTCAGCACCGATCCCCCTCACCTCATCCGAACCTTTGTCCCCCGATGCAACCCAAACCTTATCGGCCCCCCAAAAGGCCGTACTGCTGACATCACTGAACAGTGGTAACCTCAGGCTTTTCCGAGAACAGCTCACAACATTGCAGGCAAAGCAGCCAGCCCTTGAAGCGGCTCTGGCCCCTCTGTTTGAGCTTGTCTCCTCCTACCAGCTTGAAGCCTTACGCCATCATCTGGAAATATCCACATCATGACCACACCCGTCATAAACCGCAAAACCATTCTCGTCATAGATGACGACCCGGCCGTTCTGGGGCTAATGGATGAAAAACTGGGAGATCAGGGCTACAATGTTTTGCTGGCACAATCCGGTGTCGGTGCACTTGAAGTCATCAGCCACGCTGTGCCAGATCTGATTCTGGTCGATGCCCTTATGCCCGGCATGACCGGGTGGGATGTCTGCGAGGCCCTGCGCCACGACAGCCGTGTAACAGGTGTCCCGATCATATTCATGACAGGTCTTACTGAAACCGAGCACGTGCTCCGTGCTTTTGAAGCAGGTGCCGCGGATTACGTTACCAAGCCACTCAGGCTGGAAGAAGTTATGGCGCGTATTGGTGTAAGGCTTGAAGCCGCCGATCGCATCCATTCAGCCCATTGTGCGCTTGATCAGGCCGGACGCTACCTGTTTGCAATCACACGCTCTGGCGATGTGCTCTGGGCGACCCCTCAGGCCAGCCTGATACTGGCCACAATGCCGCATGCCCTTAAAGCACTGCCTACTCCGCTTCCCGCACCCGGCACCATTATTCTGCAACAGGAATGTAAGGAAAGCCGCGTGGCACTCACGCTGGTCGGCGCCACAGGACCAGATGAACTGCTGCTGCGCATTGCCAAGCAGACCGTTTTTCCTGAAAACATATTGCGTACAAAGTTAAACCTCAGCGCCCGTGAGGCTGAGGTTTTACTCTGGATTTCACGCGGTAAAACCAGTCGGGATATTGCTGACATTCTACAGGTCAGCCACCGCACGATTGATAAACATATAGAGCAGATTTACAACAAAACAGGCCTGAGCTCGCGAGCGGCGGCAGCGGCCACCGCATCCCGATTATTGCAGGAGCCCTGAATTTTACGGACTGGGCCTGGACGCATCATCCGACAGGCGGTCATGGTCATTATCAACGATACCGGCCTTCAGGCAGGCCTTGTCTGCCTCGTAATGACGCACAGTGGCCAGTTCCTGCCTGATATGATCAATATCATGCTCCCTGCCATCTTCCTTGATGGGCTGCCCGGTAGGAGAAAGGGTGACACCTTTCATGACCCCAAACCCCGGCACCGGATCCAGCCTGATGAAAAACTGGTTTTCTGCGGGTGCTGTACCCTGAGCTATGCTGTTCTGTTCCTGCCTGTTCAACGCCCCCATCTCATCGGACAGCAGCACATCCTCCGCAAACAGATGGCGGCAATCAAGCTTGTCAAATGCAGGTTCTGCTGCATGCAGATCTTTGTGCCCGACAATGCAGGAAAGTGCCAGAAATGTAAAAACAGTTATCTTTTTTAAACCCGTCATTGCGACCCCCTGCGTGGTTCTAGCTCCAACCCGCCTGATAAATGGGTATAACAAACCAATCATGCTTAGTACTGGAACTGCATGCCAAGCAGGAAAGCCCCCTGCGCCGGTGTGTTCGCAGATTTGTACCGCACATAATCAAACGTAAACCGTAAATTATGGGCATCCATCACATAGTTTGCACCCGCATCAAACTGCGTCGTCTTGGGGTGACCGGGGCCATACATACCTTCTTTGAATCGGAACTCCTGATACCGTACCAGAGGCTGCACACGACCCCAGCCAAGTTTATAGGGGATAAGATACGCTGTACTGGCCAAAAAGGCCGTTCCTGCATTAATACCGCCCACATTCCCATAGGCTGGCGAGCGCTGTTTATACCCGGCGGAAATATCTTTCACACCATCCGTATAGTACTGATAGTATGCACCTTCCAAGGTATAGACACCATATTTTGCATTTTTCCCTATTTTTTTCTCAAACAGGCCATCGACGTTCCACGCCTTGTAGCTCCCCTTGACCTCGGCGCTGCCTACACCATCGGCCTCATACTGCCCGGCAAGACCAATGGCCAGAATATCGGCTTTGCCGTAATACGTACTGGCTGTGTAATATGCTGGAGAGGGTTCAGGATCCAGAAAGTTATATTCCACACGCCCGGCAAAAAGCGGATGCTCGCCATAGTTGGAGCCCCCCGGTACCCAGTTATGGCCACGGTAAATCCCTGTGACATAACGGAAACGATCTTTAAGCAACCGTCCCCAGACCGCCATGCCATCATCTCGGCCAGACCAGGCACCCGGATACTGCGCAACAAGCGGGAACGCATAGGTGCTGAGAAAATACGGACCATCAAGGTTTGATCGATCACTGGGAGTCAGCATCCGCCCACCCCAGATATTAAAGGCTTTCCAGCGTTCTACCTGCAAAATACCGTCAAGAACGTTCCAGTTCCCATCACGCAGCCGTTCAAGGTTCAAGGTCGCCTTGACGTATTTATGGAACTGCGCGCCCATATAAATACGAAAATCATCTGCACTGGCAGCGCCTTTATTACCGGCCACGGTGGAATCATGGCTTAAGTATTGCGCCCGCACACCGACACCAAGGGTAAAAAACTGATCTTTCCCCAGGTTAACTGTTGCAACCGCGTGCGCTTGTGAAGAGACTATGCCCCCCAGCACCACACCAACCGATACAATGCTGCCATAGTAAAACAGTTCTTTTTTCCGGTCTTTCATAAACCGGGACACAAGCGCAATCATGGCTACCCCCTTGTGGCTGCGGTCACCTTCTGGCGACAAGGGGAATATTACGAAATCGAACCGGAAGGATGGGATGCGTAGAATTACTTACTATAGGGTTTATTCGTAATTTTTTTCTTCAACAGACCAATAAGACACAGTTTTCACAGGCCACCCTGCTCCACAATAAATGCGGCAATGTCCTCCACCCCTTCACTGGCGCGAATATTGGCGAATATGAACGGTCTCTGCCCCCGCATACGCCTGCTGTCCCGCTCCATAACGCCCAGATCGGCCCCGACATATGGCGCGAGGTCTATCTTGTTAATGACCAGCAAATCGCTCCGGGTAATACCGGGGCCCCCTTTGCGCGGAATTTTATCCCCTGCCGACACATCAATGACATAAATGGTCAGGTCTGCCAGTTCAGGACTGAAGGTTGCGGCCAGATTATCACCGCCACTTTCAACCAGAACCAGATCAAGCCCTTCAAACCGCTCGGCCAGTTCAGCAATCCCTGCAAGATTAATGCTGGCGTCTTCCCGAATGGCGGTATGCGGACAACCTCCGGTTTCAATGCCCATGATACGCTCCGGGGACAAAGAGCCTGCGCGGGTCAGGAATTCAGCATCCTCACGCGTGTAAATATCATTGGTGATGGCGGCAATATTATACTGCTCTCTGAACCGACGACACAGCGCATCCATCAGAGCCGTTTTGCCAGTACCAACAGGGCCACCAATACCAACACGCAACGGACCGTGTTTTATTTCTGTCATGTCCTGAATAACCTCGTTTCCTGTGTTTCATGATGCATGGCAGCCAGATCGGATGCGAAACACGCCCCCCCGACATCGTCCAGTGTCTGTTCCTGTGCTTTTTCAACCGCCGCAATCAACGCAGGCTCAAACCCCGCCAGCGCACGCAAGCCATCCGTCTGCCCAAGCGGCACAAGCCTTACCGCGGCAGAAACCAGCGCCGCTACGGCCGCATACCCGCCCGCCAGCAAAGCCTGAGGCCGCGCAACTCCACCTTTGCGAAAAACCATACCCTGCGCAACAGGGAGAGGCCAGCGCGTGCCCTCACACTCTGCTTTATCAGGTATGGCCTGCCAGACAGCCGCCGCTTTTAAAAAAGCCTCACCCTGATAAACTGTTTCTTCATACCGCTCGCGGGACGACGCACAGGCACAGGCAAAATCTGCAATTTCAGCCAACCGGACCATATCATGCCCCGCCTGCCATGCAGCATTGAGCAGGATAAGGTCGTTTCTCAGACTTCCATATTGCAGCAGCGCGCCAACCCACGCCGTAAGGGAGAGCACATTCTGCACGCTGCCCTGCTCTACCGCCCATTCCAACCCGTGGCTGTACGCATATCCTCCGGTTGGAAAGGCTGGAGAAACCCAGGACAGCAGCCTGAGAAAAGCCAGCCCACCCCCACTCCCGGCTGCGTCAGTCATGGGAATGGCTGTGGTCACCATGAGGATGGTGCCCTGTATGCCCATGGTCACGGGCCGCATAGGCCCCACTTTCCGGGTCAAAGGCTGCCTGCACCCGATGCACGTGCCCTCCAAGCCCCTTCACCATATCCGCAATAACATGGTCATAGCGTATCAGAATACGCTCAGCTTCGATGGCCGCAGGCAGATGCCGGTTGCCCAGATGCCATGCCAGTTGCAACAGGTGCAAGGGAGTTTGCGCCCGTATCTCCATCAGTTCTTCCGGCAAAGCCTCTACTTTGACAATACGGTCATCCTCAAGGAGCAGTCCCTCTCCGGCCTGCAACAGATGCGCCTGTTCAAGCTCAAGCAGTATTTTTTCGCCAGACTGCGTGGGCAATACCCTACGCCGCCGGTGCCGCCCTTCATAATCCGCACAAAATACATCGGAAGCCTGTTCGGCAGACCAGCTGCCTACCGGCAGAATTTTTACGACGCGCTTCATCAGAATAAAAAATACCTTTGTGCCATCGGGAGAATATCGGCTGGCTCGCAGGTCAGCAGGACACCATCGGCACGCACTTCATATGTTTCCGCATCAACCTCGATATGCGGCATGGCGCTGTTATGGATCATGCTCCGTTTGCCAATACCACCTCGCGTATCTGAAACAGCAGAAAGCCTTTTACGCAAACCAAGTTTGCGGCCGATATCGTCTTCCAGCGCCGCTTTAGAGACAAAGGTCAGGCTGGTATGGGTCAGTGCTCCACCATACCCACCAAACATCATACGGCCATGCACGGGTTGTGGGGTCGGGATAGAGGCATTGGGGTCCCCCATCATGGCGTAAACAATAGCCCCACCCTTGACGACCATATCCGGCTTTACACCAAAAAAAGCCGGGTTCCACACAACAAGATCCGCCAGTTTGCCAACCTCGATCGACCCGACTTCATGCGACAGCCCGTGAGCAATGGCGGGGTTAATGGTATATTTGGCAATGTAGCGTTTGACGCGGTTATTATCTGCCCGGCCATCTCCGGGAAGCGCACCGCGCTGGCATTTCATTTTATGCGCGGTCTGCCATGTCCGTAATGGCACCTCTCCCACACGCCCCATGGCCTGACTGTCTGAAGACATCATGGACAGCACGCCCATGTCATGAAAAATGTCTTCTGCGGCAATGGTTTCCCGCCGGATACGGCTTTCAGCAAAAGCAATATCCTCTGGCACATGTGGGTCCAGATGGTGACAGACCATGAGCATATCCAGATGCTCATCCAGCGTATTGCGGGTGTAGGGCCGCGTTGGATTGGTAGAAGACGGCAACACATTGGGCAGACCGGCAACCCGAATAATGTCCGGTGCATGCCCTCCTCCAGCTCCCTCCGTATGGAAGGCATGGATTGTCCGGCCCTGAAACGCCGCTATCGTATCCTCAACAAAGCCGCTTTCATTCAGCGTATCCGTATGGATCATCACCTGCACATCCATACGGTCTGCCACACTCAGGCAGCAATCAATGGCAGCGGGGGTGGAGCCCCAGTCTTCATGCAGCTTCAGGCAGCATGCCCCGGCCCGCACCATTTCTTCCAGACCGTCCGGGCGGGACGCATTCCCCTTGCCCGCGAATGCCAGATTAACCGGAAAAGCCTCCGCCGCCTGCAACATACGTGCCATATGCCACGGCCCCGGCGTGCAGGTTGTCGCCGCCGTACCCGTTGCTGGCCCAGTGCCGCCACCGAGCATGGTCGTTACACCAGAAGCAAGGGCCTCCTCAATCTGCTGCGGGCAAATGTAGTGGATATGGCTATCTATACCGCCAGCAGTCAGAATTTTCCCCTCACCGGCAATAATTTCCGTACCCGGCCCGATGATGATATTCACACCGGGCTGAATATCCGGGTTCCCAGCCTTGCCAATACCCGCAATCCGTCCATCGCGCAGTGCAACATCTGCTTTTATAATGCCCCAATGGTCTATAATCAGCGCATTGGTAATAACGGTATCCGCCGCTCCCCCGGCCCGTGTGACCTGAGACTGCGCCATGCCGTCCCGGATGGTTTTACCACCACCAAAACGTACTTCTTCACCATAAACTGTCAGGTCTTTTTCGACCTCCACCAACAAAGCGGTATCGGCCAGACGGACGCGATCACCCGTGGTTGGACCAAACTGTGCTGCATATTCATGCCGGGTCAGACGGGTCATGCGTCCAGACTCCCCATAACATCACCTCTGAAACCAATCACAACACGCTGACCACGAAGCGGCACCAAAGTGACCTCACGCTCCTGCCCCGGCTCAAAACGCACGGCTCCACCAGAAGGGACATCCAGCCGCCATCCCCGTGCGCTTTCACGGTCAAAATGTAGTGCCGGATTGACTTCGTAAAAATGGTAATGGCTGCCTACCTGCACAGGACGGTCACCTGTATTTGTCACCAGAACACTCTTCCGGGGCTGGCCCTCGTTCAGCAGAATATCCCCCTCATCCACCAGTATTTCACCCGGTATCGCATTCTGGGGCAAAGGATCAGCGTATCGGGTCATGAACCGTCACCAGCTTTGTACCATCAGGAAAGGTTGCTTCAACCTGCACATCATGAATCATTTCCGCCACGCCCTGCATGACCTGATCACGGGTGAGAACATGCCCGCCACTGGCCATCAGCGTTGCCACATCCACGCCATCACGTGCGCCTTCAACCACATGATCCGTAATCAGGGCTATGGCCTCAGGGTAATTCAGCTTGACCCCCCGCTCCAGCCTGCGCCGCGCCACCATAGCTGCCATGGAAATAAGCAGCTTGTCTTTTTCCCTTGGGGTTAAATGCATGTTCTGGCTAGTCCCTCGCTTCTGTTAAGCTGTCGTCATGAACGCCATGTAGACGGCGCGGGGCGGCCAGAGCGTAGCATTACAAGAAGCTGGCGTAACGCTTTTTCCAAAAGCCAGCTTCTGTCGGCCAGTCCGCGCACCACCAGCATGCCATTCCATGCTGAAACGGCAAAACCCGTATATTCCGGAGCCTGCAAATGTGCTCTCACCTGATCCAGCAGGCCCATGGCATGGGGACTGACCAGCACCAACGTAGCAACACTGCCCTGCCCGCCACTTACAGCCGCCTGCTCCAGCATGGCTGTAACATTATGACTCTCAAGACGTAACGCGTCCTCAAGCACAAGCCTGCCATCCCGTTTGATGGAAAGACGGTCAACCAGAGTCAGGTCCGACAGCACTTCGCCTGACCCTTTACGACCGAAAATACGGCTCTCCAGAAAAAGAAACTCCGCAGAGCCCGCCATATCTACCCGCATATGGCGGCAAAACCTGCTGCCATCAAAAAAAATAGTGCTGTGTGGCAACCACTCCAGACGCGCTTCAGGTTCAATCTGGCAGATCACGGTCATCTGCGCAGGCGCATCATCCGGGCGGGCGCGATACACTCTTTCCGCGGCCTGAGACGTGAGCAGGAGGTCCGTGCCTTCTCGGCATATCAGCCAGCCTTCAATACTATCCCCCGCCGCAATGCCGCCGGAAATATTGACCGTAACAGCCTCTACCCCCGCTCCCGCCATACGGGGAAAGAGCAAGCGGCAGCAGCCTCTTTGCTCAAGGTCGGCCATGCGGCTCATCAGCCCATGTTGCCTGACCTCCAGCCCAAACCGTCCCTGTGCACGCTGGAGCGACCCTACCACAAACCCGACTTTCCCATACTGGACATGGCCCCGCTCTAGCACCTCTCCGATGGTTGGTCATTGCGTAATATTACATAGGAACAACGGGAGACAGGATCGAAGAACCCAGGTGATTCTCAAATCCCCTGGGCTCTGATCGAAAGAATGACGCTATGCAGCGACCGGGTTTCTCTGATTTTGCAGAACATCCTACCCTTTTGAACAGACTGGGAGAGCACTGTATGATTCCCCCCGGTCTTGTGGCGGGGTAACCCCTCCATAAAAAGAGTGGCTTTTGAGTGAGAATTTTCTCAGCGTATGGAATGAGAAGATTCTGATGAAGAGTGGTCGTTTTACTGACGCCCAGATCATGGGCGCGATCCTGTTATGATCAGTGAAAAGAGGGGGTCTTTCAGTTCTGGTCCTTCGACAGATAGAACTCGACGGGCACGGTCAGGGTGACGGGATCCCCCGCGACACTGTCCGGCGGGATGGGCAAAGGCTGAGCGCGTTTAGGCAGAGCAATGGCTTCCTGATCGAGCAGAGCATGACCGGAAGAGCTGGCAAGGGTCACCGAGAGCACATGGCCCTTGCGGTCCATGGAGAACGTCACAGTCGGCACGCCTTCCTGATGATCGGCCATGGCGTCGGACGGATAGCGCTTGAACTTCTCAAGCTGCGCCAGCAAAGCCCCCTGCCAGGTGGCCGGGTCGTGCGAGGCTTTTGAGGACGACGCACCGGGAGCCGGAGCGGCCTGTGCGGGAGCCGGAGGCGCTTCCGAAGAAGGCGGTGCTGTTGTCGCCTCGGCCGGTGGCGTCTTGTCCGGGATCGGCTTTTTGAGCATCGGCACCGGCTTTTGTTTCTTGACCAGTTTCTTTGGCTTTTCGGGCTTGGGCACCGGGATTGGCGGATTGGGCGCGGGCGAAGGTGGCGCCGTGATCTTTGGTGGTTCGACCGGAGCCGGATCCGGGATGGACTGGGTCTGCTGCGGTCCCGGCGGCAGATCGGTGGGCGGGGTCGGTGTGGAGACCGGTTCCGGGGCCATGTCGATGGCAATGGCGGCAGGCGGCGGTTCCGGCACGGCCATGACCGGCGGGGGCAGCCGCATGATCCACCAGACCGCCCCACCACTGACGGCGAGCACGGCGAGGAACGACAGGCCCCACCTTATCGTGTCCTCACGCATGGACTGCCGCAACTGCCCCCGTTGCCAGTCGGCAAAGGACAAGGGGGGACTTTCAACAGCTTCACCCTGCCCCTGCACCATGTCTGTGGTACTGCTCACGGCGTTGTTCCAGATGTGGCAGGAACTGCATTACCGGGCGGCACGGGCGTTGAACCTGCTTCACTGCCTTCTTCCTGCCCCTGCAGATTGACCAGCGCGACCTTGAGGTATCCGGCGGTACGCAGCCTATCCATCACCCCCATCAGCGTGCCGTAATCGACCGTCTTGTCGGCGCGGAGGAAAATGCGTTCGTCCTTGTTGCCCTTGGTCGCATTTTCCAGCGCTCCGGGAAGAGCGTCGGTGCTGATATCATCCTCACCCAGCGCCAGGCCATGATCGGCCTTCACTGTCAGGAACACGGGATCATCGGGGCGCGGCGTCGGCTTCTCGGTCGAGGATGGCAGGTCCACCGGCACGTTCACCGTCGTCAGCGGGGCCGTGACCATGAAGATCACAAGCAGGACCAGCATCACGTCGATGAACGGCGTGACGTTGATTTCGCTCGCCTCATGCGGGTTCTCATCGGTATGACGGATGCGGATCATGCCGCTTACTCCCCCGCCACCGAACGGCTGTCACGGGAGGCACCAAACCGCACTACCTGTCCGCTGGCGGTCAGCGCCTGCATGCGGCCCAGATCACGCGAAACAAGACGCATGACCAGCGCGGTGAGGTCCGCCACCTGCGCACGGCAGGAGGCCGTCTGGCGGGCAAGGTGGTTGTAGATCACCACCGCCGGGATGGCGGCCACCAGACCCAGCGCCGTGGCCAGAAGCGCCTCGGCGATACCGGGGGCCACCACGGCAAGACTGGTCGCCTTGCTGGCCGCGATACCGGTAAAGGACGTCATGATGCCCCAGACCGTACCAAACAGGCCGATGAAGGGGGACGTTGCCCCAACAGTCGCCAGCACGCCTGTGCCGCGCATAAGCCTACGACCCTCAGCGGCTTCAAGCCGTTCAAGGTGCAGGACGATCCGCTCCTTCAGCCCCTCGCTATCGTCGGGAATATCGGCAGAGCGTTTGCGTTCGGTCTCGGCGGCCATGACCAGCGTATGGGCGATGCCGTTCTGACGGGTAACTGTTGATTTTCACTGAGAACTGACCCGGGTTTTTCATCAGGAATTGACCCAGCCAGATGCTATTTCAGGCACAGTC
>NZ_JBFCXX020000074.1:0-279 GCF_040702925.2 Acetobacter fabarum | reverse complement strand
CACTTGCATTACGCTTGAGCGGGTTGCGGAAAGGAAACGCAACCGGCAGCGTTTCATAGGCTGAAGGAAAACGCCGATTGACCTGTGGAATTGCCTTGCCGGCCTTTATCTGGTCAGAATCAACATCATGCCCCACCTCCGAGAAAGCGCACCACTGCAGATACTCGGGAATCGTGTATCCCCAATACCCCTTGTCAGCCAGGCAAGAAAGCATCGCGAGCGGATCTCGACCGTTAGACAAAATCGCGATATCGGAGAAAGTCTCCAACAACACCGAAC
>NZ_JBFCXX020000073.1:0-279 GCF_040702925.2 Acetobacter fabarum | reverse complement strand
AGAATGCACCAGGTCCCGTCTGCCCATTTGAGTACGCTAACCACGCGCCCTTTTTTTTCTTCTCGGCTGCGAAATCGTTCGAAGCGCTGCATGGTTTGGGAGGTGAAACCAACGCGACGAAGAATCGAAAAAGGGTGCATCAGTGCTTTGCTGGCGATCTTGATATTCATGCGGCCACCTTTTTTCGAGCCGCGATGCGTGCACGATTCCAATTCAGAACTTCAGCCAATACCCAAGCCACGGGCGCGCCTCGGGCGTTGCTATTGGTGAGCTTCACTG
>NZ_JBFCXX020000072.1:0-279 GCF_040702925.2 Acetobacter fabarum | reverse complement strand
TGTTGATTTTCACTGAGAACTGACCCGGGTTTTTCATCAGGAATTGACCCAGCCAGATGCTATTTCAGGCACAGTCGGGCGGGCGGTCAAGAAGAGGATCTGTCCTTTCTGTTTTTTGACGCGGCGGTGCTGGCGCGGAACCTGTAGCTGTCATTTCCTGTCTCGAGGATATGACAGTGATGGGTCAGCCGATCGAGGAGCGCCGTTGTCATCTTCGGGTCACCAAAGACGTCTCCCCATTCACTGAAGCTCAGATTGGTTGTGATGATGACACTGGTG
>NZ_JBFCXX020000007.1:0-123439 GCF_040702925.2 Acetobacter fabarum | reverse complement strand
GTCTGAATGGGCGGCCTGGCAGGTGGGGGCGGGCTGTCGCCTTTGCCCATCCCGTAGATCAGTCCCCATATGCCCAGCACATGCATGATCAGCACAAGCAGGAACGCAATCACACCAACAGCAGCACTTGCCCGAAAGGCATACTTTGCCGAACCTGGCTGCTGCTCAGGATTACTCATTCTGGCCCTCCCTCTTCAAGCCGCCAAACGAAACATCTCTGATTCGTCTTCAGCCACGAAAAACACTCAGGAATTTTGATCTGGCCATACGGCTCAGAACCGGTATGCCTCTCGACATACCTCTATCCATCATGCTGATTGGGCAATCTGGCACGGCAGATGTCAAGCAGGTTGTATGAGAAAAGTTTGCATATAAACTTTACGAAGTTGAATACTTTACGCAGAAGAAAAAAGGCGGGCTCCTGCATGGAGCCCGCCTTTTTTACCATCCCGCGTAATGGGCCTGAGCAAACTGCCAGACTTACTGTGCGCTGGCGCTCGCCTCCGAACGGGTTGCCCCCACACGCATAGCCAAAGCCGCCGCCATAAAAACATCCAGCTCCCCATCCAGAACGGCATCGGGGTTGCCGGTTTCAACACTTGTGCGCAGGTCCTTGACCATCTGGTAAGGGGCCAGAACATACGACCGTATCTGATGCCCCCAGCCAATATCGGTCTTGGCGGCTTCAGCTTCAGCAGCCGCGGCCTCGCGCCGTTGCAGTTCGGCTTCGTACATCCGTGCACGCAGCATCTGCATGGCCGTAGCGCGGTTCCTGTGCTGGGAGCGGTCTGTCTGGCACGCAACCACGATCCCGGTGGGAATATGGGTAATACGGATGGCGGAATCCGTCTTGTTCACGTGCTGACCACCTGCGCCGGAAGCACGGAAAGTGTCCACTTTCAGGTCCGCATCATTGATTTCAATTTCAATGGAATCATCAATAACCGGGTAAACCCAGACCGATGCAAAGGACGTCTGGCGGCGGGCTGCTGCATCAAAAGGAGAAATGCGCACAAGCCGGTGCACACCCGCTTCGGTCTTCAGCCAGCCATAGGCATTGGGACCAGAAACCAGAATGGTCGCGGATTTAAGCCCGGCCTGTTCACCCTCCGAGCTTTCAATCAGCGTGACCTTGTAATTATGCGCCTCTGCCCAGCGGGTGTACATGCGCAGCATCATTTCGGCCCAGTCCTGCGCCTCCGTGCCACCGGCCCCTGCGTTGACTTCCAGATAGCAGTCATTGCTATCCGCCTCGCCAGAAAGCAGGCTTTCAATCTCACGCCGCTTGGCTTCCTCCGCCAAGGCGCGCAGGCTGGCCAGCCCTTCTGTCACCAGATCGGCATCCCCTTCGGCCTCAGCCATCTCGATCAGTTCGGAGGTGTCGTTCACGTTGGTTTCCAACGCCTGCACGCCCTCGATCTGGTTGGCCAGAAGCGTACGCTCGCGCATCATTTTCTGCGCGGCTTCGGGGTTATTCCACAGGTCCGGGTCTTCGGCCTGATTGTTCAGTTCCGCAAGGCGGGCTTCAGCGACATCCCAGTTAAAGATGCCTCCTCAGCAGTGCGACCGACTGCTTGATCTGTTCGTTAAGGGCTTCTGTCTCGGCGGACATCGGGCCTGTTCTCCATCTGCTTTGGGGGAATGATCATCCCATTCCGTTCTCTGCGGCCTTCAATAAAGGCCGCCCATGCCAATGTCACCCCCAGAAGGTGCGGTAGGTGGGGCGCTGCTGCCTTCGGCCGGGCTGGCCGCAGCCGCACCAGACGCGCCGGAGCCATTGACGCTGGCCGCCATATCGCTCTCCGAGTCCGGCATGTTCTCGGCCCCTGTATCGGCGGCACTCAGCTGCTGGGCATCCACGTTGCTCAGCAGGTTGGCACTCACGCCGGGGAGCTGACCGTCCTTGAACGCATCTATCGCAACACCACGGCCCGTATCGTAGCTGACCAGTGTCACGCCATCGGGGGCGGCAAAGTCGAGTTTTGGCTGGTCCTTGAGGGCCGCCTTCATCACCTTGTTCCACAATGGGCCAGCAATGGCGCCCCCTGTCTCGTTCCGCCCGAGAGACTGGGGCGTGTCAAACCCGACCCATACGACCGTCACCAGTTCGGGCGTGTAACCTGCGAACCAGGCATCGTTAAAGTTCTGGCTGGTGCCGGTCTTGCCTGCGATGGGCGTATCTATGCCCTCGCCCGCCCGCACACCCGTGCCGCGCCGGATAACGTCCTGCAGCATGGTCGTGATCTGGAACGCACTCTGCTCGGAGGCGACGACTGGCCTGTCATCGCGCAAAGCGGGAAGGTCCTGCGGCGTGAGCACCACTCCCGATGGCTGGAGAGGCGGCATGCCAGAACCCGCACCACCGGCATTTGCCTGCGGTGCATCCGGGTGTATGGCGTCCACCCCATTGACCGGACCACCTCCCTCAGCAGGCAGGGAAGATGCTGCAACCAGAGAAAGCCCGCTGGCAGGCCGCCAGATGACACGCCCATCACGGTCCTGCACATCATCAATCAGGGTCGGGGTAATCCTGCGCCCTCCGGCGGCAAGGGCGGCGTAAGCTCCAGCCTCCTTCAGCACCGTGGTTTCCACAGCACCCAGCGCTGCGGGCAGCACATGGGGCATGCTATCCACCAGCCCGAGCTTGATGGCCGTATCCGCAACCGTGTTCATACCCAGATGGGCAGCAAGGCGAATGGTCACAAGGTTGCGCGATTCACGCAGCGCATCATGCAGGGAAGTGGGGCCCCAGAAGTCTTTTTCGTAGTTATTGGGATGCCATGTGCCGTAGGACACGGGAGAGTCATCAAACTCCTGAGAGGGCGATATGCCCTGCTCCATGGCCTGGAGATAGACAAATGGCTTGAAGGAGGAACCCGGCTGGCGCTGCGCCTGCGTGGCCCGGTCAAACTGCGAGGCCTGAAAAGACCATCCCCCCACCAGAGCAAGAACACGCCCCGTGCGGGCGTTCATGGTGACAATAGCGCCTTCCACAACCGGTATCTGCATCAGCGCCACACCGGACTGCCCGCTCTGGGGTTCGACCATCACAATGTCACCCGTGCGAAGGGGGCGGGCACGGCGGACCCATGCCATATCCCTGGACTGGATCTGCCCTGTATGAGGCTCGCCCCCCTGCGCAACATTGCGGCGGACCACGCTACCTTCCAGCCAGCCGACCTGCCCCCTGTTGCCATCCAGCACAATGGCCAGACGCCACTGGTCCAGCATACCGGGCGGAGCATTGACCGTACGCAGGGCGCGTACCCACTCGTCCTGCGTGAGCGGCACAGGGGTATTCAGGTGCGTAACAGGGCCATGCCAGCCACGGTGCTGGCGGTCATACGCCATAAGCCCCTGCTGCAAAATGGTCTGGGCCGCGCGCTGGAGGGGCAGGTCCAGACTGGTATGCACATCCAGCCCCCCCTGCATGGTGACATCCTGACCATATTTTTCCAGCAGTTCACGCCGGACTTCCTCGGCAAACCATTCGGAACCGGGAGCGGGGCCGGGGCGGGAATAGCTGATGCTGACAAGTGGCTCCGCCTCGGCCATACGGGCCTCGGCCTGCGTAATGGCACCAATATCGGCCATGCGCTCCAGCACCCAGTTGCGGCGGCCACGCGCGGCATCGGGGAAGCGGGCAGGGTTGTAATTGGTGGGCGACTTGGGCAGCGCCGCCAGAAACGCGACCTCCGCATTATCCAGCTGGTCCAGCGGTTTGTTAAAATACGTCTGGGCAGCAGCACCAATGCCATAGGCACCGTTACCCAGATAAATTTCGTTCAGATAAATCTCGAGGATTTTTTCCTTGGGCAGAACCTGCTCGATACGCATGGCCAGAAACGCTTCCTTGGCCTTGCGCTTGAACGAAACAGCATTGCTCCCCAGCAGCATGACGCGGGCAACCTGCTGCGTAATGGTGGACGCACCAATGGGCCTGCGCCCGCGCCCACGTGTCAGGTCGGTCAGACCCGCGCGGATAATGGCGGCGGGGTCCACACCCTTATGGGTCCAGAACTTCTGGTCTTCCGCCGCGATAAACGCACTTTTCACCCGGTCGGGAATGGCGTTGGAAGGCACGAACACCCGCCGCTCATCCGCCAGTTCGGCAACCAGCTGGTCATCCGATGCGTACAGGCGACTCATGACCGGTGGCTGATAGGAACGCAGGCCATCCACTGTTGGCAGGTCGGCAACAATACTCTGGTATTGCGACCACACCACCACGGCCCCGCCAGCACTACCCACCAGCAGCACGGCCGCAGCCGTGCCCAGCAGCATGCGCCACTGGCGAAAGCGCGGCCTGCTTAACACAAAGGACTGTGTGGTACCCCGGTCATGGGGGGGGGAAGAATCCGGATCACCAGAAGGTGGAGTGCGTGTCATACCGGTCCTTTATCATTCCCATATTCTGTCGTCTCCTGACCATCGCCATTTCTCTTTACAATCGTGGCGGAATTCCGACCTCTGCTCCAGCCCCTGACAGACCCGGCTTTTACGCCTGACCCAGCAGTTCGCCCAATATGCGCGCTGTATAATCCACCACGGGCACAACACGCCCGTAATTTATACGCGTCGGACCAATAACGCCTATGGCCCCGACAATCCTGTTGGCCTCGTTTCTGGCCGGAGCCATGACAACAGACATGCCGGTCGCACCAAACAGACCGCTTTCCGCGCCGATAAAGATGCGCACCCCTTCCGAACTTTCAACCAGTTCCAGCAGACGCAGCATTGTCTCCTGCGCTTCCAGCCGGTCAAACAGGGTCTGGATGGCGACAAGGCGTTCCTGCCCGTCCACATCAGCCAGCAGACGGGACTGGCCTCGCACGATCAGCGTGCCACCACTTTCCCCCCGCTCCGTGTTCCAGATCGCCAGACCACTCTCCACCACCTCGGCGGTCAGGCTGTTCAGCACCGTGCGGTTTTCGCTCATTTCCGCCCCTACGCGGTGGCGCAGGTCGGGCAGGGATGCCCCCATGGCGCGCGCGTTCAGGTAATTGGCAGCCTCCACCAGTGCGGAGGGAGGAGTCCCGGCCGGGATTTCGATCACCCGGTTTTCCACATGTCCATCAGCCCCCACCAGCACCACAAGGGCACGGTTACCACCCAGCGCCACGAACTCTATGTGCTTGATCCCGCCCTCACCCTTGGGAGCCACCACCAGCCCCGCCGCATCGGACATCCCTGCGAGCAGGGAGGAAGCCTCGGTCAACGTATCTTGCAAGGAGCGTCCGCGCGCTTCCAGCGAATGGCCGATGACCTTCTGCTCATCTTCGGAGAGCGCACCAAACTGGAGCAGCCCATCCACAAACAGACGCAGCCCTTTTTCCGTTGGCAGGCGACCTGCTGATGTATGCGGGGAAAACAGCAGACCCGCTTCGGTCAGGGAGACCATGACATTGCGGATTGTTGCCGGGGAGAGCGGCTGCCCCAACCGGCGTGAAAGGGTGCGCGAACCCACGGGTTCACCACTGGCCATGTATTCTTCCACAATCTCGCGCAGGATGTTGGCGGAACGTCCATCCAGTTCGGGAGGTAGCATTGCTTGGGCGGGCAACAGGCCACGCTTCATGGCTCTCAGGCTCCTTTGGGCGGTCTGATAAGCGATTATAACGGCTTATTGCCGGTTTTACTCCTGCCAAAAGCATTTTATGTGCAGGCGCAACCCTTTGTTATTGTTTTGCAGGAGCAGCAGCATGCGTCCATCAGGCCGACAGGCCGGGCAGATGCGCCCGATTGTTATAGAAACCGGCTTTTCCCGCCATGCGGAAGGCTCCGCCCTTATCCGCATTGGTGGCACAGAGGTCCTGTGCACCGCCAGTGTGGAAAACCGTGTTCCCCCTTTCCTGCGTGGCAAGGGCAGCGGGTGGGTTACGGCGGAATACGGCATGCTGCCCCGCGCCACCCATGCCCGCGGCAACCGCGAGGCCGCACGGGGCAAGCAGTCGGGCCGCACGCAGGAAATCCAGCGCCTGATCGGCCGCTCCCTGCGCGCGGTCACGGATCTTAAGGCCCTTGGCGAACTCTGCATTACACTGGATTGCGACGTACTGAACGCCGATGGCGGCACGCGCTGTGCCTCCATTACCGGCGCATGGGTGGCTCTCCGTCTGGCCCTTGGCAAGCTGGTCGCCAACCGCGTACTGCAACGCATGCCCCTAACCGGGCAGGTCGCTGCCGTATCCTGCGGGCTGACCAGTGCTGGCGCCGTGCTGGACCTTGACTATACGGAAGACAGCGCCGCTCTGGCCGACACCAACTTTGTGCTCAGCGCTGATAACCGTATTGTGGAAATTCAGGCCTCGGCCGAACATGCGCCCTTTAGCG
Organism: Acetobacter fabarum; assembly: GCF_040702925.2. GTDB lineage: Bacteria > Pseudomonadota > Alphaproteobacteria > Acetobacterales > Acetobacteraceae > Acetobacter > Acetobacter fabarum_B. Next base: position 117,106 of record NZ_JBFCXX020000007.1, on the reverse strand, counting down.
AGGATGCCTTTAACTCCCTGTTCGCCCTTGCCCGCAAAGGTGCTGGCGAACTGTTTGAAGCCCAGTTGACCGCCGTCAACACAGCAGAGCAGCCCTGAACATGACCCACCCCACCCTTAAATCCGGCGACAGGCTGGTGCTTGCCACCCATAACGCAGGCAAGCTGGCCGAATTTTCCGCCCTTATGGCGGAGTTTGGCATTACCGTACTCTCCGCCGGAGACTTGAACCTGCCCGAACCGGAGGAAACCGCCACAACCTTTGCAGGCAATGCCGCCATCAAGGCGCTGGCAGCGGCCCGTGCCACCAACCTGCCAGCACTGGCCGATGATTCGGGCCTGTGCGTAAGTGCTCTGGGGGGTGCGCCGGGGATTTACTCCGCCCGCTGGGCTGGCCCCGACAAGGATTTTAACGCCGCCATGGCCCGGATTGAGGAAGGTATCGGTCCGGACGAACGTAATGCGTGGTTTATATGCGTGCTCTGCCTTGCCTTCCCCGATGGGCGCACATTCAGCTTTGAAGGACGGATTGACGGGCAGATTGTCTGGCCCCCACGTGGCGCCAACGGCCACGGATATGACCCGATTTTTGAACCCGAAAACCAGACCCGCAGCTTTGCGGAAATGACAGATGAGCAGAAAAACGCCATCAGCCACCGTGCACGCGCATTTGCGGCCTTCCGCAAGGCCTGTCTGGACTAAGGCATCTGCTGTCGTTTCAGGCTGAACGGTAGGGACAGTCATAACCAGGTGGCCGCAGGCTGCTACGAAGTCCGTGGCGCTGATCGAGCCAGCAGCACTGCCGGTCAGCGGTCTGTGCTTCCACCCTGCGGGAAGGGAGGGGCTCATTCTCCCCTCCCTTCCGGTCACGGGCAGATCCTCAGGACCTACCCGGGGCAAAACTCAGAATTTAAAGCTGCAATGCGCCTTCGCGCCACTCTCTACCGACTGGTTGCCATACTGCCCGATATAGGAAAGACCAACATCAATCCGATCCGTCAGCCGCATGGTCAGCCCCGTATCCAGCACCGCCGCATTCGTCGAAAGGGCAACACCCGCAATATCCATGCTCCCGCTACCCGTCTGGGCAAAGGTCTCCCTTAACGTCGGTGTCGTCAGCCCGAACGCATGCCGATAGGACACACTCCCATACGGAACCAGCGTCAGTTTTCTGACATGCACCTCGGATGACACCCGACCGCCAAAGGTTGAAAACGTCACCCCGGTATCCATCGCCTTGCCCGCCAGAGCCGCGCTGCCGCCCCGCTCGTGATAACCGTTCGTGTGCAGGTTCACATAAGCTACATTCGCAAACGGCTCGACAACCGTATGCGCAATATGGAGCTTATAGCTCAACTCGCCAAAACCCTGCGCCGTTCCGCCAAGATAGCTGCCCGCAAGGCGCTCGCCAGAGCCGGGAAGGGCGACAGTCCGGTTGGTGCTGAGCATATCCCACGTATACGTCGCTCCCAGCCGCAGGTTCAGCCTGCCCCAATGCGTGCCACCATACCCGCCAATCGAAACATTGTTGCTGTGACCAGAGGAATTACGATTGCCGCCAAGGTCAAACATGGACCGCCCATAGCTCACAAGCCCACCCACTCGCCAGGTCCGTGCGACCAGTGCGTCCGCTCCCATCACAAAACCGGCGGTCGAATGCTGCATGGCAACCGCATTGCCATCCCCGGAATTGTGGCCGAGGCTGCCGTAAGCAGTGCCCCACAGCGCAACCCCACGGGACTGGCACCCATCCTGAGTGCGACCGGCCTTCAGACTGGCTGTATGGATCGTGCCGTTCATCGAAGCGCCGTCACAGTCCGCGCTGTTCAGACGGTCCAGCGCGGACTGCCTGACAAAAAAGCTGTCCTGAACAAGTGCTGTGCGCGCGGAGGCATGAATCTCGCCGGAGAGGGAGTTGAACGCCGAGCGCGCGCCCTGTCCGTCAAGCTGCAAAAGGGCGGCTGACACAGGACTGGACACCGGCTGGACGTCCAGAAGCCCGGCAGCGGCTCTTTCATTACGGGTTCCGGCAACAGAGGCGAACGCCGTCTGGTTGCGCGTGAGCATCACGTCAACAGTGTTGTCAGTATAAGCCAGAAGGGGGGACAGGAAGAGATACGAAGTGGTAAGGTCGGTGTTCAGGCTGCCGTAGCGGCCAGTGACTCCGCTGGCTGCCGACACAATCTCGTAAGCCTGACCATATTTCAAGGCCGCTCCGTTTGTAATGAGGGTAACCTGCCCGCCATTCAGGGTCACGGCGCCACTGACCTGTAGCCTGTCACTGTTCAGCACATCCGCCGACACGCCGTTGACGGTCACAGTAGCACCTGTGCTGCCTGTTCCGCCGTTGACCCGGAGCACGCTGTTACTGCTACTGACATAATTGCCGCCAACCGTCATCTGATTCCCGGCATTGGCGCCAGGAGCATTGAGCGCAATCTTGCCGTTATTGGTCACATCACCACTGGTCTGCCAGACATTCCCGCTCGAAAGCGTCAAAGTGCTGCCCGAAGCAACCTGGATCGTTCCCACGCTGGCATTGCCATTGGCCGTGAAGTAGGTTGTATTTGTGCCGTCACCAACAGTGATGGCGGATGCGGACGTACCCGTAATATCACCATTGACAGTAGGTGGAGACCAAGGGCTGCTGGCCAGCAGATTGAGCGTTGCCCCCCCCAGTACGACTGAACCATTGAGCTCGCCGTAATTGTTGACAGCCGTGGTGACGACACCCCCCGCATTATTGATCGAAGCAAGCGTGCCCGTAATGGTGCCATAGTTGTTCAGAACACCTATAGTGCTACCAGTACTATTGTTAACCCCATAGTTACCGCCATAAATCGTGCCGTAATTGTTAATTGTCTGAATCTGGCCACCCGCATCGTTGTTAAGCGCCGCATTCGGGCCAGTCATAATAAAGCTGTACGTGCCATTTGTCAGTGTGGTGATCTGGCCTGCATTGTAAATACCATATCCTGTACCGCTATCATTACCACCAATTACACTATTATTGTTGAGTGTACCGATCACACCCGTGCTCATATTCCCGATTCCTGTATTACCAGTAATAGAACCAGTATTATTTAATGTATCAATCTGACTTTCGTTGTATACGCCATACGAATCACCAAGAATAATAGCACTAGTGTTCAGAGTAACAATCAGTCCACCAGCCATATTGTTGACCCCTGACGCTTTAGAGCTCGAAATATTCCCATCATTGCTCAGTGATGTGACCGTACCGGCATTGTAAAAACCATCACCCCCTGTCAGGCTGACCAGAGAACCCATGTAAACGTTTTCAAACGAATCTATTGTACCGATGTTATAGACACCATAACGGCCCATAATTATTGCACCGTTACTTACTGTTCCGATCCAAGCATTTGCGTCATTAAACACGCCACCAGCACCAGTACCCACGATGGACGACCCACTCCCATTATTCAGTTGGGCGATCCTGCCGGAATTGAGCACCCCCGGCCCGGCAGTTCCTTTCAGGTTTACACCATCAGCAATACTCAGCCTGTCACTGATATAGGCCGTATTGGAAAGCCCGATATCTCCACTTGTCGATGCATTGACCGTAACCTGAGCGGTATCCTGTGTAACGCTCACCCCTGAAGTAGGGGCCGCCATCGTCCGCGTTGCAGACAGACAGACGGCAATCAGAAGGCCCGCCCCGCCACCCCCACTCCGCAACAATGAAGAATTCGTAAACATTTTCTTATTAATTTCTTCACCTGCTATTTTTATATTATATATCCCACCATATAACTAATATTTAGTTTAAAATGTCTTTATATAATAAATTTCTATTTGAACCCTTGGCATCCAATATACATTATGGATTCCAGTTTCCGAGCACACGCTCTGACCCGGGGAATGAAGTTCAAAACGATCTGCGAAATGGACACACAGATGCGCGCACAAAACCATGGGTGTCCGCCAGCCTGAACGCCTTGACGTGCATATGCCACACTGGGGTCTGTCTGCTTCCAGAGCTCCCACGCGTATTGAAGTTCTGATTCAGGATTGTCTATGGAGGACGAACCTCAAGGAGACGGGCACTGGCAGACGAACAATAGATACGAGGAGAACAGATCAGCTTTTTGGTATCTATGTTTTCGTGATGCATGGTGCGGTATTTGTAAGGCGTTTATCAGCAAGAACAGACGGCACAATTCTTGTATCAAGCAACAACAAGAACTATCCCCCTGAAGAAGTACTGATGTCCTCAGTGCGCTGGGGAGAACCAGACAGCACTGATACAATGTGTATCATTGGCCGGATCGCCATGCTGATGACAACCGCCCTTTAGAAGAAACCCTAAAAGACGGCCCCCGCAGCTACAGAGCGTGCGACAGGACAGCCCATAAAAAAATAGCGCCCTTGTGGGGCGCTATTTTTTGCATGGCAAAGGATTTTGCCAAACCGGGATGGCGCAAACCACCCCGGTTTTTTATGCTCAGTCTTCGGTGTTACGGCGACGGATCGCTGCACCCAGAATATCACCGAGCGATGCACCGCTATCTGCGGAGCCGTATTCGTTGATAGCCTGCTTGTCTTCTTCCACTTCGCGGCCCTTGATGGTCAGGGCAACTTTGCGGGATGCACGGTCAACGGACACAACCTTGGCGTCCACACGTTCGCCAACGGCGAAGCGTTCGGGGCGCTGTTCGGCTTTGTCACGAGCCAGTTCCGCACGACGGATGAAGCCGCTCAGAACGTCGTCAACCTTCACTTCAATGCCGTTGGTCTGCACAGCGGTCACGATGCAGGTAACGATCGTGCCCTTCTGGATGCTGGCCAGCGCATCGGCTGCCGGATCTTCCTGAAGCTGCTTGATGCCCAGGGAGATACGTTCTTTTTCCACGTCCACGTCCAGAACCTTGGCTTTTACAACCTGGCCCTTTTCGTAGTTCTTCATGGCTTCTTCGCCAGCTTCGTCCCAGGACAGGTCGGACATGTGAACCATGCCATCGATATCCGCAGACAGGCCGATGAACAGGCCGAATTCCGTAATGTTGCGGATTTCGCCTTCCACGGTGGAGCCAACCTTGTGTTCTTCGGCGAACTGTTCCCAAGGATTGCGCTGAACCTGCTTCAGACCCAGAGAAATGCGGCGCTTGGAGCTGTCCACATCCAGAACCATCACGTCCACTTCCTGAGAAGTCGCAACGATTTTGCCGGGGTGGACATTCTTTTTCGTCCAGGACATTTCAGAAACGTGCACCAGACCTTCAACACCGGGTTCCAGCTCAACGAATGCGCCGTAATCGGTAATGTTGGTCACGCGGCCCGTAAAGCGCGCACCCGGCGGGTACTTAAGTGCCACATTTTCCCACGGATCAGCTTCAAGCTGCTTCATGCCAAGGGAGATGCGCTGCGTTTCGGGGTTGAAGCGGATCACCTGCACGCGTACCGGCTGGCCGATCTGCAGTGCTTCGGAGGGGTGGTTGATGCGCTTCCATGCGATGTCGGTCACATGCAGCAGGCCGTCAACACCGCCCAGATCAACGAACGCACCGTAATCGGTGATGTTCTTGACCACGCCATCAAGGATCATGCCTTCGGTCAGGCCCTGGATCAGTTCGCTGCGCTGTTCAGCACGCGTTTCTTCCAGAACGGCACGACGGGAGACAACGATGTTGCCACGTGCGCGGTCCATCTTCAGAATCTGGAACGGCTGGGGCACACCCATCAGCGGGCCGACGTCACGCACGGGGCGGATGTCCACCTGGCTGCCGGGAAGGAACGCCATGGCGCCGCCCAGATCAACCGTAAAGCCACCTTTAACGCGGCCATAGATGGTGCCGTTAACGCGCTGGTTGGCTTCGAAAGCTTTTTCGAGGCTGGTCCAGGCTTCTTCACGGCGTGCTTTTTCGCGGGAGAGAACAATGCTGCCGTCGCGGTCTTCGTAACGCTCGACGTACAGTTCGATCACATCGCCCGGCTGCACTTCAGGCTTGACGCCCGGAGGTGCGAATTCACGCAGGGAAACGCGGCCTTCGCTCTTCAGGCCGACGTCAACAATGGCGTAATCGTCGGTCAGACGAACAACGCGACCGCGAACAACGGACCCGTCAAAGCCGGAATCGCGGCCAAGGGTCTCATCAAGAAGGGCGGCAAAATCTTCGCCACGGAAGTGATCCGTGGTCTGGGTGGTGGCTGAAGCCATGTGGTACCGTAAATCCTGAGCCCGCCAGCAACATGCGTGCAGGCTGTTCCTGCGCACCGCAAACTGCGGCACGACTTGCCCGACGGAACGGATGGGTAGCAATACCCCCCGCTTTTTGGGTCAGGCCAGACTGTTATCCAGAAAAACCCGCCATCAGGGCGGATTTCTGTTTGCACAGAGAACACCTGACCCCGGTTTGTCAACTTAAAGCGCCATCCATCACGCAAATGGGGGGTAAAAAATGCGCAACCACGGCTTGCGCCCCTGTACGGGGGCCTGCACTCAGCCCCGTGCGGCCACGAGTCGTTCCCGCGTAAACCGCAAGGCTTCGGCCAGAACGGCCTGTGCATCCAGCGTGTCAGTCTCGATCACATATGCGTCATCCGCGACCCGCATGGGTGCGGAATCCCGGCTTGCATCGGCTTTGTCACGCGCGCGCAGGGCGTCTTCCATGGCCTGAAGCTGCGTTTGTGCATCGGGGGCGGCCGGGTCCCCTCCGCTTTGCAAAAAGCGCCTGAGCGTGCGGGTGGCGGGGGATGCGGTAATGAACAGTTTGACATCCGCATCGGGGAAAATGGCGGTGCCAATATCCCGCCCGTCCAGCACGGCCCCCTGCCGGGCGGCAAACCGGCGCTGGGTTTCCACCAGAGCGGCCCGTACCGCAGGCTGGGCCGCCACCTTGCTGGCCGCCAGAGCGGCGTCTGGCTGGCGCAGGTCCTTGCGCTGCAGGTCCTCTGGCGTCAGGGCGTGGGCAAACCGCTCGGCAGGTTGTGCCGGGTCCTGCCCGGCATCAAGGGCCAGCCGCCCGACGGCACGGTAGAGCAACCCTGTATCCAGATACGGCAGGCCCAGTGCTTCCGCCAGCTTGCGGGCCAGAGTGCCCTTGCCAGCAGCCGCGGGGCCATCCACGGCAATAACGGGTCCGCCGCGCATCAGAGCGCAAACCCCGCGCCAAGGCTGTTCATGAGCTGCAAATAGCCGGGGAAGCTGGTGTCTATGAACGCGGTATCATCTATTTCCACCGGGTTCTGGGCCACCAGCCCCAGCACGGACGCGCTCATGGCCAGCCGGTGGTCCATATGGGTCTGCACCACGCCACCGCCGGGAATGGCGTTGCTGGTGCCGTACACAACCAGATCATCCCCTTCCACCGCGGTTTTAACGCCATTGTTTTCCAGCAGCGCCACGGTTGCGGCCAGACGGTCGCTCTCTTTCACGCGCAGTTCTTCCACCCCGCAAAAGCGCGATACGCCAGAAGCATGCGCCGCCGCCACAGCCAGAATGGGGTATTCATCAATCATAGACGGGGCGCGGTCCGCTGGTACGGTCACGCCTTTAAGGCTGGATGCGCGCACATGCAGGTCCCCCACCAGTTCGCCCCCTTCGGTACGGATATTGGTAACCTCAAGCTGTGCACCCATTTCCTGCAAGGTAATGAACAGGCCGGTGCGCAGGGGGTTCAGCCCCACGGTGGAAATTGTAATATCCGCCCCCGGCACCAGCAGCGCCGCCACAATGGGGAAGGCGGCGGAGGACGGGTCGCCCGGCACCACCACATCGCGCGCAACAAGGTCCGGGCGGCCTTGTAGCAGAATAACCCGTCCCCCCTGTGGGGTTTCCTCCACCTTAACGTGCGCGCCAAAGTGACGGAGCATGTTTTCGGTATGGTCACGGGTGGCCACAGGTTCTTCCACCCGTGTCTGCCCCTGTGCGTTCAGCCCGGCCAGCAGCACGGCGGATTTGACCTGCGCAGAGGCCACGGGCAGGCGGTAGTCCAGCGGCCTCGGGTCCGCCAGACCATGAATGGCCATGGGCAGGCGTCCGCCCTCACGCGCCATAAAGGTGGCTCCCGTACCTGCCAGCGGGTCCATGACGCGCTTCATGGGGCGGCGGCGCAGGCTGGCGTCCCCCGTCATGACCGACACCATGCCGTGGCTGGCCAGAATACCGGACAGAAGACGGGCCGCTGTGCCGGAATTGCCCATATCCAGCACATCCTCAGGCTCACGCAGCCTGCCAATGCCCAGACCACTCACGCGCCAGTCCCCCGGGGCGTGCTGCGCTACCTGTGCGCCCAGAGCGCGCATGGCCGCCGCAGTACGCAGAACGTCCTCCCCTTCCAAAAGCCCGGTAATATGGGTTTCCCCCCGTGCGAGGGAGGCAAACATAAGGGCACGGTGGCTGATGGATTTGTCACCCGGCACACGGATGGAACCGGAAAGAGGGGCCTGCGCGCGCGTAACCCGCAGCGGACGGGCGGAGGGGGAGGATGCGTGTGTCATGCTCTTTTCATTCCGGCGGGACGGCCTGCAAGTCAATCCGGGCAGGGGAAGAAAAAAAGGGGCGGGGATGCAGAAAATACCATCTTTTGCAAACTCCGGGTTTGACACGACCCGAAACACAGTGGCATTGGGCATCGCCTTAACAGTCTGGTTCGAGTCCTGTCTCAGCACTCCGGTGCTGTTCGGGGTTCGTTCGTGTTCCGGGGCGTTGGCCCCAATATCTGCTCAGGATTGACAGGTAGCAAGATGTCCCAGCCCGATCTCGGCACCAAACGCGTCTGCGTGTCCTGTGGTGCCCGTTTTTATGACCTGAACCGCGCACCCGCCATTTGCCCCAAATGCGGAACGGAACAGCCTGCTCTGGTGCCGCGCCTGCGCCGCAACTCTGACAGCCTGTCCCCCGTTCCAGCGAGTGCTGCCCCCATCAAGAAGGCCGATGAAGATATCGATATCGACACCGATGACGATACGGACGACGATGATGTGATGGAAGACACCGCTGATCTGGATGATGATGACGACGACATCAGCTCAGACATCGATGTCAACACGGATTCGGAAGACCACGAATCCTGATCCCTCAGGGGATTCTGAACATCTTTGTATCAGACCAAAAAAAAAAGCCCGCTGGCATACAGCGGGCTTTTTTTATGCCGCCAGCTCCTGCTGGCAGGCCGTGGCCAGAAATCAGCTTGCAGGGCGGCGCTCTATTTCCACGCCTACACCTTCTATTTCTGCAAACACATCCAGTTTTTCTATGCGCACACGCACAACACGCACGCGGTCATCACTCAGCACGCCGGAGGCTATGCGCTCGGCCAGGGTTTCCACCAGCCGTACATGCCCTTCACGCACAATGCGGTGCACAAGCTGGACCACCCGCTCGTAAGAGACCGTACGGCTCAGGTCATCCGGCCCGACCTCCAGATCCGTGCGGTCATCCACCCCGTAATGGACCGACACCCGAATACGCTGGGTAACACCCTGCTCATGCGGGAACACGCCAATATGGGCATCGAGCACCATGTTCTTCAAAAACAGGCAACGCAGCGGTGGCTGGTCGGCCCACGGAGCAAAAACGGCCATTCTTTTATTCTTCCACGGCATGTCCGGCCAATGGGGCCGGGGACCATTGCAGGTGTTGCCCACTGTTCAGGCTCAGCATCTGCCCGGTCACAAAGGGCCGGGCCAAAAGGGCAAGGGTTGCCCGCGCAGCCTGATCAGGCAAGGCGTTCCGGGCAGGGGGCTCAGACGCGCATTGCCGAGCAGGCTGCTCCTGCATCGGCCCGGAGCCGGGCAGGGCGGAACCGGGCGCAGAACCCAGGGCGTTAACCCTGATCCCTCTGGGGGCAAGGGCCTGCGCCATGGTCTGCGTGAGTGTCCACAGCCCAGTCTTGGATACGGTATGGCTGACAAAGTGGGGCGATAGCGGCCATACATGCTCATCCAGCATATTCAGCACCATGCCCTGAGCCCCTTGGGGCAACCCCCTGGCAAAAGCCTGAATCAGCACAAAGGGCGCGCGCAGGTTGGGCTTCATATGCAGCATCCAGCTTTCCAGCGAGACACTGTCCCATTCATCCTGCTCACAGGTGGAGGTGTTGTTGACCAGCACACCCAAAGGACCGCCAAGAGCCTGCGCAGCCTGCCCATACAGGGCCTGCACCTGCTCCTCCCGCATGAAGTCGGCCTGTAGCACGCAGCCGGTACGGCCTAGCGCGCGCACGGCATGCAATAGGCCCTCCGCCTCGGCCCTGTTGGTGCGGTCATGGATGACCACATCAAACCCGGCCTGCGCAAGACCAAGCACAATGGCCTGACCAAACCGCTCGCTCCCCCCGGTTACCAGAGCGCGGCGTGGTATGGCCGGGCTGATCGGCAGCCTGTCCACGGCTATGGTTCTTTCCCTGATGGTTGGCACCACTCTGTCAGGCAGGGCGACGGGCGCCGAGAGCGGCGGCCAGAGTGCCATCGTCCAACACGTCCAGAGCACCCCCCATGGGCACGCCCTGCGCCACACGGCTGATGGTCAGCCCCTCATAGGCTTCCAGTTGATCCATCAGCCAGTGCATGGTGGTAGCTCCTTCCACCGTGGCACCCAGAGCCAGAATAACTTCGCGCACGGTGCCTTCGTGCAGGCGGGTCATCAGGGCGGATACGTTAAGGTCTTCCGGTCCAACCCCAGCCAGAGGGGACAGGGTACCCCCCAGAACCTGATAAACACCCCTATGGACCCCTGCACGCTCAAGCGCCCACAGGTCCCCCACCGTTTCCACCACACACACCAGTCCCCTGTCACGCAGCGGGTCGGTGCAGATGTGGCACGGGTCCGATGTGTCCAGATTCCCGCAGGAGGAGCAGGTGCGAATGGCCTCCCCCGCCCGCTCCATGGCGCGGGCCAGCGGAGCCAGCCGTGTATGGGGTTCGCGGAGCAGGTACAGCGCCACACGCCGGGCCGAACGTGGGCCAAAACCCGGCAGACGCCCCAGCAGGCGAATAAGCTGCTCTATTTCCTGACCACCCATGCCCGCCTGCTTTCCCCCGCGCTCAAGGTCGGTTGTGTCTGCAGTTCAGAACGGCAGCTTCATGCCTGCGGGCAGGTTAAGCCCACCGGTGACCTTCTGCATTTCCTCAGCGGCTTTTTCGTCCAGCTTCCTGCGGGCATCCGCACAGGCGGCCACAATCAGGTCCTGCAACATTTCCATTTCGGTCGGATCGGCCAGCTTGGGGTCGATTTTAATGGAGCGCATGTCCCCCTTGCCGCTCAGCACAACGCTGACCATGCCTGCACCTGCCGAACCATCAATGTTCATGGCTTCCAGTGTGCTCTGCATGGCTTCCATCTTGGACTGCATCTGCGTAGCCTGCTTCATCAGTGAGGCAAGGTTCTTCATGGTCATCCCCTTAGCTTGTCTGTCTGCCGCGTGGTGCGGCTATGGCGCACCCCTGCGGCGCATCACCTGTTCCCTATCTGGCCCAGAACGTGCTGTTTTGCCAGCCCGGCCCGCTCACTTCAGTCCTGCGAGGCACCGGGGTCGTATGGTCTGTCGTCTTCATCCAGCGGCTGCGCATCCAGAGGAGCAAACAGCAGCTCGGGCGGCTCCTCGGGGGGGAGGCCGTAATCATCCAGCCCGTGGTCATTCACCTCACCCAGTTGCGCATCGGGAAAAGCGTTGAGAATAGCCCGGACCAGCGGGTGCGCCTCTGCCTCGCGCCGACGGAACTGGATAACCTCCGCTCCCTGCGCATCCAGCGTGGGCTCACCATCCTCCTGCCCGGCTTCAATCTGCCAGCTTATGCCCGTTGCGCGGTCCAGCACGCGGCGGAGCTGCGGCACAATATCGCTCGGCACCCCGCGCTCGAACCGCAGAACAATCCGTCCGGGGGCAAAAGAGATCAGGTGCGCGGCATGCCGTAACTGCCCGTGCAGGATTGCCTCACGCTGCTCCCTGACCAGTGCTACGGCCTCCCGCCATGTCCGCGGGACCGGCGGAAGGGCCGGCTCAGCCGGGACCACAGGCTGCACAACAGGGGCTTCTGCCTGTACGGGCGCGGCCACGGCCATACCGCCGGAGCTGACCATGCGCAGGCGCGCCGGCTCATACCCCCCTGCGGCATCACCCTGTGGAGCCACAAAAGTGCCTGCCCCGTTCGGGCCGGCAATCCCCACAGGCACACCAGCCAGCCCGGACGGACCACTGGCCTGCGGAGTGGAAAGGGGGGCAGATGATCCGCCACGCCCGGTCTCATCCTGCGGAGCGCTCAGGCGTTTGACCAGATCCTCGGGCGAGGGCAGATCGGCCACGTAACACAGGCGGATCAGCACCATATCTGCTGCTGCGCGGCGGTCTGGTGCACTCTCCACCTCCCGCACACCCTTGACCAGCATCTGCCATGCCCGCATGAGCACGGGCACGGTAAAGGTGCTGGCCATATGTGTGCCCCGCACCCGCTCGGCCTCTGGCATATCCGCCGAGTCCCCCAGACCGGGCACGGCCCGCAGGCGGGAGACAATATGCACAAGCTCCAGCATATCCCCCAGCACAAGGCCGGGGTCGGCCCCACGGGCATAAGCTGCATCCAGCAGGGCAAGGGCCTTGTCAGGCTTGCCGGTCAGCACCGCATCGAGCAGGTCGAACACCACCTCGCGGTCCGCCAGACCCAGCATGTCGCTCACAATGCCTGCGCCAATAACCCCGCCTTCATCCGTCACACCACTGCCCTGAGCAATGGCCTGATCCAGCAGGGAGAGGCCATCCCGCACCGAGCCATCTGCCGCGCGGGCGATCAGGGCCAGTGCATCGTCGGAGAGCGCAACGTGTTCCTTTTGTGCAATCCGGGCGAACAGACCGGCCAGTTCGGCCTGTGGCACGCGCCGCAGGTCAAACCGCTGGCAGCGCGACAGAACCGTGACCGGCACCTTGCGCAGTTCGGTCGTGGCAAAAATGAACGTAACCTGTGCAGGTGGTTCTTCCAGCGTTTTGAGCAGGGCGTTAAAGGCATTGCGCGAGAGCATATGCACTTCGTCGATGATAAAGACCTTCATACGCCCCTGCATGGGGCGGAAGCGCGTGGCCTCTATGATCTCGCGCACATCATCCACCCCCGTGCGGGAGGCGGCGTCCATTTCCAGCACATCAGGGTGACGGTCAGCCAGAATGGCCACGCAGTTGGGGCATACACCACACGGGTCAGCCGTGGGGCCGCCGTTGCCATCCGGCCCGGTGCAGTTAAGGGCACGGGCAATAATGCGCGCGGTCGTGGTTTTGCCCACCCCGCGCACCCCGGTCAGCATAAAGGCATGGGCCACACGCTCCAGCGCAAACGCATTACGCAGGGTGCGGACCATAGCCTCCTGGCCGATCAGGTCCTCAAATGTTGTGGGGCGATATTTGCGGGCAAGCACCCTGTAGGGAGGGGCTGCCGCATCGGGCGCTGGCGGGGGAGGCGCGGAGGGGGCGGGAGCCGCATCACCAAACAGGCCGGGGCCTTCCGGTTCCGGACTGGGAAGCCCCTCATCCTGAGGGAACTGCTCGTCAGTCGTATCACTCATGCCATGCCCGCAGACTGTGTAAGGTCACGCCCCGCATGCGCGGTTTGACCGGCGCAGAATGGTCTGATCCACAAGGGCGGAAAATTAGGGTGGAAAGCCGAACAATGACCCGGACGAAACTCACCATGGCTGCTTCCTTCCGGACCTGACCGGTTTAGCAAGGTGTCCGTCCACCGCCGACTTTCCGAGGTCACACCTAGCACCAAATCCAAGCCCATGCCAAGCCTGCTGGCAGCTTTTCCGGGTTGTTTCTTTACCTATCCGACACAGACAGGCTAGAAAACAGGGTAATTGGTGCGCAGTGTCGCAGACTCAGGAGAATTGTGCTCGTGTCCGGTTTTCGTTTGTATCATGCCGCTATGGCATCCGCTCTTCTGGTCAGTGGCCTGAGCGCAGGCTCCCTTGCCCTGGCCGATGATGAGACAGCCCCGCGCAACAACATCAACAACGTCCAGTTGCAAAAGGAACTTGCGGTTCTGCACTTCAAGCCCGATGCGGCCGGGCCTGCATGTATTGAATCGCTCAAGGATCTGCACAAAACGCAGGACCTTTTGCAAAAGGATGAAGAAAACACCCGCAACCAGGACCTGACGGTTGCCGAGGACGTGCTTGAATCCGACTTTGAAAATTCGATCGAAGCCTGCGCCGCCGATGTGGAAAAACTGTGCGAGACGCACAACCCCTCCACCGAGTTGCGTCATGCCTGCGAAAAAATAGACAGCCTGCCATCCAAGGATGCACAGGCAGCCGACTAGGCCTTCCCTCCCGAACCCTGAAAACCTGACCGCAGGCCATAGCCGGACATGCCACAGCCGCCCACCCAGCCCACAGCCGCCGCACGCATACCCTGCCCGGCTGGCCCCTACGGGTGGCGGCCACTGGTGCTCTGCGCGGCTCTGTTTTTCATCATCGGGTTTGTCACATGGCTGAATGGCCCGCTGATCTCTTTTGTGCGGGTCGCCTTTACCCTGAATGATCTGGCGGCATTTATGGTGCCGCTTGTTTTTTACTTTTCCTATTTTGTCTTTTCCATCCCCGCGAGCCTGAGTGTCACACGCACCGGCTTTAAAGCCGGGCTGGTTTATGCCCTGCTGGTCATGGCGGGCGGCATGGGGCTGACTGGGCAGTGCCTGCATGCACGCTCCTACCCCGGTGCGCTGGGGGGCTTTCTGGTGCTGGGCATGGGGCTCGCCCTGCTGCAGGTGGCCATTAACCCGTATGTGAGCTTTCTCGGCCCCGAAAACCGCAGTGCGCAGCGTATTGCCATTATGGGCATCTGCAACAAGCTGGGGGGCATTGTGGCCCCCGTTGCGCTGGCCACACTGGCCATGCGCCACATGGCCGACATATCCGCAACCCTGCCGACCCTGACTGACCCGGTTCAACGCCTGTCTGTACAGCAGGATTTTCTGAACAGTGTTTACTGGCCCTATATGGGCATGGCGTTTTTTCTGGCCCTGACAGCCCTGTGGGTTTTGCGGTCATCCCTGCCGGAAATTCGTACAGATATTTGCAAAAATACTTCTTCAAAAACAAGTTTTATAAAAATACTTCTCTCTTCCCTTAATGCCAGAACCCTGCTGGGTGCTGGAGCGATGTTTTTTTATGTGGGGGTAGAAGTACTCTCCGGTGATGCCGTGGGCACCTATGCGCAGGGTTTTGGCATATCCCTTGATCAGACAAAGTTTTTTACATCTCTGACACTTTTTTTCATGCTCTGCGGGTATGTGGCAGGACTTGTCCTGTCCCCACGCCTGATCACACAGGAACGCTATCTTTCTCTCTCCTGCCTGTGTGGGGGGCTACTCAGCGTGGGAGCGTGGGTTACGCACGGCTACATCTCCGTTGCCTGTGTTACCCTGCTGGGTTTTGCAAATTCCATGATCTTTCCATCCCTGTTTCCACTGGCGCTTAAAGGTTCAGGCCAACATACGGCGCAGGTTTCGGCTTTTCTGGTCATGGCGTATTGCGGAGGCGGGGTTGTGCCGCAGCTTTTTGTTCTTTTAAAACCTGTCATGGGTTTTCAGGCGGCATTCACATGTCTTGCCCTTTTATCCTACGCTCTCATCACCCTGTACGCACTCCACTTCATGAACAGGGATTTGCGCAAAACCCCGCTTATGGTGAAGGAAATCTGAAGCATGACCGAACTCAAAGGGCACCTTGTTCTGCCCGAACGCATTGTTCCAGGCCATGTGACCTTTGCGGAGCAGATCCAGACCGTAACGACAGATAACACCACCATTCCCGACCGTTACATTCTACCCGGCTTTATTGATGGCCATGTACATGGCGGCAATGGGGCCGATACCATGGACGGCGTAAAGGCCATTCACACACTCGCCCGTTTCCATGCCCGCCATGGCACCACCACCATACTGCCCACCACCATTACCAGCCCATGGGCGGACGTACTTGGCGCACTTGCCGCCATTGCCGAAGTACGCGGCACCACCATACCAGACGGCCCAGACATACATGGTGCCCATCTGGAAGGCCCGTTTGTCAGCCCGCACAAGCTGGGTGCGCAGCCTCCTCACGCCTTGACGCCAACCCCGGAGCGCGTGGCGGAAGTTCTGGCTTTTGACTGCGTGCGCATTGTAACCCTTGCCCCTGAACTCCCCCATGCGCAGGAAGCCATGCAGCTTTTTGCGCAGGCTGGTGTGCGGGTCAGCCTTGGGCACACCCTTGCCGGGTATGAAGAAACCGAGCAGGCCATATGCCGTATCTGCTCCGCAGGGGGCATAACAGGCGCCACCCACCTGTTTAACGCCATGGCTGGCATAGAAAGCCGCAAGCCCGGCCCCGCCACGGCCCTGATGTGCAGTGATGCCTACGCCGAACTGATTTTTGATACACACCACGTCCACCCCGCCACCTTCCGGCTGGCCCAGCGCGTTATGCCCGAACGCCTGCTGTTTGTAACAGACGCCATGCGAGCCGCCGGGCTACCCGATGGTCCAAGCCTTTTGGGAGGGCAGCAGGTTATGGTGGAGCAAGGCGCGGTCCGCCTGCCCGGCGGTAATCTGGCAGGGAGTGTGCTGACACTGGATACCGCATTGCGCAACGCGGTGCAGACAGGCCTGCCGTTGCATCAGGCCGCCGTGCTACTCACACGCAACCCGGCCCAGTATCTGGGCCTGCATGACCGGGGCACCCTGCACGCAGGCAAACGCGCCGATTTTGTTGTTATGGATAGCGCACTCACCGTACAGGAAGTCTGGGTGGCTGGCCAGCGCATTGCCTGAGCAGGCCGCACACCTATCTGGCCCATAACAGGGCCACCACCCCGCGTCGTTTTGTTACGACTCGGGAAGGTGCAAAATCAGGTCCACACCTTTGCGGCTGCCTAGCACGGCGGCTTTTTCCTTAACCGTCAGGCGGCGTTCCGCATCCGGTAGGGTAGGTGCTTCCGCCAGCTTGACCAGACCAACAAGCTGGTCGGCGTTAATGGGGTCCCCCGCACGGCGCTCGGCTGGCAGCATGGCAATATGCGCCTGACACAATGCGGGATCTGCCCGCAAGGCGCGCAGGGCATCGTCGGGCAGGGTTGGGGTTTGATCCTGCGCTTCCTCGTGCTCAAGCTTTTGCAGGACATCGGGGGTCCGTGTTTCTTCGGGCACCAGCAAAAGCCCTGCCCGCCTGAAACCAAGCCCCACATTCCGGCTGCTGGTAAAGGCAACCAGAGGGATGGAAAACACCAGCCCAAGCAGAACCGGCGTCATCCAGAAAAACAGGGAGGGAGAAACAACCCATGCTCCAGCCCCCAGCACCAGCCCGAACAGGGTAAAGCGTGCGTACTGGCGCACCACTTCCATGAAGGGAATACCGCCATCATCACGCCTCTGGGTGTTCCAGCCGGAATCATGCCCGCTCAGGATCGAGATAACACCCGATGTCTGGATAAGCATGGCAATGGGTGCGATCAGGCCGCCGATCAGCGTTTCCACCAGCACGGACACGGCCGCACGGACCGGGCCACCACTGCCGCGCCGTGCCTCGGGGGCCAGCAGCAGGGCAATATAGGCCAGCAGCTTGGGGGCCAGCAGTACAACCATTGTGCCAATAAACACGTATTTGGCCTGCACCGGGTCCACATGCGGCCAATGCGGGTACAGGAGCTTGGTATCCCCAAAATATTCGGGACGCTGGAAATGCGCCTGAAGCGAAATTAAAATCCCGGTCAGCAGGAACACCAGCCACAGGGGCGAGGTCACATACGCGCCAATGCCCACAACCATATGCATGCGGCTGACCCAGTGCAGCCCCTTGGTGGGCAGCACCTTGACGTGTTGCAGGTTGCCCTGACACCAGCGCCGGTCACGAATGGCGACATCGGTCAGCGAGGGCGGGCTTTCCTCATACGATCCGTCCAGTGCGGGGATCATGTGAATGGCCCAGCCGCCACGGCGCATCAGGGCGGCTTCCACAAAGTCGTGGCTGAGGATATGCCCGCCAAAAGGCGGCCTGCCGGGCACATGGGGCAACCCCGCCTGACTGGCAAAGGCGCGCGTGCGAATAATGGCGTTGTGCCCCCAGTAATTGCCTTCCGAGCCATGCCACCAGGCAATACCATACGCAATAATGGGGCCATACACACGCCCGGCAAACTGCTGCAACCGGGCAAACAGGGTGGTGCCTCCCACAATAACGGGGAGTGTCTGGATCAGCCCCACGCCGGGGTTGCGCTCCATGGCGTCAGCCATACGCACCAGCGTTTGGCCGGACATGACGGAATCCGCATCCAGCGTAACCATGTGGTCGTACGCGGCCCCAAAGCGGCGCACCCATTCCCCCACATTGCCCGCCTTGCGCTCTACATTGTTGTGTCTGCGGCGGTAAAAAATACGCTCATGCCCACCAACCTGCTCTCGCAGGGCCAGAAAAGCCGCTTCTTCCTTGACCCATACATCCGGGTTGGTTGTATCGGAGAGGATAAACAGGTCAAAACTGCCAAGCTGCCCCGTTTCCTCCAGACTGCTGTATATGGCCCGCAGCCCGGCCATAACGCGGTGGGGTGGTTCGTTATAGGTGGGCAGCAGCAGGGCGGTTCTACGGGTCAGCTGGGGCAGGGGGCCTGTGCGGCGGATACCAAGCCCAAGGCCGCCATGTGTCACCAGCGAGCAGAATCCGGCCACAGAAGAGGTGAACGCAAGGGCAATCCACATAAACAAGGCAATGAACAGCACCAGCATGATAATGCCGAGGGCGGACACACCCGCTTCGTCCATAACCATATGCGTGCGCCATGCCCCATACGCCGTAAGCGCGAGCGCGGACCCGATAACCGAAAGACGGCGCAGCACAATGCTGGAAGGCGATGTGGCAGGTGTACGCCCGCGCCCTTCCATACTGGCGGGTTTTTGCAGGTTCTGGACCGGCATATCCAGCCGTGCTTCGGGGGGCAGGGCTTCAAAATGTCGTTCAGAGGCACCCGTATTCATATCCGGCATAATCAGGGCGTCCACCGGTACAGCCACTGTTCGGAAATAGGGCCTGAATCCGTTTCCAGCACCGCATTCAGGTCAGCAACCTTGGCATCTCCGGGGATAAACTCAAACGTGGTGCGGATTCCGTTGATAGCCGGATTAGGCTCGACAACCACATTCTGGATTGTGCCCGCCGATGTTTTGGGCGTGACGTGGAAATGCGTGTCCTTTGGCAGATGCTCAAAGGGAGTACCCATAAAGTCTATGGCAAAGAAACGGGCATCGTTATTATCCACCACCGAGCCCACGCGGGTCGCGCCTATACGGGCCAGCGGTGTGGGGAAGGGGGCATCCCACCCCCAGTACATGCGGTAGGTAAAGTGGTATTCCTGCCCTGCGCGCAAGGGCTCCTTGGGCCGCCAGAAGGAGACGATGTTATCGTTCACTTCGTTCGGGGTGGGGATTTCCACCAGATCAACCCAGCCTGCTCCCCAGTCCCCGATCGGTTCGATCCACAGGGAAGGGCGTTTTTCGTAATGCAGGGCAAGGTCTTCGTAATCATGGAAGGCGCGCCGACGCTGCATCAGCCCGAACCCACGGGGGGACACATCCGAGAACGTGGAAAACTGGAGGTCCAGCGGGTTACGCAGCGGGCGGTAAAGCTGCTGGTCCGCCCCGGTCCACATTTGCAGGGCTTCGCTGTCATGCGCTGCGGGGCGCCAGTCATCAACATGGTTATGGTCGTTGACGTCAAAATAGAACATGCCGGTCAGGGGTGCGATACCGGACTGCTCGATCTTGGCGCGCGGGAACAGGGTTGTCTGCACGTCAAACACCGTGCTGTCGCCCGGGCGGATGGTAAAGCGGAAGGCCCCTGTTACCGTCGGGCTGTCCAGCAGGGCATGCACAACAATGGACTGTACGCCCGGCTGCGGCTTTTCCAGCCAGAATGCGCGGAACAGTGCGAATTCTTCCCCTTTTGGATCCCCCGTGCCATTGGCGAATCCACGGGCGGAAAGCCCATAATCCTGCCCCTTGGCCACAGCCCGGAAGTAGGACGCCCCCAGAAATACGCAGAACTCCTCCATAACACCGGGGGTGTTAATGGCGGTACGCAGGCGGACACCGGCAAAACCCAGATCATCTGTAACCCGCAAGGCGGGGTCGGAATACGTGAACAGGTCAGGGGAGTAGGGCACAGTGGCCGCCTGCCCGTCCCGGACCTCGTAAATTTCTATACGGGGGCGGTAGAGAAAACCACGGGGGAAAAACTCCACGTCGAATGCCAGATTATCCCCCGCCCACAAGGCGCGGTCGGGCCGGTAGGCAATACTCCGATACTGGTCAAACGTCAGATTATCCAACGCCTTGGGCAGGTTTTGCCCCGGTGGATGGTATTCCGCGTTGGCCAGCCTGCGGGCAATCTGGATTACGGTGCTATCATCAAACTTGCCTGTGGCGCCACTCAGCCCCTCCGCCCGCGCCTTGCGGGCGACTCCGCCAACGAGCGACGCCAAAGTCACGCCCGCCCCGGCCCGAATGACCCCTCGTCGCTGTACGTTTGATGACACTGTAATCTCCCGCTATGATCAATAAGTCTCTGGCGCGATTGTACCTACGCCATACATTTTGTCACTCAGATAAGGTTTTTTGGAGGCATTCAGCCACAGGTGCGAGCAGGGCTTCCATCTGGCTGATACCAGATTGGGCAGCCTGCGTCGCGTCGCATTCGATCTGGCGATAAAGCGCCAGAACGGTTTTGCCTGTTTCGGTCAGGAATGCGCCACCACCCCCACCGGGCCGGGTCATGACCAGCGGCTCCACAAAAAGCTGATTCAGGTTATCCACCAGAAGCCACGTACGCCGGTAAGACATGCCCATGGCGCGCCCTGCCGCGGAAATGGAGCCGGTTTCGGCCAACTGTTCCAGCAGGCGGACCTTGCCATGCCCCAGAGCGGCGCGTCCATCGGCATCAACCCGCAATGTCAGTCTCAGTCGCCCTGTCATGATCTCTGCTTTTCAGTCATAAGTGGCTCCGTGCAACACCACGCATAAAGAGCGGAACCTTGGTATGAACACTTCGCGCGCAGATACCATCTGGCGTTTGATGACGCCAGATGATCTTGCCCACGTTACAGCACTGGCCGCCAGTGTGCACCCTGACTACCCCGAAGAGACAGATATTTTTGCCGAACGCCTGCGCCTTGCGCCCACAGGCTGCCTGAGCCTGATACTGGATGGGACGGTTGGAGGATACCTGATCAGCCACCCATGGCGGGGATTGCTTTCCCCCCCGCTGAACACCCTGCTCGGCACCCTGCCGGCTCCGGCGGACCGCTGGTATATTCATGATGTGGCCGTAGCCCCGGCCGGGCGCGGCAGGGGCTACGCACAAATGGCCATTGCCCAAGCCGAAGATGCCGCGCGCAAGGCGGGCCTGAGCACACTGACCCTGACATCCACCCGCCATGCCCTTCAGTTCTGGGCGCGGCAGGGATTTGTGCCAGATGTGACCTGCGCGGAAGAACAGGCCATTCTGGCATCATACGACCCACAGGCCTGCCTGCTCTCCCGCCGTATCGGGTAGTTAGTCTTCGCCCTCGGCATCATGCTCGGGGGCGACCATCATGGCTTCGGCTACAACACCTGCGTGTTCACGCACCTTGCGCTCGATATCCGCCGCCATTTCCGGGTGATCCCGCAGGAACTGCTTGGCGTTCTCACGCCCCTGACCAATACGCTGGCTGTCGTAGGAGAACCATGCGCCGGATTTTTCCACCACACCGGCCTTTACACCAAGGTCGATAAGTTCCCCCACCTTGCTGATGCCTTCACCGTACATGATGTCAAACTCGACCTGACGGAAGGGAGGGGCCATCTTGTTCTTGACGACCTTGACGCGCGTCTGGTTACCCGTAACCTCGTCCTTGTCCTTGATCGAGCCGATGCGGCGGATATCCAGACGGACAGAGGAATAGAACTTGAGCGCATTCCCGCCCGTTGTGGTTTCGGGGTTGCCGAACATCACACCGATTTTAAGGCGGATCTGGTTCAAAAAGATCATCAGTGTATTGGAGCGTGCGACTGTGCCGGTCAGCTTGCGCAGGGCCTGGCTCATCAGGCGGGCATGCAGGCCCACATGGCTGTCCCCCATATCGCCTTCAAGCTCGGCTCGGGGCACAAGGGCAGCCACACTGTCCACCACCAGCACGTCAATCGCCCCTGACCGCACCAGGGTATCGGCAATTTCGAGCGCCTGTTCACCCGCATCGGGCTGGCTGATCAGCAGGTTATCAATATCCACGCCCAGCTTTTTGGCATAGCCGGGGTCCAGCGCATGTTCGGCATCAATAAATGCGCAGGTGCCGCCCCGTTTTTGCGCCTCTGCAATGGCGTGCAGGGCCAGTGTGGTTTTACCCGAGCTTTCCGGCCCGTAGATTTCCACCACACGGCCACGGGGCAGACCGCCAATGCCCAGAGCAATATCCAGCCCGAGCGAGCCGGTGGAGATGACATCCGACTGTTCCTTGGGCCGCTGGCCCAGCCGCATGACGGACCCTTTGCCAAAAGCCCGCTCAATCTGCCCAAGAGCGCCTTCCAGCGCCTTTGCCTTATCCATTCTCTACCATTCCCTCAGCTTATGAGCCGAATACCCAGACCGGGCCCCCGCGTGGCCCCGAGCCTGAAACCTGTTGGTTCGGGTTTAAAACCCCTGCCACAAACATTTTTGCTCCGCAACGCATCACCACGAAGGCCCGGAGCCCGACACAAACCCCGTTAAGAATTTGGACCTGTTTTGTTCCAATATAGAACAAAAGAAAAACATGGCAAGGGTGACGGACTGTTCCAGCACGCCACCCCCCGGATTTTTACAACGCCAGACCTAGTGGGCGACAGGAGTGCTCCCCACCGCAAGACCCGCCCCTCTGGGGTCCGTCCAGCCAAAGCACCGGCCAGCCCCACCAGAAAGTCCACCAGGGCAGGACACAAAGTTGGCCCGCCCGTTGCCATTGGTCACCTGCGGGCGCACGCCTGCAACCGCTGCCTGCAAGGCAATGGCCGCTGTATCAGCCGCCACATTCTGCCCCGAGGCCGCAGCAGCCGCGCGGAAATCCGTACCCTGATGCACAATGCCCGCCGCCAGCAGGGGAAGCGGCCTTTGTGCGGGAGACGCCCCCAGCACAATGCCGGTCGAACCTGCAATACGCCCCGTGCCGAACAGATTATTCATGCTCAGCGCGCAGGCCACGGTCTGGCCCTGACGGTCGGTCACGACAAAGGATGTGGAGGCTGGCAACGCAGGCAGCGCCCCGCCAGAAGAGAGGCTGCCAGAATTCAGCAGGGCCTGCGCATCGGCCACCATGGTCGCACTGCCCTTGCCGCTCTGGCGCGCACGCCACGCCGCTACAGCACGCTCCCCGCCACGGCCACCGGCCATATAGGCCGCCGCCATACCAACCCCGCCATCGGCCGGAGGAGGCAGGAAGCTGATATCAAGCCCGCGGGCATGCACCGTAAGCGGGGGCTCCGCCACGGGAACATCCCCTCGCAGGTCGGCAGAGGACAGGCCACCACCCGCAGCCTGTGTACCTTCGATAAACGTCTGGGCCAGAGCGCCTGTGTACAGGTCGCCCACTCCGGCAATACGCATCCGTTCGAGCGCACCCGCCAGACGGCTCTGCACCAGTATGTCATCCGCTGCCAGAACGTGCCCGCTGTCATTGCCAAAAACGGCGCGCGCCTTGTCGTCCGCCAAAAGCGAGGACTGGACAGCGGCCAGATCCGCCGCAAGCAGCCCCCCGACAGGCACCCCGTGAGAGGCCAGATTCCGCGCAGGCACAATAAGGTCTGCAAAATCCACGCTGCCATAACGCATCTGCATCAGGAACAGCCCACGAGCAAGCAGGGGCACGGATGCGGGCCGGTCTGCCTGTGCACTGGTCTGGGTGGCGCCATGAGGCACAAAAACAAACGCCTGCCCCGCAGGTTCACCCGGACGCCATGCAAGGCAGGCCCCGCCCCCACCAAGGGAGGCGCGTGATGGCAGGGAAACCGAAAGCGCAAGCCCCAGTGCCGCGGCCGCGTCCGCCGCATTGCCACCCTTGGCCAGAATGTCCCGCGCGACCAGAGCCGCGCGTGGTTCATCCGCCGCCACAGCCCCCACAAACCCGCTGACAACAGGCTGGTTCACATGGTTATCCGCCCCCCCACAGGCCGCCAGTGTGCTGGTCAGGGCAAGAGCAAGCGCTGCCGCGCGGGCACGACCGGACAAGCCGGTGCGGGACAGGACAGAACGGTGTTTGTTGAATCGGGCAGCCACGCCTAGCGCTCTCCACTTCTGGGCCCGTCCGGCGGGCAGACGTTTGGTAATTTAGTCTCATAGCTGGATTACCCTGCTTTGGGGCTATCAGCAACACAACTTGCGTGGCACCTTTCCTGTAGAACACTCTGTGTATTCCCGTGCCCCAGATGGGCGTGCACCGTAGCGTCCGGTTTTACGGATAAGGACACCATGCAAAAACTGACCTCATCTTTCTATCGTCTGGCAGCCTCAGGCGCTCTGGCAACCCTGCTGGCACTTGGCGGTCAGGCCGCGGCGCAGGCCGCAGTCGATGGCAGCTTTACCCCTGCCCAGCGGGCCGAGATTGTCTTGATCGTACGCAACGCGCTCAAAACCGACCCCTCAATCCTGACCGATGCCGTAGCGGCCATGCAGAGCAAGGCATCGGAGCAGAAGACGACCTCCGCACTGGACGTCGTCCGCCACAACAGGGCACAGTTTGGCAACAGCACGAGCGACATCGTTCTGGGCAACCCCCACGGCAGGCTGAGCATTGTCGAGTTTTATGACCCGCGCTGCCCCTACTGCCGCAAGGTACTGCCAGACCTGGACGCACTGGTAGCCGCTGAACCGGACCTGAAGCTGGTGGAAAAGGTCATTCCCGTACTGGGGCCGAACAGTGTGCTGGATTCTCAGGCCATTATGGCCGCAGGTTTGCAGAACGCTTACAAACCGTTCCAGCAGGCTCTTATGGCTGACACCTCCGCACCCGGCATGGAGCGTATCCGCCATGCAGCAGCACTGGCGGGGCTGGATGCGGACCGGCTGGTCAAGGACATGAAAAGCCCCGCCGTAGCCACGGCTCTGGCGCAGAACGTCGCCCTTGCCCGCTCGATTGATCTGGAGGGCACGCCAACCTTTATTATTGGCGAACAGCTGATTATTCCCGGAGCTGTCTCTCTGGATGACCTGAAGACTGCGGTTGAAAAGCTGAAGCAGGCGCACTGACCGCCACAGGCACACCATCCGGGCATACCCGCGCCCCGGATGGTGCATCTGCCTTTTTATGATGCAGACTCTTTATCAAATTTTCATATTAATTTTATAATTTCCTCTCTTTTTGATACCTGACCGACATGGCAGAATTTTCGGCTTCCCCCGTAACATCTCACGGTAGCAGCCTGCAAAGCGACATAAAACTGTCACTTTACCCTTCGCAAAAACTGGCATTACGGTAAAAAACCCTTTTATTTTAACAAAAAATAGACAAATGACCCTGCAGCAAACATTCGACCAGCACAGCATGGGTTCCCTCGCGCAAGACGGATTCAGACTCTGTCCGACTGAATCCGGAAGTGCTGTCATGGATATTTTCAGAAACTATCCTGACACCCACCATATTTGCATTATCAATGCCAGGAATATTCCCGTTGGCGTTGTGGAAAGGCAAAGATTCCTTTCCCTCATGTCCAGCCCGTTTTCATACGCCCTGTACCATAAACGCCCGGTTACACTGCTCATGGACGACCGTCCGCTCATGGTGGAGGCCAGAACACCCATTCTGGATTTTACAAAAAAGATTCTGAACAACAAAATATCTGATATTAACAAGTCTTTTATCATCACACATGACCAGTGCTATGTTGGCACGGCCACTCCGTTTGACCTTATGCGGGTGTCCTACCTCCACAGTAACCGCATTTCAGATACGCTCCAGACCAGAACCATAACGCTGCATGAAACACTGCATAAAATCCAGACAGCAACCCATTCGATCAGCGCGGAATCCCGCAGCCTGAGGGATGAGTCCGAAAACCTTTCGGAGCGCAACAGAACGCAAAACCAGCATTTGCGGGAATCTGACAAACGCATAAAATCGACCATGGAAAAAACCAAAAACCAGAATATAAAAATGGAGGAATCCAGAAATTACATTCAGCATGCATCCACAAACATACGGGAATCCTGTGTAAAAATTAACGACACCATAGACAAATTCGAAAAAATATCGGAAGCATCGGAAGATATTGGGAAAATTCTCAATATCATGAAAAATATTTCGTCCCAGATCAATATTCTGGGGATTAACGCGACCATAGAAGCCTCCAAGGTAGGCAGCCACGGTGCCGGATTTTCTGTTGTTGCACAGGAAATACGGAATCTTTCACGCATGACTTCGGAATCCCTACTCCGCACAAAAACGCTGATCTCCTATTTGCAGGATGCCATAAACACCTGCTCGGGCTCCATGCGCGATAACTCCCAGACATTATCGGGAATTATTCACCATGTTGATAAAATAAAATGTTCTTTTCAGGAGTTTGAAGAAACCGCATTGGCGCAGAAAGAAGAGATCCTTCAACTGCATCAGATCATGCAGGAACTCAATGTTTCCACCGCCCAAAATAACGAAACCGTCCAGAATACCAATGCAATCTGCGACAATCTGTTCCTCAATGTTTCAGAACTGGCGCAAATAACAAACAACATGCACAGCCTGCCAACACATTATAGCCTGCAATAAAAAACCCTCCATTGGCATGGAGGGTTTTCAAGCAGCCTATCAGACCAGAAACAGGCTGGTTCTGTATCAGGCCACATTCTCGATTTTTTGCGCAACAGGCTGGGGAATAATGCCTTCCTCGCGCAAAAGATGCGCAAGGGCACGCACCATATCGTCCATCATCTCATCCGTATGGAATGGTCCGGGCGTCAGGCGCAGGCGCTCGGTACCTTCGGGCACGGTCGGGTAGTTGATCGGCGTTGCATAATGGCCAAACTCCACCAGAAGGCGGCGGCATATCCGCTTGCAGCGCTCGGCATCCCCAATGGGAATGGGCACAATATGGCTTGGGGTCATGGTAAAGGGCACACCGGCAGCCCGCAGGCGCTGACGCATGGTATGCACACGCTCGAACAGGGCTTCACGCCGCCAGTTTTCCGCCCGCACCTTGCGCACGCTGGTCAGCGCCGCACCCACCACGGAGGGCGGCAGAGATGTGGTGAAAATAAACCCCGATGCCGTTGAGCGCAGAAAATCCACAATCTCGGCCGAAGCGGTAATGTATCCCCCATGCACGCCAAAGCCCTTGGCCAGCGTGCCCTCAATAATGTCCACCTGATCGGCCACACCATCACGCTGTGAGACGCCACCCCCTTCCTGCCCGTACAGCCCTACGGCATGCACTTCATCCAGATAGGTCAGGGCATTGTATTTTCTGGCCAGAGCACAGATTGCGCCAATGTCGGACATGTCTCCATCCATGGAGTACACGCTCTCAAACGCAATCAGCTTGGGGGCGTCGGCCGGGGCCGCGGCCAGCTTGGCTTCGAGGTCCTGCAGGTCGTTATGTTCAAAAATAACGGTCTGGGAGCCGCGCGCACCCTTGATGCCCGCAATCATGGAGGCATGGTTCAGCCGGTCGGAAAAACAGATCCAGCCGGGCATCGATGTCAGGATTGTCTGCAGGCTGGCCTGATTGGACACATAGCCTGAAATAAAGAGCAGCCCGGCTTCCTTGCCATGCAGGGCGGCCAGTTCGGCTTCCAGCTGGTTGTGCAGCGGGCTGGTGCCTGCAATGTTACGCGTGCCCCCTGCTCCTGCACCATGCTCGCGGATGGCGGCAATAGCGGCATCCTGCACTTCTGGCACAACGCCCATGCCCAGATAGTCGTTTGTGGACCAGACGATAACCTCACGCCCTTCGGGCATGTTGGCCACATATTCCTCATACAGGGGAAAGCGTTCTGCCTGACGCGCCAGTGGCGTAAAGGTTCTGTAACGCCCCTGCTGCTTGATCCGCCCCAGCGCTTCCTCACAGTGTTCGTAAAATGGATGCCGGGCGTTCTTGATCGCTCCCACGCTTGCTTTCTCCTCGCTTCTCGTCAGAAACGGTCGGGGCATGGGCTTACCCATCGGCCGTCTGGCCTTGTGTCTTCGTACTGTTATGTTTCGGCACGGTCGTCTATCGCACATACACCCGTACGGTGGGCTTCGTCACCGACGAATCCGGCATAGCGGACATTTCCACCTGTGTTTCGGGCGCACCTGCGTCAACCAGTTCCTGCATAATGGCATGTCCATCATGCTGGACGAGGTTCTGCAGCGCAGTCTGTTCCGCCTCCTGCCCTGCCTGTGGTGGCACCAGACAGCTTACAACAAAGAGCACTTCCTTTTTACGCGCAAGTGCCCTGTGCGCAATCTGGTCCACCGGAGCCTTCCATTCCACCTGTGGCGTGCCTGCCACCAGTTCGATCAGGGGCGGCACGGGTGGAGGACCGGGAGGATGAGGGGGAATATACGGCTTGGGCTCAACGCTGGCGGAAGGGTCAAACGTTCTCTGGTCCAGCGGCTTGCACCCGACCATGCCCGCCAGCAGGCAGACCGAGAGCGCCACCCCGACAGCGCGCCCCCCTTTTGCGGCATGAAAAACAGACAGCATGACCGGACCACTCTCCACTTGAAACAAGATAGCGCGCCAGACGCACGTATTTTGCAAGGTATCCGCCTCTTCTTTCGCCCTCCCGCGCGCCCGGCGCAAGCCCTTACGCCTGTAACCCGGCTGCAAAAACACCTATTCGGCCCCGAAACTGCCTCTTGCAGATACCGTTTGCTCTCTGGTTAACTGCCCAGCGGCGCCGGGCTGGTTGCACGGGGCACTTCTTGCACTGCATTCCCTTGGGCAGAACACAGGGCTGATGGTCGGCACATCTTCCACAAACCACACCGCCTCGCACGCCTCCCACACGCAGGACGCCCTTGTGCTGCGCATGGACAAGGCAGCCCGCGCCCTTCTGGCCGCCACCAGCACGGAAGAAGATACCCGGGCCGAACTCCAGACCATGTGCCTGCCCATAACAGCGCTGTGGTGCCGCATCCTCCGTTTTGACCCCGCAATGCCTACATGGCCCGACAGGGACCGGTGCGTGGTGCCTTCTTCGGCCATGCTGCCCCTGCTGGCCGCCATGCTGCGCCTGACAGGCTCCGGCGCGCAGGAGATGGGGACAACACTGGAATACGGCCAGCACCCGGCCGTGGAAGTGGCCACAGGCCCGGCAGGGCAGGGCATGGCCGCAGCAGCGGGCATGGCTCTGGCCGAACAGCATCTGGCCAAGCGCTATGGCCGCTCTCTGGTAAACCACCGCACATGGGTCCTGGCGCGTGACAGTGATCTGGTTACAGGTGTTGCGCTGGAAGCCGCGCAACTGGCCAGCCGCTTTGGCCTGAACCGGATGGCCGTACTTGTCTGCCCTTCCCCCCTGACCGACCCGACTGATTTTTCGGACTCACTGGCCCGCTTTGGGGCATCGGGGTGGAGTGTGCGTAAAGTGCGCGCCCATGACCTTGGCGGCATTATGGCGGCACTTCAGGCCACGCTGCGGGCCAGAAAACCCACCCTTGTCGCCTGCATGCCTGAATGCTGCCCCACCCTGCCCGACCTGCCCGCAGAGGAGGAACTGACCGGCCCATGGAGCCCCACCGCCCGGCGTGGCGGCTCCATCCGCCGCTCCTGGCTGCGCAGGCTGGCCCAGCACCGTGCCCGCGCGGATTTTGAGCGTGACCAGTCCGGCAAGGCCCGTCAGACCATGCGCGAAGACTGGGGGCGGCTCTGGCGGCAGACCCTGCGCGAAGCCCCAGACGGTTCCTCCCAGCAGGCGGCTTTTGCCGGGCTGCGCGCACTGGCGATGCTGCGGCAGGATGTGGCCATTCTGGCCGCAACTTCGAGCACCAGAAGCTCGCGCCGCGCCAACCTGCCCATTCCCTTCAGCAATACCGCGCAGCCTTGCGGCATACAGGAACATGGCATGGCGGGTATGCTCAACGGCATGGCCCGCCACGGGGGTATTCTGCCCTGCGGCGTAGCCGGGATGATGACCATCGACCGCATGCGCTCGGCCTTGCGCATGACGGCACTCATGCGCAGCAAGGTGCTTTACCTGCTGACCGATGACGGGCTGGCTCTGAGCGATAACGGCGGCGGCTGGCAACCTGTGGAACAACTGGCCAGCCTGCGCGCCATGCCGCATCTGGCCGTTTTCCGCCCCGCCTGCGCGGAGGAAACCTTTGCCTGCTGGCAGGCCGCCCTGAACTGGCCGCAGGGCCCGGCCCTGCTGATCCTGTGCCCGCACCCCCCACCGGCACGCGCGGGTCGGCGGACCGGGCATTATGGCGGCCCCTCCCATGGCGGCTACCTTATAAGCTGTGGTGCGGGGGAGCGGCACGTCACGCTCATGGCATCAGGCCCCGAGGTTGCCATTGCCACGCAGGCAGGGCAGCATCTGGCCGAGCTGGGGTTGAACGTGGCTGTTGTTTCCATCCCCTGCTGGGAGGTTTTTGCACAGCAGCCAGCCGCCTACCGCACGGCCGTGCTGGGGCAGGAGGGTTTGCGTGTGGGAATAGAAGCCGCAAGCAGCTTTGGCTGGGAACGCTGGCTGGGAGCAGATGGAATTTTCGTTGGCATGGATGATTTTGGCGTATCCGCCCCTGCCAACGCGGTGTATGAACGCTTTGGCATTACAGCTGGAGCGATCTGCGAGAAAGTGCTTGCGCGTTTTCTTGCATCTGGAGCGCAAAAGGACTCGTCCCCTACCGCCCCACCCCCGTCCCGGCTGGAAACCCTGGACATGTCACTAACGATAACAAGATCATAAAAAGTACGGAGACACATCCCATGGCAGTCAAAATCGCCATCAATGGCTTTGGTCGTATCGGTCGCCTTGTGCTGCGCGGCATTATTGAAAGCGGACGCACCGACGTCGTGCCCGTAGCCATTAACGATCTGGGCAGCGTTGAAGATAATGCCCACCTCCTGAGCTATGACAGCGTGCACGGCCGCCTGCCTGCGGACGTTCGGGTGGAAAACGGCAAGCTGGTCATTTCCGCCAATGGCCGCACATGGGACCCGATTACCGTTTCCGCCGAGCGTGACCCTTCCAAGGTGCCGTTTGCAGGCGTGGATGTGGCCATGGAATGTACCGGGCTGTTCACCACCAAGGAAAAAGCAGGCCTGCTGCTGGCTGCTGGCGCACGCAAAGTTATTGTCTCCGCCCCGGCAACGGATGTGGATGCAACCATCGTCTTCGGCGTGAATGAAGATGTGCTGACATCGGATATGACCGTCATCTCCAATGCCTCCTGCACCACCAACTGTCTGGCTCCCATTGCCAAGGTGATGGAAGACGCCTTTGGCATCGAACGCGGCTACATGGTGACCATCCACTCCTACACCGGCGACCAGCGCACGGTGGACACGCTGCACAAGGACCTGCGCCGCGCCCGTGCCGCAGGCATGAACATGATCCCCACCTCCACGGGGGCAGCCCGCGCCGTGGGTCTGGTTCTGCCGCAGCTCAAGGGCAAGCTCGATGGCACGGCCATCCGTGTGCCTACGGCCAATGTCTCTGTTGTCTCGCTCGACTTCGTGCCCAAAAAGGCTCCCGGCAGCGTGGAAGAGGTCAACAACGCCATCAAGGCCGTTGTGGACTCCGGTAAAATGAAGAACGCACTGGCCTATAACGAAGCCCCGCTGGTCAGCTCCGACTTCAACCACGCCATTGCCTCCTCCACCTTTGATGCCACGCAGACCGCTCTGGTCGATGGCGGCAAGCTGGTGCGCGTGTGCTCCTGGTATGACAACGAGTGGGGCTTCTCCAACCGTATGTCCGATACGGCAGCCCTGTTTGGATCGCTCTGATGGCTACCAATCTCCCCTTTGCCACGCTGGATACGCTGGACCCCAAGGGCAGGCGCATCCTGCTCCGCGTGGATCTGAACGTCCCCATGAAGGACGGACAGGTTTCCGATCAGACCCGCATTGAACGGGTCGTTCCCACCATTCGGGAACTGGCGGAAAAAGGCGGACGGGTTATTCTGCTC
This sequence comes from Acetobacter fabarum, assembly GCF_040702925.2. Lineage (GTDB taxonomy): Bacteria > Pseudomonadota > Alphaproteobacteria > Acetobacterales > Acetobacteraceae > Acetobacter > Acetobacter fabarum_B. Next base: position 85,006 of record NZ_JBFCXX020000007.1, on the reverse strand, counting down.
AGCCATTTTGACCGGCCCAAAGGCCAGGTTGTGCCCGCCATGTCGCTCAAACCCATTGCCACGGCACTGGCCACGGCACTGGGCCGCCCGGTCAGTTTTGCCCATGACTGCATTGGGCCTGAAACAGAAGCCGCAACCCGCGCCATGAATGACGGGGACGTTCTGCTGCTGGAAAACACCCGCTTCCAGCCCGGTGAAGAACGTAATGACGCGGAACTTTCCGCAGCACTCGCCAATCTGGGCGATGTGTATGTGAACGATGCGTTCTCCGCCGCACACCGCGCCCATGCCTCCACGGCCGGGGTTGCCACCCATCTGCCGTCCTTTGGTGGCCGACTGATGGAAGCGGAACTGCAGGCCCTGTACGCCGCGCTGGAAAACCCCGAGCGCCCCGTAGGGGCCATTGTGGGTGGAGCCAAGATTTCCACCAAGCTCCAACTGCTCGAAAACCTGCTGGACAAGGTGGATATGCTGGCTATTGGCGGTGCCATGGCCAACACGTTTCTGGCAGCTCAGGGCCTGAGTGTTGGCAAATCGCTCAAGGAAGAGGACATGCTGGACACGGCCCGCCTGATTATGGCGCAGGCCAAGGCCAAGAACTGCGACCTGATCCTGCCGGTTGACATGGTCATCTCCGAAGACTTCATGGCAGGCGCTCCCACCAGCACCGTGCCATCCAACGCCATTCCCGATGGCTGGATGGCGCTGGATGTGGGGCCGGAAACGGTCAAGCTGCTCAACAGCAAGCTGGCAGGGCTTAAAACACTGGTCTGGAACGGCCCGCTAGGCGTGTTTGAACTGCCTCCGTTTGATGAGGGCACAAACGCCGTAGCGCAGGAAGCAGGCCGACTGACCAAGGCAGGCCAGCTGAAAACCGTTGCCGGTGGGGGGGATACCGTATCCGCCCTGCGCCATGCGGGTGTGCTGCATGACATGACCTATGTCTCGACCGCTGGTGGCGCTTTTCTGGAATGGCTTGAAGGCAAGGTTCTGCCGGGCCTGACCGCGATCAGCACCACGCTGGAAAAAACCCTGCCGATCTAACCGCGCAGGGTCTGCCAGATCCTCTCCGGGCCATCCTGCGGACATGAGCCGCAGGGTGCTTCCTGCCCCGGCAGGGAAGGCCCGCAGGTAGCATAGAGGCAGGTCATACCAAGACCAGACCATATCAGGCGCCTGTAGCTTACTTTGTAACCCGCAAGCGCCTGACTTCCTTTTAAAACCCCATACACACCCTAATGCGGCAAAGCTTCACCAGCATTGCTGTGCGTCTGGCCAAACAGCGGCATGTTTTTAGCCAGAAAAACCGAACCCTCGGCTGTAAAATGGTCCGCGTCGAATAAAACCGGCACGTTCTCATTGACCGTTGTCAGGCACACAGTGCCGGGGCAGAGAATGTTGTAAACAGATACATATTCAATGCCTGTTCCCTTCATGCGGGCAGCAAGAATCTGGTCCCGTTTTTTCCGGTCCTGCAGAATGTGGTTGAAAATCAGGTCCCTCCTGTTTTTCACCATTGCCCGCACAAGCAGCAACGGCAGGGGCTGGTCGTATTCCGGGCTTGGGCCAAGCACAATAACGCGGTCCGTATAATTCCTGAGCATCTGGGCAGTATTAACAATGTTATTAAAGTCCCGCTCCAGCCAGTTTGCTGAAAGAATAATGCCATCCAGATGGTGCGACGGCACAAAATCTTCAAAAATATAATGCAGGAGTGCACCACACTGGCCACCATTTTTGCCCAGAACAGGCTCGCAGCTTGGCGCTGTTGCCTGCAGGAAGTGGATGTCGGGGTAACTCTGCTGCAACCCGTACCAGCGATCTGCCGCGTGGCTATCCCCCAGAACCAGATAGTTCGGCTGACCGGCCTGTACATCCAGACAATGCGCGGCTTTATATGCCTCAATATCTTCGGTCTTCCGGTCAATAAAGCATGTGCCAGTCCGCATTGTGGTCGGCTTGTATGCCATATAGGACATAACCTTCTGCTCAGCAGAACTGTAATGCCATAATGTTGCATTAAGCCTGCTGCTGGCAAAAGCCAGAAGCACCGTGAACACCATAACGCCCCCCATGACACCGAATGTGCTTTTGGCGGATAAGCGGAATGGCCTTGTGCGGAACGGCTGCTCAATAAACCGCCATGACAGAACAGAGACCCCAAAAGCAGCCCCCAGCAGTAACGGAACTGTCCACAAACCGGGCCTGTCATACATGGAAAAAAAGACCCATATCGGCCAGTGCCACAGGTATAAAGAATAGGAAACAAGGCCAATAAACCGCAACGGCCTGTAGGAAAGGGCTGCGGCAACAACCGTGCGCTGCTGGCTACCAGAATACAGGACTAAAGCCGCCCCCAGACAAGGCCCCAAAGCCCCCGGCCCGGGGAAGAGCGACTTGTTGTTAAGCGCGAACAGACTGGCCAGAATGAAAACAAGGCCAACAGCACCAGCGCTTTCCAGCACGGGCTTTGTTACCCGGCTTCTGGCCAGAACGGCTGGCTGCGTGGCAAGCATGACAACAGACCCCAGCAGAAACTCCCACGCCCTGTACTGCGGCAGGTAGAATGTTGCTGGCTTGTCGTAAAAAATCTCGACAAAACAGGCAGAAAAACTTAATGCCAGAAGAGAAAAAATTGTGAATTTTAACGGTATTTTAAATACTTTTTTTGAAAAATAGATCAAAAAAGGAATAACTATATAAAACTGCTCCTCCACAGAGAGTGACCACGTATGCAAAAGGGGGTTAGCCTGCACCGAGGAATCAAAATAGCTACTCTGGCTATAGAAAAAAATGTTCGACGCAAAGAATATGGACCACAGGATTCCACGGCTTGTATTATAAACCTCCGGTGGCGTCTGCGTGAATGTAGACACACCAAAGCAGACCACCAGAACCGAAAACAGCGCAGGCAATATTCTGCGAATTCTACGGTTATAGAAATCAAGAATATCAAACTGGCCCTGCTCTACCGCATCGTTGATGTGCCGGGTAATCAAAAAACCGGAAATAACAAAAAAAACATCAACCCCGGCAAACCCGCCGTTAAAGGGGTGCTTAAGTCCATAATGGAAGAAAACAACAGGAAGAATTGCAAGCGCGCGCAGGCCGTCAATATCACTTCTGTAACGCATCATACAGCGGTCATATACCCCACCCATACGTAAAGAAGGGGATGTGGCGTCTGTTTTCTGCACCCTACCTCTCCTTACAATAAAAATGAAAACCCGGTTTTGCAGGATGCCAGCATGACGCGGAGCACCATCCCCTTCTAATCCGAGCCATCTGGCAGGTTAATCGGAACAGAACGGGGGCGGCCATATGTTTGCATGAGCAGCACGCCCGCCATAACCACCGCCCCACCCACCAGTGTTGTAAGGGCGGGCACTTCATGCGTCATAACATAAGCCAGAATCAGCGTTGTTGGGGCCACCAGAAACAAAAAGCCGGAGGAGCGCGCAACACCTACCGCCCCCACAACATGCGCCCATGCCGCATACCCCAAAACAGCGGGAAAAACACCCAGCAGAATGACCAGAAACCACGGCCAGCCCCCTTGCCCCTGCAAGGCCGTAATGCCTGCGGGCAACCATGGGGCCAGCACAACGGCACCAATCAGCAATATCCATGCCGTGGACGCCAGTGCGCCATAGCGCGCCACAAGCGGCCTTTGCAGCAGAAGGTACAGGGCCGTGCAAAACGCAGCCGCCAGCACATTGGTTGCCCCCGAGCCAAAGGTAAAACCACCCGGCAGGCCACTGCCAATCAGCACAATTCCGCTAAAACTTATAACGGAACCCACCCACCCCCATAGCGGAAGGGATTCCCCCAGAAACACCACAGCCACAAAGGCGGACATAAACGGCGCAAAATTAACCAGAAGGCTTGTTGCCCCGGCAGAAACACTCTGCTCGCCCGTGTTGAAGAGAATATTATACAGGGCAATACCCACAGCCCCGCACAGCAAAAAACGCGGGACGTCACGCAGTTGGGGACACACCGGCCGCCGCACACACAACCACCCGGCCACAATAACGGCGGCTACGGCGTACCGTAATGCGGCAAGTGGTATGGGAGGCACGTAAACAAGCACCATCCGCACAAGCGGGTATGCGCTTGCCCAGGACAAAATAGCCGCACACACCGCCAGAAACGGCACCTTGCGCGTTGCGTATCCTCCATGTGTCATGCACGGCTCTTTTTTTAAATGATGCAGGGCTACTCCCTGCGCAAAACCTGATCGGTCAGGAACGCGGCAATCCGGCCCGCAACAAAATCCTGTTTAAGGGCGGCTTCATCATACTCGGTGTTCAGCCATTCCATGAACGGGATGCGCCCCTCCGCCTGCGCCTGATAACGCAGGAAAAACGCATCCAGAATCCCCGTGCGAGAACCACGGAAATGCCCAAACCGCCACGAAAGCTCGCGCAGGGCCTGTGCCGCACTCCCGCCTTCAAACATCACCACCAGAGCGGAGGCCAGCCCGGCCCGGTCTGCCCCGGACTTGCAATGCATCAGCATGGGGAACTGCAATGTGCTGTACAACTGTGCAAAGCGCAGAATACGCTCCTTGTGCGGAGCGCCCCTGCTCTCAAACGCCATATCCAGATGAGTCAGGCCAATCTGTGCAGCAGCACTGCGGGAAAGGGCGTCCGAGCCACACTGCCTGTGCCCGCGCAGGTTGACCAGCGTGCGCAGGCCCAGCCTGCTGACGGCCCGCCGCAAACGGGCAGGGGTGGGGTGGTTACAGCGGTACACCTTGCCCGGAATAACAGCATGAAAATTGGTCCAGACCAGACGGAGGATAGCATGATCAACAAACAGGCTATCCGTCCATGCTCTGGCACGGCCGGTCTGGGAAGAAAGATGGCCGTTAAACACAAAACCCCCTCATGTCTCATGCAGCAGCATGCTGGCTTTCCATGTTCCACCTCCGGCCCCACACGTCAATAATCCCCCGCCATCCCGTGCAGGCATCCTGAACAGAAAAACCCCGGCAGGGGGTAACTCCTGCCGGGGCTTCACTCATTCCTGCCAGACCAGGCCGGGCAGGCCAAACCTGTAGGATCAGATCTTGCGTTCGATCTGCAATTCCTTGATCCGGCCAATGGCCTTGGCCGGGTTCAGCCCCTTGGGGCAGGTCTGGGTGCAGTTCATAATCGTACGGCAGGCGTAGAGCTTGAACGTATCGTCCAGTGAATCAAGGCGCTCACCGGTATGTTCGTCACGGCTGTCTGCAATCCAGCGATATGCGGCAAGCAGCACGGCCGGGCCGAGATACTTGTCCCCATTCCACCAGTAGGACGGGCAGGACGTGGTGCAGCAGAAGCACAGAATGCATTCCCACATGCCGTCCAGCTTGGCGCGCTCCTCAATGCTCTGGCGGCGTTCGCCATCCGGCGGAGGGGCGCTGTCTGCCTGCATCCAGGGCTGGATGGAACGCAACTGCGCATAAGCCCCATCCAGATTGGACACCAGATCCTTGACAATGGGCATATGGGGCAGCGGGTAAATCCGCACATCGCCCTCAATGCTTTTGATCGGCTTAAGGCATGCCAGTGTGTTTTCGCCATCAATGTTCATGGCGCAGGACCCACAGATCCCTTCCCGGCAGGAACGCCGGAATGTCAGCGTGGGGTCCACTTCATTCTTGATGTGGATAATGGCGTCAAGCACCATGGGCCCAAAGGTATCCAGATCAAGCTCGTAAGAGTCTATGACCGGGTTTTTACCATCATCAGGAGACCAGCGGTACACCTTGAAGGTTTTGACATTTTTTGCGCCAGCCGGAGCGGGAAAGGTTTTGCCTTTCCCAACGGTGCTGTTACGCGGCAGTCTGAGTTCGACCATGTTCGCCTCCCTTTGCCCTGCGGATCAGTAAACGCGCTTTTTGGGTGGGAAAACCTCGACATCGTCGGTCAGGGTTTTCATATGCACGGGCCGGTAGGTCAGCTTGACGCCCCCCTTGTCATCCAGCCACGAAACGGAATGTTTGAGCCATTCCTTGTCATCACGCTCGGGGAAGTCATCGCGGGCATGCGCGCCACGGCTTTCGTGCCGGGCCAGACCACTTTCAAGCGTGGCTGTTGCGTTGGCCAGCAGGTTCTCGAACTCCAGCGCTTCCATCAGGTCACTGTTCCAGATCAGTGAGCTGTCGGAAACGGAGATGTCGCCCAGACCACTCCAGATGTCACGGATCTTGTCTACACCTTCCTGCAGGCTTTCCTGCGTACGGAACACGGCGGCATGGGCCTGCATATCCCGCTGGAGGCGGTCACGCATGGCGGAAACCTTGGTCCCACCCTTGGCGTAACGCAGCTTGTCCAGACGATCGAGAGCAAACTCGCCAGCCCCTGCGGGAAGCGGACGCACAAAGTCTGCCGGCTTGACCACTTCCGCCGCACGGCGGGCCGCCGCACGACCAAACACGATCAGGTCAAGCAGGGAGTTGGTGCCAAGGCGGTTTGCACCATGCACGGATACGCACGCGGCTTCGCCCACGGCCATCAGGCCCGGCACCACCGCATCGGGGTTATCCGCTGTGGGACGCACGACTTCGCCGTGAATATTGGTGGGAATACCACCCATATTGTAATGCACGGTCGGCAGAACGGGTACGGGTTCCTTGGTTACGTCCACACCGGCAAAAATACGCGATGTTTCGAGAATACCCGGCAGACGTTCATGCAGCAGGTCGGAGCCCAGATGCTCCAGATGCATCATGATGTGGTCTTTTTTGGGACCACAGCCGCGCCCTTCCTTGATCTCGATCGTCATGGCGCGGGACACCACATCGCGCGAGGCCAGATCCTTGGCAGTAGGAGCATAACGCTCCATAAAGCGCTCACCCTCGGAGTTGGTCAGGTAACCACCTTCACCACGGCACCCTTCGGTCAGCAGGCAGCCTGCGGGGTAGATCCCCGTGGGGTGGAACTGCACAAACTCCATATCCTGTGTGGGCAGGCCCGCACGCATGACCATGCCGTTACCATCACCCGTACAGGTATGAGCCGATGTGCAGGACTGGTAGGCACGGCCATAACCGCCCGTAGCCAGCACCACCATTTTGGCATTGAAGCGATGGATCGTGCCATCGTCCTGACACCAGGCCATAACGCCACGGCAGGCACCTTCATCATCCATAATCAGGTCGATGGCGAAGTATTCTATAAAGAATTCAACGTTATGTTTGAGGCACTGCTGGTACAGCGTGTGCAGAATGGCATGGCCCGTGCGGTCGGCTGCAGCGCATGCACGGGGCACCGGCGCCTTGCCAAAGTCGCTCATATGGCCACCAAAGGGGCGCTGGTAGATCTTGCCTTCTTCCGTGCGGGAGAAGGGAACACCAAAATGTTCCAGTTCCTGCACGGCGGGCACGGCCTCGCGCACCATGAACTCGATGGCGTCCTGATCGCCCAGCCAGTCAGACCCCTTTACGGTGTCATACATATGCCAGCGCCAGTTATCCTCGGCCATGTTGCCTAGGGAGGCACCAATACCACCCTGTGCGGCCACCGTGTGGCTGCGGGTGGGAAAAACCTTGGTAATGCACGCTGTGCTCAGGCCCGCGGCCCCCATACCCAGCGTTGCACGCAGGCCCGAACCACCTGCACCCACGACCACAACATCATATGCGTGATCAACAATCCGGTAAGCTCCCCGAGAAGGAGAGGAATTGGCATTCATCGTGACGGCGCTCCCATATGCGTTCGGCCTGTCAGTCGTTCAGGTTCATGCCACCGCGTATCCGACCTGTTCCGTCGGCGGCACAAGGCTCTTTTATCTGTGGGCAGGTGCCCGGCTTACTTGCCGGAACCGCTCCGCACCACCAGCTTGATCACGGCAAATACGCCAAGCAGGCCCATAAGGGACGTGCCAATCTTGACCAGCAGGCGGGTAGGCAGGTGCGCCTTGCCGTGCACGTAGTCATCCACAATAACCTGCAGGCCAACCTGCGCATGGTAGAAAGTGGTAATGATCAGTGCTGCCAGCATGGTGGCGTTAACGGGCTTGCCGCCCCATTTAACCACTTCGGCGTGGTCTGCCCCGCCAAGGCGGAACATCTGCACAACAAACCATGTGGAAAGCGGCAGCAGGCTGGCGGCGGAAACGCGCTCGGCCCACCAGTGGCTTGTGCCGGAATGCCCCGCACCCAGCCCGCGTGCGCGCCCAAGCTGGGAGCGCATGACTTCAATATGTGGAACAGAAGCGTTCATGTCAGGATACCTTCCCGGCTTTGGCGCGTTTGCTTCTGCGGCACCCCGCCACAGCAAGCAGGGCGACGGCCAGCACGGTGCTTACACCGGCTGTAACACCCACCGCCACTGGGCCATCCTTGTTCAGCTCTTCCTTGTCGTACCGGTATCCCGCATCCCAGATGAGATGCCGGATGCCGCCGACCGTGTGGTAAACGACCGAAGCCAGCCATCCTACCAGCACAAGCTGGCCCAGCGGGTTGCCCGTTACCTTGCGCGCCGTAGCATAGGCTTTTGGCCCCTTGGCCGCAGCGCCAAGCCAGCAAACGCCAAGCGCGGCGCCAGCTGTGGCGATCACTCCCGTGATTCGATTTGAAATGGAAAGAACCATGGAAAGCCGGTAACGGTACACCTGCAAGTGCGGCGACATGGGCCGCTGGATCAGTGTGCCGTCACTTCGGCTCCCTACATAGAGGGCCTTACGGATATCCTGCATTGTCAGCCTCGTACCCCGTGTCTATCCCTGAGCGCTGGTTGCATCCAGCGTTTTGCATCGTTTTTGTCCTACGCCCCGTGGCTCGGCCCGGTCAATTCAACGGATCAACACGAGACCGAGAGGGGCAGGATTCTCACTCAGGCGTGTCTGGGCAGCAGATCAAGTGCGATCATGGTTTCAGCGATCTGAACCGCGTTCAAAGCCGCACCTTTCCGCAGATTATCGGACACACACCAGAACGCCAGACCGTGCGGGACGGTCGGATCGACACGAAGGCGTGACACATAGGTTGCATCTTCACCCACGCACTCAAGCGGGGTCACGTACCCGCCATCTTCGCGCTGGTCGAGCAGGACAACCCCTTCGGACTCCCGCAGGGCCGCACGGGCGCGCTCAAGGTCCACAGGCTCGGCAAACTCGGCAATAACGGCTTCGGAATGACCGACAAACACCGGAACACGCACGCAGGTTGCCAGCACTTCCACGTCCGGATCGAGGATTTTTTTGGTCTCGACTCGCATCTTCCATTCCTCTTTGGTCGCACCGTCATCCATAAAACGGTCGATCTGGGGAATGCAGTTGAAGGCGATCTGCTTCTGGAACTGCTCGATCTTGGGCGGGTCGTTCACAAAGCTGCCACGGGTCTGGGAGAACAGCTCGTCCATGCCATCCTTCCCCGCGCCGGATACAGCCTGATACGTGGAGACCACAACCCGCTTGAGGGTAAACAGGTCATGCAGGGGCTTGAGAGCCACCACCATCTGAATGGTCGAGCAGTTGGGGTTGGCAATAATGTTGCGCTTCATGTCCTTGAGCGCCAGCGGGTTAACCTCGGGCACCACCAGCGGCACATCCGGCTCCATGCGGAAGTGGGATGTGTTGTCGATCACAACGCAGCCAGCCTTGGCGGCAATGGGCGCATACTTGGCGGACACAGCCCCACCGGGGGAGAACAGCCCGACATCCCAACCCTTGAAATCAAAGGTTTCAAGGTTCTGGACTTTCAGAACGCGATCCCCGAACGAGACTTCACGCCCGGCAGAACGCGGGGAGGCCAGTGCGACAATCTCATCCACCGGGAATTCCCGTTCGGCCAGTGTCTTGAGGATTTCCCGCCCCACCGCACCTGTCGCGCCTACAACAGCAACCCGATAACCCATAATCCACCTTTGATTCAGAGCACGTTAGAAACCAGAAAAACGCACCCCCGTACGGGAGCCGTTCAATCGCGCGAACCCTAGACCATTCCGGCAGCAAATGGAATTGCTCACCCCATAGCTTTCCCGTCCTTCTGTTCTGGCCGGGCCAGGGACTGAGCGGAATAGGCCCGCGCGGATCAAAAGCCGCTCGGGACATTACAAGAGACGGCATCTGAGACTTATTTAAAAAATGCAATAATGAAAAAAATATTTTTATTTCCCGTAGAAAAGGTTTCTTTGACGCATATCAATGCAACCTTTTTCAGATATGTTTGTCATATCAGTCAGAAGAAGTTGTGGAGGATGACCGTTTTTCTACCCTGCCATCCCGGTCCCTCCTCACCCCATACAGAATGCATTGGGAAAAGAACGTGACCGTTAAAATTGCCATCCTGAAGGAAACGCAGCCCGACGAACGCCGGGTTGCCATGATTCCCGCGGTAGCACAGCGCATAGCCAAGCTTGGGGCAAATCTTGTTCTGGAGCAGGGAGCGGGCAGTGCTGCAACCTACACGGACGATGCCTACACAAAGGCGGAAGTAACGCAGGAGCCCGATATCGGGAAACTGGTCGCCGATGCGGATATTGTGCTCTCCGTCCAGCCTCCATCGGTCGAGACCGTCAAACAGATGAAGCCCGGCGCCCTGCTGGTTTCCTTCATTTACGCCCAGACACAACCTGATCTGGTCAAGGCGCTGCGCGATGGCAAGATCACCACGTTTGCCATGGAGCTTATTCCGCGTATCAGCCGGGCACAGGCCATGGACGCCCTATCCAGTCAGGCAGCCCTTGCAGGGTACTATGCGCCTTTGCTGGGCAGTGTGCACATGCAGAAAATCCTGCCCATGATGACCACCGCCGTTGGCTCGCTGCGTGCGGCCCGCGTGCTGGTCATGGGGCTGGGGGTTGCGGGCCTGCAGGCGCTCGCCACGGCACGCCGCCTCGGCGCTGTGTGCGAAGGCTACGACGTACGCCCCGAAACCAAGGAGGAAGCGGAATCCGTTGGCGCCAAGTTTGTGGATACGGGCATTGATGCACGCGGCGCAGGCGGTTACGCCCGTGAACTGACAGCGGATGAAAAAGCCAAGGTCCGGGCCACCCTTTCGCAGCATATCGCACAGGCCGACCTGATCATTACCACAGCCGCGGTCCCCGGCCGCAAAGCCCCCCGCCTGATTGACGCCGAACAGCTTGCAGCCATGAAGGAAGGCTCCGTTGTGGTGGACATGGGCGCGCCCAACGGCGGCAACTGCGAAGGCACCAAAGCGGGCGAGACCATCAAGGTTGGTCCCGTGGTCATGGTTGGTCCGACCAACCTGCCCTCCAGTCTGGCGGCACAGGCAAGCGAGCTCTACGCCAAGAACATTTACAACCTGCTTGAGCAGGTTCTGCATGATGGTGTGCTCAAGCCCGATTTTACAGACGAAGTCATAACCGGCACCACCCTGACCCATGATGGCAAGATTACCAATGCCGCCATCCAGGCGGTCATCGAAGGCACACCAGCGGAGAAAGCATGATGGATTCCGTAACATCCATGACCTTCATTATCGCCCTCTACATCTTCATGCTGGCCGCGTTTACCGGCTACGTGGTGATTAGCCGGGTGCCCTCCATCCTCCATACGCCCCTTATGTCCGGCTCCAACTTCATTCACGGTATTGTGGTGGTTGGCGCGCTGGACGTTCTGTTCAACGCCACCACGCTGACCGGGCAGGTTATCGGGTTTGTTGGCGTTTTTCTGGGAGCCGGGAACGTTATGGGCGGCTACGTCGTAACCGACCGCATGCTGGCCATGTTCCGCCCGAGCCAGAAGCCGACAACAGAGAAAAAAGGCCAGCAGTAACATGTTCATCGAATACATTGTTGGCCTGAGCGGACTGATTGCCTCAGGTCTGTTCATTTACGGGCTGAAGGCCATGTCCTCCCCCGTAACCGCCGTATCGGGCATTGTCACCGCAGGCTACGGCATGGTGTTTGTGGTTGGGGCCACGTTCCTCAACCTGTTCAATGTCAGCCCCGATGCACGCCCGCATCTGCTGGTCAATGTCGCACTGGCCGTTGTGGCCCTGCTGCTGGGCTGCCTGTGGGCTGGCTGGCGCGGCCGCACGGTGCAGATGACCGCCATGCCGGAGATGGTCGCCATCTTTAACGGCATGGGCGGTGGCTCCGCGGCATCCCTTGCTGCGGTCAGCCTCCTGTCCGACCATGCCACATCCGGCCTGCATCTGAGCGTTACCATCGTGGGTGCGCTTATTGGCTGTATCTCCTTTACCGGTTCGATCATCGCATGGGCCAAGCTTGACGGACGGATGAGAAAACCCGTGCGCTTTGGCGGGCAGCGGTTTTTCAACGCGGCCCTGTTCCTGATCTCGCTCGCCCTCGGCGCGCTGGCAGTCATGCAATACGGCACGCCCGAAGGTGTTCTGCCCGGTATTCTGTTCTTTGGTGCGGCCCTTCTGTTCGGGATCTGCATGACCCTGCCTATTGGTGGGGCAGACATGCCGGTGGTGATCTCGCTCTACAACGCCTTTACCGGCCTGGCCGTGGGCCTTGAAGGCTACGTGATGGGCAACCCTGCCCTGATGATTGCAGGCATGGTTGTCGGCTCGGCTGGTACGCTGCTGACCGCCCTGATGGCAAAAGCCATGAACCGCTCGCTCTCCAACGTGCTGTTCAGCAACTTCGGGGATACGACAAGCTCCGCCAAAGGCCCCGAAGGGGAAATGAAGTCTGCCGACCCGTCGGATGCGGCCACCTCCATGCGGTATGCGTCCAGCGTGATCATCGTGCCCGGCTATGGTCTGGCCGTGGCGCAGGCGCAGCAGAAGCTGTACGAGTTTGTTAAAATGCTTGTGGCTGATGGTGTGGATGTCAAATTTGCCATTCACCCCGTGGCAGGCCGCATGCCGGGGCACATGAACGTGCTGCTGGCCGAAGCTGGCGTTCCATACGACATGATTTACGATATGGATGATATCAACGACAGCTTTGCCACCACCGATGTTGCCCTGATTATTGGTGCGAATGACGTGGTCAACCCCGAAGCCCTGACCGACAAATCCTCCCCCATTTATGGCATGCCGATCCTGAACGCTTACAAAGCGCGTCAGGTCTTTGTCATCAAACGTGGGTCCGGCACAGGGTATTCCGGGGTGCAGAACCCGCTCTTCTTCCAGAAGAACTGCACCATGGTTTTTGGGGATGCACAGGCTGTGCTCTCCAAAATGGTCGAAGCCGTCAAGGCGCTCGGCACCGCCTAACGGCCAACGGGAGGGCACCAGACGGTCCCTCCCGTTTTTTTTGTTTGCAACAAAAGGCGTAGATTATGTCAGGCAAGATGAAAGCCGCTGTGGTCCATGAATTTGGCAAGCCGCTCACGCTTGAGGAACTGGACATTCCCTCCATCAACTCCAACCAGATCCTGGTCAAGATGATCGCATGCGGCGTCTGCCACACGGACCTGCACGCAGCCAATGGGGACTGGCCCAAAAAGCCGACCCTGCCCTTTATTCCCGGACATGAGGGCGTAGGCACGGTTGTGGAAATTGGCAGCAATGTTGACTGGATTAAAAAGGGGGACATCGTTGGTGTGCCCTTCCTGTATTCCGCCTGTGGTCATTGCGAGCACTGTTATGCGGGCTGGGAAACCCTTTGCCAGAAACAGGAAGATACCGGTTATTCCGTTAATGGCTGCTTTGCGGAATATGTGGTGGCGGACCCGGGTTATGTCGCCCATATTCCTGCGGGGGTGGACCCCATTAAAGTCGCACCGGTTCTGTGCGCGGGTCTGACCGTTTACAAGGGTCTGAAAATGACCGACACGCACGCAGGGGACTGGGTTGCGGTGTCTGGTGCGGGCGGGCTGGGGCAAATGGCCATCCAGTACGGTGTGGCCATGGGCCTGAACATGATCGCGGTTGATATTGACGACGCCAAACTTGAAACCGCACGGAAACTTGGCGCCGCACACACCGTTAACGCCAGGACAACCGACCCGGCGGCCTTTATCCAGAAGGAAGTCGGCGGCGCTCATGGGGGGTTGATCACGGCTGTTTCCACCAAGGCGTTCTCTCAGGCCATGGGGTATGTGCGTGCTGGCGGCACACTGGTCCTGAACGGTCTGCCGCCGGGGGACTTCCCCATTTCCATTTTTGATATGGTCATGAACGCCATTACCATCCGCGGTTCCATTGTCGGTACCCGGCTGGACATGATCGAAGCTCTCTCCTTCTTTGCTGAAGGGAAAGTGACCTCGGTTACCAAAACTGATCGGCTTGAAAACATCAATCAGATATTTGATGATCTCGAGCATGGTCGTGTTGAAGGGCGTGTTGTTCTGGATTTCAGAAACTAACCACCTTCAATATTGACGAACCAGAAGGATTTTTTCCATGGCTTACGCAACGACAAACCCTTTTACTGAAGAACAGGTCAAGGTTTTTCCGAACCCGACCGATGCTCAGGTCGATGCCGCACTGGACAAGGGACATGCGGCCTTCAAAAAATGGAAAAACACAACTTTTGCTGAACGTGCACGCATTTTGCAAAAAGCGGCCGATCTGCTGCGCGCCAATGTAGACGAATACTCCAAGCTGCTGACGCTGGAAATGGGCAAGCTCTATGCCGAAGCAAAGGCAGAAACCGAGCTGTCCGCTGCAATTTTCGAATATTATGCTGTCAATGCCGAGCGCCTTCTGGCACCTGAAGTGCTCCCCCTTGCCTCCGTCAAGGAAGGTCGCGCCAAGATCGTGTTCGAAGCACAGGGCATTCTGCTGGCTATCGAACCGTGGAACTTCCCCTACTATCAGGTAGCCCGCATTATTGCGCCGCAGCTTTCTGCTGGTAACGTGGTTATTCTCAAGCACGCATCCAACGTGCCGCAGTGTGCCGCCGCCATGGAAAAACTGATGCACGATGCCGGTCTGCTTGAAGGCGGGTTCCAGAACCTCTACCCAACGCGTGACCAGCTTGCCAAGATTATTGCCGATATCCGCGTACGTGGTGTGGCCCTGACCGGCTCCGAAGGCGCTGGTGCCAAAGTTGCTTCCGAAGCGGGGCTCGCACTTAAAAAATGCACCATGGAACTCGGCGGGTCCGATGCCCTGATCGTGCTGAACGATGCGGATATTGAAAAAGCTGCCAAGTGGGCCGTTTATGGCCGCCACTGGAACGGTGGTCAGGTCTGCGTTAACGCCAAGCGCATGATTGTGGAAGACGGCGTTTACGACAAATTTGTTGAACTGTACCGCAAAGGCATTTCCCAACTGCGTATGGGCGACCCGATGGACCCCGCCACCACGCTGCCGCCCCTCTCCTCTCGCGGGGCTGTCGATGGGCTGAAGCAGCAGGTTGCCGATGCCGTGGCACAGGGCGCCAAAGCGGAAGAAATTCCGCTGGAAATGCCCAACAAAGGCTGCTTCTTCCGTCCGGTTATCCTGAGCCATCTGGAAGAAGGCAACCCGGCCCGCCACACGGAATTCTTTGGCCCGGTGACCATGCTGTTCCGTGCAAAAGATGCTGACCACGCCATTGAAATTGCCAATGACTCCCCCTACGGGCTTGGTGGCTCCATCTTCACCAAAAACGAAGAACGTGGTGCGGAACTGGCCCGCCGGATTGATACCGGCATGGTCTATATCAACCACCCGACCATGGTTAAGGCCGACCTGCCGTTTGGTGGCGTCAAGCGCTCGGGCTTTGGCCGCGAACTGCTGGGCCTTGGGCTGAAAGAGTTCGTCAATGCCAAGCTGATTGATATTGTGGACATTGACGCACCGTTCTGATGCTTTCTGAACAGCGTTAGCCAGAAAGGGCGGAAGGAGTGATCCTTCCGCCTTTTTTTATCTGGCCATCAGACCAAGTGTTTGCAAATATCCCATACCCATCATGCTTTTTTTCGTCAGTAGTATTTTCCGCGCAGAGCGAGCATAAAAAAAGACCGTGTATCTGGCACACGGTCTTTTCACAATACTGGTCAGGGTTACCCCTCTTCAGGCAGAATTATGCAGGCACAACCAGTGCAAACGCCCAGTCCAGCCAGGGCAGCAAGGCCGCAATATCAGCTGTTTCCACCGTAGCACCGCCCCATATGCGCAGGCCCACGGGAGCGTCACGGTAGCTGGCAAGGTCAAAGCCAATGCCTTCCTTATCCAGCACAGCCAGCATTGTTTGGACGGTTGCCATCTGCCGGTCCCGCTCCAGAGCCAGAAACCATGGTGCGATAATCCGCAGGCAAATGGCGGTAGAGGAACGCTCCTCCTCCTTTTCCGCCAGAAAGGAGACCCAGTCCGTGGTTTTAACCCATGCGGCAACAGCCGCCAGATTGGCCTGAGACCGGGCCTTGAGCCCTTCCAGCCCTCCGACTGATTCCGCCCATTGCAGGCTGTCCAGCGCATCTTCCACACACAGCATGGAAGGGGTGTTGATGGTATCGCCTTTAAAAATGCCTTCGATCAGCGCATCCTTGGCGGTCATACGGAAAATCTTGGGGAGCGGGCGGGGTGCCTTAAAGGTCTGAAGCCGTTCCACAGCTCGCGGCGAAAGCGCGATCATGCCATGTGCGGCCTCGCCCCCAAGAGCTTTCTGCCAGGACCATGTTACCACATCCAGCCGGTCCCATGGCAGATCCATGGCAAAGGCGGCGGAGGTGGCATCGCAGATCACCAGCCCTTCATGCCCGGCGGGAATGGCATTAGCAGATGGCAGGCGCACGCCCGAGGTGGTGCCATTCCATGCCAGAACCACGTCATGCGCCCAGTTGACTTCGTTCAGGTCTGGCAACTGGCCGTAATCGGCCTTGAGCACGCGGGTCTTGTCCAGCTTGAGCTGGGTTACGATATCCTGCGCCCACAGGGCGGAAAAACTCTCAAACGCCAGCACGTCCACCGGGCGTTCGCCCAGCAGGGACCACAGGGCCATTTCCACCGCACCCGTGTCGGACGCAGGCACAATGCCTACCCGCCAGCCTTCGGGCACACCCAGAATTTTACGGGAGCGTACAATAACCTCGTTCAGCCGCGCACGCCCTTCTGGCGAGCGATGAGAGCGGCCAACCAGCGCCTTATCCAGCGCGGTAAGGCTCCACCCCGGGCGCTTGGCGCACGGTCCGGATGAAAAACAGGGATTGAGCGGGCGAATGGCCGGACGGGACGAAGCGGAAGGGGAAAGGGCGTTCATAACCTTGGCCGAGAAGAGGGAGGGACAAGTCTGGTGCGAGAGAGGGGACTCGAACCCCTAAGCCCGTAAGGGCGGTCGATTTTGAGTCGACTACGTCTACCAGTTCCGTCACTCTCGCGAACTGCTTTTTCCCCTACCAGCAATTTGCCGCCCGGAAAAGGGTTTGTTGGCGGCATTTGTCGCACAAAGCACTTCAGGCCCGCCTAACGGCAGACCCTCTGCGTACCGTCTGCGGCAATGTAGGTGCCGGTCTGGGTATTGTAACATGTATTGCGCACGCAACTCCCCCCTACAGCCAGTGGCTGGGGGTAGTTTTGCACTGCCATGGCCACGGCCTCCCGTGCAGCAACCCCGCACAGGGGTGTATTGGCAGGAGCGGAGGGGTCATTCACCAACTGGCTTTCATTCGCAGGGGGCGAGGTTGGCGCACTCAGCCCCGGTGCAAAGCTCTGCGGGGGAATACGGGTGGGCTGGCTGGCGCACCCGGCCAGCAGCCCAAGCACAAGGACAGACCCCAAAGCCGGAATACGAACAGGTATGAACATGCGCTCTTCAGTCTTTCAGCACGCGGTGGCTTGTTGCCCACACAGTTGCAGGGAAGGCCAGCATAACCCGGTTACACGCCTGAGCCCAACATCAGGCTTACAGGTCCAGCAGGCCCTGCGTCGGTTGGCCACCAATAATGGCCCGGCAGGAGCCATCGCCAAAAGTCAGGTCAACCTGCTGTCCGCTTCTCAGCCCTGCGGCTTTTGTCACGGGGTGGCCATCTGCTGTGACCAGCGCATAACCGCGGGCCAGCACGGCCTGAGGGGATACGGCCTCCAGTTGCCCGGCGGCTCCAGCCAGCGCGATCCGCCGCTCACGCAAAAGCGCCATCAGGGGAGCGGAGGACACGCGGCAGCCGCCCAGCCGCACTTCCTGCCGTTGCAGGGTATGCTGCATGCCCCCCACAAACGCGCCACCCAATACGGCAAGCCGTGTTCTGCGGCCGGACAGAAGTGTTTCCACCGCAGGCATGTGCCGCTCCACCGCCACAAGGTCCGCCTTGCGGCGGCGGACAAGGGCAGGCAGGGCCACGTCCAGCCTGCGGGCACGGTCATCCAGTTGCATGCGCGCGGTCTGCACCAGGCCGGGCAGGTCCGGTAGCGCAGCGGCCGCCCTGTCCATCCGCAGGCGGGCGGTCTGCATCTGCCGGGCCAGTGCGCCTGTGGCACGGGCGGCGCGATGTTCAATTTCGGCCAGCAGTTCGCTCCGCACAGGCACGGCCATTTCTGCCGCCGCTGTGGGGGTGGGCGCTCTGCGGTCGGATGCAAAGTCGATCAGGGTTGTATCCGTCTCATGCCCTACGGCCGAGATCAGGGGGATGGAACAGGCTGCGGCCGCCCGCACCACGCCTTCATCATTAAAGGCCATCAGGTCTTCG
This sequence comes from Acetobacter fabarum, assembly GCF_040702925.2. Lineage (GTDB taxonomy): Bacteria > Pseudomonadota > Alphaproteobacteria > Acetobacterales > Acetobacteraceae > Acetobacter > Acetobacter fabarum_B. The sequence continues at coordinate 66,514 of NZ_JBFCXX020000007.1, read as the reverse complement.
AGCGAGCCGCCACCACGCGCGACAATCAGCACATCGGGCCGAGGCACGGCCCCTGTGCCATCCAGCGCGGAAAAACCGTTAATGGCAGCCACAATCTGGGCTGCGGCCCCCTCACCCTGCACGGGCACGGGCCACACCACCACAGGCCGGGGGAAGCGCCGCCTGAGCGTTGTGCAGATGTCGTGCAGCACGGCCCCCTGCGGGGATGTAACAAGCCCGATCACGCGCGGCAGAAGGGGAATGGGGCGTTTGCGGGCGGGGTCAAACAGTCCCTCCTCCCCCAGCCTTATCCGCAGGCGTTCAATACGGGCGAGCAATGCGCCCTCACCCGCATATTCCATGCGTTCCACAACAAGCTGGTAGCTTGAGCGCTCGCCATAGGCGGAGACCTTGCCGGTGGCAATAATTTCCAGCCCGTTTTCAGGCACCAGCCCAAGGCGGCTTACACTGCCACGCCAGACCACGCCGGAAATCTTGCCCTGCTCATCCTTGAGCGAAAAATAGATGTGCCCGGAGGGGTAGCGTTTGAATTCCGTAATTTCACCACGCACGCGCACGCGGCTGAACGACCCCTCCAGCGTACGCCGGATTGCGCCGGAAATTTCCGAAACCGTATATTCAGGGACATTGCCGCCAGATGGGGAGGCGGCTCCAAACTCTTCGTGCATCCGCATAACCTATGCTACAGACGCTCGCCCTGAAAGAGCAGACATGAACAGCAGGAGAAAAGAATTGCGCGTACTTCTGGTAGGCTCAGGCGGCCGCGAACATGCCATGGCCGAAACACTGGCCAAATCCCCAGCACTTTCCGCGCTGTTCATTGCCCCCGGCAACCCCGGCACAGCCTGTTGCGGAACCAACGTGCCCATTGGCGCGCATGATGTGGCAGCCCTTGTAACCTTTGCCCGCGAGCAGAAGATTGATCTGGTGGTGCCCGGCCCCGAAGCGCCACTGGTCGCAGGGCTGGCCGATGCCTGCGCACAGGCGGGCCTGCCCTGTGCCGGCCCCACGCAGGCCGCCGCCCAGCTTGAAGGCAGCAAGAGCTTTACCAAGGAAGTCTGCGATGCGGCGGGGATTCCCACCGCGGCATGGGAACGCTTTACGGATGCGCCCTCCGCCATTGCCTATGTGCGCCGCAAAGGCGCGCCCATAGTGGTCAAGGCCGACGGGCTGGCTGCGGGCAAGGGCGTTGTTGTTGCGACAACCGTAGCCGAAGCCGAGGCCGCCATTACGGATATGATGACAGGTCGCGCACTGGGCGATGCCGGGCGCAGCGTAGTGATCGAAGATTGCCTTGTGGGGGAAGAGGTTTCGCTCTTTGCCTTCTGTGCGGGGGAAACCGCCTGCCTGATTGGTGCGGCACAGGACCACAAACGCATCGGAGATGGGGATACAGGCCCCAATACCGGGGGTATGGGCGCTGTATCCCCCCCAAAAGGCTTTGCCCGGGCAGAGCAGGAAGCCGCACTGGACCTGCTTGTACGCCCCATGCTGCGCGAAATGGTGCGCCGGGGCACGCCATTCCGGGGCGTTATTTTTGCCGGACTGATGCTGACCGAAAACGGACCATCGCTGATCGAATACAATGTGCGCTTTGGGGACCCCGAGGCCGAAGCCCTGCTCCCGCGCCTGACATCGGACCTGCTGCCCGCCTTGCAGGCACTGGCTGAGGACCGGCTGGACGTGGCCCCCATTACGTTTTCCAATCAGGCATCGGTCTGCGTGATCATGGCGGCACGGGGTTACCCCGGCAGCCCGGAAAAAGGGGCCGTGATCCATGGGGTGGACACAGCCAATGCTCTGGAAGGGGTGCGGGTTTTTCAGGCAGGCACCACACAGAACATGGCAGGAGAACTGGTGGTTTCAGGCGGGCGTGTGCTGGCTGTCTGCGCTCTGGCGGACACGGTGCAAGACGCCCAGAAGCGCGCTTATGCCGGTGTTAAGGCCATTACGTGGGATGGTGCGGTATGGCGGACGGATATTGGCAACCGCGCCCTGTAAGCAACCGGGTAAAAACCGGGGCAGTCTAGCCCCATAAACCAGACCCCCATGCCGCACGGCACCCTCGGCGGCATGGGTCTTACCCGCGACACTCCAGAACATGCCCAAGCACAAGGGCATCAGCCCCATCAGGGTAATAGGCCCGGCGCAGGCCTTTTTGCTCAAACCCTGCCTGCTCATACAGCTTTTGTGCCGCAGGGTTCCCGACCGAGACTTCCAGAAAAACCATTTCGGCCTTTTGCACTCTGGCATAGGCAAGACTCCATGCCACCAACTGCGCGGCCAGCCCCTGCCTTCTGTACGCAGGCAAGACGCACAGGGTCAGGATTTCTGCCTCCCCCGCCACGCAGCGCAGCATGACAAACCCCGCGGGCTGTTCCCCCACCAGCACCAGCCCGGCACAAACACCGGCCGAGCCGAGCAGGCCGAGCATGGCGGCTGTGTCCCACTGTTCCTGCGGGGCAAAACACTGCGTATGCAGGCAGGCCAGCACAGCCGCGTGCCCCACCCCCACAAGCTGCATCTGCGGCAGACCCATTAGACCGGAGCAGCCCGCAACCCATTGGCTGGCAGTTTGGCCTCCGGCGGGTCCACGTAAACGGGCAGTGCTCCACGCGGCGGCAAGTCCCCACGTATCCGGCGCAGGGCCGTAGCGGCAACCTGCTCTACATCGGGGTGGGTAATCGGGCATAGAATCGCGGAGGGAAAAACCAGATCAGCGCGGGCTTCACCCGCAACCAGCCACTGACCCTGCGGAGCGGACCAGTCTGCCAGGGTTACGGCCCGCGCGCCCAGCCTGTCTTCCACAAAGACGCGGCCACGCCGGGCGGCGGTCACCACCAGCCAGCCTGCCATGGGAGCTGGCTGGGCGGCAAGGGCGGCATCCAGCTCCGGGACCAGAGCCTCTGCCCTCGTGACTCCCACAACCGGGCACCCCACACCGACGGCATACCCTGCCGCCGCAGCACAGGACGCCCGCAGGCCGGTAAAAGACCCCGGCCCCACCACAACCGCAACCAGATCCGGCGCACTCCCCTGTGCGCGTGACCAGCCAGCCTGCTGCAAAACCTGTGCTGCCAGCAGGCTAAGCCCTTCTGCTGCCTGCTTGCCAGCCTCCTGCCTAAAGGCAAGCACCTGCAACACGCCATCTGTATTGGTAACGCAGGCCGCCGTGCCACAGGCATGATCGCCCGCGGGGCTCCCGTCGAGCACCAGAATACGCTGCACCACTAATCTACAATCCGGCAGGCCTGATCAAACTCAAGCCGGGGAGCCCGCTCGGGCTGGCCTGCGAAGTCCCCATACCCCAGACAGAGCAGGAAGTTGGCGCGCCAGCCCCATTCGGCCAGAAAAGCGTCTTCCACCACGGACTGGTCAAACCCAGAAACGGGCAGAACATCCAGCCCAAGGGCGCGGGCGGCCATGATCATATACCCACCCTGCAACGTGCCATTGCGAAAAGCGGTTTCCTCAGACAAGCCGACATCGGCGGCAAACCAGGAGCGCAGCTCTTCCCCCGGACTCAGCTTGGGAAGCTCTTCAAAAAACAGCGGGTCATGGGCAAGTATGGCTATAACCGGGGCCCCCATAACCCGGTTGACGTTCCCTGCGGACAGGGCAGGGCGCAGTTTTTCGCGCCCACTGGAGCCTGTAATAAAAACAATGCGGGCAGGGCAGCAATTGCCCGAAGTCGGCCCCATACGCACCAGATCATATATCTGGCGCAGCAAGGCCTCCTCCACAGGGCGGGTCGTCCAGCGCAGGGGGGTTCGCGCCTTTGTAAACAGCAGTTCTAACCCACTTGCGTCCAACATGTTCTGTCCTGCCTCCTGCTACGCCAGCCTGCTCCGGCGCGTGACCTTCCTCTTTTAAGGCAAGCATCCCGCGCCGGAAAGAGCCACCTTTGCGGGGGCTGCTCAGTCCACCTGTTCGACCGAGACAACCTCTGGCACGTAATGCTTGAGCATGTTTTCCACCCCATGCTTGAGCGTTGCGCGGGAGGAGGGGCAGCCAGAACATGCCCCTTGCATGGTCAGGCGCACAATCCCGTTGCGATACCCACGAAAAACAATATCCCCACCATCGCCCGCAACGGCAGGGCGTACGCGCGTGTCCAGCAGTTCCTTGATCTGGACAACAATCTCCACATCTTCTGGAGCAATGTCGTCTTCAAGAACAGCAACACCTTCGGCAACAACCGGCAGGCCCGCCACAAAATGATCCATCAGGGTGGACAGCACCAGCGGGCGCAGTTCCTCCCAGTCCGCGCTGTCGGACTTGGTGACGGAGACAAAGTCATTCCCCAAAAACACGCGGGCAACACCGGGCAGGCCAAACAGCGCATCGGCCAGAACCGAACGCCCGGCCACGGCGTCGGCATCAATAAAGTCTATGGTGCCCGCATCCCCCACCACGGCCTGACCGGGCAGGAACTTGAGCGTTGCGGGGTTGGGGGTGCCTTCGGTTTCGATAAACATGGCGGAAATGTCCGATCTGTAGGGTAAACCTGTATGATTATCTTTCAGTTGGCACCAGAATGAGGACAGAACAAGTTCTGTATGAAAATTTTAGTGCCACCGGCCCCCGGAACAGGGCCAGAAAGAGCTGTTTTGGGCCGTTCCCACCCGACATCCACACAAGGCTGCCATGCTATGCACGACATTCAGCCCCACGCCCTTACCCCCTTACCCGGCCCGAAGCTGGACAAGACGTGCCCTTAACGCGGGGTCGTGCGCGTAAATATACAGCCCCCTGACCGCGCGCGTCATCAACACATTGATCGCATTGAGCATGATCCGCTCCATGGTCTGTCCGGGCTGGGCAATACCATTGCGCCCGGCAAAAGCTGCGCCATCCTCATACCGGGTCGGGTCAAGTATCAGGGTATCGGCCGCACCATCGTACCTGACGGATGGACCAAGCAGCAGACCAACATAATTCAGGTCGAACCCCTGCACGGTGTAAACGGAGCCGACCTCATCGATCGTATCGGCGCGTTCGGCCCATGGCAGGCGGGCTTGGGGTCTGGCAATGTCCCATTTAAGCCGAAAGCGCCCTTCGGTTACAAAATGCTCCTGACCATCCAGCCGGTAGGGGTAATCATACGTTGCCACCATGCGGGAGAGGCCGAACTCCGTATTTTTCCTGCGCACCAGATCGTACATATCCTGCGCATCCTCAAAAACCCTGAAGTCAAAAGAGGGATCATGGGGAAGAGGAAGAATGGTCTTTTTACAAAATGCGTCTATCCATGCACATGTCTGTGCACCAGCATGCATACGGAACTGGTTTTTAAGCTGACAGGTCTGAACCTGCTTTTGGGCCAGAACCGTTTCCAGCATACTCTTTGTCCAATGGCTTTTGAACTTGAGAACCTGCCTGTCATCAAAAACCAGCACAACAACCCTTGCGCATTTCAGAATCTCTTCCAGATGATTGTCCTGTGCAAACCTGTTGTATTTATCGGGTTTTGTTAAAAGAAGATGCGCCTCGTCCACCAGAACCACATCCGCTACCTGCCCGGTTTTGTGCATGGTGTTGATAAAGGTCGTCGGGCGTTCATAGTCTTTCTTTTTTACATAACGTGAATGTTCCGAGATATTTCTATAAAGTTTCATCATCTCGGGATGATTGACCAAAAGATAATTTTTTGTCCCTGTTAACAGGTTTACATCTGATTTTTGTCGGGACAGTTTTTGTATTAGGTTAAAAATTTTATTGATAACAATACTTTTTCCTGTTCCTGCATCGCCTTCAATAACAAAAACGGCATTCCCCTGCCCAACATGGTCCTGACAGAAGCGGACAACCTGCTGACACAGCCGCTCCTGCTCCACGGAAAGAGAACGATCAGGAGAGAGTTTTTGCAAAGCCTGATTGTTCTGCCGATCCACCACGTTTACCCCCTAAAACAAAAAAGCCTTTCCTCCATTATGAGGAAAGGCTTTTGATCCGTCCAGAAAACCCGATGGTTTTTAACGCAGGATACCCGTGTGCCCAATGGAATACCGGCCCGGCTGTGGCCATACGGTCAGGCCATGCGGTTCCTGCCCAACCGGAATGCTGATCATGCTCCCGTCCTTGGTGTTAATCCGGTAAACCACATCATCAAACCGGCCAGACAGCCACAGGGATTTACCATCTGCGCTGACATTGCCCATATCCGGGCTGCCACCACCGGGAACAGGCCATGTCGCCACAACCTTGTTTGTAGCAAAATCAATAACCGAAACCCCGCCCCCCTTACTGTGGGGGTGCCCATGAATCAGGTGGGATCCACGGTTGGCAACGTACATTTTTGTACCATCACGGCTGGGATACAGCCCATGTGCGCCCAGACCCGTGTGGATAAAGCCTGTTTCGCGGAATGTATCTCCATCCACCAGAAACACGCCGTCGGCCATCATATCGGCAACATAAAAGATTTTACCGTTAGGGGAGACCAGAACATCCTGCGGCATGCCACCACTGGACAGCTTGAGATACCCCAGAACCTTTTTCTCAACCATATCCACCTTGACCAGATGGCCACCAAATTCGCAGGTGAAAATGGCGTAGCGCCCATCTATGGAAAAAGCGGCATGGTTGACGCCCTTGCACTCGGGCACATCAATGGACTGCTGCAACTGCATGCTGTGCGGGTCACGGAAGTCCAGACGTTTACGCGCTTCGGCCACCACAATGGCCGATTTGCCATCTGGCGTAAAATACATGTTGTAGGGATCATCCACCGCAATGGACGGGCCGGGGCGACCCGTACGCGGGTCAATGGGGGTCAGGCTGCCATGCACGGTGCTTTCCGCATTGTTGGTGACCCACAGGGTACGCAGGTCCCATGACGGCACAACATGCTGGGGGCTTTTCCCTACGGGGAAGCGGTCCACCACCTTATTGGTGGCCGGGTCGATGACGTACACATCGTTCGAACGCAGGTTGGGAACGTAAACCCGTTCCAGATCCCGCGCCACTTCCGGCGCAATGTGACTGCTCCCTGTTTCACTGTACAGGTTGGCGGGGTTGGAGACTGGAGGCATGCCAGGAATGGTCTGCACCAGAGGAGCCGCCGTGTGGCCCCCGCCCTTGGACGGAGCACCAACATCCTGCGCCCAACCAGACGCACTGCCAGCACCTAAGCCAACAATGGCAACCGCCGCAACCAGATACTGCTTAAAACCCATAACCCAGACCCTTCTGTGCCTGTTATCACTTTAACTCCTGATACGGCTCCGCACTTATCATGCGGCGTAAATAACGTCTATTCGGGGGTGGTTAAAATCTTTCATTTATTATTATAGGCAAGTTATTTTACGTATTTATTTGCTGCGTGCATCATCAATGGCTTTAACGGCCGCATCCACCTGCATGGACAAACCGGGCTGCCCCAGTGTGGACGTGGCCCTCCGCGGGTCTCCACCATAAATCCCCTGCGCCGCTGACGGGTTGGGCGCATGCCGCAGGGCCTCCTCCCGGACCATGGATGGATCAACCGCAAGCATGAGCGATGTATCGCCTATATCCGCATGCTGGCCCACATCCAGCCTGTAGCCATTCTGCCGGAGCCATTCGCTATACTGGTGGGGGATCACATTGTAGTAATCCTGCACATACAGCACCCGTGCACCCGTGGCCTGCCACCGCACATTCAGTTGCGTAGCCAGTTTTTCCATATCTTTCTGGTAGCCACCGTGATCACCGATCAGGACAACCAGCTTAAACCCCTGCACCCGAAAACTTTCGGCAATGGAGGCCAGCATTCTGTCAAACACATCGGGCGGTAATGTAATGGTACCGGGGAAACGCATATGCGATGTACGCGGAGCAGTACCCCCCTCCGGCACATAGGCCACCACAGGAGCCACCAGCGTTCTGCCGGACTGGCGCGCTATTCTTTCAGCCTGAAACTGCACACGGCTGTTATGTTTGCCAACGGCTATGTACGGCCCACTCTGCTCCGTACCCCCCACAGGCACAATAATGGTTGTAAAACCGCAGGATATATCCTGAGCAATTTCGGTCCATGTCAGTTTTTCAAACAGAACACTTCTGGCAAGGTTCAGGCACTGGGCCTGCGCTGGCAGGGGAGATACCGCCAGTGCCCCTGAAAACAGACCGCATAACCATGCTTTTTTCATTATGACTGCACCAGAAGAGGGGCAAGAAACTGGCCCGTATAGCTTTTTTTGCATGCGGCAATGGTTTCTGGCGTGCCTTCGGCAACAATGGCGCCACCACCATCACCCCCTTCTGGCCCCACATCTATAATCCAGTCCGCAGTCTTGATAACTTCCAGATTATGCTCGATCACGATAACCGTATTCCCCTGATCGACCAGTGCATGCAAAACTTCCAGAAGTTTTCTGACATCCTCTGTATGTAACCCGGTTGTGGGTTCATCCAGAATATATACGGTTCTGCCCGTAGCCCTGCGCGCCAGCTCCTTGGAAAGTTTGATGCGCTGCGCCTCCCCACCCGATAGGGTCGTCGCCTGCTGGCCAAGCGCCACATAGCCCAGACCAACCTTTTGCAAAATGGCCAGCCGGTCGCGGATCCGGTTCTGGGCGGAAAAGAGCGGGTAGGCTTCATCCACACTCATGGCCAGCACATCCGCTATGGTTTTGCCCCTGAAGCGGATATCCAGTGTTTCGCGGTTATAGCGCGCACCTTTACAGGCATCACAGGTAACAAACACATCGGGGAGGAAGTGCATTTCTATTTTAAGCACGCCATCGCCCTGACAGGCCTCGCACCGTCCCCCTTTGACATTGAAGGAAAAACGACCCGCCTTGTACCCACGGGCCTTGCTTTCTGGCAGTTCGGCAAACCAGTCCCGGATGGGGGTGAACAGGTCCGTATAGGTTGCGGGGTTGGAGCGGGGAGTGCGGCCAATGGGGGACTGGTCAATATCAATAATCTTGTCCAGCAGTTCCATACCCTTGATTTTTTTATACGGCTCGGGCGAGGTAGCAGCCCCCATAAGCTGGCGTGAGAGCGCCTTGTAAAGCGTATCAATCACCAGGGTTGATTTGCCGCTCCCCGAAACACCGGTTACGCATGTAAACGTACCAAGCGGAAAATGCGCGGTTACGTCTTTAAGGTTATGCCCTGTTGCCCCTTCCACCGTAAGCATCCGTTTTTTGTTCACGGGCCTGCGCTGCTGGGGCACCTCAATCCGCTTACGACCAGACAGGTACGCGCCAGTCAGGCTATCAGGGTTTTTGGCAACCTGCTCCGGTGTGCCCTGTGCCACGACCTGACCACCATTGACCCCGGCTGCTGGCCCCATATCCACCAGCCAGTCAGCGCTTCTTATGGCGTCCTCATCATGTTCGACAACAATGAGTGTATTCCCAAGGTTTTTTAACCGGTCGAGAGTGCCCAGCAGGCGTGCGTTATCGCGCTGATGCAGCCCGATGGACGGCTCATCCAGCACATAAAGCACCCCCGTAAGCCCCGAGCCAATCTGGCTTGCCAGACGGATACGCTGGCTCTCCCCGCCAGAAAGGGTGGCTGACCCGCGCGAGAGGGTCAGGTAATCCAGACCCACATCATCTAGGAATTTCAGACGTTCCAGAATCTCACGCAGGATACGCCGGGCAATTTCTGCCCGCTGGGGAGTAAGGGTTGGCAAAACCGTGTCAAACCAGCCCAGCGCATGACCAATGGACAGGTCACAGGCCTGCGCTATGGTTTTGTCCGCCACACGAACAGACAGGGCCTCCGGTCGCAGGCGCGCACCATGGCAGACATGACACGCTTTTTCTGACTGATAACGGGAAAGTTCTTCCTTGACCCACGCACTCTCCGTATTGGCCAGTCTTTTTTGCAGGCTTGTCAGAACCCCTTCAAACGGCCGTTCGACAACATAGCTTTTTTTACCATCCTGATAGGTAAAGCTTATATCGTCTTCCACACCATACAGAATACCGTTCTGGGCCTGTTCCGGCAGGTCGCGCCAGGGGGTATCCATGCTGACGCCAAAATGCTGTGCCAGACTTTGCAGCGTCTGCTCCAGAAGGGGAGATTTTGCATCTTTCCACGGTGCAATAGCACCTTTTTTAAGGGAGAGTGCAATATCGGGCACAACCAGAACCGGGTTGAAGTATGTTTCCACCCCCAGACCATCGCAGGCCGGGCAGGCACCCTGCGGCGCATTGAAGGAGAACAGGCGCGGTTCTATCTCCTCCAGAGTAAACCCGCTGACAGGGCAGGAAAAATGTGATGAAAAAACCAGTTTTTCCGGTTCGCGCTCTTCGTCCTTAAGTACTTCCTCGGCATAGACAATGCCATCACTCAGGGTCAGCGCGGTTTCAAGACTATCCGCCAGACGGGTTTGCACGCCGGGTTTCACCACCACGCGGTCCACAACCACTTCCACCGTGTGGCGGAGTTTGCGGTTCAGGCTGGGGGCTTCTGCAATTTCGTACAGTGTGCCATCCACCCGCACACGGGTAAAACCCTTGCGCTGGAGTTCGGCCAGTTCCTTGCGGTATTCACCCTTGCGGTCCCGGATAACGGGGGACAGCAACATAAGCCGCGTGCCCTCGGGCATGGCCAGAATACGGTCCACCATCTGGGTTACGGTCTGCGCCTCAATAGGCAGGCCCGTGACCGGGGAATACGGCACACCTGCCCGCGCCCAGAGCAGACGCATATAATCGTATATTTCCGTGACCGTACCCACAGTAGAGCGCGGATTTTTGGATGTTGTTTTCTGCTCGATGGAAATCGCGGGGGACAGGCCCTCTATGGAGTCCACATCGGGTTTGCCCATAAGCTCCAGAAACTGGCGCGCATAGGCGGACAGGCTCTCCACGTACCGGCGCTGGCCCTCCGCGTAAATGGTATCGAACGCCAAAGAGGATTTGCCCGACCCCGAAAGCCCGGTTACGACGGTCAGCCGGTCACGGGGGATATCGATATCAACATTCTTCAGGTTATGGACACGCGCCCCACGCACCCGAATGCTGTGCTGACCTCGAAGACCTGATTTTGTCATGAAGAGCTCTTTACCGTCGTTCCTGTTTTGTCCTCTATTATGGCGCTTTAATCCATCCCTATGCAATCCATGAAACACACCAGAGGGAACCGCCATGCAAAATGCCCTGACCGGCCATTCTGACCATTGCGCTTGCGAACATGATTGACCATTTACAGGCACAAGTGATGTACTGTGGCCAAAAGCACGACAGGCGCCATTTTGCCTGCGTGACAGAAATTTGAGGAACAGAACCAGATGGAGCATCTGATCGGTCAGCCAGCCCCGGGCTCGGATAACAGTTTTGGTGGCTCGGGTGCTGCTGCTGTCATTACCGATGGTACGCAGGCCAGCTTTATGCACGACGTTATGGACGCCAGCCGGAACGTGCCCGTTCTGGTAGATTTCTGGGCGGAATGGTGTGGTCCGTGCAAACAGTTGACCCCTATTCTGGAAAAAGTTGTCACCGCTGCCAAAGGCAAGGTACGGCTGGTTAAAATTGATATTGAAGCCAACCGCGGCCTTGCTGGCCAACTGGCGCAGGCTGGTCTGCCGCTCCAGTCCATTCCACTTGTGGCCGCTTTCTGGAAAGGGCAGATTCTGGACCTGTTCCAGGGGGCTCTGCCCGAAAGTGAAGTGAAAAAGTTTGTGGAAACCCTGCTCAAAGCCAGCGGGGGTGGCACTCTGCCCGCAACCGAGCAACTGCACGAAGCCGATGTGGCCATGGAAACAGGCCAGCCCGCCGAAGCCGCAGCTATGTATTCCGCCGTTATTGGCGAGGAACCCGAAAACGCCAAAGCCTGGGGTGGGCTGATCCGCGCCATGCTGGCCCTTGATGATGAAGAGGCCGCAGCCGCAGCACTGGCCGATGTACCCGCAAAAATTACGGATGCACCGGAAGTTGCCGGAGCCCGTGCAGCCCTTGAGCTGAAAAGGGAAGGCCGTCAGGCAGCCGAAGCCATGGAAGGCATTCGGGCACGGCTGGACGCCAACCCCGAAGACTACGAAGCCCGCTGTGAACTGGCCACGGCCCTGAACGCCGCAGGCAAGCGGGAGGATGCCGCAAACGAACTGCTCCACATCATCAGGGCCGACCGGGGCTGGAAGGATGGCGCGGCCCGCCAGCAGCTCCTGCGCTTTTTTGAAGCATGGGGGAACGATGACCCCGCCACGGTTCTGTCCCGCCGCCGCCTGTCCTCCCTCCTGTTCTCCTGACCCGCGCCTTGCCCCGCACAGCACCCCTGTTTGTAGATGATGATGTTCCCCGCCGCATTCCACGGCTGGGGGACATGACACTGGCGGATATTCCGCCAGAGGTAGGGCTTTTCCCGCTCAGTGGCGTGCTGCTCCTGCCACGGGGCAAGCTGCCGCTCAATGTATTTGAGCCCCGCTACATTGCACTGGTGGAAGATGCTCTGGCATCACACAGGCTGATCGGCCTTATCCAGCCCCGCTGGCAGGAAGATGAGGACGAAGGGAACGAAGCACCGCCCCTTTATACCACTGGCTGCCTTGGTCGCCTGACATCCATGACCGAACGGGCCGATGGCACCTACGCCATGACCCTGACCGGCCTGCTCCGCTTCCGCCTGCTGCGTGAGACGGGGCTACGCCGTGGGTACCGGGTTGCGCGTATTGACGTATCCTCCTTTGCGGGGGACCTGAACGAAATTCCATCCGAACCGTTTGACCGGACCCAGCTTTTGAACTCGCTGAAGAGTTATTTTCAAAAAAAAGGGCTGAATGCCCGCTGGTCCCTGATAGAACAGATGGACGACAGCCTGCTTCTGGTGACTTTACCCATGATCTGTCCTTTCCCTCCGGCGGAAAAACAGGCATTGCTGGATGCAGAAAATCTGACAGACCGTGTGCGGGTCCTGCAAACACTGCTAGACCTGTCCGGTCCGGAACAGGAAGGCCCTCCTTCCTGACAATAATGATGTGGGAACCGTTTTATGTCCGATACAGCACCGCTTGATCCGCGCCTTCTGTCCATTCTGGTCTGCCCCGTGACCAAAGGCCCACTGGTTTTTAACGCGCAGACCAATGAACTGATCAGCGAAAAAGCCGGACTGGCCTTCCCCATCCTTGACGGCATTCCCGTTATGCTGCCTGATGAAGCCCGCCGTATTGAAGGCTGACTGACGTTTTTTTCCCTCTGCCTCGGATTTGCCCATGCTTCTGGGAAAAAAAAACAGTGCTTGTTTTAGGGGGTTGCTCCTGCTCGCTCCATTGCTGGCAGGCTGCCATCATCTGATTGAGGGGGATGATATTGATCTCCCCCCCGAACGCCCCGGTCGTTTTTTACCCGAGGCCGCACCGGCAGAAGCACGGGCCGCACAAAGAGATGTCGAACGGCAGGAAAAACTGGATGCAGCCCAGCAGGCCGCAGGCATAAAAAAACCGGATACCCTACCCAAACCCGAAGACCACTACGAAGTCCTGCCCCCCATGTATGATGGGGGAGGCTCTGCTGGCCCAATGCTTACGGAAGATGGCCATACCATTACGCCTCAGGCGCAGGCTGTTTACGGCAGGTCGGACAACGGGCAGGTACAAAAATCCAAATAGCGCGGGACGTTAATGCTCTGCATCATACAGGTGGGATGTTCTGCGACGCAGAAGATCCCCTATGGCCATACCCATCACGCCGGTCATCATGCCTATGGCGGTTGGTATGGCGCCTCCTCCGGGCAGCAGGCCAACCAGCACACTGCTAAGCGCGCCAAAGCTGTACTGCATGGTCCCCAGCAGGGCTGAAGCACTCCCCGCATGATGCCCATGGCGGGAAAAGGACATGACCGTGCCATTGGGACCAATAAACCCCAAAGCTCCGGTTAATCCCACAATAAAAAGACAGGTCATCCATGGATGACCAACCCCGGCCACACCAGCCAAGGCCAGAGCCACAAAGGCACACCCCAGCACAAAGGCCCACAGAATAGCCCCATCCAACAGGGCAGGCATGGACACACGATGTATCAAACGCCCGTTGATCTGGGTGCCCAGAATAAAAGCCGCCGCATTGGCACCAAAAAAAAGCCCGAACGCGCCGGGCGAAAAATGCAACCTCTGTTCAAACAGAACAGGGGCACTGCCCAGATAGGCGAACATGACAAAAGTGGAAAATGTTGTGATCAGGGCATTGGAAAAAAAGACAGGCTCACGCAAAATCCCCTGATAACGCCATAAAATTTCCACTGGACGGAAACGGATACGCCTCTCAACCGCCAGCGTATCGGGCAACATAAGCAGCACACCCATAATGGCCGCAACCGCGTAGAGCGCGCCAATCCAGAACATCCACCGCCAGTCACCAATTTTTAAAACAAGGCTCCCCAGCCCCGGAGCAAGAACAGGCATGACACCAAAAACCAGTGTCAGTTGCGCCATAATATGTGCGCCTTTTTTGCCTGTTGCCACATCCCGCACAATTGCACGCGGAATAACCGCGCAGGCAGACCCACCAAACGCACCAATAAAACGCAACACGCAGAACAGGTGGTAATGACTGACCAGCGCGCACCCGGCAGAGGCCAGTGCATACACACCCAGCCCCACAACCAGCGGCCCCTTGCGCCCGAACCGATCAGACAGAGGACCTTGAGAGAACTGGCCAAGCGCCAGCCCCAAAAACCACGCCCCCAGCGTAAACTGCGCAGACCCGGCCCCACCTCCCAGATCATGCTCAACCGATGGGAAAGCGGGCAGATACATATCTGTCGCTAATGGCCCAATGGCCGTGACCAGCCCCAGAAGGAAAATAAGCCTGAATGGAAAAGAGGATATCGGGGCCGTGGGAGAAGATGTCATCTCGTGAATTACCGGAGAAAGAATGGGTCTTTTTTTCTCCCGCCACTCCGCTTTTGTCCACCACCTAAAACCGGGCATCTCCTGCTCGGGTAGCGTATCTTATCAAAAAAGGCTGCCGGACGAACCGGCAGCCTCTGATATCTGGCTTACTCTGGCTTGCCACTCTGGGCAGGCTTGGGTGGTAGCGGCATTTTGCTGCCACAACCAGGCGGGTGCTCAGGCTGCTCGGCAATCTGCTTGAGTTGCTGGCTGGTCAGAATGTCATGAATCTGGGCTTCAACCTGAAGCATATGCAGGGCATGCTGCGTATGCAACGCACTGATCTGCTGTTCCAGACCCTGCAATTTAGCCTGATCAACCGGACCCGGCGTTGTCAGCACGGTACGGATCTGCTCCTGCAGAGCATGCGCCTGCTCCATACCTGCCTTGGGGTCTTCCGGGCGATTGGCATCAAATACAGCCTTGATCTTTTTTTTCTGCTCGGCGGTCAGTTTGATCCCGTCCAGCCTGAGAATATGCCCACCCGGCCCATGGTGCATGCCACCACATTCCGGCGGAGGGGGAGGTGCCCCAACAGGAGGAGCCGCACTGTCCGCCCGAGCCGAAGCCCCGGTAAACGCAGCAAGGCCTATAACCAGTGTTGTTGCCAGCAATGCTTTTTTCATCATTCCGCCTTCATCAATACCAAGCTGCAAGGCGCCACACACCCTGCCTGTCAGGAACAGTGCCACCCGGATATGTCTGAAAAAAGGCATTACACCTTCACAGGCGGCCAGTTTGAACGGGCAAATGCACCGTGATATCGGCAATTACTCTGTAGTAATGACCATCAGACCTTCTCCCCATAATCCGGGACTATTCACCATGCTGCTGGCCCGTTTGCCCGCTCAGATGGCCGGTCATCACAGAAGAGACCTGAAGGAAAATTTCAACCCTCTTGTCATCAGTTCAACCCCGAGCCATATAACCGAGGCTCCTCCCTTTCGGCAGTTCCTAACAAGGGTAAGTCAGTCGCATCGGATAGGGCATATGTCATTGATAGCGTTACAGAATTTTCTGCGGGAAAAGGTGCACGGTTTCTGAGAAATCGGACACAAATGATTTCGACAGGATTAAAAAAGGATGCTGGATATCAGAACGGCCGTCATATGGCGGCTATCAGGTCCGTACAGACCCATGATATTTTTTGCTTAAAAGTCCCTTATCTGTTGCGAAGGATTTGCAAAATGGCAGACTGGCCAGGAAATGCAAAGTGAAAGCAAATTTTTGTTTTCACTTACGAAAGGGTCCGATTATGAAGTAGTGTTAATAAATCAATCAAAGAAACAATCAATAAAAATAATTTTACACTTAATGGGATTCCCACAAGATGAATGAGATTGCTGTAAAACTGATTGATGAAATTGACACGATCATTGAAAGAGAATGGCCTAAAGCACTGTTTTCTGGGAAAAACCGTGTGAATTTGCAGCGGGCTAAAGAGACTATATCGGAAGTTATCAGGAATGAGATAGAGAAAGTTATCTCTCATTCAAGACAGAGCAATAGAGAGATAGAAGTAAAAGTTGAACAGCACGTCGATCCTGGCGTTCCAAAATATATTGACGAAGGTCTTATCGCATTATCAGCCGCTGATTTGACTTATCGCATACCAACGCCGGTTCCTGCTGAATTTCAAGACTTATGTGACGATTTTAACGTGATGATGGAGACCCTTCAGGGCACATTGCGTGTTATCAATAACAATAGCCAGCATCTTTATGTAAGCGGTCATGAAATCAGCAAATCAACCATGGATTTGGCGAAAAGAACGGAAAGTCAGGCATCAAACCTTGAAGAAACCGCTTCGGCTCTTTCTGAAATTACGGATGCGGTAAAAAGTACCGCAAAAGATGCAGAAACTGTAAGAGATATTGTTAAAAATGCAGAGAATATTCTTTCTGAATCAGGAAGATTTATGGAAGAAACCGTTTCTGTTATGTGTGGAATTAAAGATTCGTCAAGTAAAATTGAAAATATCATAGGAACCATCAACGATATTGCCAGCCAGACAAATATACTGGCTGTTAATGCCAGTATTGAAGCAGCCAGAGCAGGCGTAGTCGGAACAGGCTTTGCCGTTGTGGCGAGTGAAGTCAGGGCATTGGCTGCACGTACCGCAGTCGCTTCAAAAGAAATCCGGCGTTTGATTGGTGATGCCGGTCACGAAATTGAACATGGCGTGCAGTCTGTAGGGAATAGTCAGGAAGCGTTAAAAAATGTTGTTGGCAATATAAATCAGATCAATACCCTGACCCAGAGACTGGCCGTAGCGGCACAACAGCAGGCAACCGGACTCCAGCAAATCAATACGGCAGTCAGCACCTTGGATCAGATTACGCAGGAAAATGCAGCCATGGTGGAGCAGTCGGCATCCACAATCAGTAAAATGGCGGAAGAAACTGATACACTACAATGCTTTATCAATCAGTTTGAAGGTATAGACGGTCAACCAGCGGTTCTGCATGGTCAAATTGACTTAAGTTCAGCGTTAATTGCACATGCCGAATGGAAAGCCAAACTCCGTACTGCAATCATGCGGCGGCAGAAGCTGGATGCTCAGACAATAGCAAAAGATAACTGTTGCATGTTGGGGAAATGGTTGTACGGGCCGGCAAGGCAGGATTACAAGAATATGCCCGAATTTGAATTCTGTCGGCAAAAACATGCGGAATTTCATAGAGCCGCTGGTGAGGTCGCCGAGGTTATTAATGACGGATATTATGACGAAGCCACGGCAATGCTCAAGGCACATACTCCATACGCTGAAGCCTCCCGGTCTACAGGTGCTGCAATTATGAAGCTGAAAGAAATGTTAACCTAAAAATTTTGTTTTCCATTGTCACAAACATTACATGCCAATAGCAACAGGAGAGATACCATACCTCTCCTGCTTCTGAGATGATCGTTCATGTTTATTTTCTCACGAGTTTGAATATGAGAAAGGTGGGGCAGCTAGAAGAATACCCCTCACCACCGAAGAACATGAAGAACGGTCAATATCCGCTCATGCCATGCTGCCAAACACAGGCTACCGCCAGTAAATAGCGTCTGCCTACCATTACAATTGAACACCCAGCCATACCGAGAAAAGACATTGCCCACAGTATGGCAAATCTGGCCGAAGCCGATGGCATGGCAGCAAAAGCCGTCTGCTTCACCTACCTGACTGCTGGCCGCTCTGGTAAGATCAGAAACGCCGTCTGGCCGGAAATTGATCTGGCAGCCAAGATATGGACCGTCCCAGCCTCTCGCATGAAGACGGGCAAAGAAGTGACCGTGCATGGCCTACGCTCTACCTTCCGCGACTGGGCCGCCGAGGAGACCGATTACCCGCGGGAAGTAGCTGAAATGGCTCTGGCTCATGCCATCAGTGACAAAGTGGAAGCCGCTTATAGGCGAGGTGACCTGTTTGATAAACGGCGGGAGATGATAACTGAATGGTGCGCGGTTCAGCAATCCACCTGAGATAACGCATCCTGCACCAGCCGGTTAAGGCTTACTCCACGAGCGGCGGCAATTTCAGCGGCGCGCGCATGGACATTCTCAGGCAGGCGCACCACGAACCGGCCCGAGTAGTGCTTGACCGGATTAATCCCCTTCTCCGCGCACATCTCAAGGAACACGCGCAAGGATGCCTCGCCTTCCTGCTGGAGGCCTCCTACACTGTCAGCATAGAAGTCTGCCCCACCGTTGAGGCCCAGAAACTCGCCACGGAACATACCGATTTCCGGGTCAAACTGAATGGCAGCCCGATGGCCGCCAATTTCCATCACATTATTCATGGTGTCACCCCATTTGCTTCGAGCCATTTTCGTATGGATGCAACAGCCCCTTTGTCTGTATCCGGCTTGGGATGAGGCCGATGGAATACGCGCACCTCACCGAACAGGAACACACCAACGCGGGAACCTTCGCGCTCTGAAACCTCACCACCGAGGGACACGAAGAGTGCTTCAATATCCGCCCACGGCACGTTGCCGGATACGGGACGCTTGAAGATCAGTTCCAACGTACGGCGATGCTTGGCTTTCATGACATAAATGATACTGATTTATGGTATCATATGCAAGATAGAAGTGGAATGATTGGCCGAACCGACATGCCTTGCATAGTTAGATACGCGCGTTGCTCAATTTAGAGCAGAACGTTGCATTGTTAGGAGGTAACGGGGTTACGGGTCCGCCTCTGGTTTTCAGTTTGGATTGCCTTGCAGTTCCAATTTGGGTCGCCTGCTCCAGCCTCTGCGCCGCAATTCTGGCGACCACTTTCTATTGTACTGACCACCGCCCCTGTACTATGATTCCGGCATGGAACCCACGGCATCCGAACAGCCTATTTACCGTATCATCATCCCTGGTCTTCTAAGAGCCAAGAGCCGCCCCCGCTTTGGGAACGGACGCACCTTTACCGATGCCAAGACGGTGCAGGCAGAAAAGCATATCCAGCGCCACGCCATAGAGCAGATTGGCAAGCCATGCCTGAGCGGGCCGCTTCATATCTCCCTAACGATCAACATTGCACCACCTCCGTCATGGAGCCGGAAGAAAACCGCCGATGCACTGGCAGGGCGCATACTCCCAACCAGTAGGCCAGACATAGACAATCAGATGAAGACCGCGGCTGATGCCTTAAACGGTATCGCGTGGAAAGATGATGCCCAGATTGTGGACGCCAACCTGTCGCGCCGCTACGGGCCGGAGAGCGTGACCGTAATTGTGGTACGGCGTCTAAATTCATTGTGCGTATAATTTTCAGCCACTAATTTAAAAGTATACAGCCCAGAAAAATTACATGCTACTGCACTCAATATCTCAAGATAATTATAAAAATAAAAGCAGCATAATAATACGAGGGAGATAAAAATATCTCCCTCGTAAATTATTTTAGACCGGGATCAAAATCGGCCAAGCCTTAAGCCCGAAATTACGAGCATAAAGCACTTTGCCAGATTTCGCACATTTCCGCCATGAACGGAAAATATAGCGATATCCTGGCGGCGCTGGCGGTAAAGGTTTCTTCACCATCACGCTTCCTCTGGGGCGACATTTGCCTTGACAGAGCATCCAACCTGTACCACTTGTACGGCTGTTGAGACCTCGTTGGTGCTCTGTGGCTTTCCTACCAGCTAGCCCCTTGCCCAGCAGGAAAAGTAGAGACTTGAGGATTTATCCTCAGGTCTTTATTTTTTTGTGGAAGAATCCTCCTTTTGCGATGCAAATATGACAGTCTATTGGCTGCAGCTTGATAGCTGACCCCATGTCTTAGCATCACGGTTTCCGGAGTATCTTCCGCAGAAAAAAATCTAGCAGGCATAAGCAACCCGCTAGCAAATTGATTAGCTTGCGGTTCGCTTTGCCTAAAGATAGGAACACTCTGTTCCGGTTGAACCCGAGCCAACTGTACATTTGTATGCATGTCCCAATGGCCTAGTTCATGAGCAGCAGTGAAACGGTCTCTAGGTTCACCTTCCCATGCACGTCGATATACATCTTCTCGAAGATAAATCGCTTTACCTAACTAATCAGTATACCCCTCGGCACTACCCATTTCTTGATTTTCTACAATAATTAAATCAAAAAAATTAAGCTTATTGTCGAGAACTTTCTCCAAAACCTCCATTATTGGAAAAAAAAGGATCATTTTCCAATCCTAAAATTCTGCGCCATTTGAGTGTATTATTCTCAATTTTAGACCAGCTTAAAGGGGGAACAATAAAACCATTTCCATTCATTGTTTCTACTCACCTATTATCCTTACTGAGAATAGCCAGAATCTCACTTAATTGTTCTTCAGATAATTCATTCATACGCCTCGCCATCAGGCCTGCTGTATCTCGTCCTAAAATGCTGCATGGCTCAATAGTGAAACTCTTACGTGCTCTGTCAGCAACTTGTTTTAGTTTCTCTCCGACATCTGCGGCTAAACCGTAAGCCTGAGCAATAATGTCTTCGAATCCATGCGGCGGAGATTTTTTTCCGACTTCAACTGCAGAAATAAAAGCAGAGGATTTTCCGATTTTGTCCGCCATATCCATCAACCGTTCATCACGGTCAATGCGGATCTTTCGAAGCTCCTTTCCAAATTCTGTCACCATTCCTTGGCACCTCCTGTTGGGGTCTAGATTATATAAATCAACCTGATGGGTTAAATCAAGTGTCTGGGTAAAAAAAATAAACTGTTCTGGTTAATTTTTGTCGTATTCCATTACGCCAGCTACATGCAGACGTTAGATTTTACCCTTTATTTATCTCGAACTAACACTTCACTTTCCTCAGCCTTACCCCAGCCCCGCCACCATTCTCAGCAATGAACTCGACGCCTGCGGCTTCTAGGCTCAGGACCCATTGATATGAGTGTCAGGTTGTGATTCGGGCTCCTTGAGGAGACTGAAGATGAGTGACCTGTATTGGCTGACGGACGAGCAGATGGAGCGTCTGCGACCCTTTTTCCCGAAGAGCCATGGCAAACTTCGTGTTGATGACCGTCGTGTGTTGAGCGGGATCATTTTCGTGAATAGAAATGGTCTGCGCTGGCGTGATGCACCCCGGGAATACGGTCCGCACAAGACGCTTTACAACCGCTGGAAACGGTGGGGAGCCATGGGCGTTTTCGCCCGGATGATGGACGGTCTGACTCTTGGGAAAGCCGAGCTGCAGACCATTATGATTGATGCGACTTATCTGAAAGCGCACCGCACAGCATCGAGCCTGCGGGTAAAAAAGGGGGGCCTGGTCGCCTGATCGGTCGCACCAAAGGTGGCATGAATACGAAGCTTCATGCCGTGACCGACCGCAATGGGAGACCTCTGAGTTTCTTTATGACCGCAGGTCAGATCAGCGACTACACGGGGGCAGCAGCCCTTCTCGACAGATTACCAAAGGCCCAATGGTTGCTGGCTGACCGGGGCTATGACGCCGACTGGTTCCGTGAGGCTCTTCAGGCGAAAGAGGTCAAGCCATGTATTCCCGGACGGAAATCCCGTGCTCGTCCCATCAAACACGACAAGCAGCGCTATAAACGCCGCAACCGCATCGAAATCATGTTCGGCAGGCTCAAGGACTGGAGGCGTGTCGCCACGCGCTACGACAGATGCCCTACGGTTTTCTTCTCGGCAGTCTGTCTCGCCGCAACAGTCATGTTCTGGTTATGAGTCCTGAGCCTAGGAGCAACGCGCGGTGACAACCCAACAAACCTCAAATTTGGGTAATCACAGCACTAAATAAGCGCTATCGTAAGGGGAGTTTTAAGTGGGGTACGGCTTCCAAGCTCTAACAAAAACATTTATTTTTCAGAGGCTTAGTAAGAAGAACTGGTGGAGCCAAGCGGAATCGAACCGCCGACCTCTTGAATGCCATTCAAGCGCTCTCCCAACTGAGCTATGGCCCCACTGTTCTGTTACACACTGCCCTGTCCTACAACAGTCCTGCGGTGTGTGTTGAGCCTCTTACAACCTCCTGAAAATGCTGACAAGCCCTAATTTTTAATCTGGAAGCACTTTCATCTCACGCAGTGCCGCAACAAGGGGAAGGAGCGGCAAACCCTGAATGGCGAAAGCATCACCCTCTATTGCAGCAAACAACTGTATGCCCGGACCTTCCAGACGGTAAGAGCCGACACAGCCAAGGCAGGCCTCTCCCTCCAGCGTCAGATACTCTTCCATAAATGCGTGTGAAAATGCACGCATGCTCAGCTTTGGGCTGGCAACATGCTGCCAGAGAATATGCCCATTCCGGCACAGCACGACCGCAGTATGTAAGGTATGCGTCTTCCCCCTCAGTTCAAGCAACTGCTGGCGAGCCCCAGCCACTCCCTCCGGCTTGTCATACCATGTGCCATCACAACTCAGCATCTGATCCGCCCCGATCACAAACCGATCGGTTTTTTGAATCGAGAGTGCTTTTGCTTCAGCAAGGCGAAGGGCGACCGTATCGGCAGACCAGTTCTGCCGTAAGCCTTCGTGCTTGAGATGCGCCTCATCTACCTTTGACACTTCAACATCAAAGACCAGTCCGGCATTTTCCAGAATACGCCGCCTAGCAGCAGAACCACTGGCCA
The DNA here is from genome assembly GCF_040702925.2 of Acetobacter fabarum. Classification (GTDB taxonomy): domain Bacteria; phylum Pseudomonadota; class Alphaproteobacteria; order Acetobacterales; family Acetobacteraceae; genus Acetobacter; species Acetobacter fabarum_B. The sequence goes on along the minus strand of NZ_JBFCXX020000007.1, from coordinate 43,629 downwards.
AAAGCAGTTTGTCCGCTCTGTTCTGTATTAGAGTCGGCATTAGTACTAAATCAGTCACGGAAGCGAGTCTCTTTCAGGTACTGGTGAAAAATGGGGCTGTGAGTACTTCCCTTAGTACCGGGGTACATGTGGATTGTACGGAGTTCAGAACATGGCCGTACCGAGTACCGGGCACAACCTGCAACTCTCATGAACCGGTGAGTTGTACACAGGGGTGGTTGGATGTTTTCTGGATAACTCCAAAAAGCCTTTATTTTGCAAGGGTCTTCAATCTGTACACAGTGTGGGAAAGATGGGGTACATTTTTGGAATGCCGGGTACCCCGTTATCAACAGTACCCTCATATCTCATCAAATCTTTTTCTTTCTTTTTTTATAGGAAGAGGGGCGTGGACAGCGCGGACAAAGACGTGCAGGACTTCTGCTCATGACAACGCAAACACATATTCCCGCCGCCAAACGTCTGCTCCGAACTCTGAACGGGGAGGCTCTGTGGCCCCCTCCGATGTGGCTGATGCGGCAGGCTGGCCGGTTCCTGCCTGAATTCCGCGCCATGCGGGCGCAGGCGGATTTTCTGACCCGTTGCATGACCCCCGACATTGCAACGGAACTGACCTTACAGCCTATCCGTCGCTTTGGCATGGATGGAGCAATCCTGTTCTCGGATATTCTGATCCTGCCATGGGCTATGGGTCAGTCCCTTGAATTTGTGGAAGGCGCAGGCCCGGTTCTTGGTGCCATCCGCTCCGAACAGGATCTTAACGCACTGGACCCCGCCCGCATTGCAGAGGCAACCGCCCCTGTGCTGGAAACCCTGTCCCGCCTGCGCAAGGCCGTAGATGGGCCAGAAAGCATTGGGGTTGCCAAACCTGGTGCAACCACATTGCTCGGCTTTACGGGTGCTCCGTTTACCGTAGCCTGTTATATGGTTGAAGGCCGTGGCTCGCGTGAGTTTTCTGTAACGCGGAACATGGCTTTTTCCGAACCTGCACTTTTTGACCGGCTTATGACCCTGCTGACCGAGACAACAGCAACCTATCTGTGTGCCCAGATTGAAGCCGGGGCAGAAGCTGTCATGCTGTTTGATTCATGGGCCGGACTGTTGCCGCCTTCGGAATTTCGTCGCCATGTTATTCAGCCCAGCCGGCAGATCGTACAGACCATCAAAGCCCGTTACCCGCACGTCAAAGTTGTTGGGTTTCCCCGCCTTGCTGGTGTGATGGCCGCAGAATACGCGCGTGAGACGGGTGTGGACGTTCTGGCACTCGATACCGGAGCCGATATGGCGACCGTGCGCCAGATGGTGCCAGAAACGTTGGGCTTACAGGGCAATCTGGACCCGATTGCCGTACTGGCCGGGGGAGAAGCCATGCGGCGTGAAGCCCTGCAGGTGCGTGAAGCCGGGCGGGGACGTGCCCATGTGTTTAACCTTGGCCATGGTGTTCTGCCGCAAACGCCTGTGGAGCATGTGGCTGATCTTGTCCGAACCGTGCGGGAAACGCCCTGATGAGTCTGGCTCTCTCTCAGGTTTTTCGCGGGCCACTCAAACTGGTCATTTTTGACTGTGATGGTGTGCTGGTTGATAGCGAGGAAACCTGTTGCCGCCTGTGTGCACAGGCGGCGCGAGAGGCCGGATGGGATGTGCCTGATGCTCTGGCGGTGCACACATTTTCGGGCATGTCTCTGGCGACCATTCAGCCTATGATCGAGCGCAATGCTGGTAAAAAGCTTGGCGCTGGGTGGGAGCCAGCAATGCAGCAGCGTTTTGTTGTGGCCATGAAGGAAGGTGTAGAACCCATTACCGGTGTACACGCCATGCTTGATGCGGTACAAAAGCTGGGTGTTTCCGTACGTGTTGCGTCCAATTCCTCCTGTGAGGAAATGGATGTAAAGTTTGAAAAAACCAGCCTTTCCCCCTATTTTGATGGGCGTATCCACTCCGCGCGGGATATGGGTGTGCCAAAGCCTCAACCGGATGTGTATCTGAAAGCCGCTGAAGCAGAAGGCGTTCTGCCATGGGAGTGCGTGGTGCTTGAGGATAGTGATCCCGGTGCCAGGGCAGCTGTTGATGCTGGTATGGCCTGCGTTATGCTCCGCGCGCCGGAAAAAGCGGTTCCTGATTGGAAAGGGATTGAAAGGATAGAGAAATTATCTGACTTTCCTCATCTCCTTTCCAAACTGATCAAGGTTGCATCATAATGGTTTTTGACATGCTTCTTCCGTGGGTCAGATGGTTTGTCGCGTTTCATATCATGTCTGTCATGGCATGGATGGCGGGATTGTTTTATTTGCCCCGGCTGTTTGTGTATCATTGTCAGGTCGAGATCGGGACTGCGGAAAATACGCGTTTCAAAACCATGGAACGCCGGTTGATCAAGGCCATTATGATACCGGCCATGTGTTCCAGTCTTCTCTTTGGCGTCTTGCTGGTTCTAACACCGGGCTCGGTGGACTGGATGGCGGGCTGGTGGCATTTAAAGCTGCTGTGTGTACTGCTTATGTTTGGCTTTCAGGGCCTGTGTGGCCGGTGGTGCCGGGAGTTCGCACGGGACAATAACCAGCATTCGGAAAAATTTTACAGGCTGGCCAATGAAGTCCCAACTGTGCTGATGATGATTATCGTGATTATGGTCGTTGTCAGACCATTTTGAAAACAATCATAGAGTATAATGGAATTTCATATATTATATGATTTCTTCATACTGCCGGAGTTCTGTTTTTTTATGAAGGGCATGGTTTTGGTTTTTCTATGAAAAGCCCGGATTTGCGTTTTATATAAATCCTTGTAACCTGAAAACAGGGTTTGAAAACCCTGTGGTAAAAACATGGATTATTTTTTGCCCGTATGTTTGAATTGCTAAAATTTACAAAAATACAATTTCTGGGAGAAGGCGTAATATGTCCTTAACTGTGCACTCCGTTGCGGTATTTTGTGGCTCCCGTATGGGGGATAATCCTGTTTATAGGCAGACAGCGGAACTGGCTGGCAAAACATTAGCCGAAAAAAACATTCGACTGATTTATGGCGGTGGAGCCAATGGACTCATGGGCGTGGTGGCAGATGCCGTTATTCAATCCGGTGGGACGGTAACAGGGGTTATCCCGGAGTTTTTGAAAACCCGTGAACAGATGCATGATCAGATTTCTGAACTGATTGTGACGGACTCCATGCATGTCCGCAAGCAGATCATGTTTGCACGGGCCGATGCATTCTGGATTCTTCCGGGTGGATTTGGCACGTTTGATGAGACAATGGAAATTCTGACCTGGAAGCAGCTTGGTCAGCATAAAAAGCCCATTCTGCTGGTTAATGTGGACGGCTGGGGGGACGCCATGGTTGCCATGCTGGATATGGCGGTCAGTCAGGGGTTTGCCTCGGCCGAAGCTCGGGCGCTATTGCAGGTCGTGCCGGACATATCGGCTGCTCTAGTGTGCTCCGTCATGGCGGACCAGGTGCATGATCTGCCGATGTCTGCCCTGTAAAACAAGGGCGTTCATGCATTTCCTCTCTTGCTTATGAAGCAAGAGAGATGTATAGCGCATTCAGCCATAACGGAGTGTAGCTCAGCCTGGTAGAGCACTGTGTTCGGGACGCAGGGGCCGGAGGTTCGAATCCTCTCACTCCGACCATGGCTTTTCTGGAAAAATCAGTCTTCCCTGTGTGCTGCTCTTGGAGCACTGCGTTTTTGCACGTCAGAAACATCCGGCACCGACGAAATCCAATTCCTATAAAATACAGACGATGCGTTCCATAGTGTCGCATCATTTTTAAAAATCATTGATTTGTTCAATAAAACCCCCTCATGCGTTCCAAGAGCATGAGGGGGTTTTTGTAGTAGGCAGTTCTGTTCAGGCCCGTTTGGCTACAGCGGTGTAATGGCTGTCCACAAGGGTATTGGCAGCGAACAGGGAGGGATGATGCGCCTCCTGCATCTGCCCGACCAGAAGGTTTTCCCACCGGCGCATATCGGCCTGTCGATCCGCCTGAATGCCCTTGTTCAGTTCCTCAAACTGCAATGCGGCAAAATATCCGAGTACAACGCTGGACATAAAAGCTGCACTGGCGACCAGACCGGGGAGCGAGAGTGCATAGTCCGACCATTGCTCGGACTCCGGCAAGGATTGCCACAGGAACCGCGACAGGGCGGAATTATCTGTAAAATCCTGCCAGTGCACGGCCAAACCGGCATGGAAGACAGAAAATTTAAGTCCGCATGTTATAAAAATAAATGTGGAGCAGATAGCAAGGCTCAGGGCCGCGAGCCAGAGCGAGACAAAAGTTGCTTTTTTCCATGCCATGTGTCCGGCCTCCTAATTTGGGTTCGTTAGGGGGCAAAAGCGGAATGGTGTCTAAAGACCCGCCGCTTTCTCCATTGTTCAAAATGTATACCAGGCATTCAATATATGCAAGGTGAATCGTGCAGAGGCAGCTTTTCTGGCATACTGGAAAAGAGGGAATTCCATGCTGGAAAGCCTTCCTGATCATGCCCATTATTAGAACAAGATTTTCTTGTCTCCTGATCAGCAGGCAAGAGTGGGGGCGTAGGAATGAAGCAGGTACATACGGTAAAGGTAGGTCTTCTGGCCTTGCTGCTGGCGGGAGTTCATCTTTCTTTCGGTCATGCTTATGCACAGCATTGGGGTGGCCATTTTTATGGTGGTCCCGGTGGCTGGCACAGGGGGGGCTATGGCGGTTGGCATGGTCCCGGACGATGGGACAGAGGCCCGCGCTGGGGGTGGGGCTGGGGCGGCTATTACGGTGGTGGCTGGGGGTACCCTTACCCTTATGGCGGGTACAGGGTCTATGGCGGCTGGAATCCGTATTGGGGTAACCCCTACTGGAGCCCTTACTGGGCTGGCTGGGGCTGGGGGTGGTCCATGCCATACGCCTATGGCCGTATGGCGGACGTAAAAACATATAGCGGGTCATATGCACCGCCTGAGCAGGTTCCTCCGCGGCCCATGCCAGAGGGAACACCACCACAGCAGGCACCGGAGCAGAGCTACTATGCTCCGCCATCCTATTATGCCAACCCGGATTATGGGCAATATCCGGCGACACAAAGCGCACCACCGCCCAGCCAGAATGTGGAAGGGAGCGATGGAACAGCAATGTTCAATTGTAAAAGTGGTTATTTTTACAACAATTTAACGCAAAACTGCGATAAACGCTAAGGCCAGAGCCACAGGTTGCTACGCGGGAGCATTGGCAACCTGTGGGGGCTGTTCAGGCCCGCTGAGGGAGTGCCACCCCTTCAAGTTCAAGCAGCCAGACTTTGTCATCTACGCCACCATCGCCCGAATATCCTCCAAGCCCATTGCGCGCCAGCACGCGGTGGCACGGGATAAGAATGGGAATAGGGTTGCGCCCGACAGCCTGTCCTACGGACTGGGGGCTGCCACCTGCTTTTTGTGCCAGTTCGCCATATGTTATGGTCGATCCTGTGGGGATGGTCTGCAAAACTGTCCAGACTTTTTTCTGGTATGGCGTGCCATAGGGTTCGAGCGGAAAGGGAAAGGCGCCTAGGGCGGACGGGTTATCAAACCACTGGTCCAGCCAGTCCCGTGCCTGGCAGAGGAGTGGTGTTTCGGTCTGGTCCCGTCCCCAGCCCCAATCCAGGGAAATGATTTTTCCATCTTCTTCAGACAGGGTAAGTGGTCCCAAAGGAGAGTGGAGGGAAAGCTGAGGCATGGGTCAGGCACTTTCTGAATAACAACAGAGTGGGGCGGGACAAAAGCAGGCAGGGTGTGGTGGTGCTGCGAGCACTTTCCATATAGGCCGTTTTTTATCATTTTTTAAATCTACGTTTGCGGACAAAACTGCACTAAAAACACGGTGTTGTCTTGAACAAAACAGTAAGGAACACAGTACGGTGGGATATCAGGGGGAAGACACTATTTTTGCTCTGTCTACAGGTGTAGAGCGCGCGGCTATTGCCGTTATGCGTGTGAGTGGCAAAGGGAGTGCGGACCTTCTGGTAAAGCTCTGTGGTGTGCTGCCTCCACCACGCAAGGCTGTTTTACGCCGCATATGGCGGCAGGCGGATGTGCAGGACACCTTGTTGGACGAAGCCCTTGTTCTGTGGTTTCCCGGCCCCAAAAGCTATACGGGGGAGGATGGGTTTGAGCTGCACCTGCATGCAGGGCCTGCCATAATTCAGGCTGTGGCCCATGCTCTGGTGGATGCTGGGGCACGTCCTGCGGAACCGGGTGAATTTACGCGCAGGGCTTTTATCAATGGCCGGATGGATCTGGTGGAGGCCGAAGGCATAGCCGATCTGGTGGCTGCGGAAACCGAAAGCCAGCGCAGGCAGGCGCTGGCGCAGGCCGATGGTGCACTGAGCCGTGTTTATGAGGGATGGTCAGAACGGCTGAAAAAGCTTCTGGCTTTTCAGGAAGCCCTGATAGACTTTCCTGACGAGGACCTCCCCCCTGAGGTGGAGGAGGAAATCCGATCAGGAATCCGCCAGCTTATCGGGCAGATGCAGCAGCATATTGCCGATGGGCAACGTGGGGAGCGTATTCGGCGTGGGGTGGTGTTTGCCATTACAGGCCCACCCAATGCAGGTAAATCCAGTTTGCTGAACTGGCTGGCGGAACGGGATGCCGCCATTGTTTCCCCCATTGCAGGGACCACGAGGGACGCGCTGGAAATTGTGGGCAGTCTGGCGGGGATCAAGGTCACGTTTGTTGATACTGCTGGCCTGCGTGAGACTGAGGATGACATAGAGGCCGAAGGTGTGCGTCGTGCTTTGTTTCACGTGAAACAGGCTGACTGTGTTGTGCAGATGTTTGCAGCCTCCGAGATACCACAAAGTATCTTCCCCGGTGCGCTTGTTGTTGGGAACAAGCTTGACTTGGCCGACCTTCCGGCAGAGGTAGAGGGCGTTGGTGTTATTCCTGTCAGCCTTAAAACAGGTGAGGGGCTGGATGCGCTACGCCAGATTCTGGAGCAGAAGGTGCTGGCGTTAACCGCATCGTCCACAGGGATGCCACTGTTAACCCGGGCCCGCCATAGTGCAGGGGTGCAGGATGCCTGCGCCAGTCTGGAAGAAGCGCTCCGGCAGGAGTGGCCCGAAGTGCGGGGTGAGGAACTCCGGCTGGCCATGCGGGCTCTGGGGCGGTTAACAGGACATGTAGGGGTTGAGGAACTGCTGGATGCCATTTTTGGGCAGTTCTGTATTGGCAAATAAGGGCATGGTGCAGGCGTTGTTATGATAGGGTCTTACGATGTGATTGTGGTTGGCGGTGGTCACGCCGGGTGCGAGGCAGCCGCCGCAGCTGCCCGGTGTGGGGCCAGAACGCTCCTGCTGACGCATAACAGACACACGGTTGGTGCCATGTCCTGCAACCCGGCGATCGGGGGCATAGGCAAGGGCCACCTGGTGCGGGAAATTGATGCACTGGATGGGCTTATGGGCCGTGCGGCAGACCGTGCCGGTATTCATTTCAAACTGCTTAATCGCTCCAAGGGACCAGCCGTACAGGGGCCGCGTGCGCAGGCGGACCGTATGCTGTACCGTCAGGCCATACAGGACCTGCTTGCCCAAACACCGGGGCTGGATATTGTGGAAGGCGCTGTGGCAGACCTGCTGTGCCAGAACGATGGACGGGTCTGTGGCGTTGTATGCGAAGATGGCAGGCGATGGCAGGCCGGTGCGGTTGTGCTCACAACCGGCACGTTTCTGGATGGGGTTATCCATATCGGGCATCAGTCCCAGCCAGCAGGGCGTATAGGGGAGCAGCCTGCAAAAGCTCTAGCGCAGCGCCTGCGGGGCATGAGCCTGCGCATGGGGCGCTTAAAAACCGGTACACCGGCAAGGCTTGAACGCAGCAGCATAGACTGGCCCGCTCTGGCTGAAGACAAAGGAGACGTTGTTCCCGAACCCTTCAGCCGCATGACACAGGCCATCACCAACCCGCAAATGGTGTGCGGCATTACCGCGACCACGCAGAAAACGCACGAGATCATTCGTGAACATCTGCACCTGTCCGCGGTCTATGGGGGAGGGATTTCGGGCCGTGGGCCAAGATACTGCCCATCCATAGAAGATAAAGTCGTGCGGTTTGCGGACAAGACAAGCCACCAGATTTTTCTCGAACCCGAAGCTCTGCCCGAGCATGAGGGAGGTCATCTGGTTTACCCGAACGGTATTTCCACCAGCCTGCCTGCCCATGTGCAGGATGCCATGATTCATTCCATTCCCGGTCTGGAACGCGTAGTGATCGCGCAGTACGGATACGCGGTGGAGTATGATTATGTTGACCCGCGTGAACTCACAACATCGCTTGAACTGCGGCAGTGCCCCGGCCTGTTTCTGGCAGGGCAGATTAATGGAACAACCGGGTATGAGGAGGCCGGTGCACAGGGCCTGCTGGCCGGGGTGAATGCCGCCCGTTGTGCAGATGGACAGTCTGGCGTGAGTCTGGACCGTGGGAAGGCTTATATTGGCGTTATGGTGGATGACCTGACAACGCAGGGGGTTAGCGAACCCTATCGCATGTTTACGTCCCGGGCTGAATACAGGCTGACCCTGCGGGCAGATAATGCCGATATCCGCCTGACACAGCTAGGTGTGGAGTGGGGGTGTGTTGGTGCGCAGCGTCAGGCGGTTTTTGAGCACGAACTGGCGCAGATCAATACCGTAACGGAGCAGGCCGAAGCCGAGGGCTGGCAGCCACAGCAGCTTGCCAGCGTGGGGATGAAGGTCGCGCAGGATGGCCGGCGCAGGAGCTTGCTGGAGGTTCTGGGCTATGGGGCTGATCCATCGGTTGTAGAGCAGATTGCTCCATGGTTTTTGCAGGTGCCAGAGCGGGTACGCCAGTATGTGACCACACAGGCGCGCTACAGTGGGTACCTGACCCGCCAGAATAGGGAAATCAAACAACTGGAAGCCGAAACGGAAATCCGTTTTCCGCCGCAGCTGGATTTTGCCTGCATTGGTGGGCTGAGCACGGAAATGAAGGAAAGGCTGGAGCAGGCTAAACCAGAAAGTTTTAGTGCTGCACAGCGTATTCCCGGTATGACACCTTCTGCGCTCATGGCGATTCTGGCCTATTTGCGCAAAGGGCAGGAGCAGGTGCATGTTGGCTGAGTACGAGACTGTTTCACGTGAAACAGAAGAACGTCTGCATGCCTATATGGCTGTGCTCAAAAAGTGGAATGAGCGGATCAACCTTGTCTCCCCCAAGGATATGGATAACCTGTGGGAGCGGCATATTCTGGATAGTCTCCAGCTTGTACCTTTGGTAAAAGGGCATGAGCGATTTGTGGATATGGGGTCAGGTGGTGGTTTTCCCGGTATTGTGCTGGGCATAGCGGCCAATATTCCGGGGGTGCTGATCGAATCCGATCAGCGTAAATCCGCGTTTTTGCGTGAAGCCGCCAGAATAACGGGTGCGCCACTTACCGTCCTGCCCTGTCGGCTGGACTGTACCGAGGTCGCTCCCGCACCAGTGGTTACGGCGCGTGCGCTGGCCCCGCTGGATAAATTGCTTACATGGGCGCGTCCACTACTGGAGCCCGGTGGTGTTGGCCTGTTTCTGAAGGGACGGCAGGCCGAGCAGGAGATTGAGGAGGCAGCTAGGACCTGGCGGTTTGATGTCCGGTCATGGCCCAGCAAAACAAGCCCCGATGGTGTTATTCTGGAAGTGAGTAATTTTAATCGTGCAGAAGGCTAAAAAAAATCGAAAAGACTGCTGCATCCTTGCAGTAGCAAACCAGAAAGGTGGCGTGGGCAAAACAACCACCGCCATCAATCTGGCCGCAGCTTTGGCAGCCGATGGCGCTCGCGTTGTGCTTCTGGATCTGGACCCGCAGGGCAATGCCTCTACCGGTGTTGGTGTCAGCTACGATGCCAGGAAAGGTGGTACTTATGCCCTGCTCATGCACGAAAAACCTGCGCATGATCTTTTGCAGCCAACCGAGATTGATAACCTGTCGGTTATCGCAGCCAACACGGAACTGGTCGGAGCCGAGATCGAACTGGTTGAAATGCAAGGCCGCGAATACAGGCTGCGCGAGGCACTGGAGCCACTGGCCCAGCAGGTAGATTATATTATCATAGACTGCCCCCCAAGCCTTGGCCTGCTGACACTGAACGCTCTGGTCGCCGCCCACGGCGTACTGGCTCCCTTGCAGTGCGAATTTTTTGCGCTCGAAGGTTTGGGGCATCTGGTCAAAACCATCGGGCATGTGACCAAAAACCTGAACCCCGGCCTTAAGGTCGCAGGCATTGTGCTGACCATGTATGACAAACGGAACAATCTGTCCGAACTGGTCGCAGCAGACGCACGCAGCTTTTTTGGCGATGATGTGCTTGAAACCCTTATCCCGAGAAATATCCGCATTTCCGAAGCGCAGAGCCACGGTCTACCCGTCATGACCTATGACCCCCGCGCAACCGGAGCCACGGCCTATCAGGCGCTTGCCGCTGAAATCATGAGGAGAACGGCATGAGCACGCCGCCACGGAGTAAAGCCGCAGCCCGCCCAAAACTGGGCCGGGGACTCGCCGCATTACTGGGGGATGCCGCCGGAGCGGGCATGAGTTCAAAAGGGAATGAATCCGAACACAAGGGTGGTGGTGTGAGCGTCCTTCCGGTTGAAGCTCTTGTTGCCGGGCCATTCCAGCCTCGGCAGATTATGGAACCGGCTGCTCTTGAAGAACTGGCGGATTCCATTCGTGAGCGGGGAATCCTGCAGCCTATTCTGGTGCGCCCTGACCCGGATAAAAAAGGCCAGTACCAGATTATTGCAGGTGAGCGCCGGTGGCGGGCCGCTCAGTTGGCCCAGTGCCATGAGGTGCCCGTGCATGTGCGCGACCTGAGCGAAGCCGATGCCATGGCTGCGGCACTGGTGGAAAATCTCCAGCGTACAGACCTGAACCCGGTGGAAGAAGCCGAAGGCTTTAACCGCCTGATGGACGATTACAGCCTGACGCAGGAAGACCTTGCCAGAGCCATTGGCAAGTCCCGGCCCCATGTTGCCAACATGTTACGCCTGCTCAAGCTGCCAGATGCCGTTCGGGCGGAGCTTAAAAAAGGCACATTGTCTGCCGGTCATGCCAGGGCATTGCTGTCTCACCCCAACCCTGTGGCTGCCGCGGCTGAAGTTATTGCCCGAGGTTTGTCTGTTCGCCAGACCGAGGCTTTGGTGCAGAAGGCATTGGAGCAGCAGACTGGCAAACCAGTGGTTCAGGAAAAGAAGATCCAGAACCCGGAAATCGCAGCCCTTGAGCGTGATCTTGCCAGCCGGTTGGGGCTCAAAGTGGCCGTTAACTTTGATGGACGCAAAGGGGGATCTCTGGAGATTCATTATAAAAGTCTCGATCAGTTGGATACGGTTCTGGCTTTGTTAAAATCCTGAATTTTCAGGCTTGTGCTTATCAAAAAGGGGTGGTAAAAGACCCCCACTTCAGCCCAATGGCTGTAAGGGTGCATAGCTCAGTTGGTAGAGCAGCTGACTCTTAATCAGCGGGTCCAAGGTTCGAGTCCTTGTGCACCCACCAAATTTTCCTAGATTTTGGTGGTTCAGATGTCAGGCTGGGAAAGTAGTCCAGCCTACCGGAGTTTATTCGGGATCATTTGAAACTGTTTTTTCAAGATGACCTGACGCGAGTTTTATTCCGTCGTGGGAGTGTTCCCAGTCAGGACTGAGGCTTTCCCCTTTTTCTCCAAAAACTGCCTGTTTTTGTGGTTCTTTTTCACAAACGGCCATACGGCCATACGTGCATCGGGCATAAATATGCCGCCAGACCCCGCCTTGGTTACGTGTTTGCTGCATTGTGAGGAAGAATGGGGCTGGTTCTTAGCAAGGGAAGTCTTGCCAGCCTGAAGTCACACGCCCTTCGTGTGGTCATGTTTTTAGTATGGCGAACTAAGCAGGAAAAAGCCGTGCAAAATGCAAGGGAAAGCTGGTTGGACTACTGTAAGCCCCGTTCTTTTAGGCCGGTCCAGACGCAGCCATACCGTGTGAGGACACTTCTATTGGGAATGGCGCTGCGCGCCCGCAAAGGTCTACGTCAGGCAATCTGGGGGGATATGTCCAATGACTGCACAAGACGTGCTAACCAAAGATAAAGGCAATGCTATCAGCCGCACTAAACGTGGTGGATAATTGCAGTATTTACGAATATCATAGGGAAGGTAAACAATGCGGCAGGATGAACATTTCTGGTATTCATCCAAGCTCCAGAATTTTTCAGGAAAATCTGGAGCGGGCGATGGGATTCGAACCCACGACCCCAACCTTGGCAAGGTTGTGCTCTACCCCTGAGCTACGCCCGCATTGGATGGCCTCCTTTTATGGGGGAGCGCTCAATTGTGCAAGAGGGAAAATGCAAGAAAGGCGCTTTTTTTGCATGCAACTGCACGCATCTGTCATGGGGCAGCGCTCTACCAGCCCTTGGCGGTCGGTTTGCCTGCCTGCTAGACAGAACAGTGCTCCTCGCAGCAAGGAAGGAAAGCCGTGACCACGTTCTTATTCCGATCTCTGTACCATCAGGGATTTGTGCGCGTGGCGGCCTGCACGGCACCCGTCACTCTTGCAGACCCGTATGCCAACAGGGACCAGATTCTGGCCACTGCCCGCACCTGCGCCCAGCAGGGGGTAGGCTTGTGCGTTTTTCCCGAACTCGGGCTGAGCGGTTACTCCATTGAGGACCTGATCCAGCACAGCACGCTCCAGCGTGGGGTGGAAAACGCACTGGTGGAACTGGCGCAGGCCACGGTGGACCTGCTGTCCGTGCTGGTGGTTGGGGCTCCCCTGGCCCACCGGAACAGCCTGTATAATTGTGCGGTAGTGCTGCACAGGGGCCGTATTCTTGGCGTGGTGCCCAAAAGTTATCTGCCCAATTATCGTGAGTTCTACGAAAAACGACACTTTGCTCCGGGCGCTGCCGTGCGTGGGCAAAGTATGCGTCTTGGCGGGCAGGATGTTCCCTTTGGTGTGGACTTGCTGTTTACCGCCCATGATGTGCCGGGCTTTTGCCTTGGGGTGGAAATCTGTGAGGATATGTGGGTCCCCAATCCGCCTTCCTCAGCGCAGGCCATGGCCGGGGCCACCGTGCTGGCCAACCTGTCTGCAAGCGATATTACCGTAGGCAAGGCCCGTACCCGCAGTTTGCTCTGCCTCTCCCAGTCCGCGCGGTGCGTGGCGGCTTACCTGTATGCCGCTGCGGGCGAGGGCGAATCCACCACGGATCTGGCATGGGATGGCCAGACCGCCATTTTTGAAAATGGCGTGCTGCTGGCTGAAAGTGAGCGTTTCCCCACAGGCGCACAGGCCGTTGTGGCGGATATTGACCTCACATTGCTCCGCCATGAGCGCGCACAGGTTGGCTCCTTTGCCGATTGTGCCGCCATGAGCGGCCAGCCTCAGACTCTCTGGCGGTCCATAGGGTTTACGCTGGCCCCCCCGACATCTGACCTGGGTCTGCTGCGCCCGCTCTCGCGCTTTCCCTTTGTGCCAGCGGACCCGGCACGGCTGGAGCAGGATTGTTTTGAGGCTTTTACCATTCAGGTTTCGGCTCTCAAGCAGCGGCTTAAAAGCTGCCGGGCTGCGGGCATGGTTATTGGTGTCTCTGGCGGGCTGGACTCCACCCATGCCCTGCTGGTGGCGGTACGCACGGCGGACGAACTGGGCTGGCCCCGCACGGCCATCCGTGGCTACACCATGCCCGGCTTTGGCACCACGGAGCAGACACTGGCCAGCGCACGTGCCTTGATGGAGCATCTGGGCATTACGCAGGCAACGCTGGACATCCGGCCTGCCGCAACCCTTATGCTCCAGACCATGGACCATCCTTTTGCCAGAGGGGAGCCCGTGCATGACATTACGTTTGAAAATGTGCAGGCCGGGCTGCGTACGGATTTTCTGTTCCGTCTGGCCAACCAGCACAACGGTATTGTTATTGGCACGGGTGACCTGTCGGAGCTGGCGCTGGGGTGGTGTACCTACGGCGTGGGAGACCAGATGGCGCATTATAACGTGAATGCAGGTCTGCCCAAAACCCTTATCCAGCACCTTATCCGCTGGTGCATTGCCTCGGGGCATTTCCCGGCGGATGTGTGTGTCGTGCTGCGCACCGTTCTGGCAACCGAGATATCCCCCGAGTTGATCCCCGCAACGGCGGGTGCCAGCCAGAGCACGGAAGAAACAATCGGGCCATATGCCCTGCATGACTTCACGCTTTATTACGTGCTGCGTCATGGCTTTGGGCCGGCGCGCATTGCCTTTATGGCCGAACAGGTCTGGCGCGATGCCGGGCATGGTGTCTGGCCGCCGGGCTTTATGCCGCATGACCACAAAAGCTACGGTCTGCCGGTTATTCGCAAATGGCTGAAGGTCTTTATGTTCCGGTTTTTTACCACCAGCCAGTTCAAGCGCTCGGCCATGCCCAATGGTCCCAAGGTCATGGCGGGGGGGAGTCTCTCCCCCCGGGGGGACTGGCGCGCCCCCTCTGATGGCAACGCAACCCTGTGGCTGAAGGAGCTGGAAGACCTTGTGCCCGAAGCCTGAAATACCGCCCAGTCGGCGGAATGGCATTGTGCCCGGTCTTGGGTTATAAGCTGGGACCATGACAACATCGCGCCACGCCACAGTTCACCGCGTTACCAGCGAAACCGATATTGCCATTGCCCTGACTCTGGACGGGACTGGCAAGGCTCGGGTTGAAACCGGTATCGGCTTTTTTGACCACATGCTGACCGCTCTGGCCAAGCATGGCCTGTTTGATCTGGATATAACGGTCAAGGGTGACCTGCATATAGATGGCCACCATACGGTGGAGGATACGGGCATTGCTCTGGGGCAGGCCATGCGGCAGGCACTGGGCGACAAGCGCGGCGTGCGCCGGTTTGGCTCGGCTCTTGTGCCGCTGGACGAAGCGTTGTGCGAGGCGGTGGTCGATCTTTCTGGCCGTCCGTTCCTGACGTTTGAAGCCACCTTTGACCGGGACCGTATTGGCGGGCTGGATACGGAACTGGTGGAAGAGTTTTTCCGGGCGTTTGCCATGTCCGCCATGCTCACCCTGCACCTGAACCAGCGGGCTGGTAAAAACTGCCACCATATTGCCGAGGCGGCGTTCAAGGCTCTTGCCCGTGCCCTCCGTATGGCAGTAGAGCCGGACCCACGCGCCCTTGGGGCCATTCCTTCGACCAAAGGCGTCCTGTAAACCAACCGGCGGCGGGTGTGATTCCGCCATGTTCTGGCCAGAACATGGTCCCGCCCCAATAGACAACCAGCCGTGTTTTTTGCCCCGGTGCGGGGGAGTGGCACGGTTTTCCGCACGATCAGAACCAGGAGGGTTTTATGGCCCCGCCTCTCTCCATTGCTGTTGTCGATTACGAAGGGGGCAATCTGGCCTCTGCTGCCCGGGCCGCCCTGCGCGCAGCCGAGCTTTCCGGCCTTAACGCCTCGGTGATCATTACCAACGAACCGTCCGAGGTCCGACGCGCGGACCGCATTATCCTGCCCGGTCAGGGTGCATTTGCGGACTGTGCACAGGGGCTGGAGGCCATTGCGGGTCTAAAGGATGCCATTTTGCAGACTGTGGCAAAAGGCACGCCGTTTTTGGGCATCTGCGTTGGCATGCAGCTTATGGCCGAACGCGGGCTTGAGCATGGTGTAACCGAAGGTTTTGGCTGGATCGCGGGGGAAATCGCCCCTATGGAAGCCCCCGGCCTGCGCCTGCCGCAAATGGGCTGGAACGAGTTGGAACTCCACCAGTCCCACCCGCTGACCCAAGGGCTGGGCCCAGCCCCGCATGGCTATTTTGTACACTCTTACGCCCTGCGCAACACCACGGATGACGTGCTGCTGGCCAGTGCGGATTACGGTGGCAGCGTGCCAGCCATCGTCTGCCGCAATAACGTGGCAGGCACACAGTTTCACGTGGAAAAAAGCCAGACCGTGGGGCTGAAGATTCTTGCAAACTTTTTAGCATGGCAACCGGAAGCGACGTTCTGATGCCCCGCGTAACCCGCGTCCAGCGCATTGTGTCGCTGGAGGAAGATGACCTTCAGGCTTTGTGCGAGTCCGTGGATGCCGCCATTCTGGATGGCGGCGGGTTTGGCTGGTTACAGCCACAGGGCCGGCAGGTGCTTGAGCGTTATTTTCGGGGTCTGCTGCTGGTGCCCGAGCGCATGCTGTTCGCCATCCGGCTGGATGGGGTTATTGTTGGAGGGGCCCAGCTTATTCGCGCTCCCCGCAATAACGAGTTGCAGGCCATGTGCATTACCCTTGCCCACCTGTTTGTTGCACCGTACGCGCGCAGGCGGGGGCTGGGGGCAGCCTTGTTGCGGGAGGTGGAAAACGCCGCACGTAACATGGGCTTCCGGGTGCTGAATGTGGATGTGTTGCAGACACAGACCGCAGCCATTGCTCTTTTTGAAAAGACCGGGTTCCACATATGGGGCAGACACCCGTTTTACGCCCGGGTGGGGGATGAGCTTGTATCGGGGCTGTTCCTTACCAAATGCCTCGATGATAGCCTGCCTTTACAGTCCACCAAGACCCGTAACGAACAAGAAGCCAGCCACACGCCATGATCACATCCACGCCCTCCCGTCCGCTGACCCTCTACCCCGCCATTGACCTGAAGGATGGCGCGTGTGTGCGCCTGCGCCGTGGGGAAATGGACGATGCAACCGTTTATTCCGACAACCCCGGCGCACAGGCTACGGCATGGCAGGATGCAGGGTTTGAATGGCTGCATGTGGTGGACCTGAATGGCGCGTTTGCCGGGGCATCGGCCAACACACAGGCTGTGCGTTCCATTCTGGACGCCGCCCATGTGCCGGTCCAGCTTGGTGGGGGGCTGCGGGACATGGCCGCCATTGCCGCATGGTTGGAGGCGGGGATTACCCGTGTTATTCTGGGTTCGGTCGCGGTCAAGAATCCCGCTCTGGTGCGCGAGGCCTGCCGTGCCTTCCCCGGTCGTATTGTGGCCGGGATTGATGCGCGCTCCGGTCTGGTGGCGACCGAGGGCTGGGCGGAAGTGTCGGACATGCAGGCAACCGACCTTGCCCTGCGGATGCAGGATGCAGGGGTTGGCGCAATTATCTTTACCGAAATCAGCCGGGACGGCATGCTCGAAGGGCTGGATATCGAGCAGACCGTAGCGCTGGCCAACACCATATCCATTCCCGTTATTGCCAGCGGGGGGGTGGGCAGCCTTGACCACCTTGCAGCCCTGCGCGAGGCGGCCAACACCACACCGGGCATAGAAGGTGTTATTGTTGGTCGTGCGCTGTATGATGGCCGCGTATCACCCTCACAAGCCCTGCGAGTGCTGAGCGGATGCTGAAGCTACGCGTTATTCCCTGTCTGGACGTAAAAAATGGCCGGGTGGTCAAGGGGGTCAACTTTGTTGCCCTGCGTGATGCGGGCGACCCGGTCGAGCAGGCAGCGGTGTACGATGCTGCCGGGGCCGATGAACTGACTTTTCTGGACATCACCGCCAGCCACGAAAACCGGGATACCATTCTGGATGTGGTGAGCCGCACCGCAGAAAAAATCTTCCTGCCCCTGACCGTGGGCGGGGGTGTGCGCACCACGGATGACATGCGCCGCCTGCTGCTGGCCGGGGCAGACAAATGCGCCATGAACTCGGCCGCCGTGACCCGTCCCGAACTGATTAACGAGGCCGCACGCAAGTTTGGCAGCCAGTGTGTTGTGGTGGCGGTGGATGCACGCCAGACCGCACCGGGGACGTGGGAGGTCTTTACCCATGGTGGCCGCACCCCAACGGGCATGAACGCCATAGACTGGTGCAAACAGGCTGCCGAGCGCGGCGCGGGTGAAATCCTGCTGACATCCATGGACCGTGACGGCACGGGCAGCGGGTTTGATCTGGATCTGCTGCGTGCGGCAACACAGGCTGTACGCCTGCCGATTGTGGCGTCTGGTGGTGTTGGCACGCTCGACCATTTTGTGGAAGGTGCCCGGGCCGGGGCAACAGGGTTGCTGGCCGCCAGTGTTTTCCATTTTGGGCAGTTTACCGTCTCTCAGGTCAAACAGGCTTTGACCCGGGCCGGACTGCCGGTTCGCCCTTCCCCCGCTCCTTTTCAGGTCAGTCAGACGTCATGATCAAAAAAGCTCCGTCAAAAGCCACTGCCAAAGCCGAGACCAAAACCGTCAAGGCTAAAAAAACCAAGGTGGCAGAAACCCGGAAACTCCCTCCGCTGTCCAATGGGGCAGATGCTTTCGTGCTCAACCGGCTGTATGACGTTGTGCAAAGCCGCAAGAACGCGGACCCCGCAGTAAGCCATTCGGCCCGCCTGCTCTCACGCGGTACCTACAAGATCGCGCAGAAGTTTGGTGAGGAAGCGGTGGAATGCCTGATCGAAGCCGTGGCAGGCCGCACCAGTCTGCTGGTGGGGGAAAGTGCCGATGTGCTGTACCACCTGATTGTCATGTGGGTGAATGCAGGCATTACGCCAGATGAGGTCTGGGCCGAACTGGCCCGGCGTGAAGGCACAAGCGGCATTGCCGAAAAAGCCTCCCGCCCCAAGGTGTCCCTACCCCCATCCGGCGCAACCGCACCAGACGCAACAGAACAGGACTGACCGACCATGGCTGTGACCGGCAAAGGCCCTTACGACCAGCAGAACATTTTTGCGAAAATCCTGCGTGGTGAAATCCCGTGCAAACCCGTTTTTGAAAACGACTGGGTACTGGCCTTTGAGGACATTGCCCCCAAAGCCCCGGTGCATGTGCTGATTATTCCCAAAAAACCGTATGTCTCGTTCATGGATTTCAGCAAGACCGCTCCGGCGGAAGAAATTGCCGGGGTCATGCGCGCAGCCGGGCAGATTGCCCACACTCTGGGGCTGGAAGAAAACGGCTACAGGCTGATTACCAACGCAGGCACCAATTCGGGGCAGGAAGTCCCGCATTTTCACCTGCACCTCATGGGGGGTGGCCCGCTTCCGGCGTTCCCACAATAACGCGGCTTAACGCCCCCTTTTGCAACAAAGGCACCAGACCATGACGCCTATGGACATGCTTCTCTCCCGCGCCTCCACCGACCGGCTGCGGGACCCGGCTCCTTCGCCCGAGCAGTTGATGGCTATTCTGGGAACAGCCATGCGCGCACCCGACCATGGTCGGCTTCAGCCATGGCGTTATGTTGTGATCGAGGGGCAGGACCGCCCCGCTCTGGCCGAGCGCATTGTGGCCAGCATGGCGCGTGTGGAGCCAGAAGCCCCCGCTGCCAAAATTGAAAAACGCCGCACCCGTTTTGCCACCATGCCCATGATTATTGCTCTGGGCATGCACCTGCAGCCTGAGCATAAGATTCCGCTCTGGGAGCAGGAAATGTGCGTGGCCGCAGGTGCTATGAACATTCTTAACGCCCTTTATGCAACCGGTTTTGGTGGCGTATGGGTTTCCGGCGAACTGGTGGAGGACGCCGTTCTGGCGGCCGAGCTGGGGTTAAGCCGGCTGGCGGGTTTTTTGTTTGTGGGTACGCCAGATGGCGCACAGCACACACCCAAGCGGGCCGACCCCGCCCTGTTTACCGCGCGCTGGCACGGCCAGCCCGTAACCTTTGGCGCAGATAAGGACTAACCCATGTCCGACATACAGCAGACAGACGTTGCCGTTATTGGTGGTGGTCCGGTCGGGCTGGCCACAGCCCTTCTTATGGCGCGAGGTGGTCTTTCGGTAACCGTTCTGGAGCGCGCTCCGCTTGATGCATGGTCCGAACCCGGTTTTGACGGGCGCGAAATTGCCCTGACCCACCACTCTGTCCGTCTGCTTGAACAGACCGGAGCGTGGTCCCACATTCCGCAGGCGGTTGTTTGCCCGCTCAAGGAAGCGCGGATTGAAACCGGTAGTTTCCGGCACCCGCTAACGTTTGACACGCGGGGCGAAGGGGTGGATGCGCTGGGCTGGCTGGTTTCCAACAACCAGATCCGTCGCGGCCTGTTTGCTGCGGCACAGCATATGCCCAACATTACCCTTCAGCCCGGTACGGCCGTGCAGACCATCCGTCAGGGGCAGGATTATGCGGCGGTCCACCACACGGGCGGGCAGGTGAATGCAAAACTGGTTGTTGCGGCGGACGGGCGTTTTTCTCCCACCCGGCAGCGGGCAGGGATTGGCGCAATTGTGCATGATTTTGGCCGGTCCATGATGGTCTGCCGCATGGCGCACGAATCCCCCCACCATAATGTTGCGCTCCAGTGGTTTGATGAGGGGCAGACAATCGCCCTGCTGCCCGTTAACGGCATGGCCTCCTCCCTTGTGCTGACCCTGCCCCCGCAGGAGATTGAGGCACTGGTCCACATGCCGCGTGAGGCGTTTAATGCCGAAATCATGCGCCGTGTAGGCAACCGGCTTGGGGCCATGCGGCTTGTCAGCACCCGGCATGTTTACCCGCTCAAAGGCGTTTACGCGCACAGGTTTACAGCCCGCAGGCTGGCGCTGGTGGGCGATGCCGCGGTTGGCATGCACCCGATTACGGCACACGGGTTTAATCTGGGTCTGAAAGGGCAGGACATACTGGCCCGGCAGGTGCTGGCAGCGGTTGCGAATAATGGGGATGCAGGCAACCCTGCGGCCCTGCGCGCATTTGAGCGTCAGCACCGCAAGGCAACGGCGCTGCTGTTTGCTGGCACAAACGGGATTGCCTCGCTCTATACCCATGATGGCCCGCCTTTCCGCCAGATCCGTGAAGGGTGCCTGCGTGTGGCGGACAGGTTCTCCCCCTTCAAAAAGGTGGTGACATCCCTGTTAATGGACCGTCAGCCCTCTACTCCTTGAGCCGGAGGGCGGGCAGGCTTACGGGTTTTGCGGGCTGGTTGCGGTGTTTCCGGCCGCGCCAGTTCTCCTGCCAGCCAGTGGGCCAGTACGCTGAGAATATAGTCCTGTTCCGCTTCATTCAGCTGGCGGCCGGATGGCAGCGCATGCCATTTGGCCAGACATGAGCGACAGCATGTTCCCGTGGCGTGCTGGGCTACAAAAACCGGATGCCCCTTCCACGGTGTCTGCCGTCCGTCTTTGAGTGGTGCGGCGGGTGCCAGGCGGCGGGCTATGAAATCCTGCCCATGCTCCAGCACCAGCGGCAAACCTTTTTCCCGCAGATACGCCATATCCTGCGCATTGAGATGAAAACGCTGCCTGAACGCGGAACGCGCCAGTTTTTCCCACAATTCTGGTGGCACCACAGCTTGTGGCGTCACAGTCCGGCGCGGGAAAAGATCATCCTGAAAAAAAGTCATCCCCTGCTTTATGGGGTTGGCTGGTCTGTTTTTCCAGCGGCAGGGCTGTTGCAGCCGGGATGTTCGGGGTTGTTGGTTGCATAAGCGGCCCTGAGTGCCGCCAGAATGGGGGCAGATGGTTCACCCAGTGGCATCTGGTACAAAGCGCCATTGGTTACAATGGACAGGAACCCCCATGCCTTGTGGCCATCTGGGGTAAAGACCACCTCCATCTGGTAGGCCGCACAGTCATGGGGTTTGCACAGGTGCCCCAGCAGGTAGGGTTTGCCATCAATGCTTGTTTTTTCAACCGGGACCGAGGTCGCTTTTAACGCCGAGACCCAGGGCGGCAGGGTGCTCATGGCATGGTATGCGGGAGCAAAGGCTGGCTGTGCGGCAAATTCCGCGGTAACGGGAAGATCCGCTGCCAGAGCAGGCGTTGCCAGACCAAGAGCAGACAGTAAAAGGAGGGAAAAACGCATGGTTACACCTCATGAACTCTGTTTGCCACAATAACAGCACCATATCCGTTCTGTCTTTGGCTTATGGTGCAGATTATGCCTGTATTATGATCAAACAAGGGCAATAAATGCACGGACAGTTTTTTGCATCAGATAATAAAACCTGAGCGAATTGTTCCTGTTAATATTAAGTTAACTGTGACGGACTCCATCATTTACAAAATTCGGAATCCCCGGAAAGAACGGGGAGGCAGGTGTCTTGCCGAAAACAAAAAGACGGAAGCATAGGCTTGCATAACCGTCTATGCATGGAGTGATTGTGCATATGATTGGAGAAACTTCATTATTTATAAACGGTCTTTTCAAAAAAAATCTTCATATGCAAACACTATGGCTCTCTGGTTGTTGCATCAGGTCAGAGGTGTTGCTTTTATCCGCACAAGAAATGATCTGAGTCATTGAATATGTTCTGTAAATTGTCATGCTATTTATGGTTAGGAATTATGTAATGGCATAAGGGAGTTTTGTAACAGTTGGAGAGAATAGTGCGGGTTTTGCGGGATGCACAGCCAGCACGCCGTGCCTGTGGGCGGGGGGGAGGTGTGTGTCTGTAAAGACACAGATTCTGTTTCTGCTGTTCCCATCGGGAGGAATCGAAAAAAGATATATTTTTTATGTTGGTAATTTTTAAGAAATGTGATTACAAGCCGTTAAAGCCTTTTAGGCATATCCGTTCAATAATTGTCATGTACAAAATTCTGTCTGAGAGGGAGCCAGTAACTCTATGAGCAAGGCCTTTATTGCAGCAGTGATTCAGGATTCGATCAACTGCACAGGGGTTGCCGCCAATCAGGCTGCGAATGACCTTATTGATGCTATTGTTGTCGAACTCAAGCGTGAGGGTGGGTTTACCCTGCCGTCCTTTGGCACGTTTACAGTCCGTAAAACCAAGGCCCGCAAGGCGCTCAACCCCCGCACGGGCGAGCCGGTCAAGGTTAAGGCTGGTAAAACGGTACGGTTTAAAGCCAGCCCCAATCTTAAAAAAGCTGTCTGAATACCAAAGCCATACCGGTCTTTCGGGGCCGGTGGTCATGCAAGGAGCCGCACCGGTCTTTTGGTGCGGCTTTTTTTATTGTTCCAGATTTATACTGTATCGGTTGTAATATCTTCCAGCCTGTCCAGCTTGCGCAGGCCGGGGAACAGGCCCATCCATATGCCGGTAACAACCAGTGTGCCAACGCCTCCCAGCACAACGGCGGCAACCGAGCCCATAACAGCAGCCAGCATCCCGCTTTCAAATTCGCCCAACTGGTTGGATGACCCGATAAAAAGCATGTTCACGGCAGATACGCGGCCGCGCATTTCATCTGGTGTACCAAGCTGGACCAGTGCGCCGCGGACCATAACGCTCACCACATCCGCCCCGCCCAGAATGGCCAGCATCAGCACGGATACGGCTATGGAATGGGAAAAACCGAACAGAATGGTCGCTACACCAAAAATGGCTACGGCGGTAAACATCCACCGTCCGGCATGCCGACCCAGCGGGTGGCGGGCCAGAACCGCAGCAACAAGTAAGGCGCCAATGGCCGGGGCTGCCCGCAACAGCCCAAGCCCCCACGGCCCGGCATGCAGGATATCCGTGGCAAAAATGGGCAGCATGGCTGTGGCACCGCCCAGAAGGACGGCAAACAGATCAAGCGAGATCGCGCCCAGCATGGTGGGTTTGCGTCGCAAAAAGGCAATACCGCCAAAAACAGCGGCCAGAGTCGCTGGCTGCCGTGGCCGGACCGGGCTTGTGATGACCATGGACCCGGTCGCGAGTGCTGCTACGGCGAAGCTGATCGCGCAGAGCGAATAGCAAACGCCCGCGCCCAGACCGTACAAAAGTCCGCCCAGAGATGGTCCGGCAATGCTTGCGACCTGAAACAGGGAGGCAGAGAGCGCTGTGGCACGGGGGAACAGGGCTGGCGGCACAATGGAGGGCAGAAAGGTCTGTTGGGCAGGCATTTCAAACGCCTTGCAGGTACCAAATATGGCAACCAGCCCGTAAATCATGGTGGCGTTCAACTGGTGCGTAAAAGAGGCATAGGCCATGAATGCCGCGGCCAGAAGCTCTATGCTCTGGCAGGCGACCACAATGCGCTGGCGGTTGTGCTGGTCCGCCGCATGCCCGGCAGGGAAGATAAACGCCACCATGGGCAGGAACTGCGCCAGCCCCACAAATCCCAAGGCCGCTGCACTATGGGTGAGTGCATAAACCTGCCAGCCAACGGCTACGGCCTGCACCTGCCCGGCAAAGGCGGACAAGGCCCGCGCGCCAATAACAGCGGCCAGACCGGGGTGACGCAAAAGGGAGGGTGAAGGGGCAGGGGCATCAGGCATGGCAAAAACTATGTCGTATCCGGGAGCAGAAAAAGGGGCGGGACTAAAAAGCACTCTGTTCAGGTATGAATGCGCATGCACACCCGCAGGGCTAATCAAAAATATCGTATTGGTAAAAACGGATGTGCTATGGCCCCGCCTGATGTGGGGGGCATGGCGTGTGGTGGAACAGATCAAGACCACCGTACCCTTCCACAGGACCGGGAAGGACCGCAACCACGGGTTTGTCGGAGGGAAAACAGGTTCTGGCTGGGGCGGGAGGATTCGAACCTCCGCATGGCGGAATCAAAATCCGCTGCCTTACCGCTTGGCTACGCCCCAATGGCCTGAACTGCCTGCGCCCCTTTTAAGCCAAACAGGGTTCGGTCGTAAAGGCCGCTTGTCGCAAAATTAGCCGCGCGGGGCTGATATTGTGGCCTGCGTAAAGCTTGTCTCCATGTCGGCCACATCGTCCAGATCAGCCAGCCCGTCCTGATGGGTGTTCGCGTCCGCTCCGGTGGGGAACAGGCCAAAGCGCCCGGCCCTGTCCAGCGCCTGATCAAGAGCTGCCATGGTGCTGCCCATATCGGGGCTTTCGTCCTTTTCCCAGACGCGCAGGGTGTGGGTCCATACGGCTACCAGCATGTTCACGCGCACAAAGCCAGACACGCCATTGGCGTTTATGCCTGCGGCATCGGCCATCCAGCGCATGCTTTCCACTGTTGCTCCTCCGAGCAGCAGGGTCAGGACCGGGTCCATGGGCAGGGAGCGCAAAACGGACTGCAATCCACCGCGATACTGCTGGAACACATCCAGCCTGCGCATCAGCAGGTCAAACAGCCGCTCGCGTGCAGTGCCACAGAGCATGTCGTCCGCTAACGCCACATTATCGGCCATGCGGCCAAGACGGAGCAGGATACTGGCCTTGAGGGGAAAGCGCTGCCGGGCTTCAGGCAGGGGCAGCCCCGCCTCGCGCGCTGCTGCCAGCACGGTTACGGAGTCCCAGCCCCGGTCCTGAGCCAGTGTCAGGGCAGCCGAGACAAGAGCTGTGTCAAAGTCGTCATTATCCATATCAAAGACCTGTCGCATGAGCGGTAAATGGCTTGGCGGAGTGGTGCTGGCAAAGCAGTAAAGTCTAGCTGGCCAGTTCTCTTGCGCGGTGTACGGCAGCGGCAATGGCGGCGGAGGTGGTTGCAGGCCATGCCTGCGGGGCCATCATCACCTTTAAGGCTTCAGCCGTGGTGCCGCCGGGGCTGGTTACGTTGCGGCGCAGCTCTTGCGCATCGGTCGGCAGAGTATGCAGCATGCAGCCTGCGCCATACAGGGTGCCACGGGCCAGCTTGCGGGCAACATCGGCGGGCAAGCCCTGCTCCACGCCTGCTTTTTCCAGCAGTTCGGCCATTAAAAACACATAGGCTGGACCACTGCCGGAAATGGCTGCAACGGAGTCGATCAGCCCTTCCTCGGCTACCCATACGGTTTCTCCCACGGCAGAGAGCAGGGCATTACAATGGGATTTCTGTTCCGCTGTGGCGTTGGGCGGGGCGTATAGCCCGCTCATGCCCGCCCCCAGCGCGCAGGGTGTGTTGGGCATGGAGCGGATAATAACCGGGTTGGCCTGCGGGTTGGCCTGCACACAGGTGTCGTGCAGGCTGGCAATGGTACGCCCCGCCATGACCGAAAGCAGCGTTGCCTGCCCAAAACGCTGGGCCAGTTCAGCCAGCACGGGGTTGGCCTTCTGCGGTTTAACCGCAACAATAATCACGTCCGGCGTAAAGCTGGCGGGAACAGCCTGTATGCTCTGCACCACCTTGTGGGGGGCTGGCAGGTCTGCAAGGTGGCGATCAATAATGACGGAGGGGGCCAGCCCGGCCTTGAGCCAGCCTTCAAGCATGGCACCACCCATTTTGCCGCACCCGACAAGCAGGATGGAGGGAAGGGGAAAATGCTCAGTCATGTTCATGCCTCTCCATGGCAGTCCAGCATGGCCGAAGCCAGGGCATCTGCCGCACTCAACCCACCGGTCAGGAAAAAGCGCAGGGCCGGATAAAACCGCTCGCACTCGGTCAGGGCGATGTCGATCATGTCTTCAAAAATGTCGGTTGCGGTTTCCGTGCCACGCAGGAGCAGGGCGTGGCGGAACAGCAGCACCCCATCTTCCGTATCGACGCTAAAATGGCCGACCCATACCTGCTCGTTGGCAAGCCCTATCAGCTCGTACAGGGCCAGTCGCATGTCCGGGCTTACGCGCAGGTCAAAGGCGCAGGTAAACAGAATGGTGCCCAGCTCGGCCGACCACGAAAAAAACAATCCGTAGTCGCACCATCTGGCCGGGGCTTCGGCCGCCATTTCGGTCGGGGTGCAGCGGTCAAAGGTCCACCCATGCCCGGCAATGACCTGTTCCATCAGGTCCAGCGGGTTGGTGGGTGGGGTGGTGGAGCCGGTTGTCAGGGCTGGCATGGCATGACTCCCGTGCCTGCGGTCAAAAACAAAAACGGGACAAAAGGCGAGCGGGCTCTTTTAGTGTGCGCCGCCCTTGTGGCTGCTGGTCAGGTGCTGTTCCAGTGCTTTTATCCGTGTTTCCAGTGCGGCCAGTCGGCGTTCGGCCTCTTCCTGGCCAATGCGGGCCTGTGCGGCCAGTTCGCGCATGACTTCAAATTCTTCACGGCGGACAACCTGCAGGCTGGTCAGCACTTCGTCCACACGGCTGCGGACAATGGCGTTCATTTCTTCACGCACACCGGTCAGCGCGGACACTGCACCTCCGGCAACACCTGCAAGATCATCAAAAAAGCGCGGTTTGTCAGCCATGCGGGGGTCTCCAATCAATCCGTTATGAGCGACCAGCAGCCTGCTGCTGTCTGGCGTAGCGCTCTTATGGTTCCGACTTTATAGAGAATAAAGGCCCGGCCGGACAGAGGCCATGCCCCGGTTTCCATTTTTGTGGTGCAGTTTATCTGTCGGGCGCGCACGGGGCTTTCTCTGGCTCTCCATTGACCGCTTGGAGTCTCGTTCCCATTATTAAGGATAACAGTTGCAAAAACGGTGCGCGTAGCCAACACCCTTTGGGCAGGCGTGCAGTGTGGTATGGAGACACTCTTATAATGACAACAGTCTTGGGGGAGGCTTTTTGTACCCCCCGCCTGAACGCATGCTCTGGGGCGGCGGCTGGCTGTGGGCGGCGCAGGATGCCGCCCGGTAATGGTAACAGGATGGGGGAAGGGACGGCTGCATGAGTGATCGTGATCCGTATTCAGTATTAGGTATTGCCAGAACAGCCAGTCAGGATGACATCCGCAAGGCGTACCGCAAGCTGGCCAAAAAATATCATCCGGACCTGAACCCCGGAGATAAAAAGGCCGAAGAGGAGTTCAAGGCCCTCAATCAGGCCAATGACCTTTTGTCCGATGCGGACAAACGCGCGCGTTTTGACCGGGGCGAGATTGATGCCTCCGGGCAGGAACGCCACCCCGGTTTTGGGGCTGGTGGCTTTGGCGGCGGCGGCTTTGGCGGTGCAGGCGGGTTCCGCCCTGGTGGCGCTGGCATGGGCGGTTTTCAGGAAGAAGACCTGAGCGACCTGTTCGGCGGTATGTTTGGCGGGGGTGCCCGCGCGCGGCGTGCTGGCCCGCGCAAGGGGGCGGACCGGTCCTTTGCGCTGAATGTCAGTTTTCTGGACGCAGTAAATGGCGCTACGTCACGCGTGAACCTGCCAGATGGCGCAACGCTGGATGTGCGTATTCCCCCCGGTATGGAGGATGGCAAGGTCCTGCGCCTGCGTGGCAAGGGCATGCCCGGCGTGCAGGGTGGCCCCGCAGGGGATGCGCTGATTACGGTGACCGTACTGCCCGACGCCATCTTTACGCGCGAAGGCTCCGACCTGCGGGAAACCCTGCCCGTGGACCTGAAAACCGCAGTGCTGGGCGGCCCCATTATGGTGCCAACCCCTACAGGCACGGTGAAGATGAACGTACCCGCGGGCTCCGATACCGGCACCGTGCTGCGCTTGCGTGGCAAGGGTGTGCAGGCCCATGGGGGCAGGGAAGCGGGGAATCTTTACGTGCGGCTGGAGGTCAAGGTTGGCAAGGCCGATGCCGCACTGGAGGCTTTTCTAAAGGACTGGACGCCAGAGAGCGCGGTGAACGCATAATGCGCGCCCCGCCTCCCGCCCATCAAAGCATGCGGGAGGCGTGATCTGGCGGACCCGCAGGCCAGTCAGTGGCTTACGGGTCGTTGCGGTACAGGGGAACGTCCACCTTGTGCCCGTTTTTGCTGGTGATCAGGATATGCCCCGCGTTAGGGGAGATCAGGGTCATGGTCATAGTTGTGCCATTCTGGGTGCCAGCCCAGGATGAACCGGTTTTCTGGGCAAGGCTGAAGCGGCTTTCACCAATATTAGAGGCATAGACTTCGGGGACAGTGACCAAAAGCCGGGCGGCCGGGCCCATGGCCTTGTTGCCTGCAACCGTAAAGGCAGGCACCTCGGCCCGCACGGTCCATGAACCCATAAAGGTGGCCATGGGGTAAGAGGCTGCAGCCGTGGAGGCCTGTGCAGGGGCTGTTGTGTGGGGAGCGGCGGCCATTGCGGGGGCTGCTGCCAGCCCCAGCATGGCGGAACAAAGAAGAAAATGTTTCATGTCTGTTTCCATAGCAAAAAATCAGCTCCGGTCTATGTGCCGTGTTTGGTCAGGTGCCGTCCAGTGCTGGCTCCGTGAGGCAGAGGCCCTGAATGGCTTGACGAACCTTCATGACAGGATCAAGAAAAAACAGGATCCTTTCCGGTCTGCATGATAATCACGTGGAGAACAGCATCATGAGTGAGCAGGAAACACAAGGCCGTGTTGACGGAGCCACTCCTCTGTACGATGGGCAGTCTTCCGCTGTGCAGGCCGGGCAGCAGGGGGATGGAACACCATCTGCCGTGACTGGCGATGCCACGGTGCACACGCAGACACACGAGGCGCTGGCCAAGCCGGTGCATGTGCTGCCTGCTTCCAGGCCAGACACCCCTGCTCCGGTTCAGAACCCCGTTGCCCCGCCCGCCAATGACACGGGAATGACGTTCAAGGAGTTTTCCCAGATGGGGGGCGCGCTGGTTTTTGTCATCGGCTTTGTAGCCCTTGGGCTGCACGCCATTTATTACGCAGGTTACTAAAGCGGCCCTGCTCAGGGCCGCTGCTCCGCCTATTCGTGGCGGAGGGTTACGACCAGTACATCGCGGTAAGCCGGACGGCTGGGGTCCACGGGCTGTACGGGCGTGACGCCGTGGTAGACCCTGTTGTCATTCACAACGGCTGTGTCCATGGGGTTGGTCAGGGTAAAACTGCCAACCTGTTTGTGGCTGAGGTCGTGGATGGATGTTTCCCCCTGCGCCACGTTCTCCCGCCGTACCATCACGACAAAAACCCAGTCCACACCATCACGGTGCAGTCCTTCAGGCGTTGGGTGGCCGAGCGCATCTGGCCGGGCTTCAATACGGAATTGGTGTATTTCCGTATGCCATGCGTTGGGCCTGCGCTCTGCGGGGGTCAGGTCCGTTACCACACGCAGGGCCAGCCGTAATATGGCCATGAGTGCCGGGTGTTCGCCAAGGGCGGGCAGCACGGGTTTGAACCAGCGCTCCACGCCCCCGTTAAGGGTATTGTAATCCCGGCTCTGGTAGTGGGGCTGGTGTGGTTTGCGTGTCACTGCGTCCAGTGTCAGCGAGAACGTGGCGTAGCGTCTGCGCCGGTAGCGCCCGCCATCGGCCATGTAACGGTCCACGCCCAGATCGTTCCAGCTTGCGGCAAAATCCTCCCATCCCCGCAGGCCCCCGGCCTCCAGCACGACCTGCATGGCCTGCGCCTGAAGGAAGGCAAAGCCGTCCTTCGCCAGAGGGGTTTCCAGACTCTGGATAATCGTGCCCGCAAGGGTATTGGTAAACATGGGCTCGGACATGGGATGGGCCTCTTAATCGTCGGCTTTGGGGTGGGTGGGCGGTTGCGTGCTGGCCGCAGGTTGTTGCGCGGGTTGTTGCAGGGGTCTGGCCGGGTTGGGGGTTGCCGGGCCGCCTTGCGGCATGGGGGGCATGGCGTCGAGCGCCATATGTATGGGTACGTTGGGCGGCGTGGTGGAGTAGCTGGTGGAGGTGTAGAACCTGACGCCAGCGGCCGCCATGCGCAAGGCAATACGGCGGTAGAACTCGCGCTGAACCTTCCACTTCATCATTGGTGCGGTTTTGATAATACCAACCAGTACCGCGCCGTTTCCATCCGAATTATCTACACCCAGATCGGTATAATCAGAGAAGATGATGGGGCGGAAGGTCTCTTCCTTGCGCATGTCTTCAATGGTTTTCTGCATGATCTTGACGACCTTGCCCGTGTCTTCGCTCAGGTCCAGAGTCTGGCGCACGATAATCTGGTTAAAGCCGCGCGCCGTGTTGGCAATGGAGGTTACAGAGGAGAACGGAATGATATGCAGGTCTCCGTCAAACGACCGGACACGCAGGGTACGGATGGAAAGGTGCTCAACCGTACCGGCAATGCCACCTGTCGTCACCCAGTCTCCTACCTGAATGGCGTCTTCGGCCAGCATGAAAAAGCCGGTGATCACGTCTTTGACAAGGCTTTGCGAACCAAAGGACAGGCCGACACCCAGAATGCCTGCGCCTGTCAGCAGTGGCGTCACATTGATCCCGATCTGCGAGAGGGTGGTGACCGCGACAAAGATGACAATCACAGTCAGCAGCACCGTGCGGATAATGGGCAGTACGGTACGCAGTCTTGCCGCCCGGGCCTCCTGCGCGCTGGCCGAATAGCGCGAGATCTGCTTGTTCAGCATACTGTTCACCGTCTCCCACGCCACTGCGGCAATAGTCATGCCGATCAGCAGGCAGGCCACGGCTCCAATCAGGCGCAGCCCAAGGGCTGAGTGGAAGAAGAAGTCAAAGGTGGGAATGCTCCAGCTTTGCGCAACACAGATCGCGGTGGTCAGGATAATGGCGATGGTGATGATCTTGCGTACGAACGGGTAGTAAAAATCCGCCCGTTTCTGCAGGTCAGGGTACTGGGCCTGCAATTCCGGCCCAACGCGGAACAGCCGGTCCTGCAACCCGTAAACCAGTAGCGCGAGAATGCGGGAGACAATCAGGCACAGAAGGTTCAGCAATGTGCCATGCAGAATCCACTGGTACCCCCCCTTCAGGTGGGCCGCCCAGACAAACCACAACGCCATGTCCAGAAAAATGACCGGCACCCACCACAATTTGGCCAACGTGCCCGCAAATGCCCACAGGGCATTTTTGCGCAGCCCCGGGGAAGGCTGGAGTGCGCGGGCCACAATATGGCGGATACGCCAGATAAAGGCGGCAATCAGCAGGTGTTCGACCAGCACCACACCGCGCATCATGGCTTCTACCCCGCGCGTATCCAGATCAAACTCCCGTCCCAGAATGGACAGGCAGATGACAACGGACGGTGCGGCGACCAGCACGTTCCACCACCGGGTCAGCAGTCGGGCCGTGTCATCTGGCATGGGCAGCAGGCGGATCGCGGGGGAGCGCGGGACCAGAATGGTCTCGACAACAAGGTACAGGCCACGGGCAATGACGTAAGCGTTAACCAGCGTGAGTGCGACTATACGGGCCTGATCGGTAGAGGTCAGAAACTCCGCGCCAAGGTAGCTGAACAGCAGACACATCCCTACCGGCAGCAGTTTGAGCAGGAAGTGCATGGCATTGTAGGGAATGCGCACAAGGTAGCGGAGCACTTCGTTCCCGCGGCGCTGGTCTTTTTCGCGCGTTTGGGTTGTGTCCGCGTCTGTTTCCGTGGGGCTGTCCGCATCTGCCACCGTTTCGGTTCCGGCAGGCGCATCGCTGCTTATGGTCTGGGCCTTCGCCTGTCGGACCTCCCGCGCTTCGGCCATTTTCTTGACCGAGGTCAGGGGCCTGCGCAGGCCAATGCTGGTTGCCCGCTCGGCCACAAGAGCCAGGGCAATAATCAGCAGGGCGCGGCCAAAGGAATCCAGCAGGGACTGGCGGGACTGCGGATTTTGCACCTCATGGCGGAACCATGTGCCAACTGAGCCCAGATCGGTAAACAGGCTGGTAAAATTGTCCACATACTCTGTCGCTGTGTTCCCCAGATCATCAAGTTCCGAGTGTACGGAATTATCTATGACCGCGGGTGTGACGGTAGAATCCGTACTGGCAGGAGCCGCGGGCAGCCCTTTGGCCATAAGGGTCAGAGTTCTGGAAAATTCGGCGCGTTTTTGCGGGTCGTTCAGCACATCCAGCAGTTGCTGGGCATCCTGCTGGCTTAGCCCGCCTGTCTGCACGGCGGCTGGGCTATCAGCAAGAGCGTGCGTGGTGGGGAGCAGGCACCAGCCGAGCAGGAGCACAAGGCAACTTTTGGAAATCCAGGAAAAAAAGAAAAACCGGTCCCGGCTTTGTGCGGTCATGACCTGCCCTGTCCTTTGCTGAACGGTCTGGAGGTTTTGCGCTACGCGCCTGATGTTGCCCGCAGGGTAGGAGGCAAATCAGGCGGTATCAAGACCGGCAGCCGGTTCAGCTATTATTCGGGCAGGGGGTGGGCTCAGGCGTGGGGTGGAAAAGGGGCAATCTGGGCGGGTCTTGTATGCCGCAGGACCAGTGTGCCTGCTATCATGTCATGCAGCCCCTGTTTGCGCTGAGTGAACGCCACCATCAGCACCCCGATGTAAAGTAGGGGAAAGGACAGAAACGCCTTGATGACAAACCGCAGCAATGCGCGCAGATGCGAAATCTGCTCCCCCTGAAGCGTAACCACTTCCATCCCGAACAGCCGCTTGCCCGGTGTCGCCCGGAACGCGGAGGCTTCGAACATGACGCAGTACACCATGGGCAGCAGGCTGAGCACAATGCCAAACGTATGCCACTCCGACCCCGCGTGCAGGTGCGGGATCAGGACGGATACCGGGCTTGCATGCGGGAGCGATGTTGTGGCGATGTTCACCACATCCACCGTCTGGCTGGAGGCGTCGGGAATGGGCAGTTCCTCCCAGTCCACGTTAATTTTGGGGCCAAAGAACAGGCCGAGAATACATTCAGCCGTGCTCAGGATGACCGCATCGATCAAAAACGCCCAGACGCGCCACCAGAATCCTGCGTAAACCCATACATCGGGCTGCGGCGGCGGTGTATTCCAAGCACCGGACCCGGCGGATTGTGGTGCGGCGCCCCAGCCGGGCGGAGGCGTAATGCTGGACATGATCAGGCTCCCTGATGTGCCGCGAAAAGGCAGGTCATCTGTAAAAAACGGGACACTCAGCTACGATACGAGCCGTTGATGTCGATATAGCCGTGTGTCAGGTCACAGCTCCATGTGCGGGCCGTGCCCTGACCAAGTCCCAGATCAACCGCAATAGCAATATCCTGCCCCTTCATGTGGGCAACCACGGGTGTTTCGTCATACCCTTCGGTGACAGTGCCATTACGGGCAATGCAGACGCCGCCAATGGAGACGCTCAGCGTGTCCCGGTCGGCAGGTTCGCCGCATTTGCCAACGGCCATGACTACACGGCCCCAGTTGGCGTCTTCCCCCGCAATGGCGGTTTTGACCAGTGGGGAGTTGCCAATGGCCATGGCCACACGCCAGGCGGATTCGTCAGATACGGCTCCGCTGACCGTAATGGTCATGAGCTTGGTCGCTCCTTCTCCATCGCGGATGACCAGCAGGGCAAGCTCGCGCAGCAGGTCGTTCAGTGCGGTTCTGAAGTCGGCCAGAGCGGGGTCGTGCAGGGCGTCCACCGTATCGGCCACGGGAGCGTTGCCCGCCGCACCGGTGGCAAACAGCAGAACCATGTCCGATGTGGATGTATCGGAATCGACCGTAATGCAGTTGAAGGTGGTTTTAACCCCGGTGCCCAGCAGGGATTGCAGCACGGAGGCTGGCAGGGCCGCATCCGTTGCAACAAAGGACAGCATGGTGGCCATGTCGGGCGCGACCATGCCGCTGCCTTTGGCCATGCCCTGAATAACCACATCCGTGCCGTTGATCCGTGTTTTGCGGATGGCGGCCTTGGGGAAGGTATCCGTGGTCATGATCCCGCGCGCCGCAGCCTCCCACCCGGTTTCGGACAGGGCGGCATGCAGTGCGGGCAGGGCGGTGGTAATGCGCTCGGCGGGCAGGATTTCCCCAATAACCCCGGTGGAGGCCAGATAGACCGCATCGGGCGAACAGCCTGTTACTTCGGCGGCTGCCTGTGCCGTGGCCTCGCATGTCTGGCGGCCTGCGCGGCCGGTGAACACGTTGGCGTTACCCGCGTTGACGACCAGAGCGCGGGCCTGCCCGCTGGGCAGAATGGCGCGGCACCAGTCCACCGGCGCGCCGGGGCATTTGGATTTGGTAAACACACCGGCAACAGTGGTGCCGGGTGCGAATTCGGCCAGTACCAGATCGGTCCGGCCCTTGTAGCGAATACCCGCCGCAATGGCGCCAAGCCTTACCCCACGAACAATGCCAAGCTCAGGCATTGGCTGGGCAAGGGGAGAAACGGGGAGAGACTGCGCCATCTGGCGGTATCCTTGGTAGATGATGTCAGCCCCGGTCCACCACAGAGTTCTCTGGAGTGGGCCGGGGCTGTTGCCGGTTGGAGTATCTTACTTTTTAGGCGCTGCGGGCGTATCGGCCATCGGCTTGCCCGTGGTGGGGTCAAAGCGCACGATCTTGACACCGGCTGCCGCTTTTTCCACGGCCTGACGCACGTATTTCTGGATCAGGGCCTGACGGATCTTGTCATGCACGGCGTCAAGCGTGGGGGTCGGGTCCGTGCGTGTGTCCAGCACCTGAATAACGTGGAAACCATACTGGCTCTGCACGGGTTTGGTGCTGATTTCGCCCTTCTTCATGGCAAAGGCTGCATCGGAGAAGGCAGGGATCATATCGCCCTTTTTGAACCAGCCAAGGTCACCACCGTTCTGTGCGGCGCTGCCCTTGTCGGTCGAGACTTCGGCCGCCAGTTTACCAAAATCCGCGCCACCTTGCAGTTTCTTGATAACGTCGTTGGCTTCGGCTTCGGTCTTGACCAGAATGTGGCGTGCGTGAACTTCCTGCTCGGCAGGCTTGCCCACGTAATTTTCGTTATAATACTGCTTGATGGATTCATCAGACAGATGCGGCATCACCTGTTGGGACAGCCATGCGTTCTGGAGTGCGTTGTCCGCTGCCGTCTGCATCAGCTTCTGGGTATCGGGCTTTTTGTTCAGCCCTTCCTTCTGTGCTGCAATCAGGATGGCCTTCTGGTCCGCCAGCTGGTTGACCAGCATGGGGTAGATCAGGGAAGTGGGGAGCTGGCGCATCTGCGGCGGCATGGTGCTCATGGCGTTCTGCACATCGGCAACGGTAATTTTTTCACCGTTAACGGTGGCCACAACCGTGTTCGGGTCCGTGGGCTGCGCGGGTGCCGTGGAGGCCGCCGGTGCTGGTGCTGCCGCAAAGGAGGGAGCGCACAGCATGGAGGAACCGAGCAGGGCAGTCGCTGCCAACCCGAACGCGTAGGGAATAAACCGCATAGGATAAAACCTTAAAGTCGGTAAAAAACAGTTCGATATGTATGAAGGAGGCTACCCGCCCCGGCAAGCCCTGTTTCGTTCTGATATGGGGTATGGACGGTAAGCTTGGTTGACCGAACCCCTGCCCGGCCCTATTTTGCAGGGCAAGCCACGCAAAACGCCTGTGTCTTTCGCCCTGTCCCGCATTATTTTTGCGGGATGATTGCAGGGTGGAGGGGGCAAGGCCGCACTGTTCTGGAAAGGTGTTCATGCTTTCACGCTTCGTCCGCGCCCTGTTCGGCACAGCCAATGACCGGACGCTCAAGGCATTCCAGCGCCGTGTGTCGGAAATTAACGCACTGGAGCCTGAGATTCAGGCTCTGGATGATGCTGCCCTGGCAGCCAAAACCATAGAGTTCAGGGAGCGGCTGGCCAAAGGCGCCACGCTGGATGACCTGCTGCCCGAGGCCTTTGCCGTCACGCGCGAGGCCTCGCGCCGCGTGCTGGGCATGCGCCATTTTGACGTGCAGCTGATTGGCGGCATGGTCCTGCATTCCGGCCGCATTGCGGAAATGCGCACGGGGGAAGGCAAAACGCTGGTGGCAACGCTGGCTGTGTATCTGAGCGCCCTTTCCGGCAAGGGTGTGCACGTGGTCACGGTCAATGACTATCTTGCCTCGCGTGATGCGGCGGAAATGGGGCAGCTTTACACATTTCTGGGGCTGACCACGGGCGTTATCGTGCCCAACATGCCTGATGAGCAGCGCCGTCAGGCTTATGCTGCGGATATTACCTACGGCACGAACAACGAGTTCGGGTTCGACTACCTGCGCGACAACATGAAGTACCAGCTGAACGAAATGGTTCAGCGGCCCTTCCACCACGCCATTGTGGACGAGGTGGACTCGATCCTGATTGACGAGGCGCGGACCCCGCTCATTATCTCCGGCCCGGCGGAAGACAGTTCCGACCTGTATCGCTCGGTGGATAGTGTTGTCGCCCGGCTGGTGCAGGACGAAACCGCATACGAAAAAGATGAAAAATTCCGTACCGTCATCCTGACCGATACCGGATCGGATGCGGTGGAACTGCTGCTGCGTGAGGAAGGTGTGCTGGATGAGGGCGGGCTGTATGACCTGCACCACGTGGCCGTTGTGCACCATGTCATGCAGTCCCTGCGTGCGCATACCCTGTTCGCGCGTGATGTGGATTACATCGTACGTGACGGCAAGGTTGTGATTATTGACGAGTTTACCGGCCGCATGATGGAAGGCCGCCGGTATTCCGATGGTCTGCATCAGGCACTCGAAGCCAAGGAACATGTGGAAGTCCAGCAGGAAAACCAGACGCTGGCCTCCATTACCTTCCAGAACTTCTTCCGTCTTTATCCCCGCCTTTCGGGCATGACCGGCACGGCCATGACCGAAGCCGATGAATTTGCCGAAATCTATAATCTGGATGTGGTGGCCATTCCCACCAACCGCCCCGTAGCCCGCAAGGATGGGGACGACGAGGTTTACCTGACAGAGGCGGAAAAATTTGCCGCCGTTGTCAAGCTGATCAACGAGGTGCATCAGCGCCAGCAGCCCATTCTGGTGGGCACAACCTCGATTGAGAAGAGCGAGGCCCTGTCCGCCCTGCTCAAGCGCGAGAACATTCCCCACCACGTGCTCAATGCCCGCTTCCATGAGATGGAGGCCAAGATTGTGGCGCAGGCTGGCGCACCGGGGGCCATTACCATTGCCACCAATATGGCTGGCCGCGGGACGGACATCAAACTCGGCGGCAATGTGGACATGCTGATCGCCCAGCAGCTTGGCGATATGGAAGACACGCCCGAACGCGCCGCTGCGGAGCAGGAAATCCGCGACCGCGTAACGCGTGACCATGCTACGGTGCGTGAGGCCGGTGGGCTGTACGTCATCGGCACGGAGCGGCACGAAAGCCGCCGGATCGACAACCAGCTCCGTGGTCGCGCGGGGCGGCAGGGGGACCCGGGGAACTCCAAGTTCTTTATTTCGCTTCAGGATGACCTGATGCGGATTTTCGGCTCCGACCGCATGGGCAGCATGTTCCAGAAGATGGGCATGCAGGAAGGCGAGGCCATTGTTCATCCATGGCTGAGCAAGGCGCTGGAACGGGCGCAGAAAAAGGTCGAGTCCCGTAACTTCGACATGCGCAAGAACACGCTCAAATATGATGACGTGATGAACGACCAGCGCAAGGAAGTGTATGCCCAGCGCCGCGAGTTCATGGCGCAGGATGACGTATCCGCGATTGTGGCCGACGCGCAGGACGATGTGACCGATATGCTGGTTGCACGCCACATTCCCGAAAAATCCTTTGCCGAGCAATGGGATGTTGAGGGGCTGACCCAGCAGGTCCACAAGACGTTCGGCCTTGACCTGCCAATTGCCGACTGGGCGCGTGAAGACGGAATGGACGCCGAGGGCGTGGCCGAGCGGATCAGCCAGGCGGTCACCCAGTCCCAGGCTGCGCGGGCAGCCAATATTGGCCCCGACCTGATGCGGTTTATTGAAAAGCAGATATTGCTGACAACGTATGACGCGGTCTGGAAGGAGCACCTGCACGCGCTGGACCAGCTCCGTCAGGGTATTGGCCTGCGCGCATACGGGCAGAAAGATCCGCTGAACGAATACAAGCATGAAGCCTTCCAGCTCTTTACCTTCATGCTTGAGGAAATGCGCCTGCGCGTTGCATCGCTCATGGCGCATGTGGAGGTCTCGCCTCCACCGATGGAAGACCCTTTTGCGGACACGGCGGCCATTCATGCCGACCCCGGAGTTGCAGGGTATGCCTCGGAACCGGGTACCGGGCTTACGCCGGGTGCCTCGCCGGAAATGGCTGTGCCCATCGGGGGTAGCGCCATTATGCCGGATGATCCGTCCAGTTGGGGAGAAACCCCCCGCAACGCGCTGTGCCCATGCGGATCGGGCAAAAAATACAAGCATTGTCACGGGCAGCTAGGCTGAATACGGCCCACCCGGCGGCAGGACAGGTAAGGTAAGGAATATGGCTGGTCATTCCCAGTTCAAGAACATCATGCACCGTAAGGGTGCGCAGGACGCCAAGCGCGCCAAGCAGTTTGGCAAGATTATCCGCGAGTTGACCGTGGCCACACGCTCCGGCCTGCCCGAGGCCAACTCCAACCCGCGCCTGCGCGCCGCCATTGTTGCGGCGCGTGAAGTGAACATGCCCAAGGACACCATCGAGCGTGCGATCAAAAAGGCATCGGGCGGCGCTGGTGGCGATGACTACGTGGAAATGCGTTACGAAGGCTACGGCCCCGCAGGTGTGGCGGTTATTGTGGAAGCCCTGACGGACAACCGCAACCGCACGGCATCGGAAGTGCGTGCGGCATTTTCCAAAAGCGGCGGCTCCATGGGGGAAACCAATTCCGTCTCTTTCATGTTCCGCAGGCTGGGGGTGATTACCTACCCCGTATCCGCGGCTTCGGAAGATGACATGCTCGAGGCGGCTATCGAGGCCGGGGCCGAGAACGTGGTTTCGACCGATGCAGGGCATGAGATCACGTGTGAGGTCGAATCCTTCTTTGCGGTCAAGGACGGGCTGGAAGCCCGGTTTGGTGAGGCCGAAAGCGGCAAGCTGGACTGGCGGCCTGAAAACACCGTGACACTGGATGAGGAAAAGGCCCGCAGTCTGTTCAAGTTCCTCGATGTTCTGGAAGACAATGATGATGTCCAGAATGTTTATGCCAATTTTGACCTGCCGGATGATCTGGCGGAAAAACTGTCGGCCTGATTGTGGTCCGTCTGCTCGGCATTGATCCCGGCCTGCGCTTTACAGGGTGGGGCGTGATTGATGTTGAGGGCAACAGGCTCCGGCATGTGGAAAACGGCGTCATCGCCACCAATAGCGCGGACAGCGTGCCAGACAGGCTCAAGGTTCTGCATGATAACCTGCACTGGCTGATAGAACGCCTCCAGCCTTCGGAAGCGGCGGTGGAGGAAACCTACGTCAACCGCAACGGAACAGCCACGCTCAAGCTGGGCTATGCCCGTGGCGTGGCCCTGCTGGCCCCCGCTCTTGCCGGGCTGAGCGTGGCTGAATACGGCGCACTCTCAGTTAAAAAAGCGGTGGTTGGCACTGGCTCGGCAGATAAAAAACAGGTGGAAATGATGGTGCGCAGGCTCCTGCCGGGGGTGGAGGTCATACGGGCGGATGCGTCCGATGCACTGGCTGTGGCTATCTGCCATGCTCACCACAGGGCCAGCGCCCGCCATATTGCAGCCGGAGTGCGCATGGCATGATTGCGTTTTTATGCGGACTTGTCATTCAGGTGGATCTGGGCAGTTGCGTGGTGGATGTGAACGGCGTGGGCTATCTGGTTGCGGCGTCCACCCGCACTCTGGCAGCCCTGCCCAACCCACCCGAAAAGGCCCGGATTCTGATTGAAACCGTGGTGCGTGAGGACGCCATTCTGCTCTACGGTTTTTCCGAAAGTGCGGAGCGTGAGTGGTTCCGCCTGCTTACGGGTGTGCAGGGGGTTGGGGCCAAGGTGGCGCTGGGTATTTTGTCCGCCCTCTCCGCGAGCGATTTGGTGGCGGCCCTGAGCACGGCGGACAAGGCCACCCTGATGCGTGCGCCGGGCGTGGGCGCACGGCTGGCCGAGCGGATATTGACCGAACTGCGCGATAAGGCCGGTAAAATGCCCGGCAGCAAGGGCGGCTTTAGTGTGCCTGTCATGGCAACGCCCGTTGGCAGTATAGAAGCCGATGCCCTTATGGCGCTGGCAGGTCTGGGCTTCCGCCGTATGGAGGCAGCCCCCGTTGTGCGCCGTATTATGGACGCCAGTGGGCCGGACGCCACGCTGGACACGGTGCTGCGTGACAGCCTGAAAGACCTGGCACGATGAGCCCGGAGTTTACCCCCGAGCGCGAGATTGACGCGACCCGGCAGGGCGAGGATGCGGGCGAGGCTGCCTTACGGCCACAAACCCTCTCTGACTTTACGGGGCAGCAGGCCAGCCGCGAAAACCTGTCTGTTTTTATTCATGCCGCCCGCAACCGGGGGGAGGCGCTGGACCATGTTCTGCTGCATGGCCCGCCGGGTCTGGGCAAAACCACACTGGCCCAGATTGTGGCGCGCGAACTGGGGGTGGGGTTCCGTGCTACATCCGGTCCCGTTATCCAGCGCGCGGGTGATCTGGCGGCTATTCTGACCAACCTGCAACCGCGGGATGTGCTGTTTATTGACGAAATTCACCGTCTTCAGCCCGCGATTGAGGAAATTCTCTACCCTGCCATGGAGGATTTCCAGCTCGACCTGATTATTGGCGAAGGCCCGGCAGCGCGTTCCGTGCGGATTGACCTGCCCCCCTTTACGCTGGTTGCGGCCACCACCCGTGCCGGGTTGCTGGCGACACCTTTGCGTGACCGCTTTGGCATTCCGCTCCGTCTGGTGTTTTACACGCCGGAAGAGCTTGCGCGCATTGTGGCGCGTGGGGCGGACAAGCTGGGGTTTGCCCTGTCCGCTGGCGGGGCCATGGAAATCGCGCGCCGCTCGCGAGGGACCCCCCGTATTGCAGGGCGTCTGCTGCGCAGGGTGCGTGATTTTGCCTCCCTCTCCGTGCCAGAGGGGCAGGTGGTTGAGGTTGATGTGGCCGATGCCGCCCTGACCCGGCTGGAAGTGGACGGTCTGGGGCTGGACGGCATGGACCGGCGTTACCTGCGGCGCATAGCAGAGTATCACCACGGTGGCCCCGTTGGGGTGGAAACACTGGCTGCTGCTCTGGCCGAATCGCGCGATACGCTGGAAGATGTGATCGAACCTTTTCTTATTCAGGAAGGGCTGGTCCTGCGCACAAGCCGGGGCCGTGTGCTGGGCGAGCGTGGCTGGCGGCATCTTGGCTTGACGCCCCCACCCCGGCCGGAAAATACAGCGGGACCGCAGATGGATTTTCTGGTGGATGATGAGGAAGCTCCATGAGCAGCCACTCCGTAGATTTTCGCGTTTATTATGAAGATACGGATGCCGGGGGCATTGTGTACCATGCCCGGTATCTGGCATTCGCCGAGCGGGCGAGAACCGAGGCCATTCGCAGTTGCGGCATGCCTGCCTCGGGCCTTTTGCATGATTACGGGCTTGTGTTTGTGGTGCATGACGCCAGACTGACTTACCGCATGCCCCTGCGGCTGGATGATGTGCTGACCGTTACAACACGGCTGACATCCCTGCGCGCCGCAAGCTGCCGTCTGGAACAGATTGTAACCCGCGGAGCCGATGTTGCGGCCGAGGTGGATGTAGGTCTGGCATGTGTGCGTGCGGTAGATGGGCGTCCTGCCCGATTTCCGCCGTTATGGCATGATCTTCTGACGCGGTTGGCACCAAAGGGCTAAAAGCGCCTCTTCTGCTTTTTTACGGAAAACAGTAAGAAGCAGCAATGTTGGGCCGTGAGGAATCTCGCCCGAGTCGGAGACTGGTGGCCCGCAACGGGTGCAGAGGCAGGAGGCATTATTGGATCGTGCGGTTGATGCGGCAAATCTCGGCGTAAGCGCGGCGGGAGACCTGTCGGTTTGGGCGTTGTTTATGAACGCCTCGCTTGTGGTCAAGCTGGTCATGCTGGGGCTGCTTTTATGCTCTATTATGGTCTGGGCCATTATTATCGACAAGTTTGTGACAATCCGGCGGATCAATCGCGCGGCTTCGGGGTTTGAGGACCGGTTCTGGTCCGGTGGCAGCCTTGATGACCTGTACGAAAGCGATGGCGCAAAGCCCGTAAGCCCGATGGCCGCCGTATTTGGCGCCGCCATGGGAGAATGGCGGCGTTCGGCCCGTATTCCGGGGGTGGATCTGGTGCGTGGCGGGGTCAAGGAGCGCGTGGACCGCGCCATTGGCATTACCATCACGCGGGAGATGGATCGCCTGCGCCGCTGGGTGATCTTTCTGGCAACCGTGGGGCCGGTCGCTCCGTTTGTGGGCTTGTTTGGCACGGTGTGGGGGATCATGCATTCCTTCAGCTCCATTGCGGCGGAGCACAACACCAACCTGAGCGTTGTGGCCCCCGGTATTTCCGAGGCGCTGTTTGCCACCGCCATTGGCCTGCTGACCGCCATACCCGCCTATGTGGCCTATAACGTGATCAGCAACAGCATGGACCTGTTTGAGGACCGTCTGGAAGGATTCGGCACCGAGTTTGCCGCCATTCTCTCCCGCCAGTCTGAAGAAAGGGTCTGAGCATGGCCATGTCGTCTGGTGGAAGCGGGCGCCGCCGCAGGCGTCCGATGGCCGATATTAACGTAACGCCCATGGTCGATGTCATGCTGGTGCTGCTGATCATCTTCATGGTCACATCCCCCATGATGACCAGCGGCGT
The DNA here is from genome assembly GCF_040702925.2 of Acetobacter fabarum. Lineage (GTDB taxonomy): Bacteria > Pseudomonadota > Alphaproteobacteria > Acetobacterales > Acetobacteraceae > Acetobacter > Acetobacter fabarum_B. The sequence continues at coordinate 736 of NZ_JBFCXX020000007.1, read as the reverse complement.
GAATGTTGATCTGCCCAAAACCGATGCCCGGCCCGTAAACTCGGATACAAAGCCGATTACGGTGTCCATCAAGGCGGATGGGTCCCTTTTTCTGGGGGATGCGCCGGTCACGGCGGACCAGCTTGTGGCCCAGCTCAAGGCAGCCGCGAATAATGACTCCGAGCACCGCATTTTTGTGCGTGGCGATGCCCATATTGATTATGGGCAGGTCATGCAGGTCATGGGTCAGATTACCGCAGGTGGATTTACACATGTGGCTCTGCTGGCGCAGCAACCCGCCAGCTCCGGGCAATAAGCCATCCGGTCGGGTGGAGAGGTACGAACACGATGCCCATGGCACGGCCACGCCGGTCTGATCAGCTTCTGCTCAGGCGGTCTCTTTATGTGTCAGGTGCGGCGCATATCGCAGCGCTTGTGGCACTGCTGATCTCCCTGCCGCCGCCAAAGCCGCCGGAAGAACCGCCACAGCCAACGGTCGAGATGGAATTCGAGCCATCAGACGCGCAGGATGGAGGCCCCTCCGCCAAGGCTGACAAGCCTGCGGATGAGCCGCGTCCGCCTGCTCCCGCTGTGCAGGATGCCCCTCCCACGCCCGAGCCGCCCAAGAACGTGCCGAACGAGGAGCCGCCGCCACCGCCTCCACCGCCTCAGGCTGTGCCGCCCCCGCCCCAGGCGGAGGCTGAACCGCTGCCGGATGTGCCCCTGCCCCCCAAGGCGGAGGAACCCTCGCCAGAGG
>NZ_JBFCXX020000071.1:0-280 GCF_040702925.2 Acetobacter fabarum | reverse complement strand
CGCCAGACCGTCACGGCCGTTGTCCACCCAGTCCACTTCAAGTCCGTGGCTGCTGAGCTCTGCGACGATTTCCTTTGCGGTGATGGCATCATCTTCGATTGCCAGAATTCGGGTCATGGTCCCTGCCTGAATAAGTACGTTCAAAGACCTAGTTTGCCCCTAAATGGCGGCGAAGTTCCTGAAAGAAAGTTTAATGACGGGGATCATATGTCTTTCGGCATTCCGGCATCGCCGTCCTTGAGCTTCTGTGCGTCGGCCAGGCGTTTTTCTTCCGACCGAC
>NZ_JBFCXX020000070.1:0-281 GCF_040702925.2 Acetobacter fabarum | reverse complement strand
CCTTGACCAGACCTGGCCACAGCGACGAACGCATGGCAGCCATGTCGTTGGAAATCGGGTTCGCCAGCAGCAGTGGCTCGACGCCCGGGTTGAACAGTTCGAACTGCTTCGGATCGACGAAGCTGTAAGTGATCGCTTCCTGATAACCACGAGCAACCAGCAGACGACGCAGTTCCGGCAGATCGCTGCGCGCTTCGGCTTTGGCCTGCGGCGCCAGACGAGCTTGCGGGTAACGAACCGGCAGGCGGTTGTAACCGTACAGACGTGCCAACTCTTCGATC
>NZ_JBFCXX020000069.1:0-281 GCF_040702925.2 Acetobacter fabarum | reverse complement strand
AGGAGAAGTCCATGCGCCCGTACAGATGCGGATGACCTTCCAGCCAGGACGTTCGGATCATGTCGTAGTACGACGCCGGAATGCTCAGGCGATCCAGCAGTTCTTCGCTGTGCACGACGCGGTCGACCAGGTCCATGCACATCTCGTGCAGCTCGGTGGTTGGATCCTCCAGATCGTTTTCGATCTGTGCGAGCGTGAACTGGTAGTAGGCGCGCTCGTCCCAGTACGGCTCGTCGTCGATGGTGTGAAACAGAAAGCCGAGGCTTTCGGCGGTCTGTTTC
>NZ_JBFCXX020000068.1:0-287 GCF_040702925.2 Acetobacter fabarum | reverse complement strand
TCCGCCGCCGCACCATGGCGCACGCCACCGATCAGGATGGACTGCAGGTCATCGGCAAAGTCGCGCACCTGATCCATGGCCCCCTTGTTGCGGCGCACCAGCAGGTTGTACCCCAGCACCGCAGGCACGGCTGTCGCCAGACCAATGGCGGTCATGATCAGGGATTCCCCCACAGGACCTGCAACCTTGTCGATGGACGCCTGACCGGCAATGCCGATGGCGGTGAGTGCGTGGTAGATGCCCCAGACCGTGCCGAACAGCCCGATGAACGGAGAGGTGGACCCCAC
>NZ_JBFCXX020000067.1:0-301 GCF_040702925.2 Acetobacter fabarum | reverse complement strand
CCTTGTAGTTGATCAAGACGCATTATCCGATCACCGCGTCATCATGCAGCTTCGCGACCGGTTCGTGCGGTGGAGGTGACCGCAGGAAGGTGAACGAGACAGCCTCGGCCGTCCCCCCTCCACCGAAGAGTTCGTCGAGTTCAAGGAGCTCGTCATTCACGTCCTGCCGGGCGGAGGCGTCGTCGATGACTACCGCGGTGACATCCTGCTTGCGGGCAAGCGTCGCCAGACGGTGCAGCGACATGTTCTCCGCCGGACGCGTACGCCAGAAGGGCTCGATCAGGTCGAAGTAGAACGAGAA
>NZ_JBFCXX020000006.1:0-170516 GCF_040702925.2 Acetobacter fabarum | reverse complement strand
GCCACTCCTCCAGTCATCACACAAGAGATGGAATCACAGAAAAAGGCCCAAAACCAGAGGGTTCTTCGAACCCTCCACGTCGTATCGACGTGTCAAAGGCCATGATTCTCGTCGCCATGGGGGTCAATCTCATACGCAAAAACACTCACCCATGATTTTCCAAACAGGCTCTTACCACATATGTCCGAAAAACTGGCACCACTTTTATTCATATTATTATCAAATTACTATATTAGCTATAATAAATATTCGTTAAGTTCCTCTTTGTTATTTTTCAAGGTGGATCGGAATACCCAGAGTTTTGTTCCAAGAAAATTGATTATGGTAGTTATGATAATAGTCAGACCATTTGCTGCGCGAGGGTCGAGATTAAATTGTGTCACCAATATTCCTAAGACATAGAAGTTGACAACCAAGGAAAATAGATAGACACAAACATATTTGTAAAAAATACTGGTATCATTCTGATTAGCTCTACTTTCATAAGTCCATGCTTTATTAAGTGGAAATCCAATAAGTACCCCCATTAAAAAACCGCAAACTGCATCAATTTGATACTGCCATCCTATCTCTTTAAGCAAGAACAGGAAAAATAAATAATTTACAATAGTACCAATCGCTCCAACGATTAGGAAGCGGAACAGATGTTGAAGTGTTTCTTTGTTTTTTAACATGAATAATACCTGTATCCAATATATTAACTGTTTAATGAAAAAATAGATTCTGTATATCTATTAAATGTTTGGAAATCATTATACTTTTTTGTTGATCGGAGTAGAACGTAACTCTCAGCTTTCCGTGCCGCGATTCCATCGCGTTCTGGTCGATCTCCTATTAGCAATGTATTCGCAGGTCCAGATCCAGACATTTGCATGATATTCAATAGACCTTGCGGATCAGGTTTAAGTCTCGGAGTATCCTTGTCACCAGCATATACAATATAATCAGCCTTCAATCCTAAAGATATGATTTTATTTTCAGCTGGATAATCAGAAAAAATACCGATTTTCTTACCATGTGATTTAAGCCTAGAGAATAGATCTATCACCCCTGCATATCGGCATTTATCTAGGTAGCGCAAAGGGCGAATATGAATCCATTCAGTAATGATATCCTTTACTGTATTCTCACTGCACCCTGCAAGATTAGCGGTTTCTGATATGAGAAGTTGTTCAAAATTATTAGGATAGGCAATTGCTTTCTCACGAAGGGAACGATAAATTTTCAGAATGCGTATAAAATTCACTTTACGCGTTTGTGATACTTCCATCAAAATTTCTCGTAACATGAATAGACGCAGCTTGCGTTGATCATAAAGTGTTCCATCCACATCAAAACAGACGAGATCAATATCTCTCCAAGTATCTTGTGAGAAATTATTTCTTATCATCTATTTAAACGCAATGAAATGTTGATCAGAAAAAATATACACTTGTGGTATATTAACATACGTACAAAACAAGAAAGTAATTCCCAAAATAGAAACTAAAACTACCATCTTTGTATCATGAAAAAGATTTTCTGGGTTTTGAGCAGCTGAACCCGGTTGGAAGGAAATAACCAGATAATAAGTAAATAATGCAATCAGTGGCGGCATAACCAGAATGTATTCTATTCTGTATTTTACAAAAAAAACCGCAAGAAAAAAAGAGGACAACATGGCATAGAAAAAGCATGAGGCATTTAGGGATGTTTCGGTATATCCTGCAAAACTTGCCCTATATTGAACAAGAAGATTTTTGCCGTGTGTATTCACGATTTCCAAATACTCTGAATAACGCTTTGCTGCCATAAGGAAAGCACCACCTAACCAGTATGCAAGAATAATTGAGGCTGGTGGTAATGTCATTGGGTCGACGATAGCCCAACCTATCATAAGACGCAAAGGATTATTGATAGATTCTGATATAACATCTAGATATGCTTTATCTTTTGTGCGTAATGGTGGCACATTATACACAATACCCTGAGCTGCAAATATCACAGCGATTACAAGCATTGTTACACTTGATAATAATGCTGCAATAAATCCGATAATAACCAAAAACATCCATTCACATAGAATTATTTTCCCATTAAGATCGTACTGTACTGCGCTTCTTTGACTTTTAACCGGATGATGCTTGTCAAAATCACGATCAAGATATTCGTTAATAACGTAATTCGCAGAAGCTATTGCAATAGCTGCTATAAACCCCAATATGCAGTTTAGTATAAATTGTCCAGAATGATCACCACGCAACAAATATGCAAGAATGATACCAGGAACCACAAAAATTTGTTTAGTAATATGATCAAGACGAGCTATGGAAATATACTCACGTAACAATCCTTTCCTTCGTTTCTGATCATCACAGCTTGTAAGCAGCTTCTTTTTGTCCAGAGCACTCATTAAAATTCCTCAAGCGAAAGTTTCTTAGCGTAATAAATAACAGGTTCCTCTTTTATATCTAGTAGGATGGAAAGAAAACGCATTGAAAAATCATTCATGGGATGTAAGAAACCTTCTTTGATCTGTATCAGGGACAGATATGGCCCCGGTTTTTCGGACATGTGCTTAATCTATAAAATGGCCTGAGAGCCCGATCCTCACGATGACACGGGTGATACCCACTCTCCGGACAAACAGTCCCGTCTGTGATTTCTGATCAGCAAAAACATGTTCGACACGGGACCGACTGGCGGATTTCCTAGCATTGGACCGCTGGATGCATTGGAGCATCGACTTGAAATATGGCTTTTTTCTGTGAACTGTTGGGACAAAGCCGTGCTTTTCCATGAAGGCTTCATTGGCTTTTGCGCGATAGCCAGCATGCATGACGCTCCTTGTGGATAGCTTTGCTGATTTGTCCTGCCAGTCTTGTGGGATCCGTCCTGCCCGGATATCCGCCTTCTCCGCGTTGGTATTGCACTGCTTTGGAACCGTCACCAGCGTTGCGTCCAGAATCCGGCCTGACATTGGGAGATAACCAGCGTTCCGCAGGGTTCCGTCAAAGCAATTGAACAGACCATCGATCACACCCGCCTATGTCAGACGCCCACGGAACAGCCAGACCGTTTTGGCATCCGGCATCCGGTCCGACAGGCCCAAACCAAGAAAACGCATGAAAGACAGGAGGTCGTTGATCAGATATTCTGTCCGCTCGCCTGAGAGGTTGTTCAGCGTCTGAATCACCAGGATTTTGAACATCAGAACCAGATCAAAGGGCGGACGCCCGCCTTTGCTTCCATCTGAATAAGCCAGAGCCCTCTCCAGATCAGGCGGAACACCTCAAAATCCACAGGTCCGGGAAAAGGCTTCAAGCTGATCGCCAAGCCCGCTCAAACGAGCAAGCTGCTCTTCAACAACAAAGAAACCGCGCTGCTTTATTGTTCATCCACCTAATCACTACAGGAGGCATGAAATCACAGATCCGCACACAAACCCATGGAGTTCTTAGAGCCCTCCAACTAAGAAACTTCACAGAAGGTTTCTTTTTTGGTATCCTTTTGAAATATATATTATAAGTAGAGACGCAACAGCCAAATATATTGATGGCAATATGTATCTAAATTGAGATCCAACCCCAACAAAAAAATACCCAAATATATAAATTATTGAAGAAAAAGATAGTGAATTTAATGTTTTATCAACAAAACCCATGCACGATATTGATTTAAAAAATACAAATACCATTAAAATCAAGTATGTCAAACCATAGCTTGTTAATAAATATTTATTTTTATCAATAAATTTTGTATATTTTCTGCTAATAAAATGATGTTGTATTTGTGATTTATCCACAAGATCTAAACTATAGTATCCAGCGTCTAGAGATGACGCATTAGCCCCAAGTTTCTTAACTATAATATAGGAAAAATGTTTAAATCTATGATGCATATAAGCAATAGGATGAGATTTTATTTCTGAATACCACTTGGAACCCAATGATGGATTTGATCGTAATTGATTACCCAATTCAAAACACATATCTACACGAGAATCTTTTGCATTTTTATTAATTGTGCGTGTACTATATACACCTCCAGTTCCCCACATATCCCATGCAATATGTAGTTTTTCTTGTCCCACGGGAACCCACATTCCATACTCATCCCATTGCCTAGGCAAATAACATGCAGAAAGTTTTTCTTGTTCCGTCGCTACCGTCCACATCTTAAATGCTATTGTTCGTTTTTCTTTAGGGAGGGAGTAATGTGCGATTCCTCCTAAATCAAAAACTTCCAATGATTTTTCTGGATGATCAGAGCCAGATCTTAATAAAATATGATTCACAGGCCCAACAACACAAGCTAACGAAATAATTAACAATCCAGTTAATAGAATATTTCTTACTGAAATGGACCATCCAACTAAGATCATTACTAACAATGGCGCCACTATAAAAGCAGCATTAAATCTTAAAAATGTTAAGGTAAATAACGTCATACATAATATAATACGCACCGAACCAGGTATTTTCCCTTTGACAGCATAAGAAAAGTACACACCTACAGTCAAAAAAATCAAATTAGATAGAAGAATATCTTTATAAATAAACCCCATAATTCCAAAAAATATCGGAGAAAAAAAAATGATAGGATAAAGTATTAAACTCATAACGCATGGACGAATTTTTAGAAAAATGAATAAACCAAAAGATAAAATGATAATTAATGTTGCATTAAGTAAATTTGCTGTTCCTAATGTGTTTATTTGTAATTGCCACAACCTGACCATCAGTGGTGGATGCCAATCTGTAACCGGCTCAGCTCCTACGGCTTGCAAATATTGCGCCATCGCATCATCTCGAATAATACCGGGATACCATGACCAAATAGAAAATAATCCGCATAAAACAGATATGCACACAAGTATATAATAAAATGTATTTTTATTCTGGAACGGATCGAATAACAAAGACAATATATGATTTAATGAATTTTTCACTTGCTTACTATATCCAAAATTCATCTTCTGAAACTCTACGCCAAACCTTGCAAGCGCAAACGCACCAAGCAAAGTAAATGCCGCATTCCATCGCGCCATGGTCGTAAATGTGGGGGGCGTGATCGTCCGTCAGGAGAGAGTGTCGTTGATACTTCGACGATTTGCATACCCATCATTGCGGCCACGCAAATCATTTCAGAAGCAAACTCCATACCTGGTGTTGTTAATCCCATTCGTTTAAAAGAATCACGATTAACAGCACGAAGGCCACAATGGAAATCTCCTATATTTGTATTGTACAGTTTACGTCCCAACCATGAGAGTACAGGATTTCCAATATATCTGTTTTTCCACGGCATTGCTCCCGGGGCGATGCCACCTTGGAAACGATTTCCCATCACGAGATCTGCCCCAGCACGTAATGCTTCAACGAAATCTTCTAACCTGCTGAAATTATAGCTATCATCAGCATCACCAATGATACAGTATTTTCCGTAACTTTGATTCACACCACCTGATATAGCTGCTCCGTATCCTCGGATTGGGATATTAACAACCCTAGCCCCAAGAGAACGAGCAATATTTTGGGATCCATCAGTAGAACCATTATCCGCTACAACGACCTCTCCCGAGACACCCGAACGCTTTAAGAAAGCGTTAGCCTTCTCAATACATATTGCTATTGTCTCTGCTTCATTAAGGCACGGCATAACTATACTAAGCTCAATCATAAAACCCTCAACTGTGGGAAAATATCATTATACTGTAATTATTCAATCCATACTCGGTAATGCAACCTCCCACCTTCGAAAATTGTTATATGCATGGTAGAAAATTTCTATTATAGTAAAAAACTCCTATTGGAAATCAAAATTTTCTCAATATACTAGGCTTGTGGGGATTCACCGCGAATGGAAGATGGAGTTCCAGAAGCACTTCTGAGCGACCCTCAATGGTATATAAGCTTAATTGTTAGGCCTTATTAGGACTTGATCACGTCTGTTGCTGCAGCGATGTGGACTTGTAGCGATTTTGTGCTGGTTATCTGAGCTTTTTAGCTCGTATCAGAAGACTGACTAACCCTGTAGCCTGCCCCGAATCTGCCCTCAGTTTGAACTTAGGGTCTGTGAGTTGTTGTATGCCTTGTCGGCGTGTTGAGCTAAAGCCTCTGGCACCGTGCCATCGAGGCTGGTGTGAGGCCTGACGGCGACGTATCCACCACCAGCGCCAAGCATTCGCGCATGTAGTCGTCCACCACAGTCAGCACGCGGAACCGCCGTCCCCCAAACTTTCAGGAAACGCTTCTCTATCTGAGCTTAATCACGAATGCATGTGATTTCTGCGCAGCATAAAACTCACCCTCAGTTCACGCTGTCAAAGCCTTTTATGCTGTGTGCATCAGGATTTACCATACAACAGTGTGGGCGTACAAAAGGAAGCCCAGTGCTACGGTGTGAATGTGAGAGCGAATTGCGATGGCCCCTGAATATCAGCCCATATCATGACGACCCGGTTTGACACCGGGAACAAACAGAACTCTCCTTCACCGCTTACCACCCATAACAGAACTGGCAGAGAGGACGGGAAAACGGAGTTTGGCCAGTCGAGCTTCTTCCATAGGCAAAGGCGCATCGGTGGCGGAGATCACACCATTCTGGTGCAGCAGAAACGCAACCAGAGCTGCCGTATCCTGCGGCGGCAGGGTGCCCGGAGCCATCAGGGGCATGGCGTGGGATATATATCCGGCCAGCTGGTCAATCGGGGTATTAGCCCAGCGTGTGGTGAAATACGTGCCCAGATCCGGCACGTCATGCCCACCTTCAAGGTCCGCACCATGGCACATGGCACAGGCTCCAGCATAAATCTGCGCACCATGGGCTACCTGCTCAGTCGAAAACGAGACAGCATGCCCGTTGCCGCTCTGGCTGCCAGCTTGAGCCGTAGAATGCGGAGCGGCCCATGCCTGACCTATATGGAGACAGGTCACCAGCACAGAGACCACAAAAGTAACACGCAGGGTGAAGGAAAGGGTCATGATAGCGCTCTTATCCGTCACGGAGCTGAAAGCGGGTAAAAAGATCGCCAATAATGGCAATGGCCTTTTCTGCTTCTGCCCGGTCCGGATGTTCAAAACTGTTGCCTACGCCATCCATCTCGCCCAGTCCGTACATATCATAGCCCTGAATCATCACGCCATCGGATTTGGAGATCATGGCCGCCCCCTTGTACTCCAGCGCGTAAGAGACCTCGGACTGTGGCGGAAGCCAGCTTGTCTGCCCACGGACGGGAATAAGGGATTTATCGTTCCACCAGTCCCGCGCGGCATAGCCGGGACAATTGATCACCACACGCTCAGGCAGGTCCGCCAGATCGGAAGGCGTATGGAACTCGCGAATCACGATACGCCCGCCTGCCTGATGGAACTCTTCGAGCAGAAGGTGGCCATAGGCGCCAAAATTATAGATCATGAGCGGCGTGCGCCGGGCATAGGCCACAGGGAACGGGTTATCAGCCCCGGCCAGCAGTTCGGGTGCGGGAATAATATCGCTTATCCGGCTGGCATATTCAGCGAATTCCGCACTGCTCTGCGGCATGCCTGTGGTGGCAAAGCTGCCTTTGGCCGCATCTGCTGGAACAGGCGCATGGTCTGCCGCATCCGGTGCAGTATCGGAGAGGGTATAGTTATCCCGGAAATCGATTGGATTACCCGGCATGCCCAGATAGTCGCGATAGGTCTGCCAAGAGTAGCGGGCCATTTTTTCCCATGTTCTGGCAAATTCGGGACCAGCCTGCTGGGTCAGGGCTATGCGCGAATCTGGCGTCCAGCTCCCATTCGCCCGCACGGAACGGGTATGGGGGAGCAGATCGCGGGTGTAGATGGTGACATCCAGCCCTGCGCGCTGGGCGGTCAGGGCCGAAGTCAGGCCAATAATGCCACAGCCTACAACCGCCACCTTGCGTTCCAGCGTGGCCGCGGCATGCCCAACCGCCATGTAAGCCGCCCCCCATGAAAGCGACCAGCCGCTACCACCATGGCCGTAATTATGCACCACTGTTTTGCCCGCCACACGCTCCACATCCATGCGTGGACCAGCGGGACGGAAAGGGCGCAGGCAGACCTTTATATCCATGATCTGGTCCGCATGAGCGCGAACAGGCACAATACGCGGGATGGTTCCGTGCAGGGCCGTACGCCCAAGAGCGGCCGATGCGTCTGGGGCTGCGGCCCAGCCCCGGCGAGTGCTCCCCATTATTCCGGCTGCCAGAGAGGCCGCTAACAGGTCTCTGCGTTTCAAGCTGCGTGTTCCTAATTATGTGGTCAACTGGCGAATAGAAGACCTTAGCATAAGAGAGTTTGCCGTGCATGCGCTACCCCTGTGCGCAAAACGGTCACGCATTGGCCTGCAAAATGGCTGTTTTATCTGGCTGGACACACTTTGCACCCCGCAAAGCAGTCCTGCTGGCAGGGGCTGGCCGCATCTGTTGCGCTGCCTCTGACGCAGATGGACGGACAGATGCAAGGGAAAAGCTCAAAAGCCTCCCCCTGCAAGGTCAGACATGAAGTGATCAGTTTTTATAGTCGGGCTGTTCCCGATCGAGCTTGCGGCGCAAGGCCTTCCAGATCATCTGACCCTGATCAGGGTCAGTATCAAACTGGTTTTTGGCGCGGAGCATTTTTTCTTCCGACGGAATGTGCAGCGGCACCCCGGTTGACTGGGCCGCAATCTGGATCTTGCAGGCCTGTTCCATGTAATACATGCGATAAAATGCCTGCGCCACAGTGCTGCCCACTGTCAGAAGACCGTGGTTTTGCAAAATAATGGCATTGCGTGTGCCAAGGTCACGCACCAGACGCTCACGTTCACTCAGATTGTCATCCGCAGCAATACCTTCGTAAGCATGGAAGGCAACCGCGCCGTAGAACTCGATATTGATCTGGTTAAGCGGGAGAATCCCTTTATCCTGTGCAGCAATCACCATACCGGCAAGGGTATGCGTATGCATGACGCAGGCGGCATCCGACCGGTTGGCATGGATCGCGGAATGAATAACAAACCCGGCAGGATTGATGTTCCAGCTTGTTTTTTGCTGTGGAATGCCATCTGCATCCACAATAACCAGACTGCTGGCCGTAATTTCCTCAAACAGAAGCCCATACGGGTTAACCAGATAACGGTGTCCCTCACCGGGCAGACGGACAGAAAGGTGCGTATACACCATATCCGTCATGTCAAAATGTGCGATAAGCCGATATGCGGCTGCCAGGTCCTCGCGCAATTCCTGTTCTGTCTGCTGTACTGTCATTGTTGTGGTGTCCTTAAATTCAAAAAAGTGGTTTCAGACTGAGGCAACGCGCTTGAAATGCCCAAAAGTTGCTGTTTTGCGCGCTCCTGCGGGGAGCTTGAGGTCCCCTTTTTCAACCTTGCGCACCAGATACTGGTATGTCTGCAAGGCCTGCGCCCACATGTGCTCGCCAATGGTGATGGTTTCGTAGGAAGCGGCATCATCCTTGGCAAAAGCCGGTAACGGGCGAATCTGGGTATGGTAGTCACAGGCGTAAAAGAGCGGGAAGGAATAGCGCTCCTCGGCAACCTTGCGCACCCTGTGTGCTGTTGCCACAAACTCGCCCGCGGTCATGACTTCCAGCATGTCGCCAATATTGACCACAAAGGCTCCGGGGATGGGGGGCGCATCAATCCAGTCTCCGTGCCCGTTCATCACTTCCAGCCCCGGCTTGTCTGCCAGAAGGATGGTAAAGCATTCGTAATCCGTATGGGCGCCAATGCCAGAAGCATCCTGCGCCTGTGCATCATACGGGTAATGGATCATGCGCAGTTTGGAGGGCGGAAAATTGGCTACGGAATCAAAGTAGTTTTCCTCCAGCCCCAGAGCGAGCGCAAAACCGCTGAAGAGCTTACGGCCCAGATCAAAAACCGCACGATAGTAGGCCTCCGCCGCAGCCCGAAAACCGGGGAGGTTAGGCCAGTTATTAGGGCCCAGCAGCGGGGTTCCGGCCTGTACAAGCGGATGATTGGCTGGAACTTCGTAGCCAATATCAAACGCTTCCTTGTGATCCGGACGGCCAGCGGAATACACTTCCTCCCCTTCTGGCACAAACCCTTTGTGCGTGGCAGAAGTGCCGATGTAGTATTCCATCTTCTTTTCAAAAGGCTGGGCAAAAAAATCACGCGCAGCCTTGCGCACACCCTCGATCAGGTCATCCGGCACATTATGCCCGGAGATAAAGAGAAACCCGACATTGCGCGCCGCATCACCCAGCTTGTCCGCTACGGCCTGACGTTGCGCAATATCAGGGCTGTACAGGCCACTGATATCAATAACGGGAATACGGGTGAAAGTTTCAGTTGTGGTGGAAACGGACATCAACCCAGTTCCTTTTTACTGCCCTGTCTCTGACATGGCATGTTGAAAATGCTGGCGCTCTGTCTGGCCAGTCCAGATGTTAAGGGACCACAGGTCCGCAACCGGCATGTTGGTAAACGGCAAGGTGTGCAGGTACCCATCTGGTCCACACTCGGGCGTCATGGTGGTTGTCGTATATCCGCGCGCAAGCTGGCTCCGCCAGATCTGTTGCCAGATGCTCTGGTGGAACCGCAGGGCGGACGCATATTCCGGCGCACCGGGATGAGGTGCCTGTGGCCCCTGATCATACCCCACACGAGCCTGGATGTGATGCACACGCTCGACAAAAGCGGACAGGTCATCTGCCGGGTCATCCAGCAGGCGTTCACAGCAGACAACCCAGTGACTTATGTCGGCCGTAAACAGCATGTCGGGCACCTGCGCAAGCACATCCAGCGTTACCCACGGTGTCGCCAGAATACGGGAGCGGTGCGTTTCAAAACAGCAGAGCATGTTGGCCGAGCGGCAGATTTCCTGCGCCTGTGCGACAAACTCTGCCTGCTGGCTTGCAGGCCAGCGGTCGTTGCCCCCCAGAATGGTGATAAACCGGGGGGTCATGGGCAATGCACGCTCCACAGCACAACGCAGGTCATCCAGATGGTTTCGGACGGAGGCGCTCTGGTTGGGAATAACGCCGCCACCGGTCATGGCGATGGCGATATACGGTGCTCCTTCATCTCGCAAAATAGTGCTGCATTCCTGTGCGGCAGCATGGGTTGGAGGAATACGCGCCTCCAACCCGACAAACCCGGCGGCGCGTGCTTCCGCCAGTGGGATATCCCACCGACGGTCGTCTCCCCACAGAGTTCGGAAAAGTTCAAATTTCATCATCGCTTTCCCGGCTCTCATTCAGGACTCAGAAGTTGTAGTGCAGGTCGCAGCCAACCCAGCGGGGTGTCTGGATGTACTGGGAGCGGTTCCCGTCACTTCCGGTAAAGGAGTAGGTGGAGCCGTGGTTATCCTGCAGGTTGTCCACATAAACAGCAGCAGTCCATTTGCCGGTTTTGGGCCCGACCTCCATCCGCAGACCAAGGGAGCTGATCTTGCTGGTCTGGGCGTTATTGTCGCCCAATGCGGCCCACATGTTGTCTTTCCATGTGTAGCTGGCCTGCAATGTGGTGCGGTAACGGTCAAAGTCGATGTTGTATCGTGCAATAGCACTCCATGAGAACCGTGGCGCAAACGGAAGCTGGGAATTATGCGCGATCTGTGGGTCCAGTGTCAGACCGGGTAGCGAGTCAACCGGGCTTTTGATCTGTGCATCCAGGTAAGCAAAGGAACCACGCAGATCAAGATTGGGAATAACGTTATGCAGAGTGGTGGAAACTTCGCCCCCCCGTGTGCGTGCACGCGGGATCGTGCCCAGCGTCAGCGAGTTGCTGGAGATGTTTGAATTCGCATATGGGTGGAACGTGCCAAAGAAGAGTGTCTGACGGTTGTGATATTCATAGTCAAACAAGGAACCTTCGAGAACAAGCTTGTTATGCAGAAGGGAGGATTTGATCCCGATTTCATAAGCAATCAGATTTTCCGGACGGACGTAATCCAGTGCCGCGGGAGCCAGCACAGGGGCCGCAAAATAGCTGCCTGCCTTATAACCGTTGGAAATGGTGCCATAAGCGTAAGTGCCCGGCACAATCTGGTAACGCAGGCCAACACGCCCGGTAAAACGTTCGTAATCGTGCTGCTGGTTCAGGTGATTGATCGGGCCGTTAAGCGTTGCATTATAGGGTGCGGCAAGACGCGGGCTTCCGTTCCCGACAGCCGAATACACCGAACCGCCATTAAAGCCACGCTCATCATAGGAAAAACGACCAGACGCGATAAAGTCCAGCTTTTTCGTGATGTTGGTAACCGTGTTGACATAAACGCCGGTGGACAGATTCTGCTGCGAAAAATGGTTGGTCAGGTTGACCATGCTGTCAGGGTCATCCATGCGATAGCTGGTGTAGCTGCCGTCAATCTTGTCATAAGATTCGAACACACCAACGGTCAGATGGAAAATTTTGGCCAGATTCATGCGCAGGTGCATGTCATGCGACTGGGCAATGGCCGTGTCGTTCCAGCGATAATCGGCATATTTGGTGCCAATGCCGCCCACTACACCTGTACCATCGGAGCGCACTCCACCAGCAACGGTGCCCAGACCATCGTAGTTGTCCAGATCGTTCCGGCGGTAAAAATCGATCCCGGTTGTGGAGGCAAATGTGCCAAAATCAAAAATTTTGGTAAAGTTAAGCGAAACACCACCACCGTTTTCATTGCGTTGTGGCGGAGTATCGCCAACATTGACAGCATGCGGATCGGGGTTTGCCCCCACGCCACCATTGGCAACCGTATCCACATCCTGCGGAGACGTAGATTTCCCCTTATCACGCGTATAGTGGATGTTCAGCAGGAAGGATGATGTGTCATCCACCGTAAACTTGGTCAGGTTACGCATCGCCAGCAAATCCTGCGATCCATAGCGCGCACCTGTTACAACATCCTTCTGCCAGCCATCGCCCTTAACATAGTTGAAGGCCAGACGGTTAGAAATCTTGCTTGTAATGGGAGTGTTAATGGCAAAACGGCCACGGCTTGTATTGTAGCTTCCATACCCCCACTCCGCATAACCACCGAACTTTTCAGATGGTTTTACGGACTGCACGTTAATGCTACCACCCGTGGTGCTGCGCCCCATGTCAAAACCCTGCGGGCCTTTTTCCGTTGCAACACTTTCCACATCCAGCATCTGGCCAGTGTAGAACACGGGGAACGGAGCCAAAACACCATCAAGATAAATACCAATGCCCCCCATATTGGTGCCAACATAATCATCCAGCCCGACGCCACGAATGGAGAAAATGGGAGCAGAACCAGAAACAGCATTGGTAGCCGTCACACCGGGAGTAAAGGATGCAATATCCTTGGGGCTTTCAAGATGGAGCGAGCGCAGTTCCTGACCGCTGATCACGTTGACCGTGGTTGGCTCGGACAGATAGCGATGTGCGTGGGTCTGCGTAACGTCAACCTGCTCGGAACCCCCTTGCCGGGGGGCAGAGCTTTTGCGGCGCGGCGCAATGCCCGTACGCTTATGGCCTGCGGCACTGTGGCCTGCATCGACAGACGGCGGGCTTGCAGCAGCGGGTGCCGCCGTTGCCAGTGGTGAGGTGGATGCCAAAAGCAGACAGGGCAGAGCTGGCAGACTAACATACACCGGAACCGAGGCCAGAAGGCGGAAGGACCGACGTAAAAAATAGGATTTCATGCCCGTATTCCTGATTTTATTCCAGTTGGAACCGGCTCTGGGCTTATAAGGCAACCGGTCTTTTCATTTTCATTTGATAACGAAATATTCAACTCATTCGTTTGAAAATGACTAAATCATACTTTTGCTTGTTGGTATGCGGCCCTGTGGCGTTTCAATAACGGAGCATCTGGTTAAGAAAACTCTGGGCCCGCTCCGATTGGGGGGAGGTGAAAAAAGTTTCCGGAGGGGTAATTTCCACAATTTTTCCCTGATCCATAAAAACAATACGGTCAGCAATCCGGCGGCTGAAAGCCATTTCGTGGGTCACGCAAACGGTTGTAATGCCCTGTTCTGCCAGTTCGTCCATAATGCCAACCACCCCCACAATGGCCTCGGGGTCCAGCGCTGCGGTTGGTTCATCAAACAGCATGACTTCAGGCTGCATGCACAGGGCACGGGCAATGGCTACACGCTGCTGCTGCCCGCCAGACAACTGAATGGGGTATTTATCCGCCTGATCAGGAATTCCCACCTGCTCCAGATAACGGCGGGCAAGGGCTGTGGCCTCCATACGGGTCATGCGCCTGACCCGCATAGGGGCAAGAATGCAGTTTTCCAGCACGCTCAGATGCGGGAACAGATTATAGTTCTGGAACACCATACCCACCATGCAGCGGAGCTGTATGGGGTCGGTCTTTGCGTTGATCAGCTTGCCATCGATAATGAGCGTACCGCTGTCATGCGGTTCAATCTGGTTGAGCGTACGGATGAGAGTTGATTTTCCCGACCCGGATGGCCCCAGAACCACAATTTTTTCACCCCGGCTTATGTCAAAATCCACACGGTCCAGAGCAACGAACTTGCCGAACAGTTTGCTCATGCCCCGCACGGAGATCATGGAACTGGTTGTGATTTCATGCTGCATTGGAAACAACCTTTTTGCGGTCAGACCAGGAAAAACGTCGTTCCACCCGTTTCTGAAGGAAAAGGAAAAAGAACACCATGACAAGGTAGTAAATCAGTGCGGCGGCATAATACTCGGTAAAGGCGAATGTCCGCGCTACCTGTATCTGGGTCACAGCCAGCAACTCCTGCAACGAAATCACGGACGCCAGCGACGTGATTTTTAACAGATTGATAAATTCGTTAATGGTTGGTGGCAGGGCAATGCGAAAAGCCTGTGGAAAAATAACGCGCCAGTAAATATCGCGCCGGCTCAGGCCCAGAGCACTTGCGCCAAGTTCCTGCCCCGGATCAACCGCGCTCAGGGCAGCACGGTTGATTTCGACCTGATAAGCTGATTCATTAATGGACAGAGCCAGAATGGTCGCCAGGAAAGGCGTAAACCACTGTTCCCGAAAAATAGGGAAAAACTGCGGCACCGCATTCCAGATAAACAGAAGCTGGAGCAATGTTGGCGCGGCCCGGAAGAGGGACACATAACCTTCCAGCGTCACTTTCAGCAGTGATTTTTGCGGGCTGTTCAAAACAATGGCGATCGGCACAGAAATGATGATGGCAATAACGTGCGAAATCAGTGCCGCGCTCAGTGTAATGAACGCACCATGCAGAAATGCCATGGACGTAAGGGCGGAAAAAAATGCGCCCCAGTCAAACATTCCGCCAGCCCCTGCCTCCGCTGCGCCACCTTTTGTGGACTGATCGGTCACAGACCATTTGGTGCGGAATGTCTGCAATGTACCATCACTCTCCAGCGCCGATATGGCGTTCTGCAGCAGCGTCCGGTCTTCCGGATTCTGGCGGATATAAATGGCAAAATGGCGGTAATCGGGAATATCGGGGGTAATCAGCACATGCAGCTTATCCCTCAGTTGGCGCATGCGGTAGAAAAGTTCGACATCCTGACTGACAAAGGCAAAAACACGCCCGATCAGCACCTGCTGCACCACCTGTTCTTCAGTCGGATATTGCTGGATAATCATGGGAGGTTTGCCCGCAGCAATCAGGGCATCGTTCACAACCCCCAGGCGGGTTACATAGCTGGTGCCGGATTCCACCGCGACATCCTTGCCCGAAAGCTCATCCATACTGCTCAGGGTGGAAGTAGCCTTGCGCCCGACAACAACCAGCGCCGTATCCTGATACGAAACGGCATCAAAACTTTTTTCCCGCGCGGGAGTGCGGATAATACCGCTCATGACCAGACCGCAGCGTTGGGCCGAAAGACTGGGAAACAGCCCCGTAAAGTCCATGGTGATCACGGACAGGCGGGCATGCCAGCGCGTGGCCAGCGCCTGTGCCACGTCTATGTCAAACCCTTCCGGGTGTGTCACATCCTGCCCTTTTACAAAGGTCATGGGGGGTAGTGTAGGGTTGGTGCAGATGGTTAATGTGCCGTCCTGCACAAATGAAGGGATCTGTTCAGCCCGGGCAGAAGCAGGCAGCACCGCTGCGGCGAGCGCAACAGCAAGGGCCACAACCGGATGAAGCCCGCGGGGGAGCCGCAGATGGGAAAAAAAGCTGGTCATTAATAGGAAGCTTCCAGAAGGGTACGGAACGTCTCGACCATCAGGCTGGTTTCGGGAGACGTACGTGCCAGAAAATGACAGCAGGTAATCAGCCGCAGATCGTTAAAAACAATCCGGCGCAGCAACCCCTGTGCAACGAGAGGGGCGGCAAAAACTTCCGGCAGAAAGCCCATATAACTGCCAGAAAGGATGAGGAGCGCGCGTGCATCCACCTTATCGGCCTTGGCGCGATAGGTAAACAGCGGGCGTATCTCCTCCCACCTGTCGGATGTGGCGGCATCCGCCACGCTGAGCATGCTGTGGCTGGTCAGCACATCAAGCGTGATGTCTTCTTCAAGCATATGGAAAAGGGGGTGGCGGGAGCCACAGAACAGAAAAGACGCCTCCGCCACAAGCGGGCGACAGCCCAGAGGGGCCTGCCCCTGTGCATAAAGGGCAATGCCAGCCGTGGCCTGCCCGGTCATGACCGCCACCTCCACCTCCTTGGTGGAAGCGGAATGCAGGTTCATGAACACACTGGGGTGGCTTTGCGTAAAGGTATGAATGGCTTTGACCAGCGGTGTCTCGCCATGGGTCTGTATGTTATCTGGAACATACAGGTTGAAAGTGCCGCTAAGCACGCCACTGGCCTGATTGATCTGCTGGCGGAAGTGCTCCAGACCGACAAAGAGTTTGCGGGTGGCCTCCAGCACCTCGCGCCCTTCGTCCGTAAGGGCAAAACCACTGCGGCCACGCAGGCAGATGGTCAGGCCCAGACGGGTTTCCAGCGCGGAAATATCCAGACTGATGGACGATTTGCTTTTACCCAGCGTAATTTCGGCCGCACTGAAGCCCCCCTGTTCCGCCACAGTGTGAAAGACGCGCAGCAGACGCAGATCAATTTCGGAAACATGTCCCTGAAAACCGCGTGGCCTCTTTCTGGGGCGGGGTGTTTTATGGCTGCTTCCCGTCATGGTTTGAATGCTCCTGTCAAATGGGGCGTCAAGAAGAGGGCGGAAGGTGCTGCCAAAAGCTCCTGTTCTATGCTGGCAAACCGTTATCGTTCTTTATCCAGAATAATTATGACGTGGAAAATATACGATGGGAAGAGAGAACCGATGCAATGTATAAACATGCATGCGCCAGAATGCAGGAGAATGACGGTTTTCCGCGTTGTTTGTCTATGTTTGCGAAAAAACCAAAGTAAACTCATATCTGTTCATATTGGGCCCGAAACGAGGCTCGGATAGCCTGCGAGGGAAAACAGATACCTTGGGGATTGACAAGACATGGCTGCAAACAGGTGGTTTATTGATAGCGAAACCGGTGTGCTGACAGATGTTCTTTTATGCCCGCCAGATTATTATGAATGGATTCCGAGCAACGACATCGCCATTCAGACCATGGCTGGCGGTGGCAGTATCGACCGGAACGTCCTGAGCAGTCAGTTTAACGAACTGGTCTCCACCCTCAAGGGGGCGGATGTTTCCTGCCATTTTCTCACGCCGCATCAGGGCATGCCTTACGAGGTTTATACCCGCGACAGCTCGCAGACTACGCCATTTGGCACGGTGGTCACCAGCCTTTCCCGCCCCGAACGGGTGGGGGAAGAAAAAGAAATCCGCACCTTTTATGCACCCGATGAAATCTGGCGCACCTGCACCGCAGGCCGGATTGAAGGGGGGGATATTCATATCATCCGCCCCGGCCTTCTGGCCGTCGGGGTCAGTGGTGGGCGCACGGATACGAAAGGGGCAGCCGAGTTCATCAGTTGGTTTGAAGAGGCAGGCTGGACCTGCCGCATGATCCATTTTCCCGAACATTTCCTGCATCTGGACGTTATTTTCTGCATGGTGGCAGAAAATCTGGCAATTGCGGCGGTCGATGTGCTGGACGAGGCTGATCTGGAATGGTTCCGTGCGCAGGGTATCCGTATTCTGCCCGTAACCTACCGCGAAGCCATGCGGGACATGGGGTGCAATGTACTGGCTCTGGGGCGTGACCGGGTTGTAAGCCCGCGCCATTCCACCCGCATCAATGCCATGCTGCGGGCCGAAGGGCTGAGCGTGCTTGACCCGGAACTGAACCAGTTCTCCCGCGGGGGAGGCAGCATTCATTGCATGACCATGCCCCTGCGCCGTCAGTCTTTGCAGACCGCGTAAGACACAAGCTAAAGGAGCAGGGGCAGATGCCGGCACGGATTGTTATCAGCGCAGATGGCAAGAAGGCGTATGAAAGCTGGCATCAGGCCTTTGCTGCTGTCGCGCCTGATCTGGATGTCTGCTCATGGTATGACCCTGCGTGGGCAGTCGGGGGGGATGATTACGCACTCGTCTGGACCCCTGAGCCTGCGCATATGGAGCGCCTTGCAGGCATGAAGGGTATTGTCTGCACCGGGGCGGGTGTTGACCACCTTCTGGCGCATGAACACTTCCCCCGCGCTGTTCCACTTGTACGCATGGGCGGGGAGCAAACCGCACGGCTGATGGCCGATTATGTGCTGTGGGCGGTTATCAGTCTGCTGCGGGATGCCCGGACATGGGCGTTGCAGCAGCAGCAGGGCATATGGCGCAACAATGTGTGCTGCCGCACATCCAGCACGACCAGAGTAGGCGTTATGGGGCTGGGCCACCTTGGAGCCTATGTGGCACAGGTGCTGGCGCAGGTCGGCTTTTGCGTATCGGGCTGGAAGCGTACCCCTGCCGAACTGGATGGCATAACGGTCTGGAGTGGCGCGGACACATTACCCGATTTTCTGGCCGATCTGGATATTCTGGTCAACCTTCTGCCCGCAACCCCGGCAACTGACGGGCTGATCAACCACACCCTGCTCAGCCAGTTACCCAGAGGGGCCGGGTTTATCAATGTCGGGCGCGGCCGCCACGTGGTGCAAAGCGATTTGCTCCACGCTCTGGATGATGGAACACTCTGTGGCGCAGTGCTGGATGTGGTGACACCAGAACCCCTGCCACCAGAAGACTCCCTGTGGCGCCACCCACGCCTGACCATAACCCCCCATGTCGCTTCTGAGGCCGCGCGGGAGGTACAGGCCCGTTACGTCACCGACGTAGTGCGCAGTCTGGAGCGGGGGGAAAAGCCAGCGTTACTGTGTGACACGACACGTGGCTACTAAAAACCGAATAGCTTGAAACAGGGAATGGACAGGATATGAGCCAGCATGCCAACCTGACAGTAAACGGACAGGCCCTGTGGCAGGACCTTGTCACAACCGCAGCCTTTGGCGGCACAGAAAAAGGTGGCGTATGCCGCCTTGCCCTGACGGATGAAGACAGGCAGGTTCGCGCCTGGTTTGAGCAGACATGCACGGCACTTGGCTGCACGGTTACTTATGACACCATGGGTAACCAGTTTGCACGCCGCCCCGGCACGCGGGAGGATCTCCCCCCTATTATGATGGGCAGCCATCTGGACACACAGGTCACAGGTGGTCGCTTTGATGGCATTCTGGGAGTGCTGGGAGGTATTGCCGTTTTGCGCGCCCTGCATGATGCACGCGTTGCAACCAGACATGCGCTGGAAGTTGTCAACTGGACCAACGAGGAAGGTGCCCGCTTTACCCCGCCCATGCTGGCATCGGGTGTTTTTGGAGGGGCCTTTACCGAGGAATTCGCAGGCTCGCGCGCCGATGGAGCCGGTATAACCTTACGGCAGGAACTCGAACGCGGTAGCTTTGTTGGCGCCGAACCCTGTGGCCAGCACCCTGCCGCTGCATATTTTGAACTGCACATTGAGCAAGGCCCCGTGCTGGAGGCCGAAAACCGCACCATAGGCGTGGTAACAGGTGTGCAGGGCATGCGCTGGTACGAGGTTGTTGTCCGTGGCCGCTCCGCCCATGCGGGCACAACGCCCATGCCCATGCGCAAGGACGCGCTACTGGCTGCCGCACGCATGATTGAACAGGTCAATGCCGTGGCTCAGGCCCATGCGCCTGAAGGGTTGAGCACCATAGGCATTATTACGGCGCTTCCGGCCAGCAGCAACGTTGTGCCGCGGGAGGTCCGCTTTACAGTGGACCTGCGTAACCCGTCAGAAGCTGTCTTGCAGACCATGGAAGAAGATTTTCTACAGCGTATGCAAACCTGCGCACTGGAAAATGATGTGCAGGTCACGGTTACACCAACCTGGAACTCCCCGGCAGTTCATTTTGACCCACGCTGCATTGCCAGCGTCAAGGAGAGCACGGAAAAGCTTGGCTACAGCATGCGTGATATTGTTTCCGGTGCCGGACATGATGCCGTTTATGTCTCCCGTGTCGTGCCAACAGCCATGATCTTTGTGCCATGCCTGCATGGCATCAGCCATAACGAGGCAGAAAGCGCCACACCAGAAGATGTCGCGGCTGGCAGCAACGTTCTGTTGAATGCTGTCCTGAACGCTGACCATATCTTTTAAAGAGATCTTTTTTCACAACACCTCTTCAAAGCTCCTTCTGACTGCCCAACCCCAGAAACTACGCTTTATAAAAAAGAGGAGGAAGAAGTGGCTCTTCTCCCTCCTCTTTTTTGCGACGTTGCGGCACAATCAGCTTGTTACTTAATCAGTGATGCAACCTGTGCCATGGCTTTACAAAAAACCTGCACATCACTGGCCGAGCCCACGGTAATTCTGGAACAGGTTGGCCAAACATCCCAGCTTCGTCCGATAATCACATTATTCTGGGCGAATGTTCTCACAACTGGCCCGGGCGCTGTACGCCAGTCCGCCATAAGCATATTGGCTTCGCTTGGAATAGTCCGGACGCCATAATGGCTCAGACACTCCTGCATGACCTGGCGGTTTTGGCGTGTTTCAGAACGCCGCTTTGCAATTTCGGCCTGATCTTTCAGACTATCCGTGCCAATAGAAACAGCGGGAACAGAGAGCATGGTCGTCTGGTAAATCCCGTCATACCGCATCATTCGGTCATGCAGGTGAGGGTGAGCAATACTCAACCCCAAACGAAGACCGGCCATACCGAACAGTTTGGAAAAAGTGCGCAAAACAACAAGATTACGGCACGACCCAAGCAGAGAAACCGCGGAGGGCGCATTACTGAAATGCAGATAGGCTTCATCCACCACCAGCACAGATTTTTCAGGAATATTACGGGCAAGCCATGCAATATCCGCTAACGGTGTCACGGTGCCTGTAGGATTATTGGGGCTGCATATATAATACATGCCTGCATGCGGATCAGCCTTGAGCATGGCCCGCACATCTGTCTTATAGCCATTGTCTGACTTTAGGGGGACTCTGGTCAGGGGAATCTGTAGCCATTCCGCGACACCCCATACCGTCTCGTATGTAGGGTTGCTGGTGACAAGGCCCTGTGTAGGTGAACAGAAGGAAATCACAGTCCGGCACAGCGGGTCGCTCGACCCCGGCCAGGGCGTTACCAGTTCTGGTGCAATATGGTCGTACGTTGCCACGGCCTCAATAAGCGCCTGACGCTCCTTCCCGGTCAGATAACGGTTACCGTTCAACAACGCTTGTTGCCCCGCAGGTAAGGCCGAAGGAAAAGGGCCCGTCCAGAATTCATTCCCGTTGAGCAGAATGGCCCCCGCAGGGTAAACCCCGCCTAGAGGCAGAGTATCCGCCCGGCTTCTGTGCCAGGGCATGCCTGCCATAACAGCCCCTGCACCTAGAACAAGACCAATGCGACCGATCTGCCTGCGGGAAAAACCACGCTCCTGAAACTCCTGCTGTGTGTGCGGTGGCAGAGGGGCAACCATGGCATGTCTCCTGTCAGGGAAAGAAAGGAATCTTGGCGAAAACTTCTTTGGCTCAAACACTGCTCGTGCAAAGTAGCATAGTGACCAAAGTAGAATGATCAGAACTGTACTAAAAAGAGGTGAAAAGAAAAGTTCACTTTTGTTGTAACGGAAACCGGCCAATATGTTCCAATAACGTATCTAAAAATATGCTATGAATACAAGCCTGAATAATTGGGAGGGTGTTCAATTCATCGCCAGCCACTTTATTCCTCTCCAGAACAAAGCGTCCAAAACCCTGACTGCAACACACAATACAGGGGGTATTAACCCATTGGAGTAGCGATAAGCGCATCCTCCAGCAGCCGGGCTATGCAGAAGCTGCCTCTGCCAGGCCAGAACGGCAACGCGCTGCCCCACAGGTAACGCCTCAGGAGCAGAGGAAACATAACAGATGCCCTGCCTTATTTTGACCGGCAATCACTCTGTTCTGTCCTGACCACATTCAGTTGGTAAACTATAAAGCCCTGTTCCAGATAAGCATTCAGTAACCAGAGCGTCCTTGCACAAATATCCAGCATTCTTCTCAAACACTGAAGGGGAAGGAGCTCTCCCCCTTCCCACACATGCACGGCATATCCTCCGGCGATTATGAACGCCGTTAATTGCTGGCCAGATTTTTATCTGACTTTGAAGGAGGCAAAACATGATTGAAAAGAAGGCTAAGGAAAATAGCCGTAAGAGCACCAACGGTAATCCCGCTCCCAAACACAATCCGCACCCATGATGGGAAGCTGTCTGTAATATGCGGTTGAGCCGTAACCAGCATGCTCAATGCAACGCTGGCCCCCGCAATAATGATGTTACTATGATCATCAAAATCAACCTGACTTAAGATCTGAACACCGATCATTGCGACTGTTGCAAACATGGCAAGGGCGGCGCCCCCCAGTACCGGGGCCGGAATACTGGCGACAAGAGCCGCTGCTACCGGAAAACTGCTGAGAATGATCATAATGACAGAGGCAGAAACAATAACCCAACGGCTCCGCACGCCAGTCATACGCACCAGCCCAACATTCTCTGCATAACATGTATAAGGAAATGAATTGAGAATACTGCCCAGAACAGTCGCCAAACCATCCGCCTGAATAGCAGAGGCAATATCATCAGCATGAATATCACGCTTTACAATTGAGCCAATGGCATAAACACCGGCAGATGTTTCGATCATGGCGATGATCATAACAACTGTCATCGACAGAATTGGAGCGATATGAAAAACAGGAAGCCCAAAATAAAATGGCTGAGTATAAGCCACCCAAGGCAGGGCATTATAATCATGCACTTTCATGTCACCCAGCATCATGGCAATGCCCGAACATAGGAGCAAACCCAACAGCACTGCTATGGTGGAAAAAAAACCGCGTAACACTCTTTGTAAGATGACAATCAGAAAAAAAGTACCCAAAGCATAATAAATATTCCTGATATTAACAGAGCTCTGCATAATGCTCGGGCTCTGGCCACCAACAATATCATTTGCGGCTATGGGAAGCAGGGCAAGCCCGACGATAAGAATGGTTGATCCCATGACCACCGGCGGGAAAAACCTCACAATTTTGGAAAAATATTTCCCCGCTATAAACGCGAACAGACCTGCTATGAGAATTGCACCGTAAATCTCTCGCAATCCTTCTATTCCGCCACCTGCAGCTACACCAATAGTGACCATCGGCACCATGGCTGTAAAGGTAACACCCTGTAACAGCGGTAAACGGACACCAATTTTTCCAATACCAACTGATTGTATTAAAGACGCAATACCACATGTAAAAAGGTCAGCATTGATCAGATGTAACAGGTCACTTCTGGACAGGTTAAGTGCATTGGCCAGAATGATAGGCACAATAACCGCAGCGGCATAAAATGTGCAGACATGCTGTACACCATAGATAATCAGCTTGTTTAAGGGCAGCACTTCATCAACCGGATTATCCTGTACTGATTTAGCCTTTGTCATACAATCTGACACATCTGCATTTGTTTCGCAGCACTTCATCCCAGTTCCTTCCGGCCATGTACGACTGAACTATGAGATTCAGGAAATCTTTTGAGTATTGATCATGTTCTCTACTCATGATCAAAATAGAAAGCATGGACTGATCTATTCAGCCTTAGCTCTGATGTCCATACGTTGCCTGTAGCCTTTCCTGCAGATAATCGTAGCCACTCACAGGTGGGTAGTGCGCGCTTTCACCTTGCTGGCTGACAATTGGTTCAACCTGTGCATCCGCATCCGGGTCCAGAAAAAAGGCAATGGAATATCGCTCCCCTTCTGGGCGCAAAACACGATGGGGGGTGGAGACGTACACATCGTTGCTCCAGCGCATCAGGCAATCCCCAATGTTGCAGATAAACGTGCCGGGAATAAGTGGCGCATCCATCCAGTCACGCCCACGCGGGCGCACCTGCAGGCCAGACACACCATTAACGGCCAGAATGGTCACATTGCCATAATCCGTATGCGCCCCTGCCCCCGGGGCCTGATCGGCACGTTTTGATAGAGAATGCGGAAAAGGCGGGTAACGCAGCAGACGCAGCGTTGCCATGGGATTTTTGAACTTATCAACAAAAAAGTTCTCATCCACGCCAAGGTCGCGCGCAAAACCACGGTGCAGGGCCGCACCTATATCCAGACATGTTGTAAAATACGCCATCATCAGGTCCCGCCACCCCGGAAAATCGGGCCATACGTCTGCATCATCCACATTATGGGGGCTGATATTGAAGGCTTCCTTGTTATCGGGCAGGGATGTCGTATCAAGCCGCTCGACGCCCAGGCCAACATAACCCCGATTTTTGCCAAGCCTGCTCATGGCGACCTTTTCCTTGGCACTGGCAGGCTGGTTGAAGAAAATGCGTGAAGCTTCAAAAAGCCTGCTCATCATTTCAGGCGCCACACCGTGGCCGGTAATATAAAAAAAACCGGCTTCACGGCATGCCCTGCCAAGGGCTGCAGCCACTACCTTACGCTCCGCACTGCTGCCATGGCGGAGTGCTGCAATATCAATAACAGGAATAGGGGGTACCATCGGACGTATCCTTTCAAACGCAGGACGTAAAGACTGATGCTGGTCGTCAGGCCGGCGGGTGGCGTCTCCCATGGTATGGGATGTCTGGCCATGAATACCGCGCTGCCGGATACTGCGTGGGCTCTGGCCATTCATCAGCCGGACCTCACGCGAGAGATGAAATGCCGATCCGTACCCGGTAATATCGGCAATACTGGCAAGCGACATGTCTGTATGCCGTATAAGGCGCAAAGCCGCTTGGGCTCTTACGTTACGTAAATACCGTATAGGGGTCGTGCCCTGATGGCGACGGAACAGGTCGATCAGGTAAGGCGGTGTAACACCAGCTACGCTAGCCAGTTTCTCAAGGGATGGCTTTTCAGCGTAATGCTGGTCGATATAGGATTTTGCCGCAATCAGGGAGGGCGGCATATGCCCGATAACGTCCTGCCCCGCCTCTATACGCCATGCCGCAAACAGGGCCTCGCCCAAAGCATTACGTAATGTATCCAGCGTGGGCGAGGTATGCAGACCGCAGTTAATGCCCTCACGAAACAACGTGAGAATGCGCTGGGATGCGCGAACCCTGTCCCCCAGAAAATCACTTCTGGCAGGCAGGGCAGACTTGAGCAGCGGTGTTTCGCACCACATCACACGGCTGCCCGGAGCGTAAGTGGAGCGACGGCCTGTTCTGTTAATAAAAATACCGCACTCACCAGCATGCAGTTCGCGCCGGTTCCTATCAATAACCGTGCTCATGGTACCTGTTTCCAACAGGATCAGAGCAGCATAGGCACCACTGGTGACCCTGAACTCCCCTCCATCAGGGTAAGCTGTTTGACCAAACGAGAAATTGGCGCCACGCCTGATAAATGCGGTTTCCTGAATCTCTGACAGATCGAGCCTCCTCACATAGCGCACGACCTGAATTATAGTTATGATTCCGGAATGATAAATAGCTCAAATAGCTAAAAACATGTCCAGAATTAAGATGTGGCGACCAAAGAAGGCACTCACACCCCAAAAATCGGACCTGTAACAAACACGCTGGAATCTGGGAAAATACGGGCGGCCTGAAACACCGCCCGACTGGCCCCGCTTTACAAAGCGCTGATCACTTTAAGCCCTGCCAAAACGGCGTTGGGAATAACGGAAGTCTCTCCCGGTCGCATCATGTATTCAAACTCAGGGGTCACGACCAGACCCGGTACGATGGGAATACCATAATACGCCTCCAGAATAGCAGAGTGGGTTTGAGGCGCATTTACATACGCTCCCATGGACATGCCTGCCCACTGGCGTAATTGCTGCCCGTACGTTGTCCGCGGACTGAGTTGATAATAGGAATACATGACCCCGAACCGGTCAAACGGGCGTCCGGGAATAATCCCCAGCAAAGAGGCTCCAAAATAGAACTCATTGGAAAATGTAGAGTTGCTTGGTGTATTATGAATAAACCCAGCCAGTACATAGCCACCCGCCATCTGGTGCTGACCATGACTGCGGTAAACCATCTGATCCGTCTCGATATAAAACGTATCTCTGGGTTTTTCCTTATGCTTTTGCACCGACCCGGCAAACGCAGGTGGAATAATCCCGATCATATCAGCATAAGGGGAGGTATCATGCCCATATCCGATTTTGTAATGACCGGGCAGTTTACGCTCGCCAAAAAAGGGCTCCCAGGTCAGTTCCACAGGGGTCTGAATACCGGTATACGGCTCGCTCCCCCAGGCCCAGCCTGTATTATCAACCGCTTTTGGACCGATACGATACACACCTGTTCTTAAAATCAGGTCTCGCGTCGGGCGTATGCGGAATGTCCCACCCCACGATGTTTTGGGGTACACACTCCAACCCGCAGGTTCACGAATAGCCATGGGTGCGGAACACATGGTCATAAACGTACAAAGCAACACTGATGTGGAATAGGTATGCGTGAGCGCAATGCGTCCAAGATTAATATTGATCCTCTTGTTCAGGAACGATTTTTCTACATAAAGATCAGCCAGACGTGCTGCGGCGGGGCCATGAATACTCCAGACCTCGGTCAGCAGAACATTGCGCTCACCCACATGATCCCACCCGACCTGCCGACCTTCCCGGTTCATAACAATTCCATGCAGGAACCAGCCATCCAGCGGCTTCCATTTCGTCAACTTGCCCAGATCAAACAGCATGGCAATACGAACTTCGTGCGTGTAGTCCATTCCTTTTGAAAGACCACCGCTCATATTCCCCATGCCCTCCCCCTTATAGGTCAGCTCAAAGCTGAAACCATGGTTGGCCAGACGATCCCGGAACGGTTTAAGGGAGGGCATGAGATTCCCGAAAGCCTGCTCGGAAACATAATAACCAGCACTAATGTCTCCCCGTCGCAAGGCATCTTCATTATGATTCAATAATGAGGAAATGCTTTCCGTCTGGAACAAAGGTTCCAGACGATCTTCCGCAATCGGCCGTTTCCGTTTAACTGGCGGAGAGGCAGTGCCATTCACCCCACTGGCCGCTGCTCCCGCAGATAAGGATGAGGTTTTAACCTCTTGCGCCTTCACCTCACAGGGAAGAGCCATCACCAGCAGAGCAAGCCCAAAAGCTGCATGAACTTTTGGAAGGAAAGACACGATATTACGCTGCAAAGCATAGGCTTTGCAGCTATCATCCCAAAATGTGGGCATGGCTTTATCCAAAGCTGTAAGCCCCCCTTCCAATCCATACTGGAATAGAGGCACAACATTCCTGAATTTGAAGAATAAGACGCGTTTACGACTTGCGTACGACAGACAAGCGTACGGTCACTTTACTCTGCTGTTTCAGGTCCAGAGGAGCATGGGACATCATTTTATCAGACATTTTTTCTTTTTCTTATGACTGCTTTTTTTCAAAATAAACCGGATTTTAAAAATTTTCAATTCACATTTTTGTCGCTTATTTGTAATAACAAACGGGTATCATTCAGTCATTCATTTCCATGACCAAAAATATAATCCCCGTCTCGCACTGATATATATATCAAATTAACTACATTTATTCGTGTAATATTTTCTGCACATTCCACCCTTATGTGAGATGAAACCCATCCAGCAGCAGCCGTAACTGGCTCGTCTCTTGCACCATACCTTCGCTCGCCGTGGAAGTCCGTTCTGCCATGGCGGCGTTCTGCCGTGTACCTTCATCAATGGTCGCTACAGCGCCATTAACACTTTGCAATGCTGCCGCCTGCTCCCGTGCCGCGTCCTCTATCGCTTTGAGACGGGAACGAATTTCAAAAATACCAGAGATAATAAACTTCATATCCTCTCTGGCCTCTTTCATAATGGAAACCCCCTGACTTACCTGCACCTGAGAGGCACCGGTCAACCCACGAACATCTCTGGAGGCCACCCGCGCGCGGTTCGCCAGTTCACGAATTTGCTGTGCAAGCACTTTAAACCCATTACCTGCACCTGCTGCGCGAGCAGCTTCAACAGCCGTGTTGAGTGCAAGAATATTAGTTTGAATGGCAACCGCATCCATAATATCCGTAATTTTGTTAATAGCCTCAGTCGAACGTTCAATTTCCGCCATGGACTCATTCGCCCGATCAATCATGCCACCAAAGTGCTGGATGCTCTCCAGACAATTTGCGACAAAATTATTGGCTTCAGACACACGGCTCGCCGTGGAACTTACCGTAGCGGTAATCTGCTCGATAGCAGCAGCAGTTTTCTCTACCGATGCCGACTGCCGTTCGGTACGCAGTGCCAGCTCGCCTGATGCAGCGCTGATTTCCTGTGTGACAACATCTATATTGTAAGCTGTATCACTCGCTACCTTCAAAGTGGTACGAAGAGCATGCAGGGCTGCATTCAAATTATCCCGTAATGGCAGATAAGGCTCCGGCACATTACTCTTCATATCCCGGGCCAGATTCTGCTCTGCAATCTCCTGAAGAACAGAACCAAAACTTTCGGCGACAAACACCTGTTCCTTGGATATGGCTTCATCCCGCAATGTTGCTCTGGATTTTTCAGCTTCAGCCAGATAAACTGAAATGGTCAGATCCATTTCAAAAAGTACAGCCTTACATAAACTGCTTATCTTATGGGAAAGTTTTTTAGAAACCATATTTTTTTTGTCAAACAGACCACCTCCAGGCAAAGCGCTGGCAACAATGGCATGAATAAGATGATCAAGGACAAGAGCATACCCACCAATGTACCATCTGGGTTCAAGCCCGATTTTAGCATGAATACTGCCAATCTGCTTCACATTCTGAGCATATTCCAGTCCAAAACTGGCCGATGAGATGTTTTTCCAGTGTTCCTGTTGTGCTGCCTTGGCCTGTTCAATATGTGTTTCAGACTGAAAAAACATACTGGTTTCCGGAGTACGACGTACCTGTGTATAAAACCCGTCCAATGCCTGCGGAAGTTCGCTATCAATAATGGTTTTTATGGAGCGAATAGCCTCACAATCCGCTTCTGTCAGTCCCATGAACTGCCGACGGCACTCCAGATCGGAAAGGTTTTGCCCATCACTGACATGTGTGGTTGGAGTAATGATGGTCATGTTGCTTCCTCTATCCAGAAAAGGATGGCTATTAAATCTCTAAAAGAAGATAAAACTTCGAAAATATTTTATACTGTTTTTCGATAGTGTTTACCCTCTCCAGACAGATGCTCCATAATCCAGGTATTAAGGGCTGCGGGAGGCATAGGTCTGCCAAACAGATATCCCTGCATGACATCACACCCCATCGAGCGCAGCATTTCCTCCTGAGAGCCCTCTTCCACACCTTCGGTCACAATTCTCACACCAAGTCTTTTACCAATGGTGATTGCCGCCTCTGTGACGATGAGAGAACTGATATTTTCTTCAAAATCCATAACAAAACTACGGTCAATCTTGAGTTCCGTCAGCGGCAGGGTGCTCAGACGCGACAGGGAGGAAAACCCCGTACCAAAATCATCCAACGAAAGCCCGACGCCAACCCCGCGTAGTGCAGACAATGTCGCCAGTGCTTCCGAACTCTGGCGCATCATGACACTTTCTGTAATTTCAATTGTCAGACGCTCCGGAGCCAGATGATAGGTGTCCAGCACATCCACAATCTGTTGCAATAGTTCGGAACTGGCAAAATGTCCGGCTGAAATGTTGACACTGACAACAGGCACCATAATCCCCTGCCGGTCCCATTGAGCAAGCTGCTGACACGCCTGAGTAATAGACCACCGACCAATTGCCTCAATCTGCCCGGTTTCCTCCGCTATTGGAATGAACCGGGAGGGAGGCACCGCGCCCAAAGCCGGATGCTGCCAACGCGCCAGCGCCTCAACACCATGTAATCTACCGGTTGTGACGCAGATCTGCGGTTGATAAAATAATGAGAGCTCCGAATTCTGGATGGCTTTACGCAAGGCTGAACCGACAATAAGTCTGGACTGTACTTCACTGTCAGAAGCATTATCCAGAATACGGAAACTGCCACGTGCCGTTTTTTTGGCCTCCAGCATTGCCACTTCCGCACGGTTGAGCACCTGCTCCACATCCTTGCTTTCATCCGGATACAGGCTTATCCCCGTGCTGACAGATACAATCAGTTCATGCCCGTTTATAATAATCGGTTCCTGCATGATCTCGATTAATGTTTCTGCAAAATTTCTGGCGGTATTCCTGTCTCCCCCGGGGATGATGATGACAAAATCGTCCCCCCCCAAACGTCCGGTTACAAAATTGCTCCGGCATTGCGCTGCCAGACGTTGCGCCACAATCTGAAGTAACAGATCTCCCTGATCGTAGCCCAGAAGGTTGTTAATATCCTGAAACAGATCAATATCCAGAACAAGCAGCGCAAATGGCCAGCCGGCTGGCTGCGCCATCATGTTTTTAAGAATAATGGTTACTGCATTCCGGTTGAGCAAACCTGTTAGCGAGTCATACCGATCCAGACGGTGCAACTTCTGTCTCGTTTTTCCGCGCTCAATAATCGCGGCACATGACGGAACACATCCCGAAACAATTTTTTGCGGCCAGTTGGTAATTTTGTCTTTATTCCGTGAGTAGAGCGCAAAAATACCAATCGGAGAGCCCCCGCCGTCACACACAGCTGAAGCCCAGCAATCCAGCAACCCGACTTCCTGCTCCACGGTACCGGCGTTTTGCCAGACAACCGTTCTGGCTTCCTCCGGGTGCGTGCGCAGGGCGATCATATCCGCCTCGGACAATGTCATGCGTGTTAACATTCTACCCTTACGCCGTGGCAGACTTTCACCAGACAATATCTCAAGACCACGCTCCGGCGTGATCTGCAACAGCACAGCCACACTGTTGGGCACCAGCTTTTCGGCCTCGGCACAAAGCATGTCGGCAATATCCTGCTCTGTCGCTTTTCCTACCAGTTCTATAAAAACCTTGTTTTGTATGTTTATAAGCTTTTTACGATGGCTCTCTTCCGTAACTCCCTTTACGATCGCCATATAATAACGCTTATGCGTAGGCGCGATAGTAATGGCTGAAACAGACATTTCGGCTACCGCATAATCACCTGCACTGCGTGTAAAGGTGATCTCGCGCGACGTACCGACAATACGGTCAATACCTGTTGCACGATTATGAGCAATATATTCATCATGTCTGGCGCGATGTTCGAGTGGCACCAGGCATTTAACATTCTGCCCCATGACCTCCGCAGCTTCATACCCCCACAAACGCTCGGCTGCGGTATTGAAAAAAATGATTTTATTTTCATCATTGATGATAATAACGCCGTCAGCGGCCTGCTTGAGTATTTCGTAATACATATTTCCGCAATGTTCGACGGGCAGGATATCTGATTTTGTTTCGATCATGAAAAATACCCACCATTAACAATTGCAGGAACCCACTCAACACCGGTTCTGTTATACTTTTTTTATTTGAAAAAAATTATTCTCCCTACAACAGAAGATGGATAGTCATGGATAAATGTTCCCCGGACAATACTATCATCTTAGAATAAGACGCAAAAATTATGCCAGAGTGTGTTTTATCTTAACATTGTTTTTCAATAATCATTCATTCAAATACACTCACCAATCCTTCAATGATCACAAATGGAGGAAAGAGGCTGTATTGACACCTGAATATCCCGTGGTTTTGCAAAATAAGGATGGGACGTAACCAGAATACCTGCTCCAGCCCGTACATAATCTGCCGCATTATCGGGCCCTACCGCTCCCGCAGCCGCCAACAATGGCACGGGCTGGTTTGGAGCCAAACCATTGAGAAAATTCCTGAGCTTTTTAACATCCTGCAACGAGAATTTTTCCAGTTGCAGAATATCTGCTTCAGTTTCCAGAAAAGCCATAGCTTCCTCGACCGAGGTCACCTCCACAACAATCTTGCGTTCAGGCAAACTCTGTTTGAGGTGCTTTACGGCTGCGCGTCCATCTTCTGGTAGAAAAGCACGATGTTCGGGAAATACCAGAACAGTTTCTGACAAACCCGCACGGTGTACGACCGCACCACCCGCCGTAATGGAACGTATAGCAAGTCCGCGCATACCCGGTGGAGCTTTACGGGTGCAGGCTACAACCACATCGGGCCTTACCTCCCGTGCTGCCTGCACAATATCATGGGCATCACTTGCAAGCCCTCCAGCCCATTCCATAAGTGTCTGGGCCTGCTTCCAGGCCAGAAACAAAGCGTCTGCTGAGCCTTCTACCTGCAAAATCTGTTCCCCCGCAGGCATCCATTGCCCTGAGGGGGCGCTAAAACAGACATGCCCCCCAACGTGGCGGAATAGCGCGGCCGCCACCTCGCTACAGGCAACAACCTGCGGCATACGTGCGGTAAAGCTGATCCGCGCCCCTTGTCCGCCAAAGCCCAGAGCGCGGGTTGTCAGGTCTCCGCACGGAGCATCCTCTGCCAATATTGCATCAAGCAGACTTGTTGGCACATGGAACATTAGTCATCCAAACTTGAAGAGTACGCCGAACCCACCACGCGGATAATTCCACTCGATCTCGCCCGTGTTCTGACACACAACACGGCATGTCCCGCACTCCATGCAGCCATCCGCTACAATTTCCACCTGTCCGTGTTCGTTCTGACTGTAACAGCCAGCTGGACAGACATGCACCATGGCTTTCAACTCTTCCGATGGTGTTTCATGCGGGACGACACGAATATGTGGTTTCCCTGTATCAACCACATAGCGGTTCTGAAACAGTCTGTTTTCAACATCGTCGCTCATCGCCATGCCCTCGCCAGTTTAACAGCATCACCCAAAAGCCCAAGGCCACGAACACGCCAGGCCGATTTTACAATCTCGTTTTCCTTGGTCTTCTTGTCCCGCCCATCAACACGGAACCATGTCTGAGCGGCTCCGTTCATCAGGCGGGGATACGTATCCATGATCGTGCTCCCCTGCTTTTCCAGCATTCTGGGAACATCCTTGTATTTTTTCATGTCTTTCATGACAAACGAGTCATCAAGCCTCTGCCGGTATGCTCCAAGGGCTTTTTTAGTGCAGGCCTGTCCTCGTTTGTTAAGCGTAATAATGGTTTCGGCCGCCAGACGCCCTGTTGTCATGGCAAGGTTTGAGCCTTCCCTATGCACGGCGTTTACAAAATGCCCGGCATCACCCACGCAAATCCAGCCATCTCCTACCAGATCCGGAATAGCCCTGTATCCACCTTCGGGAATCAGATGTGCGGCATATTCCTTCATTTCCGAGCCCTCCAGCAGCCCCCGGATGGAAGGATGCGCCTTGAACCGATCCAGAAGCTGGTATGGTGAATCCTTGCCAACGCGGCTCAACTCACTCACCAGACACCCGATCCCAATGGAGATGGACTCCCGGTTGGTGTACAAAAATGCGGTGCCGATCATGCCATCGGTAATCGTGCCCATGGCCTCAATAACGACACCTTCATCCCCTGTAATATTGAAACGGCTTTCAATCGTCTCCTGGGGTAGAAAATGCATTTCCTTGACCGCCAGCGCCACATCTTCTGGACGCAGTTCCGAGCGCAACCCTGATCTTTGCCCGACCAGACCGTTCACACCTTCGGCCAGCACGACCACATTGGCGTAAAAACCCTCGCCCTCGCGGTCAGTCTGTACGCCTATCACCTGCCCATCCGGATCACGCAGCAGACTTGTGGCAGTCGTTTCGTACAGGACAGTCGCCCCGGCATCCCGCACCTGACGATTGAACCACTTATCAAACTGGGCGCGGATGATGGTATAACGATTTGGCAGATCTTCATTATAATCATCGCTTCTATGATGCATGCCCGTATGGCCACGATCATCCATCATCCATATCCGCTGCTCAACGATATGCCGTTCCAATGGCGCTTCCTCGCGGAAGTCGGGAATCATCTGTTCCAGCGCGTCCGAGTACAGAATGGCACCCTGCACGTTTTTGGAACCAGAATATTCCCCACGCTCAATCTGGAGCACATTCAGTCCTGCATTCGCCATGGTATATGCGGCGGAATTTCCCGCAGGGCCTGCTCCGACCACAATGGCGTCAAATACAACTTTACTCATGGCTGTCTTATCTCCCTCAACCAGCTAACCGGTTGACAAGCAGACGCTGGCGAAAAGCCTCGGTCAGCAATGGCAAAAGAGTAACCGCATCCGCGACAACTCCAAGATGGGCAAAATCAAAAATCGGGGCATTAGGGTCTGTATTGATCGCGACAATCATGTCTGCGCCTTCCACACCAACCCGATGCTGAATGGCCCCCGAAATTCCAGCAGCAATGTACAGCTTGGGCCGAATGGTCTTGCCGGTCTGCCCGATCTGACGGTCAGCCCCGATCCAGCCTTTTTGCACAAGAGGACGTGAGCCACCCCAGTCCCCCCCCAGAACTGTCGCGAGCTTGCGCACAAGTTGAATGTTCTCTTCCGAGCGCAGGCCCATCCCCCCCGCGACCACAATATCCGCAAAGGCCAGCCCGGACGCTTCCGAAGCATCATCGGGCAGAAAACTCAGCACCTTGGTAACAATGCTGTCT
Source organism: Acetobacter fabarum (assembly GCF_040702925.2). Lineage (GTDB taxonomy): Bacteria > Pseudomonadota > Alphaproteobacteria > Acetobacterales > Acetobacteraceae > Acetobacter > Acetobacter fabarum_B. Next base: position 135,688 of record NZ_JBFCXX020000006.1, on the reverse strand, counting down.
TCCTGCAGGTCTGGCGTAAAGGGCACAACCCGGCCCTCACGCCCTTCTACGGGTTTGGGCATAGCCATGACACGGGGGCGAATGGTTGCCATTTGTGGCCGATAATTCAGCGTATGAATGGTGCAAAGGAGTGAACCGCCAAATGTTGGCCGCGTGGCTGCCAATGAGCGTTCATCATCAATTGCCAGTTCTGTACAATCCGCCGTCAGGCCGGTTTTGAGTGTGGTGGCCACAGACCCGGCCAGATCACGCCCCAGAACGGTCGCACCCAGCAACATGATCTCTGGCTGGTACTTCAGCACCAGTTCGGTCATGACTTTTGTGTAAGGCTGGTTACGGTACTGCGCGAGAACGGGGTGATCGACCAGATAAACAAGGTCCGCCCCATAGGCAAAGCAGCTTCTGGTCGCATCATCCAGCCCATGCTCACCACTGCCAAGCAGCACACCCGCCAGTTCCACACCAAGCTGGTCAGCCAGTTTACGGCCCTCACCCAGCAGTTCGAGAGAAACAGGGTGAATACGCCCGAGCTCAAATTCGATAAAAACCCAGACATGCTTGTAAGACCGGAAATGTTCCGGCAGTTCTTTTTTCATGCCAGCGCGCGAGCCTGAAGCGCCAGCGACCGGGGTTTGTGAAGTATTCATGGTCGCCCTTTTCCTTTCACGGCGTCAGCGCCGCTCAATACCCGCCAGCTGCGCTGATCAGGTCTTCCTCCAGTGCTGGCTGCCGCGCAAAAATGGCGTCAATCAACGCCGTGGCTGTGGCACTGCCACCACCTGTTGCGGGAATCATGTCTGCTTTTTCGGATCGGGCCGCAGGCGCAAAGACGCGCTTGACCACTGTGGGTGAACCACGCAGACCACACAAGGACAGATCCGTAATACCAACGGCTGCCGCGTTCCACTGGGTGACCTTTGCCTGTGCGGCGCGTAGCACGTCAGACTGAGTACCCCGGCGGATGTGGTTGCTCCCTTCGAGCATGGTAATCATGGCTGGCAGACGAGAGGTAAGCACCTGCACACCATGATCCGCCCGGCGACGCACCGTAATGCTGCCTTTTTCCGGATCAATCTCATCAATGGCGGACACGTAGGTTAATTGAGAAAGCCCCAGACGCTGGGCTATACCCGGACCGACCTGAGCTGTATCACCATCAATGGTCTGCTTGCCACAAAACACGATCTGGGGCATGCCTTCTTCTTCAGCGGCTTTTTCAATCAGTCTGGCCAAAGCATAGCTTGTCGCCAGCGTATCGGACCCTGCAAAAAACCGGTCTGTCAGCAGCAGGCCACGGTCTGCGCCATAACCGAGTGCTTTACGCAAACTTTCGGACGCCATGGGCGGCCCCATGGTCAGCACTGTAACCGTGCCGCCAAAACGGTCGCGCAAACGTAGCGCTTCTTCCAGCCCGAACAGATCATAGGGGTTGATAATTGTCGGCACACCTTGCCGCATGATGGTGTTTGTAACCGGGTGCACACGAATCTGTGCGCTATCCGGAACCTGTTTAATGCAGACAAAGATACGCATCGCCCTACTTCCTTTTATCTGTCCTTCCCCATAATCCCCGCAAGCCGCATGCCATTCCGATGCTATGCGCCAGAAAAACCATCCTTTTGACCCAAGATACCAACAGGAGAAATATCCTCCCCCCCTCCATGTTGGAAAAACGACAAATCAGGTCATATTTTTTCACATTTTTTGATTATTTCTTGCTGCCTTCCGTCAGTTCCGTCACAACAGTCAGATCTTCCAGGCCCACCATGATCTGACGGGACGGGCGTATGGCATCGCGATGTACCTTGAACGAACGTTCGGCTATGGGCGTGGATACGACAAAGTCCTGATAGGCACGCGACAAAAGCGTACGACACCGTTCGCGCACCATTGTTTCATCCAGTTCCGTGTCCAGTCCCTGTTCATCCAGATAGGAGCGCATACGCCGCAGAATATGCAACCGTGCCACATTCAGCACAGTAGGGTCATAGGGAACACCAAGCTGCTCGAAAAATTCCTCGGCGGCCGAAAGACGACGGAGTTCTTGTAAAACCTGCATTGTTCACTGTTCCTTCTAACATCGCCGCTTCAGGCGGCACGGCATTGTAAGCCTGAGAACAAAAGTGCGATTTCATCCAAAGTGATGGCTCTTTTGCGTTGTTCGGCCAGATGGCGCACGGCCTGTAGCAATTGTGTGGCGGTGCCATCGCACGCTTGCAGACCTAAACAGGCCAGTGCATGCTTAATGGCCGCCCGCCCGGAGTGCTTGCCAAAAACAATCTCGCGTTCACGACCTAGCTGTATGGGGTCCAGAGCTTCGTAGGTATTCACATCACGCAGCAGACCCGACACATGAATACCGGATTCATGGCGGAATACCGATGAGCCCACCACAGCCTTGCCTTCGGGAATACAACGGCCAGACGCCTGTGCTACAAGCTGCGCCAGAGCCGTCAGGCGCAGCAGGTCCACACGCGTCTCATACCCAAGAAAACGGGGAGCAGCCAATGCCAACTCTTCCAGCGGGGCATTCCCTGCCCTTTCCCCCAGACCCAGGACGGTCACACTTGCAACATCTGCCCCAGCCCTGAGAGCCGCAAGCGTATTGGCCGTCGCCAGACCATAATCATCATGACCATGAAACTCTATTTCCAGTTCCGTCTGCTCACGAAGCCGGGTTATGGCTGCAAAGGCTGCAAAGGGGTCCAGAACACCTAATGTATCAGCGTAACGGAAACGCATGGCACCCGCCTGCCCGAGCATTCCAACAAAATCAGCCAGAAAACCGGGTTCAGCCCGGCTGGCGTCCTCCCCCCCCACCGACACCATGAGCCCCATATCCACTGCCCGCGCAACAATATCGCGCGTCATATCCAGCACATACGCAGGTGTTGTACGGTACTTTGCCGCAATCTGCATTGGAGACGTGGAAGCCGAAAGATGCACACTGCCAAGCCCCGTCGCCCGCGCAAGAGCAAGGTCCCCCGGCACCATCCGGCACCAGGGAATAACCCGTGCGCGGGTAACGGAACGCCCGATCTGTTCCAGAATGGCCTGTTCTTCAGGCCCCATGGCAGGGGTGCCAGCCTCAATCTCATCCACCCCTGCCTCATCCAGCAGACAGGCTATTGCCAACTTCTCAGCCGGAGTAAACGCAACACCCGGCGCCTGTTCGCCATCACGCAGGGTGCTGTCATTCAGTTTCAGGCGGCATGAAGACCGTTTGAGCGGCTTGGCTGTCATGTCTCGCGCCCTTTATCTCATTAAGGAAAATCAGGCATAGCTAGGCGTAAACGCACTTCGTGTTGCTGACGCGCCATCCCAGAATGGAGACATGCCGCGCAAGGTCTCGACAATGCCGGGCATGACCTCCAGCACATGATCGACATCCTCCGGCGTATTTTCCCGGGACAGGGAGAAACGGATTGCACCATGCGCGGCGGTATAAGGCACTTTCATCGCCCGCAGAACATGCGAAGGCTCCAAAGACCCGGACGTACAGGCAGACCCCGAAGATGCCGCGACACCTGCCTTGTTGAGTAGCAGCAGAATACCTTCGCCCTCTATGTATTCAAACGCAATATTGCTTGTATTGGGCAAACGGCGTTCGGGATCACCCGTAACCATTGCGTGCGATATCCGCTGGAGCAGGCCACTTTCCAACCTGTCGCGCAGGGCACGCACTCGCGTATTTTCCTCATCCAGATGCGTACGAGCCAGTTCGGCGGCAACCCCCAGTCCGATAATGGACGGTGCATTTTCCGTTCCCGCACGCCGTCCTCGTTCCTGATGGCCACCCCGGATCATGGGGCGCAGCCGCACACCACGGCGCACATACAGCGCGCCAATGCCTTTGGGTGCATGGAATTTGTGACCTGAAAGCGAAAGCATGTCGATTTCGGACGTTTTCAGATCCATGGGCACCTTACCCACGGCCTGCACAGCATCCGTATGGAACAACGCCCCAGCCTCGTGCGCAAGTTCGGCCAGTGTTTCCACATCGAACAGATTGCCGGTTTCGTTATTGGCCCACATGATGGAGGCAATGGCTGTGCGTGGCCCCAGCGCTTTGCGGTAAGCATCCATATCCAGCCGCCCGAGAGAGTCCACGCCAATATAATGAACTTTTACACCGCGTGTTTTTTCAAGCCATGCGCAAAGTGCCAGAATGGCGGGGTGTTCCACGACGGATGTCACAATTTCGTTGCGACCAGCCTGAGTTTCCAGCGCGGAAAGGAGAGCCGTATTATCCGCTTCCGTTCCACAACCTGTATAGACAATCTCGTGATCAAATTCCGTACCCAGCAGTGCCTGAAGCTGACGCCGCGCATGTCTGATGGCCGTTCCAACATCGGCACCAAATGCATGGATTGATGAGGCATTGCCAAACTGCTCGGTAAAATACGGCAGCATGGCGTCCACCACACGCGGGTCAACCCGCGTAGTCGCATTATTGTCGAGATAGACCGGCTTCATCTGCTTTCCCCCACTCGTGGCCGGTGACCCTCCGGCGCGTTTTTTGTCATCACCTCATAGACCACACGGCAACATCAATGACCGGCGGGCACCGGAATAACCCGAACCGGCTCACCCAGCCGCTCAGCCAGACGCTGCTGAATGCCCTGCACCGTAACGGATGCAAGCTGGCAGTTCACACAGGCACCACTAAGCCGGACCATCACCTTGTTGCCGTCCACATCCACCAGTTCACAATCCCCGCCATCGCCTTGGAGAACCGGACGCAATTCGGTCAGCACCTCCTCCACCGCACGGATACGCTGCACTGTGGTCAACTTGGCGGGAGCTGTCGGTGTGCTCAGTTCAACAAGAGGAGAAGTCTTGCGCGCCGCGCGCCGCGTAGGGGGCAGCGCCCCTGCCACAAAGGCATCCCGCGCATCCAGCACACCCTCGCTCACCATTGCCGCGTTAATACGCTCCAGAGCCTCCTCAACCGTTTCTGCACAGGTAGAGCAACTTGCCGTTGCCTTGGTGTACTGGGCAACCTGCTCCATGCTGGTCAGATTATTGTTGCGTACCGCGCGCTCAAGCATGCCTTCATCAACACCAAAGCATTTGCACAGCAGAGCGCCTTCTTCATGGTCGTCCTCCCATGTTTCGCCCCGATAGTTGGCAACGGCGGCACGCAGGGCCTCATACCCCATGACCGAACAGTGCATTTTTTCCGGCGGCAGACCACCCAGAAAATCGGCAATGTCCTGATTCGTAATCTTCAGCGCTTCATCAACCGTTTTTCCGACGATAATTTCCGTCAGAGCCGAGGAGGACGCAATGGCGGACCCGCACCCGAATGTCTGGAACCGTGCACTGGTAATGCGATCCGTGTCGGGATCAACCTGAATCATCAGTTTTAGCGCATCCCCGCAGGCAATGGCCCCGACCTCACCCACACCATTGGCGTCCTCTATGACCCCAACATTCTTTGGGTTGAAAAAATATTCTTTAACCTTATCGGAATATTCCCACATGACCCCTCACTCCCGTTCCCCCAGCCAACAGGGATTTTAATTAAAAGACTTCCCACAGGAGCATTTGGATGCCGCGTTCGGGTTATCGAATGAAAATCCGGATTGCTCGAGAGAGACCACAAAATCAACCGTTGTGCCCTCAAGATGCGGACTGCTCGCACGATCGACAAAGACCTTGACGTCATCACAAAGAACAACAATATCGTCTTTCTCTGGCGCAGAGACCAGACCCATCATATATTTAAAGCCCGAGCACCCACCGGCTTCAACCATGATACGGATGCCTTCCGCCGGGTTACTTGAACCGGCAATGGCTGAACGCACGGCATCGCGCGCTGCATTGGTCAACTGGATCATTTTCCCCTCCGCCTCAATTCTTTTCCTCAAAAGAAATGTCGCAAGGATCGTGCCAGAAGCGCCTGTCTGCATTGCAAAAAGTAATATGTGCTGTGCAACCACGAGAACAGCCCGTGCATACGACAAACACAGACTACGGGGATATATATATCAGAATGAAAAAGACGTTTGTTTTTATGGAAGTAAACAATGCTGTTCTGTTTGCAACGTGTGTGCGCGGGTTATGAGCGGAATGCGACACAAAGCGCCATCAGGGCAAACACCGGATGATTATATGAGAGCGGCGAACCAGCCTGCACAACTCAGTCGGTCCCTTTTCGGGTACGCGCCATGCGGCTTTCACCGCTTTCATCCCCGAAACAGTCCTCAAAATCATCACATTCCGCACAGACCGGAACACTACACAGTCGAAACCCTTCATCACGACAGATCATACGAAAAAGAAACTTTTTCCATTTCATGTCTCCCGTGTTGCGGCTGGCCAATGGTTCAAAATGCCGTTCCATAAGCCAGGACAACTCCCGCCGTGAGCGTAGCCCCAGATCCTGCCATAAATGGTTGGGCGCCATGGCGCGCCTCGCCACCATATCGGCCAACAGCAGTTCGCGCTCCTCCCCCGTGGTGGCTCTGCGCAAAAGATCACGCAGGCAGTTTTCATCTTCATCCAGTATGGGCTCGGCCTGACTTTCAAAAGATTCAAAAAGTGCATGAACGGATGGAAACACCTGTCCTACCAGCTGGCTCAGGCGCACCCCGCCAACCCCCAGCGTTTCCGATGGCAGACAGTTACGCTCTCTGGCATCCGCCAGACCAACAGCCAGTATGGAAGCCAGAACATGCGCATCGAACCCTTCGCACATGTCCCCATGAACAGCCGCCATCAACCAGGCATGAATATCTGCTGCTCCCATAACCAGTTCCTCCGGGCTTATCAGGCTGCTATGTGAGTCTGGCAATTTGTGGGGCATACCCTGGCGCAGGCACCACACCCCACACACGCCCCAGCATCCTCCATGGCCATGACGCGACGATCAATATCGTCTTCGTCTTCTTCGTCATCAACAATTTCGCCCTCGTCATTTACACCACGCAGGGTCATGACACCGCGACCACACACCTTGTAGCAGCGGCCACAGCCAATACACACCGCAGGGTCTATGGCGTCCAGATAGGAAGGACTCCAACTACGGCCATCTCGGGTTGTTGCGTTCATATTCAATCCCCTTTTTCTTCCAGCGCACGTAATGTCGTGCGGCGCGCCTCCAAAATGGCGTATGCATCATGCGCACGGGCAGCCACCTCGGGAATATTGGTCCAGCCGACAGGCAGGTCTTCTGACAGATCATGCAGATCCATTTTCGCCTTGACCGCCCGTGACGAAAGTTTTTTTATTTCCGCCCGAAGTTCTTCAATATCATCCATTATGATACCCTCTTCTCACGCTCTGGCGACTTCGGGATATTCCCTGATAATATCGAGAGCCATCTGCACGGCCTTCGTACCTTCCCGCGCAAGGGTAGCAAGATTCTCAAAGCCGAAGCGATGCACGTCACGCAGTGTTTTTGAAAAAATGACCAGCCTGCCTGTCGTCAGGATCACGCGACCAAAGCCTTCATGACTCATTTTCATCATGGGAGAGGCCATCAAACCACACTCCTGTTCCACAGCAAGACCAACGGCCTGATAAAAATGCTCCACACGAGAGATAACATCCGGATCCGGATCGCTGATGATAGGCATGGCGCGTTTTTCTTCCCGACTGACAATATAATCACGCAGCAGCCATTCATCCGGCTTGTTTTCCCATGCGCCGAAGGAATCTTCTGCACGGATACGCCCGATTAACGCCCTCAGAAAGGGACTTTTCATTGGGTCTTCTTCCTGCACCAGCGTTGCAGGTGATACTTGGTGAGACATATCAATCATCCTCGTCCAGAAAATCCATTGACCGTTTAACGCCCATGGCCTTGCGCAACCAAGGTGGAGGATTACCCACCATCATGGCCTGTACCCGCTCAATGACCGAGGAAATGCTTTCGGGATTCAAAAGCTTGACCGGGTGAATATGAGCCCGCACGACCTTGGCTGCTGCCGGGCCACCGATTGCGAGCACAAACAGCAGGTTACACCCGGCCAACGCTTCCACCTTGGGGCCAATGCGGTCATCCCCTTCGGTCTGATGCGCTCCACTTTCGTCCGAAACATCATCAAACGCTACGGCTTCCACAAAGCGTGCGTTGTGTGGCGTAACATCCCATATTGCAAAGCGCTGGGCCGAACCAAAATGCGCATTCAGGGACTTCATATCCCGCGTGGCAATGGCAATCCGCAGGCGTGGAGCGTCCTGCGGCAGATCGTCCTGCGGGCCGTTCTGTGCTGTTTCAATGAGTTGCAAATGTACCGCTGGCATGACGCCCCTCCTCAGTAATGATGACTGGTGCTGGAATGGCACTTTCAAAATCTTCCGGCCTGCACTCATGGCTCTCATCAAGGAACTGATTGGCCACCCGGAAGATCAGTGAACGCGTGCCGCGATAACCCACTGTTTCCTCATGCGAGACACCAAGCCGGTCAAAGATTGGAAAGCCAACGCGCATAAGCGGAACTCCAAGCCTGGCTGCTGCCTGCCGGCCGTGGCTATGCGTAACCAGAAGGTCCGCACCCGCCTGCGCGGCACCATCTTCCAGATCCACAAGATCACCCACAACAACAGTTTCAACAGGGATCTGCTGAAGGATGCGATTCCCCCCGGTGGACGCAATGGCTGTCACGATCGATGCGCCCATGCCTGCAAAAAACTGCGCAAGGCTGAAGAGAAGGTCCGGATCAGCAGCAATAGCCACCCTCTTGCCGCCAAAATGAAAATGCCCATCCAGCATGGCGTCAACCAGTTGCGCGCGCTGCCTGCGCAACCGACCCGGCACGGGTCTGAGCGAAAGACGCGCCAGCAAAGAAACCAGACGGTCTGATGGCTCCAGACCCGTAAGTGTGGGAAACACCGTTGCTGGCACACCGGTTACGGCTGTCAGGGTATCTGCTGGCGCACGCATATGCTCGCCAATGGCAATGGTATGTACCGCGCGCGCCATATTCGCAATTTCCGACAACGATGTGCCACCAAGGGAGGTCGGCACCCAGCTTTCGGCAATATGACCATCAAGCGAATAGGAAATATCGGGAAGAATAACCGGATAAAATCCAAAACTTTCAATAATTTCACGCAGGGCTTCAATATCAGCCGGAGTCTGGTGCACACCTGGCAAGACATTGATCTGCTGAAATGCACGGATGGAAGGAGACCACGGTTCGACCAGACTGTTAATGATCGCGGTGGTCGCACTTGCCCAGCCTTCCTCCAGCGCGCCAGCGTAGTCGGGGGTGGAGGCCAGAACCACCTTTGTCTCCGCCAGTTCAGGATTCCGCTCTATAATCAGGCGTAGATCACCCTCACTGTCCTCCCCGCGCGTTTCCACCAACGCCGTAGTGGCAACCCCGATAAAACCGGGCTTCATCCGCCGGACCAGCGTTAGAAGCGCCTCCTCCAGGTTTGAAGCTCCCCCCAGAACCGTGGCCACCTCATCCATGGCTGTTGTCTGAAGGGGAATGGCTTCCTTGAAGTGCCTTACCGACAGAACCAGCGCAAAAGAGGTACATCCCTGCGCGCCATGAAACAGGGGAATACCCTTTTCAATACCCAGATAAGCAAGGGCAGCCCCCAGAGGAGCTGATGATTTGAGCGGGTTGAGAGAAGCCGCCTTACGGCGCTGGATAACGGTCGCCATTGTTTTCTCCCTTATCCGATGGGTACGAGGGCAGGTACGCCCTCATCATCAAATCCTGTCTCGCCGTCTTCCTGCTCCCATGGAGCCAGCCGCCTGACATCCTTCCAGACCGGGTTGGACAGGGACGCATCCAGTTGGCGCACAAGAGTGACCATGCCATCGTACCCGGCAAAGGCATGGTGACGTTCCTGATTAATATCCAGCCATGGAGTACGCGCTTTAAGCGCAACAAATTGCGTTCTTCCGCCCGAAAGAAGAATATCCGCATCCCCCCTGCGCAGTTGGGCATACATCTCACGCGGGGGGATGGAGTTCACCATATGCGCGTCTCCACCCATAAGGTCTTTTATTTTCTGCTTGTCATTATCAGTTGATTTACGAACAGAAGTACTGACAATCACCATCCCCATTTCCTGCAGGGCAGAGACGATTGACCAGGATTTAACCCCACCCGTATAAAGTAGAACCCGCTTGCCTGCCAGCCGAGAGCGATAAGTCTCCAGTCTGTTCCAGGCTCTTTTTTCTTCTGCTTCAATCAGGTTCTCGGTACGCACAATCAGTCCGGCATCTGCACCCTGTGCAACCAGCAGCCGAGCCAGAGTGCGCAAAGCCTCCGATGTATCGCTAATTCCATAAAAAGAGCCTTCAAAATAAGGAATTCCCCATCGCTCTTCCATTTTGCGGGCGACATTGATCAAGGCCGTGGAGCAGACCATCATATTCACCCGTGCACGATGCGCGGTGGCGACCTCACGGTAGCGGGCATCCCCCGTAATACAGGCATTTAATCGAATACCCAGTTGCTCCAGAAGGGGTTTGACCTGCCACAACTCCCCTGAAAGATTATAGTCCCCTAAAATATTGATGTCCGTTGGCGTTGTAACCTCAGGCTCCATGGTCCCGATCACATGGTCAAGCAGAGCCTCACCAGCCAGTTTGTTCCCAAGATTTTTAGAACCGACAAAACCCGGTGCGTTAACAGGAATACAGGGAATACCAAACTTCTCTGTCGCGTGGCGGCACACGGCGTTAATATCGTCACCAATCAGGGCCGTCACGCAGGTTGAATAGACAAAAATGGCGGGAGGAGCGTAACGCTCCACAACCTCACGCATGGCGCGATAAAGCCGCTTTTCGCCATTTCCCATAATAATATCGGTTTCTGTAATATCAGTTGTCGCACCAATACGGTACAACGTCGGTCCAGACGACGCTGCATGGCGGTTATCCCAACCATTCCCCTCACAGGCCAATGGACCATGCACCAGATGCACAACATCCGTTATGGGCTGGAGTGCAATTTTGGCGCCGTCAAACGCACAACCCCCGGCCGCAGCCCCGGGTTGAAGTGGCTTGGAACATCCCTTTTTACGCGCCTTCTCACCTTTGGCGACGTTCGTGTTGCAACCTGGCTCATCAAAGAGCGCGGTTATCTTCGCGTTCAGGGACTCCGCCATGCCCATTCTCCTATGAAGGCTGCCCCATTCAGACTGAACGGGGCAGGATAAAAGACATTTTTAACGAGTCAGGTCGAAGGAGTAGTCTGTAACGCCCGGTTCGATCGTATCCTGATCCAGACAATCAAAGATTTTATCAAGGATTGTTACCAGAACACGCAAACCACCCTGATAACCCCATACCGGGAAACGGTGATGATGATGACGATCAAAAATCGGGAACATCAGCCGGATCAGAGGTGTTTTTGTATCACGCTCCAGATACTTGCCATAGGAGTTGCCAATCAGCAGATCGACCTGCTCCGTGGCCAGAAGCGAACGCATATGCCAAAGGTCACGCCCGCCCCAGGCTTTGCATCCTGCACCAAATGGCGAACTGTCAAACAGTTCCTGCATCTGGGCTTCCCATGCCTTGGAACCGTTTGTTGCAAGGCAGTGCTTGGGCTCACCACCCGTTTCGAGCACAAAGCGGGCCATGCCATAAACAAAATCCGGATCACCGTAGATGGCGTAGGTCTTTCCATGCAGCCAGGCCTGACTATCGGCCATGGCATCCACCAGACGCCCACGTTCAAGCTCCAGAGCTTCGGGCACAGGTTTGCCGGTCAGTTCGGAAATGCTACCCAGCAGGTCATCCGTACCGCCAACACCTATGGGATAATGCAGAGATTTTGTTTTCTGGCCAAAGCTTGCCGCATAATCAAGCGTCTTGGGAGTGCAATATTCCTGCAAGGACAGCGTGGCCGAAGCATTGACCGCATTTTTGGTCGCTTCAATCGGGGTGCCGCCATCATACATGCGGAATTCACCATCCGAGGGCGTATCAAACTGGTCAGACACATCCGAAAGGATCGTGTAATCCACGCCCATCAGATCCAGAACCCGTTTGAGTTCACGGTTATTCCCAACAGCAAACCCATCAAAGCCCGGAATAATGTTCAAAGAGCCGTTGGAGGTCGCTGTCTTGCCTTTCCAGAAATGCTCAAGAATCCCTTTGAGCATGTTGTCATAGCCGGTCACATGGCTACCAACAAAAGCCGGTGTATGAGCAAAAGGAACGTCAAAGTCTGCCGGGACCGACTCTTTTTCCTTGGCTGTGGCAATAAAGGCATTCAGGTCATCGCCGATCACTTCTGCCATGCATGTTGTGGAGACAGCAATCATCTTGGGCGAATAAAGCTTGTAAGTATTCGCCAGCCCATCAACCATATTGTTCAGGCCACCAAACACAGCCGCGTCTTCCGTCATGGACGAGGAGACAGCCGAGGATGGTTCCTTGAAATGCCGGGACAGATGCGAGCGATAATATGCCACGCAGCCTTGCGAGCCATGCACAAAGCTCATGGTACGCTCAAAACCCGAGGCCACAAATACAGCGCCAAGCGGCTGGCATGCCTTGGCAGGATTGACGCTCAATGACTCACGGGCAAAGTTCTTTTCCCGGTAATCCCAGCTTTTTGTCCAGTCAGCAATCTGTGTAACCTGCTCGACCGGAGGCATGTTCTCGAACTCGGCCTTGCGAGCGAGCATTTCCTTATATTCAGGTTCCCGAAACAGTGGCGCATGGTCGAGAATTTTATCAACGGACTGTGGCATTGTCCTTGCTCCTCTTCAGGTCGCGGGTGCGCCAGACGGCACCACACGCCTGTTCAGTTCATTTTGAAGAAGCAGCGTCAGGCTGCTTCTTTTTTCCAGGGTGCCTTAAACAGGCCCCAGACCGGGTTGTTGATGGCCAGGTCCATGTCACGCGCGAAAATCGCAAAGCCGTCGTAACCATGATAAGGGCCGGAATAATCCCACGAGTGCATCTGGCGGAACGGAATACCCATTTTCTGCACGGGGTATTTTTCCTTAATTCCAGACCCGACAAGGTCAGGGCGCATGCCTTCAATAAAACGCTCAAGCTCGTAGCCGGTCACGTCATCATAGATCAGCGTACCTTCACGCACGTAGTGACCGGTGCGTTGGTAGTCATCGCTATGTGCAAATTCGTAACCTGTGCCGGTAATCACCATACCCAGATCATCATAGGCATTCACCACATGGCGCGGCCGCAGACCACCCACGTAGAGCATGACTGTCTTGCCTTCGAGCCGCGGCTTGTATTTGGCCAGAATTGCATCAACCAGAGGCTGGTACTTGGCAATCACACGTTCTGCGTTCGCTTGAATGGTCTCGTCAAACAGAGCGGCAATCTTGCGCAGGGAGGCTGCGATCTGGGACGGACCAAAGAAGTTATATTCCACCCAGGGAATGTTGTACTTCTCTTCCATGTAGCGGCAGATGTAGTTCATGGACCGATAGCAATGGATAAGATTGAGCTTGGCCTTGGGCGCACGCTCCATCTCGGCCAATGTGGCATCACCCGACCAGTTGCCGACTACCCTCAGCCCGATTTCTTCAAGCAGAATGCGCGAAGACCAGGCATCGCCGCCAATGTTATAATCCCCGATAACATTGACATCGTAAGGAGTTGTTTCAAATTTATCTTCCGCACCCTCCTGATTGAACACCCAGTCACGAATGGCGTCATTCGCAATGTGATGGCCGAGAGACTGCGAAACACCGCGAAAACCTTCACACCTTACAGGCACGATTGTTTTGCCGGTTTCTTTCTTTTTCTTGCGCGAGACGGCTTCAATATCATCACCAATCAGACCGATCGGACATTCGGACTGAATGGAGATTCCTTTTGCCAGCGGGAAAAGTTCATCAATTTCATCAATGATCTTTTCGAGCTTCTTGTCACCGCCAAAAACAATGTCACGTTCCTGAAAATCAGATGTGAACTGCATTGTTACAAATGAATCCACGCCGGTATTGCCAATGTAGTAATTCCGACGCTGCGACCATGAATACTGGCCACACCCGACAGGCCCATGGCTGATATGCACCATGTCCTTGACAGGTCCCCAGACCACGCCTTTCGAACCGGCATAAGCACAGCCGCGAATGGTCATGACACCGGGAATAGACTTGATGTTGGATTTGACGTCACATTCGCTCAGAGCACCATCTGCCTTTTCTTCGGCATCAGGGGTCGTAGAAACGCTCAGATGCTTCTGGCGACGCTTGCGGGATTTATCCGGATACGCTTCCAGAACCTCTGCTATCAGGCGTTCAGGCAGCGTGGGGTCGTTGATGGTCCCTTCATCGAGGCTCATCGTCTTTCTCCTGGGTTTCGAGAGCGAAAAGCCTGACGGGTACGGAACAAACCCGACCCGCCCGGCTCAGGATCACGCTATTGCAGCGGCCGTTTTTTCAGCTTCCTTGGCGGCCAGTTCGGCCAGCTGCTGTTCCTCGGTCTTCATGATACCGAATTCGAGCAGCATTTCTTCCAGCTCTTCCATGGTAATCGGGGTAGGAATGGTCCCCTGACCCGAGTTTTCATGGATTTTGCGGGCCAGTTCACGATATTCCGCAGCCTGCTGGCTTTCCGGTGCGTATTCAATCACCGTCTGGCGGCGCAGTTCGGCATGCTGCACAATGTTGGCGCGCGGCACAAAATGAATAAGCTTGGAGTTCAGGCGCTTGGCCAGAGCATCAGCCAGATCATATTCACGGTCGGTCTGGCGTTCGTTGCAGATCAGCCCGCCCAGACGCACACCACCAGAATGGGCGTATTTCAAAATGCCCTTGGCAATGTTGTTGGCTGCATACAGCGCCATCATTTCGCCGGACATGACGATATAGATTTCCTGCGCCTTGTTTTCACGGATTGGCATGGCAAACCCGCCGCACACCACGTCCCCCAGCACGTCGTAGGAGACATAGTCTACATCATCATAAGCGCCGTTTTCTTCCAGAAAGTTGATGGAGGTAATAACGCCACGCCCTGCGCAACCCACGCCGGGTTCCGGACCACCGGATTCAACACATTTGATCCCGTTGTAACCAACTTTGAGAACATCTTCGAGTTCGAGATCCTCCACCGAACCCGCTTCAGCAGCAAGGCTGAGAACCGTATCCTGCGCCTTGGCGTTCAGAATCAGACGCGTAGAGTCAGCCTTGGGATCACATCCAACGATCAGGATCTTCTGCCCCATCTCTACGAGAGCGGCGAGCGTATTCTGGGAAGTGGTCGATTTTCCGATCCCTCCCTTGCCATAAAAGGCGATCTGACGAAGCTTACCCATGATTTCGGTCCTGTATTGATGGAACTGCCTGTTTCGGACAACGCGTCCGACACACCCTGTTATCCCGCAAATACTGTGCCAACCCTCCCCCACACAGGCCCAAAACCATGAAATATGTAGACGGGGAGGATATATCCGGACGAATCTGTTTTAAAATATCTCTATGAAAAAATTATATTTTTATAATTACACTCTAAAAATCAGTACCCTCCGTCCATCGACCCGATTTTATGCAAGATTGTGGACATAATCTGCCCCGACAAGAGGAAGATCGAGCCGGGTAATCTGCATTTCGTCCAGAAAACGCTTTTCATTCCGTGTCAGTTCAACATCTGGCAGAATCGCGTAATGTGGCCCGCTCGAACGCTTCATGATCTGGCGTGCATATGAACGCAGCATCTGGTCATCAAACCTGCATCCCAGAAACAAAAATCCGACCGGAGTGCGGCGCTTTTGCACAATGTCAGGAATCGGCGTCTGAATGTCGAGTTCTGTCAGCACTTCGACATAATCTGAATCAGCAACCAGATAATGATGTGCCGGGGACACGGAACCATGCGGTTTATAAAGGACTGTTTTCCAGTCCGTTGCATCCTGCATGGTCACGGCGTCGCCCTGTGCGTCGTAGGCGCAATACCAGGTAAAGTCCCGCACACCTGTCCGTGGGGTACCCTGCACTTCTCCCCAGCGGTTACCGGCGACACAACCAAGAGCAACCCGCATAATCCCATCATACCATGTATCGACAATCATGGAGGGAGCACTCGCTGCCAGACTGAAATGTAGTGGAGAAGGAGCAATGGGAAGGGAAAATGCGCGGTCCATCAAGGCATCGAGTGTCTGGCGATGGCGCTTGCTTTCGATATACTGTGCAGCAGCCCACGGATTACCCCTGGCGCGCTTTGGCAACGCCACATGCCGTGCAAAAAAATCAGCCAGCTCCTTTGTATTGGACGGAACAGGACTGTCCGTTTCCTTACTCTGTCCAGTAGCCTGTGCAGACTGTTTTTGCAGATCAAGAGCAACCGCCGTCATGCCGGGGCCAAGATAGGGTACCAGATGTCCTGCACTGATACGTGCAAAAAGATGATCCCAACTGATCATTACCCTTCCTCCTCGCCAATACGACGCGCATTGACCGTTACCGGCAATTTTGTTCCGTGTTCCATGGAAGGAAGTTCAAGCACCCAGCCGTTTTTAAGCCGGACCCACCCACCCCATAACGTTTCTTTTTCCTGGGCAACCACCGGCTGCTCCAGATCTTTTTTGGGTACATAAACCGACAACCCCCGGTCATTCCGGCGCAACATCACCTTCATGGCATTTTCCTATTCTCAGTTTCCGCATGAAGTTCGCGAGCCCGCATGCCAACAATGGTGCCGCGTTCTACAAACTCGACCGCGTAAATATAATAACGTTGCAAAAACACACCGATATCCCGCACGTACCCGACATCACCTTTGTGAACGAGCATTTCTCCAATTTCACGTCCAGCAAAAGTTCCGTCATTCTTGACGTATCGTGTTGCCCGGACTTTATCGCCGGGCATAAAAACAGGCTTGCCGCGTGTTTCTACTTCTTCCTCACGTCCCAATCCCATGATCTTCCCCTTCTGGATGACCTGTCTGCTTTTCCTCGGCGAGCCGACGCGCGACCAGATCACGAATGATTTTTTCTTCATCATTTTCCAGCGCTGCAAGCATCGGGTATGGCAATCTTTCGATTGACGTAAACCGGACCCGAATGTCGGGATCATGTGCGAGCTGGTACAACAACCCCTCCTGCGCACGCGTAGCAACAATCTGGCGCACGGTTGGTTCGGGGTCGGATGCAAGGGCAGGTAGATATTTCAGGTCAATGCCCCGCGCCACCCAACGGCGTACGTCAGGCTCAGGATCATGCACCGCACCGACAAGGCAACTCGCTGACAGACGTCTTACGACAATAAGGCGTACAAACCAGTCTTCATCAGCCAGCATTTTCATCAGAGCTTTACCGCCAAGACGGCTTGCCACCGCAATGCGCACCCGCCTGTCCGGGTCGTTTGCCAATGCTTCAATCCGCGCTACAGGCAGGCGCAGGGCAACACCTGCCCGGACTTCGGCATCGGGATCGTTAATCAGTGCTGGCAGACGGAATACGGATGCAAACCGCACTGCCAATGTCCGCACTTCAAAATAGGGATGATCAAGGTAATCATTAGCCCCTGAGGGATTTTCACGGAAAAATCTCTCTATCCGGCGTGCGCGTGCATCACGCACACACACACGCCCACGACGGCACCGACCATCACGGTGCAACTGCTCATGGCGGCAACCCTGACATTGCAGCTTATGGCCGAGCCAGTCATGCGGTTCGGCTGTCTCCCAGGCGGAAATATCCCTGAGCTGATCGTCTCCGCTGGCATGATCTGGCACGGCCGCTGGAGTCCTCAGGCTGGAATGCAGGTCTTTGGAACAGGGCAGACCGCAGCACATTGCGGTGTATCAAACTGCCCCTCGCATTCAGTACATTTTTTGGCATTGATCACGTACAGATCATTCTTGAGAGAAATTGCCGCATTGGGGCATTCAAATTCGCAGGCTCCACATACGGTGCATTGAGACGTAACAATTTTATAAGCCATGACTTCAACCTTTCACAAAAAATACTGTTATATCAAGCGCTCTGACGCTGTTCCTGTTGCCCGTTCAGCTGTTCGTACCAATGACCTATCCCCTCTTCAATCCATTCAAGGGCATAGACATCCGTTGCAACAATTCCTGCCGCCGCCAGAGATTCCTTGGGGCAGTCACCAATTTTTCCGCAAAGCACGGCGCTTACTCCATCCAGAGCGGCTATGACCCCGTCCAGAGTTGCATCCTCTCCCCAGCCACCTTCACAGTACTGTTCGGTTTTGCGGTGCCCGACAAACTTTATGCCCTGACTCGAGACTTCATAAATCTGGAATTCCGTAGCATGACCAAAATGCTGGTTAATGCGTCCACCACCTTTTGTCGCTATTGCGACCAGCGCGACCGGGGCCTGTTGAACTTCCACCAGAGATTCACTGGCCACACGTTTGGCGGCTTCATGTTCTCCGCGCATTTCCGCAACAAGGGCGCGATAATTCCCCCGACGGGATGGATCATAGGCGACAGCCTCTTCCAACTGATCCAGCGTAAACTCCTGACCACGGTCCTCGCCCAGCAGCCCTACGGCATCAGCCCGACACTGCCGGCAATGCCGCATAAGCTTTGCGCCATCCTCCAACTGATCCTGCAAAGCCTTGAGTTCAGCGGGCGTGGGGCCGCGCTGACCGGTCAATCCATAATGGGTGCCATGCGCCGGGTCGGAAATAAGTGGCATGATATTATGCAAGAATGCGCCTTTTTCCTTAACAACCCTGTTGACCTCCATCAGATGCGTGTCATTCACTCCCGGGATCATGACTGAGTTGATCTTGGTGAGAATACCGCGCACGGTCAGCATCTCCAGACCAAGCATCTGCCGCTCATGCAGGATCTTTGAGGCGTCCAGTCCTGTCCAGCGTCGATTTTTATAAAAAATCCAGGGGTAAATCTGCACACCGATCTCAGGATCAACCATGTTGATGGTAATTGTGACATGATCGATATTCATGTCCGCAATTTCGTCCACATGATCAGGCAGAGCCAGACCATTGGTGGAAAGACACAGTTTGATATCTGGAATATCCGCTGCGATCAGCCCGAATGTGTCGCGCGTTTTTTTCCAGTCATAACAGGCGTCTCCTGGTCCTGCGATCCCAAGCACAGAAAGCTGCGGAACCTCATTGGCGACGGTAATCACCTTGCGCTGCGCTTGCTCTGGCGTCAGTTTTTCCGAGACGACACCGGGTCGACTTTCGTTTGCGCAGTCGTATTTTCGGTTACAGTAGTTACACTGAATATTACATGCAGGGGCCACAGCCACATGCATGCGCGCAAAATAATGATGCGCTTCTTCCGAATAGCATGGATGATCCTTGATTTTTGCCCATACTTCCTCGGACATGGAATCCGGTTTGTCTGAACTCCCACACTGAGACGACGAGCACCCGCCCGAGAGCGCTGCACGCATGGTTTCTGCACCACTACCTGCAAAATTCTGCAGGCCGATCAACTGCCCGGCCATCTGCCCTACTCCCCCTTGTTGCTTAGCAGAAAAGCCGCAAAATTCGTGCCAAACTGCACAGTAGCTTTGAATAAAGGGGATATGAATTTATCGGGGACAACCCCTGCATGGCAGGCTACGCACAACCATGACAGCACCATATAAAAACGGATCAATCTTAAAAACAAATCTTGACGTTCTTATTCAGAACTTTTTGATCGAGATTCCATTTTTACGCAGAGCATAGCCAACCTGCCGTGGTGTCAGACCAAGGATACGTGCCGCTTTGGCCTGAACCCACCCCGCTTTTTCCATGGCATCTTCAAGCATTTCCTTCTCCGAACGCCCGGCCACTGTCGTATCGACCGAAGCGGATGGCGAAGACTCTTCGCGCATGGGAAGCAGAAGGGATTGCTTGGCAGAAGAGGATAAAACACTCTCCGCCCCACCAACCTGCCACAAAACAGAAGAAAGGCATCCATCGCTATGACAGGCAAAATCATCCTCGCCAATAACGCTCCCGCGTGACAGGGTCGCCGTACGCCGGATACAGTTTTCCAGCTCACGCACATTCCCGGGGAAATAACAGCCACTTAAAACGGCAAGCCCATTGGAATCAATCTGCAGTTCAGTACCATTCTCCTGATTGAAACGATCCAGAAACTCCTGTGCCAGCAAAGGAATATCTGTTGGGCGTTCCCGCAGGGAAGGTAGAAAAACAGGGATGACGCTGAGCCTGTAATAAAGATCGGCACGGAATTTGCCTTTGGTTACTGCATCCTCCAGGTCCCGGTTGGTCGCTGCGACAATACGCACATTCACCTTTAAAGTGCGTGTGCCTCCGACCCTTTCAAATTCACCCTCTTGCAGAACACGCAAGAGCTTTGCCTGAAAAGATGCTGAAATCTCGCCAATTTCATCAAGAAACAATGTCCCGCTATCGGCCAGCTCAAAACGCCCTTTTCTAGCCGCAACCGCTCCGGTAAATGCTCCTTTCTCATGCCCGAACAACTCAGATTCAAGAACCGTTTCGGGCAGGGCCGCGCAATTGAGCTTGACGAAAGGTGCCTTGGAACGCGGTGAAAACTGATGCAGCGCACGGGCAAAGACCTCTTTGCCGGTTCCAGACTCCCCCCGTAGAAGCACGGTGGCGTTACTGCGCGCAACAATGCGGATTTTTTCCATAATCGCTGTAATGGCAGGGCTTTCCCCCACAATACGGACATCTTCCGTGTCGGCATGCACTGCGGCCCCCAGCTTGGCCACCTCAGTCCGGCGATCCAGATCGCCCATAAGCCTTTCGCGGTCACGCTCAACCAGCCTGTGCAGACGCACGGTCTGCCCGATCAGGTGTCCAACCATGGCCAGTAGACGTGTATTCAGTGCGACAACCGGTGAGTCTGAAGAAAAAGCCTTACAATCCACGACCAGAATACCAATAATGCCATCCCGTCCGGGAATGGGCACGCCAATCATGCCCACCTGCCGGGGATTGACGGCCCACGCAGGTTTTGCCCGAAAACCGATAGTCTGGTCATTGGCAATGTCCGGTATAATCAGGGGCGCCTTGTGCGTAACGATATGGCCGAGAACCCGCTCCGGCATGGACATGAAATAGTCACGGGAAATAACAGGATCTCCGTGTGAGCCTACAATCCGCTCCACCCGGTCTCCTTCACCAAGCAGCACACACACGCACGCGTTCATATCAAGAAAATTCTCAAGCGTTGCAAACACCTGAACAAGCATGACGCCCAGTTCAATGGGGGAGCACAATATCCGGGAAATTTCATATAACCCGGACAAAGCGACTTCAGCGCTTGTTTCCGTTATGCCTGTGGCACCAGACATAATGCCCTGACTTTCTTTTCGTAGCGTCATGTCATTTTTCCCGCAACCGCATGATCACCCAACTGACCCTGTGGGCCTCCGACATCGCCCCCTACAGCACGCCATGAAACGATTCCGAAATGAATAGACTTATCAATATACTTTTTTTCAACCCAATAGTTGAAAAAATCTCCCTTGATTTCATAAATTTTTATAATGATTTTCAAGTCTTTTTGAATGGTTATGGCAGAATACAACCGTGTATCGCCTAAGCGCCTCTTCCACGTAATAAATTTTTCCGCTTTCTTATAAAAGATGGCGCAATATTCAAAATATCCCGATATTTTGCGACCGTCCTACGCGCAATAACAATCCCCCGTTCACGAAGCTGGCGTACAAGATCATCATCAGAAAAAACCGCTTTGGGTCCTTCATCCGCCACCAGACGGCGGATCATCTCTCTCACGGCTTCAGCACTATGCGCCTGCTGTGTGTTCCCGGCCAGAACGGATGAGAAGAAAAACCTCAGGGCAAAAAGCCCCTGTGGCGTTGCAACAGCTTTACCCATAACCGCCCGGCTGACGGTGCTTTCATGCACACCAACGCCCTCCGCTACATCCTTGAGCGTAAGGGGCACAAGCCCCGATGCACCATGAACCAGAAAAGCTTCCTGCCGCCGGAAAATCTCCCGCGCCACGCGCAGAAGCGTATTGCAACGCAATTCCATACCACGGACAAGCCAGTGCGCCTGCGTGCGCCACTGCTCCAGAAATCCGGAAACCTGCCGATCCTGCTGCCGCACACCCGGCCCGCGCAGGCTCACCCGTGTCTGCAGGTCGTGAGCCAGCATAACTCGCGGCAACGTCTGGGCATTCAGCTCCACCACCCAATCGCCATGCCCATCAGCACTCACAACGAGATCGGACATCCGCACAGGTACCATATCGGCCCCGGCATCAAACCCCGGCTTGGGATTAAGCCTCTTAAGCTCAGCCACCATGCTGTCCAGCGTAACCTGATCCACACTGCACTGCCGCGCAAGGCGTAGCATCTCACCACGGGCCAGCATATCCATATGGTCCAGCAACTTTTCCATCGCAGGATCCAGACTGCCACGCTCCTGAAGCTGTACAGCCAGACATTCACGCAAGGAGCGGGCAAAAATGCCTACGGGCTCAAACCGCATCATATTCTGGCGTACCCGCTCTATGTCCTCCGCCGATTGCCCCGTGCGCTGCACAAGTATATCCATACTGTCCGTAAGGCGACCTGCGGCGTCCAGAGCTTCGATCAGATAAGCACCAATCAGCATATCCTGCTGACTGGCTGTGGACAGACGAAGCTGCTCATACAGCTGATCCGTCAGGGAAAGTGGAACATCGGGCAGGCGGGCCGTACCATCATCGTCTCTTTGCCCACCCTGGACAAACATATCCGCCCGCCCGCGTTCAAACCGTTGAGGAGGAGAAATGGCTGGATCAACGGAAGGAAGCTCAAGAAATGGGTTGGAGGCTGCCTGTTCTTCCAGATAAGCCTGCAGGTCCACATTGGTAAGGTGAAGCAAATGGAGCGCCTGACGCATCTGCCCGTTCATGAACAGACCCTGGCCTTGCCGCATTTCCTGACCTTGCAACATCAGCCTGCATCCTGCTTGGTCATTGGTATCCGGCAGAGAAGATATCTTCCCATGGACATGAGTTGTCCTCCCCGTTGTTTCATGAAACGTTGTTAGGAAAAACGTTTCATGAAAACCACGCAAAAACCGTGCCAGATTTTACGGTATTGTAGAAAACTCCTCCCTACAGGGTACAGTGCCACCAGTAGTGTTTAATCAGGCGACACCCACCATAACGTCAGAGGCCTTGATAACGGCATAAACAGCCTCACCATCCTTCAGCCCGAGTTCTGCCACGGCTTCGTTGGTAATGGCGGCCATGACAATGACGCCACCGGCAATTTCGATACTAACGTGAGACGTGGTCGCACCTTTTTCAATTTTACTGACTGTGCCTTTGATCTGATTGCGTGCGCTGATTTTCATGATCTTTTCTCCAAAAATTTTTATCGGATATCTATTCCCATTTGGATATAGATATAGTATTCAAGGGACTTTCCGCTCCCTTTTCGTATCATGCCATTTCCTGATCGCAATGACATACAAAAAATTCCTGTTCACAAGCAGAATATTTTTGGCACGTTTTTTGCTGTTGTCACGGATACAGGCTGTTGTTGGAATGATGTCATGAACTCACCTCGTTATTATAACGACACGAATGATATGAACCTGACACTCCATCCGCCTCGCCTTCTACTGGCCTGCTGTGTGATTCTGGGGCTTTTTATGCCCATCATGGCTCGGGCGGAACAGGCCCGCATTGCCATTGCCGCGAACTTTATTGGCCCGTCCAAAGAACTGATTGCGGATTTCATGCACAAAACGGGCGATGTGATTATTCCCAGTTTTGGCTCAAGCGGCCAGTTCATGATCCAGATTGAACAGGGTGCCGACTACGATGTCTTTTTGTCGGCCGATGAGGCCAAACCCGCAAAACTGCTCAGGGATGGGTTTGGCGTTGATAAAAGCCAGTTCACCTACGCCATTGGCAAGCTGGTGCTCTGGAGCAATACCCCCGCCTACCCGGCAAACGAAAACACATTACGCGCCGCCCGTTACAGCCATCTGGCCCTTTGCAAGCCCGACATTGCCCCTTACGGCGCCGCGGCCATAGCCACACTCACACAGTTGCATCTGGAGCAGTCTCTCCAGTCCCGTATTGTCATGGGGATGGACATTGCCCAAGCGTACCAGTTCGTTCAGAGCGGCAATGCGGAGTTGGGGTTTATCGCACTCTCGCAACTGCACAACCAGCCCTCGGGCACAGTCTGGGTTGTTCCGTCCACACTTTATCCTCCCATCCGTCAGAATGCGCTTTTACTCAAGCAGGGGGCGCAGAACCCTGCTGCACGCGCTTTTCTGGCCTATCTGCGAAGCAAGCCTGCACAGGCCATTATTGCCACCTATGGGTATGACGTACCATGATGGGAACAAACACCCTGTTTGATCCCAACAGTATTTTTACAGCACTGCGCCTGAGTGTTACGCTTGCCTGTGTCACAACGGTCATGGCACTCGGTATTGGTGTTCCTCTGGCATGGTGGCTAGCTAACCGCCGTAACTGGTGGCGCGATGTGTGTTCCAGCATCATCACACTTCCTCTGGTACTGCCGCCAACAGTTCTGGGCTTTTACCTGCTCCTCGCTCTTGGACCATCAGGACTCGGCGCGCTGGCTGCCCACATAACCGGCAGATCAACCTTTGCGTTCAGTTTTGCCGGTCTAACTGTTGGCTCAGTGATTGCCGCCCTGCCCTACATTGTACAATCCACACAGGCCGCTTTTGAAACCACTGGCCGCAAACCGCTTGAAATCGCCTACACACTGCGCACGCCGCCATTCCGTGCATTCCTGAGCGTTGCATTGCCTCTGGCTGCTCCGGGCATTATCGCCGGGGCTGTTATTGCCTTTGCCCATACGATAGGCGAATTCGGTCTGGTATTGATGATTGGGGGGGATATACCCGGCCAGACGCGCCTTTTATCCATCATGCTCTTCGATAATGTGGAAACCGGAGACTGGGCCTCTGCCCATGCCATAGCGGGAGGCATGGTGGTATTTGCCTTCATGACCATTCTGATCCTGCGTCTGACACAAAAACGCCTGACTGCACAACCCTGATGATCCCCCACCCTCTTTTGCAATCAGGGCTGTCGGTCCATTTTAATGGTCCTATCAACCAGCTTGCCATCAATGTCCGCTTCGATATTGCCACACCTGGCATAACAGGGATTAAAGGCCCATCGGGGTGCGGAAAAACCAGCCTGCTGCGCGCCATTGCGGGCCTGCATCATTTTCCACAAGGCTACTGTCGTCTGGCTGATGAAATCTGGCAGGACAACACTGTTTTTCTGCCCCCATGGAAACGCCCGATCGGCTACGTGCCTCAGGACGGCGGGTTATTTTCCCATCTGAGCGTGAAAAAAAACCTGCTCTTTGGGATGCGTCTTATCCCCGAAAAAGAGCCATTTTTTACGAATGTTGTTGATGCCCTTCACCTCCAGCCCTTGCTTGACCGCAATACGCATGCTCTCTCTGGGGGGGAACGCCAGCGCGTGGCCATAGGGCGTGCCTTGCTGACACAACCCAGACTACTGCTCATGGATGAACCCCTGTCTGCTCTGGATCTGGATATAAAAACTGATATTCTTTCTTACATAAAAGATTTTTTAGAAAAATGTAAAATACATACACTCTACGTCTCGCATGATGCAGAGGAACTGCGCATGATTACCACCCATATCCTTGACTGGCGATCAATCCAGAATACCCGGCCCTGAAAAAATGAGACCGTCTGGTAGACATCAAGAGCATCCAGCAAACAGGAAATGAGACCTTTTCCACCCGATCATACAGGACCGCACAGAAGTGCAGCCCTATGCATGGTCTATTTGCCCGTTGGTGGAGGTTCCACCAGAGGTAGACGATCTTTATTGGTTCTGGCTATTCTTTCAACCAACCAGTCTATGAATTTGCTGGAAGCACCCGCAGGATCATCTCCGTAATGGCATTGTTCATGCCATTGCGCCACCTCCGAGCCTTCCAGCCCCTGTGCGACCAGCCAATGCGTTATCAGGCTATGCTGCAATGCATGCTGGCTTGCACTCTGCCCACCCCGCGTGGACATCCAGTGGTAAGCCAGTACGCCCAGATCACTCATCAGTTCCCTGACGTAATTGCAGGAATGGGTTTTTACGCGGTAATCGGCATACCATTTTGTAAAATGTTCAGGAGACATGGGGGGAGAAATACCATATCCCTGACCATAACGGCAGCCCAGATGGTAGATGGCCTCGATCATGTCATCATCCTCCAGACCTTCCACGATAACCAGTTCATGAAAATCAACGCCCATATCCAGCACGGACTTGACCATGCTGAATGTCTGGAGAGGCGCTGTACGGATATTCCGCAAAAGCCCCTGATCAACCTTGATAATATCAAATGGCAGGGAAGAAAGGCGGAGCAGGTTACTATACCCTGACCCCAGATCATCAATGGCAATCTTGACCCCTATCGCCTTGAATTTCTGGATGGCTATATCCTGTAATGTCGGA
This sequence comes from Acetobacter fabarum, assembly GCF_040702925.2. GTDB lineage: Bacteria > Pseudomonadota > Alphaproteobacteria > Acetobacterales > Acetobacteraceae > Acetobacter > Acetobacter fabarum_B. The sequence goes on along the minus strand of NZ_JBFCXX020000006.1, from coordinate 109,356 downwards.
TCGATCATCTGTGTTTCCAGCAGTTCGACCGTTAACTGCTCGGGACGGATATTATAACGCTGCAAGGCGCTCTCGACCCACAAGGGACCATCTTCATTCAAAAGATAGGTGGGCGGCATATTCACGGCAAGGTTGATGACCTGTCCATCATTCTGCCACTGCTGCAACAGGCTCAGAGACTCCTCAAGCCCCATATGGAACAGCCTGTCGAGTTCATTCTGCCCGAGCAGGGACAAAAAACTTCCCGGCTCAATAATGATTCCATCTGTATCCTGAATACGGACAAGTGCTTCAACTTCCAGCAATTTTCCCGTACGCAGGTTCACAATCGGCTGAACGTACATGCGCAGCCCATCGCTGAACAACCTGTCCCTCAGATGGCAGGACTGTTCTTCCGTCACGGCGGAACCGCGGGGGAAGCAGCACCGCATCCACATCTGTTCCCAGCGATGTTGCAGACTGCGGGCAAACTGCTGCATCCGCTGTGTTTCAAACTGGTTAGGACATGCCCCAAACAGAGTCAGCACAACCGCAACCTGCTCCTCTTCCACAGAAACAGGGATGCTGATGGACGAAGAGATGCCCAGAGCCTGCATCATATCACGCCATGGAGCCGCATTGGGGTTTGTAAAATAAGAGGCGCAGCTCTGCTTCTGTCGTGTCCGCCATGCCAGGCCGGTCACAGTATTACCAAATATCGACTGTGCATTCACGACAGGCTGGCTGATTCTCTCCTTGAGTTTTTGGGTCAGTCGTGCGCCAGCACTGCCCCCACTATGCTCCACAACCAGTTCACCAGCCGGGTTCATCCGGAACAGCAGGACAGCCTGAATACCCGGCAGGTTACCCAAAACCTCTACACCCTGCGCGCTCACATCCGGCCAGACACACCCTGCGGCGGGCAAACGGTCGGCAAGGAGAGCAAAATATTTTTGCTCGACCTTCTGCCCGGCTTCAAGCTGCGCGCCTTTATCATCTTGCAAGCGCATTTCGGTGGTCAGGAGAATATGGTACCTGTCATATGCGCGTAACAGGGCCTTATCCAGACCATCAATCAGCAAACGTCTGTAAATACTGTAAGATTCCCCCAACAGGGCAGGGGGAATGCCACAGAGCAGATGAATGGCACCCAGCTTTGCTGCCTGTTGCAGAATATCCTGTCGTTGCGTTTCTGCTCCCAGCAAAAAATCCAGATGTGCGGCCTGCTTCTGCTTCAGATGCTCCAGCTGCTCTGGTGTCAGGGCAGACAGAATGAACCGCGCCTCGCTCATTGTTGCCAGACTGTCGTAAAAACATTCGATAAAACTCTGCCGTATCCGGACCAGAAATGTTTTGGCGCGTGTCAGCAACTCCGCAGATTCTGGCCCATATGGATCAAAAGCCGCCTGTTCCACGACTTCCTCGGCAGGTAACTGCCGGGTACTGTCGGCCATACACCACCAGTTCTGACGGCTGGGCTTGTTCTGTTTGGACAAATACAAGGCCGCATCAGCGCGACGTAAAAGCGTGTCGGGGTCTGCACCATCAACCGGATACAGGGCCAGCCCCAGAGTCATACCGACCATGACAAACGCATTCTGTGCAATGGCAAATGGTGTTTCCACAGCCTTGTGCAGATTATCCAGAATTTTCGTAGCCTGAGTCACCCGTAACAGCGAGTCCAGATTGTCCAGCACAATGATAAATTCATCGCCACCCAGACGGGCAACATAATCCGTATGCCTGACATGTTCCTGCAAACGACGCCCAAGGGCCTGCAAAAGACGATCCCCTGCCTCATGCCCGTAATCGTCATTCACCTGTTTGAAATCATCCAGATCCAGTATGCCTACTGCAAACGAACTGCCCTGCCGGACCGCACGGGCCATGACCTGTGGCATGTATTCTTCTAGCGCCAACCGGTTAGGCAGACCTGTTAACGGGTCATGCCGTGTGCGCCTTGCTTCCTCACTCTGGAGTTTTTCCAGTCTTTTCTGACCATCCAGTTTATCCAGCGCATGACCCAGCAGGTCCGACACCTTCTGGCACAGACCAATGCACTGCTCATCGAACATATCTGTTCTGGCCGACACAAACGAAATAACGGCCCAGCGCTCTCCTCCTCGCCAGATCGGGACCGCCAGCACCGCACGCCACTGATTGCGATACAGAAAATCGTACCACGGAGTGTTTTTCTGCTCTTCCAGTTCATCGTTACTGCAAACCAGAGTCTGGCTGTCCCATGCCTCCACAGCGACAGGAAACCGAGGCCAGCTCTCATGGAAGCCAAACTTCAGGTTGGCGATTCCTTGCGCACCGGCTCCCATGCAGGAGAGGATATGCAACGTGTCGGATTCATCCTTCCGACCAATCCAGACGGCATGAAAAAGCGCATCAGATACCAGATCAGTACATATTTTATCGCACATCTCACTTTCGGTGGAAGCCTGCAACACGGCATCGGCCGTGTTGAGAAGCGCACGATATAGTCTCTGCACTAAATCCAGATTTGTTGCATTCTCCATAAAGCAGCCTAAAACCTTCCTGAAAACGCATGCATTACGCAAAAACAAAAGTACACAATACCAAAATATGTTTACAATTCGTAACCATCTTGAAGAACAGACAAATACATAAAGAAATAATGTTATTATTCACATACTATGTATTTAATAATTAAATACATTAACATAAAAAAAACCATACTCTCCTGTGCAAACAGGCAGACTCCCGCGTGTTTTTAAATACCAAAGATCACTCCACACTCACATTAACGCCAGAGCGGCACGCCCCGGCACCCTGCTCCTCAAACCTGCTCAGACCCCATGCACTTCAGCCTCTACAGACAACCACAAGATCAGGCATCTGGTTCCTTTTCTTTCGGCATTTCCATAATCTTGATGCAACTGGCGAAAATTTTCCCGTTCAAAAAACTGTCACGCACAAACCGGCGGGACACATCCGCGGGTTTATGGTGGCCATCGGACCTGTTTTTATTATCGTCCAGCACAACGGCGCCTGTTTTGGGATCAAAATACCCGAAATCGCATAAATGCGGGTTTCTGATATCCGCCATAATGTCGAACAGATGACATTTATACTCCCCAATCCAGATTTCCGTTCCCTTGCGGTTGGAAATATCAGGGTAATTGAACGTCAGTCCACGTGCATGGAAAAAATCAAAAATCCCCCCCATAAGACACTGGGTTGCCTTGACCTCACGCGGGTTGAACTCAAAACCATAATAAAAATGCTTCTGATAACGGATTTCGTCTGTGGGCAGGTATTTCTGGTTAAACAGACCCATAAATTTCTGCAGGCCGTTAGGGTTCGCCCTTACCTTGACAGGATCCTCATGAAAGAGGGCTGTTCCACGGTAATTGAAGAACACGGGAACGATAATATGTTTTGGGTTTTCCCACATGGGAAATCTCCTAAAGACCTGACCACACAATACATAATTCCAGTTTGTTACGATTCTGTCAGCTCTGACAAGCTGCCTGCACCCGTAACCCCCAAACCAAAATCACCAACACCCAATATCGCCGAGAGAGGTCGCAACATGCAAGCAACCTTACGACCGCACAACCGGCTTTGATAGCTTTACCTTAACGCCTGACCGGACAAGGTATGACACCACACGCCTCCAATTACCTTCTTATACTATTTTCGTATAGAGCATTCCTCCTCGTACCCAAACGCATTCTACCCTGCCCGCCTCCATAACTGGACGGTAATGGGGCAGACTTTATGGACCTCCGGCGACCACCAGCCCCAAAGCAGCGGCTGCGGATATGATACCAGAACAGAATACAAAAATCTGAAACAGGTCTGTGCGGCAATACAGGCAAAGCCAGACGGGAGCTGTATGTGTTTAAAAGCGCACGGTTACACTTCCATGCGCACCACTACTTTCGGACGGACCACCGTACTGCCCCACATAAGACACTCCGATATCAATCCTGTCTGTCAGTTTGACACTCCCCCCCACATCCATGACCACCGCGTCCGGGCTAAGGGATATACCCGCAACCTCCATGCCATATGCGCCAGCCCCAACAGCAAACACCTCATGCGTTGTAGCTGTCAGCAGACCAAAGGCATGCCGGTAGCCCAACAGGGCATGCGGGGTAACCCATATCCCATGTGTCAGGAAAGACGCTGAAGCACGCACCCCGAATGTTGCAAACGTAACCCCGCTGGCCATTGCCCGCCCACGCAGTGCCGCAACACCTCCCTGCTCCCGAAAGGAGCTGGTATGCTGGTTTACGTACGCCACGTTGCCGAACGGCACCAGCACTGCCCGGCCCATACGGAACCGATAGCCCAGTTCACCCATACCCTGTGCGGTGCCGCCATCATAATGGCTCGACAGGGAATTACCAAAACCCGCAAACGTTACCTTGCGTGAAAGGGAAAGCAGGTTCCATGCGTAATCCGCTTCCACATGCAGACGCCACCCACCCCAGCGAGCCCCCACATACCCCCCCAGCGTTATGTTGTTGCTCCGGCCAGACGCGCTGCGCCCTCCGCCATCCACCATGGAACGGCCATAACTGACCAGCCCCCCGATCCGCCACCGGGCCTCCTCCCCCAGAGGCGTATCCGCCCCCATGATCAATCCAGAGGTAGAATGGCGCAGGCTGGCCGCATTGCCATCACTGCTATTGTTGCCAAAACCACCATAGGCCTGACTCCACAACGCGGCGCGATCCGCCACGCAGCCTTCATCCGTACCGCGCACGAGCCGCACGCCCATCCCCCGTGCGCTTTGCCCTGCTGGCCCGTTATCGCACCAGACCCCGGCCAGCCGGTCAGAGACAGCCTGCCGCACATACATGGAATCCTGTAGAAGAAGCGTGCGCATGGACGCGTGGATTTCGCCCGACAAGGCATCCAGAGCCCCATCCACCACGCGGGCGCTACCAAGCTGCACCACCGCACGCACAACGGAGCTGTCCACAGCCATCCCCTGCAACCCGTTCCCTGCGGCCCGCTGGTTCCGTGTCTGCGCCACGGCAGCAAAGGGTAAGGCATTCCGCGACAACTGCAGGTTTACCGTATTTGCCGTATAAAGCAGGGAAGGCGACAAAAATAGATAGGGGCCCGCCTGTTCAGTATTCACCCCCTCATACTGCCCGCTCACCCCCTGAGCAGCGGATAACAGGGGATATTGCTCCCCGTAACGCAGGTTTTGCACGCCTCCCAGCAGACGCACGGTACCGCCGGACAGGCTTGCACCCCCTGTAACCTGCACCAGCCCCTGCGTGGTGGACAGGCTATTAACCAGCAGGGAGGAGCCCTGATTCATGCTCAGATTCCCCACCACACGCAACGTCCCCCCCGTGCTGCCCATACCGGGTGACAGACCCCCACCAGAAGTCACCGTTGTTGTACCAACGCTGCCCATCCCGGCCAGAATCGCCCCGCCATACACACTCACCGGACTAACCACCCCACCATCAACCTCCAGCACCCCGGACTGCACATCCGTCCCCCCGGTATAGGTATTGGCCCCGGATAAAATAAGTGTTCCCTCCCTGAGCTTGGCCAGCCCGCCATTGCCCGTGAGCATGCCGGACAACACTGCCGTTCTGCCATTCGTATCGAAAACAGACTGCACACCACCGGTCAGTTGCATGGTCATGTCCGTGTTCAGGCCGGAATTGATCAGCCTGATGCCCCCACCAGCCAAAATCAGATGCGATTGTCCCCCGTCCCCTTCCTGATCCAACAGAGCGCTGAGCGTTTGGCCATTAGCAGTCCTGTCCCCCAACACCAGCATGCCACCGGACTGCAGAATAAGGCTGCCATCTCCATCTACCCTGTCACCACCAAAATAGACCTGCCCGCCCACGACCAGCGTACCGCCATTGCTGACCTGTGTGGTACCCGTGCCTCCGACTTCCCCCGTCCCTCCATTGACATAGTAATCATGGCTTGCCTGCAAAAGGGAATTGGCACCATCAACCGTTACAGAGCCCACACCATCACCATACAGGCCAACAGCGACTGTGCCCGCCAGAACCTGTCCGCCACTGGTAATGTTAAGAGTGCCGTAGGTTTTATTTGTCGTGCCGATGAGCGGACTGCCATAATTGCCATTATCGCCCGTTCCTACCACCAGAAGGCTCTCTGGCGACGTCACAATCCGGGAACCCGCACCAGAAACATTGACAAGACCACTCCCCCCGCTCCAGCCAACCTGCATCACCGCGTGGTTGAGAAGCAGGCCCCCTCCCCCCTGAATGAACAGGGAACTGGTGCCCGAAGTTTTAAAGCCAACATGAACCTGTGCGGTGGACGCGACCGTAGCCCCTGCCCCCACAATCTCCAGTGTAGCGCCCCCATCCACGCAGAGCGGGGAAGGGGCTATCGTGTCCGAACAGTTCCCGACCGGAACAAAAAAGTTTTCCTGACCACTCACCCTGTATGTTGTCTGGCCCCCGGTCAGATACAGAGTATTATCTGCGTAAGCAGCTTTCTGGAACGCCACGCCCAGCACGACCAGAAGGCCCAGAATCAGGCCTGACATAGCGGACAGACGAAGCTTGGGACAAGAAAACAGTACAAATACAGTCCTGTTTTTCCTTATGGAAACACCTGCACGGTCAAACTTCATGCCTGTATTCCTTATCAGGTTAATAACGATATTCAGGAATTTGTCTTAACAATAAAAACAAACAAAAATATATTAATCGTTAAAAAAACTGTTATTTACATTCATTTGGTAAATTCTATATTTTTTTAATTTCTCATAAATACTTATGTTGAAAATTTATTGACTGTATGTTTTTGTTTTTATTATTTTAACTTGATATGTTCTTCACTCTAATGTCAGATAACACGTCCCAGCCATTCCAATCCCTGGCATCCCTCTCCCCTACCGGGAAACGCAGCCATGCAACAGAAAACCTTTCCACCCGCGTCTCTCTGACGGCATCAGAAAACAGAAACACCAAAAAGGACGCTCCCCCTGTTACATCATCTGGATAGTCTGCTTCAGCATTACGGGTACGGTATCGTAACCCTGCTTGTCCTGATGGAGAGCATGGGTCTGCCTGTTCCGGCCGAAACCTGCATTATCACCGCATCGCTGTACTGCCTCAAAACCCACCATCTGGCCATTCAGGGTGTTGCTCTGGCGGCCATTGCCGGGGCAATCATCGGAGATAATCTCGGCTATCTGATCGGACGGCATTTTGGGCTTCCGCTCCTGCAAAAACATGGAAGCAGGGTGGGCCTGACCCCCGAGCGGCTTGTGCTTGGCCAGTATCTGTTTCGCCACCACGGCAGCACTATTGTTTTTCTGGGGCGGTTTGTTTCTGTCCTGCGCGTTTTTGTCGCCCTGCTGGCCGGAGCATGTAACATGCACTGGAAGCGCTTCATGCTTTTTAATGCACTGGGCGGCACATGCTGGGCAGGCGGGTACGCAATGGGCACCTACCTGTTGGGACGTAAAATATCGGAAGTTTCTGGTCCAACCGGCATAGCCATAGGGGTGCTGACTGTGATTGGCCTGTTGGGCTCGGGTCTTTTTTTACGCAAGAACGAAACACGTCTGACACAACTGGCCCTTGCAGAAGAAAAGCGTATCACCTCCCCAGCGTAAAGCATGACTGCCACAGTACAACAGATCGGCCAGACCCCATCGTGATGGTCTGTAACCTGATGATGTTGCGAAACGGTTCCGTTTCGTTTACTTAGGGACCACCACAACCTTATCATCACGACAGCAAGGATTGACCGGCATGGGAGGAAGACATCATGAACCAGACCGTCGCCCCAGCGCCTTACTGCCGCCTGAATGGTAACCAATCCCGTGCCGTACACGCGCTCACTGCATAATCCGGAGCATTCTGGCAACCACACTCCCGGTTCTCCACATGCGCGTATGGCGGCGGCACGCACGGCTCTGGAGCGCATTGGCTGCGATCTGAAAAAACCTGCAAAAAATGTTGTATTCCGGCAAGGTGAAAATGCCGATTTTATCTATTTCCTACAATCCGGAGCAATCCGACTGGATTACCAGCTTGAGAATGGCCGTAGTCTGGTACTCGATTTTTTGTGGCCTGGCAGGTTTTTCGGCATTACGGAAGACACAGTTTACGCATGGTCGGCCATTACACTGGTGGATGCGCACATCAAGCGCCTGCGCCGGAGTACTGTACAAACCCTTGCCCGGAATTATCCGGATATAACGGACTTACTGCTCAAACAGAAAACAGCCGCTCTCATGGCGGCCAAGAACCATATCGTTCTAATGTCCCACCCAACGGCAACACGCAAACTGATCGGTTTTTTACTCGCTTACAGCAAACAGCGGGAATACTTCGATCAAACAACACAGGTGTTAACGCTGATTATGAGCCGCAAGGATATTGCCGATTATCTGGGTATGACGTTTGAGACAGCCAGCAGAATTTTCAAATATCTGGAAACCAGGAATTACATAAAAAAAATCAATCACCGGCAGATACAACTCAACATCCACATGCTGCGGAATCCATAACGCGCACGGATCAGGGCAGAAGTAACCGCTGGGATGCCTGCCAGGTTTTGTCAAACGGCTGGGAGCGGTGCGTAATCTTGACCATCAGGGTCGCGCCAAGCCAGAGCTGATATAAAGCTCCCGCCAGCGCCTGAGCGTCCATACCGCGCTGCACCGAACCTTCCTCCTGCCCTTCCGCAATAGTACGGGCAATGCGGTCTATGGCTTTGGCTGTGCCGGTATCCAGAATTCTGCGCATGCGCTCGGACAGGTCAGATACTTCGGCCGCCAGTTTAACAATCAGGCATTTATCGCCTGTTTTCCCGTCCACATGCGTTTCCTGCCAGAAGCGGAGATACGCAAATAACTGATCCGCCGCATTGCCGACATCGGGCGAGAACAGAGTATCCATTTTCTGCAGATAATCATCCATGTAAATCCGCAAAAGCTCTTCACCAAAAGCTTCCTTCGAATCAAAATAATGGTAAAATGATCCTTTAGGAATACTTGCAACTTCCAGTATCTGGGAAATGCCTACAGCAGAAAATCCACGCTCTCCAATAATAGATCGCGCGGCTTCTACAATACGCCTTTTGGCTGCATTATGCTTTTCTACAACACTCATGCGTATTCAATAGAGTATCCACAAAGCCCAGTCAATACAACTAGACCGATTGGTCTATAAAATTCCTTTTTACTCTGCCGTATTCTTTAATACCATTCATGCAACAGACAGCCCCCTCTCTTCAAGTTCCGTATGCCCGTCGCATTGCTGCCCATACGCTTAACTTGCTGTGCAACGAGCGCGGAATCTGTTCCAATTACAGCATGGCCATTGCACAGACATCCACGACATCCCCGATCAGAAAGGTTCTGACCGTCGTTCTGTTCAACCTGCTTGTCTATATTGTTATAGGCATGCCCAATGCAGTCCTGACAATTTTTGTACATACAACACTGGGCTACAGCACAACACTGGCCGGCCTGACCTTTGCCTTGCAATATCTGGCCACCTTTGCCGCCCGCTCCTCCGCCGGGCGTCTGGTAGACAGAATAGGCCCAAAACCCGTGGTTATTGGCGGATTGCTGAGCTGTGTCTGTTCCGGCCTGCTCTTGGGATGGGCTGGCCTGCTGCACAATACTCCGTCCGCCTCCCTTGGTATTGTGCTGATCAGCCGCCTTTTTCTGGGCTGGGCAGAAAGCTGGACAGCAACAGGTGTCATCATATGGAACATCCACCGCGTGGGAGCTGAAAACACGGCACTGGCCATATCGTGGAACGGTATCTGCTCTTACGGGGGCATTGCTCTGGGGGCTCCGGTTGGCGCCGCACTTGCTCTTCTGCCCGCTCCGTATGGGGGACTTGTCTCGGTTGGCGCCCTTTCGGCCGCATTACCGCTGTTCGGGCTTGCCTTTATTGGCTTTTACCACGAAGCCCAGCCCCACCCATCAACTGCAACACCCATTGCCTTCAGCAAGGCGTTACATCTGGTTCTGTGGCATGGTGCGGCCCTTGCCGCAGGCTCTATTGGGTTTGCGGCCATCTCGTCTTTTCTGGCCCTATATTATGCGGCCCATCACTGGAATGGAGCGGCTACGGCACTTGCTGTTTTTGGCATGGTGTTTGTGTGCATCCGGTTTTTCTTTGCAGCACAGATCAAACGGCGCGGGGGTGTGCTTGTCGCCATTGTTTCCCTCCTGGTCGAGGCCATAGGGCTTGTTGTCATCGGTGTTTTTCCGTCCCACACTTGTGCGCTGCTGGGGGCGGCTTTAACGGGAGCAGGTTTTTCGCTCCTGTTCCCCGCACTGGGAGTTCTCGCGGTTAACAAGGCAGGCCCTCAGAACCGCGGTGCCGCGTTAAGCGCTTATTCCATCTTTCTGGATCTGGCCATTGCGTGCTCAGGTTTTACACTTGGGCCGATTATTGAACTTGCTGGCTATCCTGCCATGTTCCTCGCCAGCGCTACCTGCTGCCTGATCGGAGCCACAATCAGCCACCTGTTAGCACGTGCACCAGACCACGTCTGAAGGCTTACACCCAGACATAAAAAAGCCGCCCCGAGAGGCGGCTTCAGACAGCATTTCTGCTAATCTGGTCTTAAACTGCCTTGAGATTGACAGCAGACTTTTTGCCGTTACGGCCAGCTTCGATTTCGTAAGAAATCTGCTGCCCTTCGCTAAGCGAAGCCATACCTGCACGTTCGAGAGCAGTAATGTGAACGAACACGTCCTGCGCACCATCCTCAGGCTGGATAAAACCGAAACCCTTGGTCGAATTAAACCATTTTACGGTGCCTGTTGTCATAACTAGGCTCCTTTTTAACGTCGTGGTCGCGCACAGAACACGTGCGCAATCGTAACTTCTAACAGGACAATGCTGGCACAACGCGCACCAACCCGCCTCATAAGAGCATCCACTTTTTTCTTCTCTCATACCCCTCAGAAAAAGGCAAGGTATAATTTTTATAATGTTCATTTTTTATTTTACGTAATAAATCAAACCCCTCACATTATTGAATTTTTGACGGGATATTCATTTAAAAACTATTCCGATTTATTTTTCACATATCCCGTTTTATAATTTTTTAAATATCGATTGACTTCGCCTTCCGGCTGGATGGAAGCCGCTGTTCACGTTATGGAACGCTCTACTCCATACACAATGCCAAGGCCTGTTTGCATGCCCCACTCTCCCCCACAACAAAACCAGACAACAGGTTCTGATGGCGTTGTCTGGAAAGATTTTCCTCAGGCTGCACATCTTAATCTCGTGACAACTGAAATCGTACGCAACTTCCCGCGTCCCTTGCAGGATGATCAGCGGCGCGTCCATGCGCCTACCCTGTTTGCCGCTCTGGGAAGTGTCTGTGGGTTTGCCAGCCAGACCAGCCTGCTTGCGCTCATAAAATCAGGATTACGGCCAGAGCAGGATATGATGACCCACACACTGGCAGGGGGACGGACCTTCCTGTTTGGCGAACCACTCAACCAGATTCTGATGCAGGGCGACGCCAGTGTACACAACCCCGGCCTCTGGCCCTGCCTGAGCGGCCCCGCGCGACAGAACGGATGCTCTACACAGGACTTGCCGGACCTGAACACCCAGTTCGCAAGCGTTGCCAGCCGACTTGACACAGCGGAAGAAGGTATGCCTGATGTTGATGCCCATTTCCGCCCTCTGATTGCCACGGACACCCTGCGCGAAGCCATGTGGGCTTACGTGGAGCCTATTTTCCAGCAGGATTACCCCGATCAACCCAGCCCATATGGCCCGCTCCCCAAGCCGTTCTGGGGCTCCGCGATGGCTGTTGCCACAGGTATGCTGTTCAATACCATGTTCCGGGTCATGGACGTTCGCATCGCCATGACGATTATCCTGCAATCGGCCATTTTTGGGTCAAAAGTTATCGAAACCTGAACCATCGACCCCAAAATCCAGCCAATACGGTCAACGCACGAGTTGACCGGCCCTGTCCGCCTTACGGGCTTTGCGGCGGGCGAGAAGTTCCTTCACGGCCATCCGCTCATAACGGATTTTCTGACGCACCCAGTTCAGGATACCAGAGGACATCAGCACAATAATACCCACAAATGTCCACATATCCAGAGATTGGTGGAAGACAAGATAACTCAGGGCCACCCCCCACACCATCTGGCTATACTGCGGCAGCGCGACACGGTTGGCGGGTGCTCTGGCTGTCGCCATCATCATCATCAACTGCCCCAAAGCCGCGAGGAACCCATAGCCGAACAGGTAAACCCACGCCGTCAGGGTTGCAGGCCATTGAGCATGCAACCCCATAAGCAGCCCATTGCCAACCAGAGGACCAATCAGACTTGAACCGAACAGGGACAGACGCGTACGCTCCTGATCCGCAAGACGATAGGCAATAACGCTCCCCGCATTGGCGAAAGCTGCGACCAGCGCGCACAGATGCCCCCAGTGCAACTCCCTGAACCCGGGACGCAGGACAATAAGAACCCCGGCAAACCCCAGCACAACCGCCAGCCAGGCCCAGAATGTCACTTTTTCCTTAAGCAGCAGCACCGACAGAATTGTCACAAACAACGGCATAAGAAACATAAGCGAAAAAGCTTCTGGCATGGGAAGCAGCATAAAAGCTTCCACACTTGCTGCCGTAGCGACGAACACACACCCTGCACGCAGTAGCCACATACCCCATTTTTGCGGCCTGACGATATCCAGATAGGACTCACCGGACCTGCGGATAAAGGGGAGAATAAGGAAACCAAAAAGCCCGCCAGAAAAAGCCACTTCAAATGGATCAAGCTGGCCAGCCAGCAATTTGGAAAACGCATCACTTATCGAAAAAGACGCATATGCGCCAAACGCCAGAGCCATGCCGGAAAAAAGAGTCTTGGTGTCCATTGAAGCCGCTATATCTGTGAGGAATATCCTGTATTCAGGACAGTATTTGGCAGCAATAACGGCCAGCCGACACAAAGTAAAATGGTAATTTTTGCGCTGTATTGCTGGTATCAGGTTTTTCAATCAATCCCGCGGCATGCAAAAGGCACACTCAGGCAGACAGCAAATCTCCCCTCTCTGACCGTAAAGAGTATAGAACTCTCAGGGTAGAGGAGCATCTTGTGCATCATCCACAAGATCCTTTGCCATGAACCACCATTTTTCACGCGTTTTTTTATTCTGTTTTGCATGATACATGGCTTTGTCAGCCCGTTTGAGCAAATACTCGGCATCCAGACCATCCTGTGGGTACAAAGCCACGCCCAGAGTCATACCCACTGTTGCTGTCTCATCCACCGTAACAGGGAAGGGCTTTTCAACCGCGGCATGCAGTGTAGTCAACACAACTTCCACCTGCTCAACGGCCTGTGCTGTTGTCAGCCCTTCAAACACCACAACAAACTCATCCCCTCCCAACCGGGCGACGTAATCTGTCTGGCGTAGCCGGGCCTGCAGGCTTTGCCCCAGTTGTTGCAAAAGCCTGTCCCCCGCTTCGTGCCCATATGTATCATTCACCAGTTTAAAACCATCCAGATCGATCAGACCCACAGCAACGCTGGTCGCCTGCCGCTGTGCGCGGGCAAGGGCTTGCGGCAGATATTCCGTAAGCGCCAGACGGTTGGGCAGACCAGTCAGCACATCATGCCGGGCACGGGCTGCCTCCTGTTCCTGCAGACCTTCAATCCGTCGATTAACATCAAGCTTGTCCAATGCATGCCCCAAAAGGCTGGTAACCCGTTTGCACAACGCGATACTCGACTCATCAAACACCTGCGTCTGAGGGGAGACAAAGGTCATAACCGCCCATATCTGCCCATCACGCCGGATAGGAGCAGACAGGACTGCACGCCAGTTATTGGCGTATATAAACTCAAAACAGGGGCTGTCAGCCTGTTCGGCCAGCTCATCGTTACTGTAAACAACGTCTTTTTCCCGCCATGCCCGCGTGACTACAAGAGGCGGAGACAAAGAACAATCTCCATCCAGATTAGTATTGATCTGCTCTATACCTTCTGTTCCCTCCCCGGCATGGGCCAAAACCTCCAGCGGCCCCAACTCGCTTACGCGACCAATCCACACCGCATGGAACAACGTGTCCCGCACCAGATCCTGGCAGGCACGGCTACACATCTCGTTTTCATTCGTCGCCAGCAGCACGGCGTCAGCGGTATTAACCAGCGCATGGTACAGACGCCTTGCCACCTCCCTGCTGGTGACGTCTTCCAACGTCCAGACAGAAACATCATTTTGCAGATCAGATAATTTTACGCCTGAAAAATCGACAATCAGCATCTGACCATCAGAACGGGCAAGACGTACCCCGGTTACCCGTACCGTACGATTTTGTGCAATCTGCTCATAACTCTCGGTTATACGATTGAACTCGCTTTTCTCTGCATAGATAATTTCGGTTGGTTTACCAACAAGAGCATCAGACTCCAAGCCAAGCATATAGGTGGTATACGAGTTGTTCATCTGAACAACCCTGTTTTTTACAAGTAAAATTCCAACAAGTGAATTATCCAGAAAAGCAGTTCTTAACTGCTGACTGTAAATTCTGTCCAACCCCATGGAAATATTAATACAGACTTCCTTGAGCAAAATCTGAAGCTGGTCATCAAAAATATCCACTTTTTCATGATAAACGCTAAAAACAGCCCAGACTTTTCCATCCCTGTAAATCGGCAATGCGGTATTGGAGCGTAGCCCCATCCTGAGCGCACGCTCTTTCCATGGTGCAAGAGTAGCATTATTTGAAAAAGACACATTGAAAAGAGGAAGGCCCGTACGCCAGACGCGTCCAATAGTGCCCTTCCCTTCCGGCAGGTCCGCGCGCGCAGAGATCGCAATATTATTCAGATATGCCCGCGCACCGCTCATTGCCAGCATCTGAAACCACTGCGCCTCATCCGGTCGGGTGATCAGGGCAATTTTAAAATGGGTATAGCGTATGGCCATGTCGCAGATTTCCTGCAAAAGACCTGCTTCATCATTTGCCTGACTGGCACATTGGCTGGCCTGCGCCATAAACGTGTTGAAATCGGTCAGCCTGCGCAAATGCACCATCTGCTCACGATCACGCCGACGGATTAAAAACTCGCTGAAAAGCAGCAGCAGGGCAAGCAGCAGAACCTCTGCGCTCCAGCGCGCGGGGGCCTGCTGGCTGTAGGTGTGCCACACGCGTGAGGAAGACACCAGTGTTTGCACCACAAACGGATAACCCGGCACGGGAGCCAGTACGACCATTTCCTGCCGGGCAGATAACGGGGAGTGGACCTGCCCCTGCATATGCAGCAACTGCGTCAGGGATTGCCCGCTTCGGGTGTCGATAACTGTAAAATCCCAGTTCCGATAATCTGGCGGCAGCTCCTGCTCATCCAGAAATCTGCTGATCCGGTAAGGAGACCCTAAAAAATACCCTGCATTCCCATTGTCTTTCTCACGCACCCGCATGGACAGCACAACGGTCCCCAGAGTTTCCGAGTAATGCACAGGCCCCAAAAAATGATAAGGCATTTTGGGAACGGGTGAAAAATCCCGCAAAGGTTCATCCCGAGTTTTTTTCTGATCCGAGGTGGACCATTGTATGCTCTCACCATCAGCCCCCAACACGCTGAACGTCGAATACGCCGGGCGTGAAAGCAGATAATGCCGGAGCGACATCTCAACCTGGGGAGATAACGGGGGATCAATCCTGTTATCCGAACCGCGCAACGCTGCCAGAGCCATATCCAGTTCGGTAAAGCGGGTATCCAGCCGCTCCATAATCAGGTTGGCATAAGCCTGACTATCCCGACGCGCAGCCTCGTTAATCTTGGCAACGACGTGCTGATACTCGTCAAACTCGACTGCTGTACCGCAGATTGCCACAACCAGAACCGGAAGACCGTAACCCACCACCGCACTTGCCGGTTTTTTTATGGCGTTAAAAGCCTGATAAACAACAGCAAAGAAGGATGAAAATGGACTCACGCGCATAACCGTATGCTGGATTTTATAACAGGTTCATAACCAATATATACGATGACCTATCGGACATTCTATATTTTTTAAGTAATGAATGAAAATATTTTAAAGATTTTTTACAAGAGCCAATGCCCCCCACCAAATCCGTAAAAGGTCAAACCAAATATAGATTAACCATGCTGGTTGCCCGCATGTGTTGCTTTAAGCCTCCGCAAAATCCAGATATGTTCAAACCCCGGCTCTTTTCCTTTTATACCTCCAGGCACAGTCTGGCAGTCAATGCTCGCAATATTATAAACCTGCCCATAATACTGTTCCACATCATGCGCCATAACGGCGTAAGGCGGGCCGGACAGACGTGACTGATCATATTCAACACAAATCAAAAACTGTTCTGCTGAACAGGAAATCTCCATCACATGTCGCGTATAGCGTATACGCATCTCTTCCGGCAAAGCCACCAGAGCCGCCCGGTCATAAACGGCATCAACCGGACCAAGCAGGGCATGTGTCAGCACAAAAAAATCTGCTACGAAAATTTTTATATGAGGCCCTTCAAACACCACAATTTCTGGAGACGGGAAAAATACAACGGGCTCAATGCCCAATTCAGCAAAAAGCTGCTCAACCGCCAAACGGCTCAGTTCCACACCAACAACACTGTACCCTTCTGCCATGAGCCAGTGGATATCAAGCGTTTTTCCACACAATGGCACAAAAACCCTACTCCCCGGAGCCAGACCAAGGATGGAAAAATACGCCACAAGAGCTTGATGTGGGCATGGGGTATGAAACCCGATCTCGTTTTGACGCCATTTTGCAAGCCAGAACTCTGCGTTCATGAACAACCATGCCCCCGCCAGAACAAATCATCACTCACCGTGTATGAGGTGCCAGCAGAATGACGACTGCACCTAGTAAACACAGACCCGCACCAAGAAAATCCCATCGATCTGGTTGCATACCTTCTGCAAACCACATCCACAAAACCGCAACCAGAATATAGATACCCCCATACGCAGCATAGGCGCGCCCCGCCACGGATGTATCGACCAAAGTCAAAAGATACGCGAACAAAAGCAGACAACAACAACCCGGCACAAGCCAGACAGGCGCTTTTCCCAGACGCAGCCACATCCAGAATGCAAAACACCCTCCGATTTCGGCTATTGCGGCAGCCAGAAAAATCAAGCCTGTCTTCATGCCCTACTTGTCACAAGCACATCTCTGATCCCCCACGCACCACACACAATAAAACCAGACGATGGATCGTTCTGCATACCACGCTTGGGGGTAGAAACCTGACATTAAAATTCGGCCATTTAAAACCGAATCAAACAATCCTGTCCCCCATGTTTTGTGACGAAAAACCACTCTCCCCGCCACAAACAAGCTTGGGAAGTTTCCCTTTAACGCATTGTAAAATTATCTTTTTTTACCAAATGTTAACAAATATGTGTCCCGCCTATCGTTATAACGCCAATGTGATAATGGTGATACAAAAATCACGATAAACTTGAGGAAAAGGTTTTTTACGGCAACGCAATCTCAGAAAATCCTGAAACAGTTTTTAACGCACGCAATAAAAATAGAAACATCATCCATGTCATCACAAGGGAATATATGTGGCATGTGTTTGTATATTTTGAACGTTCTCTTTGAAACCAATTTCAAAACACCTATCCTGTACTCTATCTATCTCATTTTGTCTTGCATCTTAATCCAGTTATTGAAAAATGAACTTTCACTCTTTCTGGCCTACAGAAAAATTTATTTGACTTCCCCTTTTCCCGTATATTCAAAATTCAAAAGATGCTCCATAACCAATCATGCCTTCCCCATGTCTGCTCTTTTATCTGGCATGAGTGTCATGGGGTCGACATCCCTCTGGTTTAGCCTTCTGCCTAAAGATTGAGTCCATGCCAGACCCTGCAAACCCGCTCACACTCTCAAACCATGTCGATAAATTTTACGCGGCCATACTTGAGCAGGCGACTGATGGTGTCGTCATCATTGATGATCAGAACAGAATTGTTTTTTTCAATGCCGCAGCAGAGCATTTGTGGGGATACCCGGCCTCCGCGGTTTTGGGGAACCATGTTGATCAGCTGGTTCCAATGGAACACCGCAAGCACCATGATAACTATATCGAGCATCATCGCCTGACGGGTCTTCACCGCATTGTCAACACATCGCGCGAGGTTACGTTTGTGCGGAGCAACGGAGATTATGTTGCTGCGGAACTCTCGCTGTCCACGGCCCTGATCGGAGCAGATCACAAACGCTATTATATGGCTTTTATCAAAGGCGTAACCGAAGAGGTCCACCGCCGTAAGCTCCTGGAACTGCAAAGCCAGGTTTTTGCCGCTCTGGCAGACTACACAACCATCCAGGATGTCGCGGATATGCTGTGTGGCAAGGTGGAGCAGCTTGTTCCCAACAGCATAGCCACACTCCTGCATATTACCCCACAGGGTGGGCTTTCCATCCTTTCAGGGAAAAGTCTGCCCAACAGCAAGATCAGCAAGCTGGACAATCTGATTCTGACTGCTTCTGATATTCAGGATCTGCGCACAAACCCGCACCACGCCTGCGCCCTGATCTGGACCCCAAAACAGGGGCAGAACCAGCACAGCGACCTGCATGACTGCTGGGCATCCGCCATATGCAACGCAGCGGGTGAACTGATCGGTATTTTTGCGCTTTTTTCGCGCAACAAGGAAAAAATTACCGACTGGCCACAAAAAATTGTCACAGGTTGCATACCATCCTGCGCATCTATTATTGGACATGAAAAAACACTTGATAGAATCAATAATTCCAACAATATTGATCCTCTCACCGGGCTTCTGAACAGAACAGCCCTGGCCACCCGCCTGAGGCAGATGCTAGCACAGCCCGAACAGGCTCCCTTTGCCATTCTGATGCTTGACGTTGATCTTTTGCAAGATGTCAACAACGTCATGGGGTACAATAGCGGTGACATCCTGCTCCAGACCATTGCCCGCCGCATTGCCGCCTTCTGTCGGGGTCACAATCTGGTTGCCCGGTTGGGTGGAGATGATTTTGTCGTTGTCATGCCAGATGCGGATCGCAACAAGGCCTGCAAACTGGCCCATGAACTGAATTGCATATCCCGCGAACCCATAGAGGTGAAAGGCCGCGATCTGGTTGCCTCCCTGAGCATAGGAATCAGCCTTTACCCTGATGATGGCACGGAAATAGAGGAAATACTCGGCGCGTCAGAAACTGCCATGCGACAGACCAAAAAACAGGCGCGGGGAGGGTTCCGGTTTTTTGGCAAAGGTGGCAACAGCAATGTGCGCGAACGCCTTATCATTGGCTCCGCTCTGCGCGATGCGTTGCAAAAAACACAGCTCCATCTGGTCTATCAGCCCCAGATCTGCGCATTAACGGGCACCCTGTGCGGGGTTGAGGCACTCAGTCGCTGGCAGCACCCCACACTTGGTTTTATTCCACCCTCCACCTTTATCCCCATCGCCGAGGAAACCGGGCAGATCGAAGCTATAGGTCTGTGGTCACTGGATAAATCCTGCCAGCAGGTCATAGAATGGGAGCGGAACGATGTTTATGTTCCCATTGTCAGTGTGAATATGTCTGCCGTTCATTTTTGCAGCATGGACCTGCCAGACCAGATCCTGTCCGTATTGCAGAAGTACAATCTGGCTCCCCAGCGCCTGACCATAGAAATTACCGAAAGTGTGGCCATGCGGCAGGACCCCGAAACAGCCGCCAACCTGACAGCCATCCGCGACATTGGCGTTGGCCTGTCCATGGATGATTTTGGCACGGGGTTTTCTTCCCTGTCACGGCTTGCCCAGCTTCCCCTGACAGAAATCAAGATCGACCGCAGTTTTATTGAAAATTTTGAAGACGACATCAGTTCTCTTGTCGTCGCAGAAGCAGCAATCAACATTGGCAAACGTCTTGGTATCAAGGTTGTTACCGAAGGTGTCGAGCACGAAGCGCAGGAGACCAAATTGCAGCAACTGGGTTGTGATATCCTGCAAGGCTATTTTTACAGCAGGCCTCTACCCGCCAATGACATGCCACTCTGGCTGGACGCATTCCCCGCCAGACGGGCCGCCTCTCCTCTGGCCTGAGCCAGCCTGTCCTCTGCTCCCATCTCGCCCTGCCGGTGGCAAAACCGGCTATCCCAGCGTACCCTCATGCACCCTGATGGTATGACACTTGCCAGACACCAAACGTTCAGACACTTTGCCAGCCATGATCAGTCCTTCGGCCACTCCCATACCCCAAAACGCACAGCCGGTATTATGTGAGGCCGAATTGGTGGCTGTTCTGGTCAGCATCAGCAACAATACGCCGCATATTCTGACGCTGGAACATGGCTGCTCCTTTCCGTCCGGCCCACTTATGGTGGAGCATCGCTCCTTGCAAAAAGGGATGCGCAACTGGGTAGAACACCAGACCGGCCTCAAGCTGGGTCATACAGAACAGCTTTATACCTTTGCCGACCCGTTGCATGGGCACGGCCACCAGAGGGTGCAGATTTCCTATATGGCGTTCATCCGCCAGAACTGCGACCACAGTCTGGCCGAACGTTCCATTTACGACTACTTTCCGTGGGAAGACCGGCGGGATACGACATCCTGCCCATTGCTGCACACCATTGCCACGCGCCTCAAACAGTGGGCGGCGGATAACACGCAGCGCTGGCAAAGATGTACCACTGTTTTTGGCCTTGAGAACCACATATGGAACGATGAACTCAGCCTCCAGCGTTATGAACTGCTCTGGGAGGCCGGACTTGTGCCCGAATCCTCATGGCAGAATGGCGCGCACCTGCCGGGCCTGAGCATGCACCGCGACTACCGGCGTATTCTGGCCACAGCACTCTCACGCATGCGGGCAAAAATCCGCTACACCCCGGCAGTGTTCGACCTTCTGCCCCGGCAGTTTACCCTTTTACAGCTCCAACAGGCCATGGAGGCTCTGGCGGGGTGCGCCATGCACAAACAGAACTTCCGGCGGCTTGTACAACAGCAGAAACTGGTCAGCCGCACCGCGGAATACGATTCTTCCCCGCAGGGCCGACCAGCACAACTATATCAATTCGCACCCGAAACAGCCGAACACTGCTATCTGGCAGGGGCCAAACTTCCTTTACCTGCCATCTCCTGAAAAAGTGTTTGGTTCGACCCTTGCAATTTCTGAATGCTATATATACTCAATAAGAGCATATATAGCACGGGAAACGGAACACAACCATGTCTGCCTCTCTCATGCCCAGCAGGGATGAATTATACTACCCTGTTGCCCACATTATGCTGCGGGACCAATGGGAAGCCAATTACGCGGCGGATATTGAAGCCATCCTACGCCTGAAACAGGAAAAAAACGCCGTCATTCTGGCCCATAATTACCAAACACCGGAAATCTTCCATTGCGTGGCAGATATCCGGGGTGACAGTCTGGCTCTGGCGCGTGCGGCACAAACGGTGGATGCCTCTACCATGGTGATGGCAGGCGTGCATTTTATGGCCGAAACCGCAAAACTGCTGAACCCGGAAAAAACAGTTCTTATCCCAGATGCCACGGCAGGGTGCTCTCTGGCCGAAGGCATTACCGCAGACAATGTGAGAACGCTCAAAAAGCGCTACCCCGGTGTGCCCGTTGTAACCTATGTCAACAGCACAGCCGATGTAAAAGCGGAAAGCGATGTCTGCTGCACATCGGGCAATGCACGCCGCATTGTGGAAAGTCTGGGCGTTCCCCGCGTGATTATGATCCCCGACGAGTTTCTGGCCCGCAACATCGAAGCCGAAACCGGCATAGAAATGCTGACATGGCCAGCCCATTGCGAGGTGCATGAACGCTTTACCCCGCAGGAAATCCGCCAGTACCGTCGCCTGCACCCCGGTGTGAGCGTCATCGCCCACCCCGAATGCCCACCCGACGTGGTTGCAGAGGCCGACCATGCGGGGTCCACTGCACAGATGATCAGCTTTATTGACCAGACAAAACCGCAAAAAGTCCTGCTGGTTACAGAATGTTCCATGAGCGACAACCTTGCGGCACTCTACCCGCAAACCCAGTTTGTCCGTCCATGCAACCTGTGCCCACACATGAAGCGGATTACCCTGTCCAATATCCGTCAGGCGCTGGAAACCATGCAGACGGAAGTGACCATCCCTGAACACCTGCAACACCCCGCCCGTATGGCGGTTGAGCGGATGCTGGCAATTTAAGCCCCCAGACCGGAGCCTGACATGACCTCAAACCTGCATCTTCCCACGCTTTTATGGGAACCCATCGTGCGCACCGCATTAATGGAAGATCTGGGAATTGGGGGGGATGTCACCACACAGGCGCTGGCCCAGCCGGGGCAGCAGTTGCATGCCATCTTCCGCAGCCGCCAGAATGGTGTTCTGTGCGGACTGGAAGGAGCCCGGCAGGCTTTTGCCATACTGGACCCGAGCGTGCGCTTCAGCCAGATCAAACAAGATGGCAGCCAGATTGCACAAGGTGACGTCCTTGCCACCGTGGAAGGTAACGCGACTACCCTGCTGGCAGGGGAGCGCACGGCATTGAACCTGCTGTCACACCTGAGCGGTATCGCCACGCATACGCACCATATTGTGCAGGCCGTGGCAGACACCAAAGCCCGTGTCGCCTGCACCCGCAAAACCCTGCCGGGGTTAAGGAGCCTGCAAAAATATGCGGTGCGCGCCGGGGGCGGGAGCAGCCACAGGCTCCGGCTGGATGATGCCATTCTGATCAAGGACAACCATATTGCCCTGTGCGGTGGCAACATACAAAAAGCCCTGCTTTCTGCCCGTACATACGCAGGACACCTGATGAAGGTGGAACTGGAAGTCGATACTCTCGAACAGCTTGAGGAAGCCCTGTCCGGCCCGGGGGCGGACGTCTATCTGCTGGATAACATGTCCGTACCCCAGCTTGAACAGGCCGTACGCATGATTAACGGGCGCGCACTGGCCGAGGCCTCTGGCGGTATCACGCTCAAGACGGCCCACGCCATTGCCCGGACCGGGGTGGATGTGCTCTCGCTCGGCTGGCTGACCCACAGTGTGCACGCACTCGATATTGGTCTGGATATTGTGCAGAGCTAGGCACCGGCTCCCGCCCTTTCGGCGTCCATAAAACCCGTAAATCCACGTTTTGCAGGCAGGAACACACCACAGGAACCCAGACAGCGGGCTTTCCGCTTGAGATACGAGTGCCATCCTCCTAATATGCGGTACGTAGAAGCACTGGTATTTTGCCAGCCCGCCATGCAATGCTCAAAGGTGCCTGTTAATGGAGTGGTCCGAAGAAATAATCGCCCAGCTTAAGGACCTCTGGGCGGAAGGTCTTTCAACGGCGGAAATCGGCAGGCGTCTTTCCATTACCAAAAACGCAGTGGTCGGCAAGGCGCACAGGCTGGGCCTGCCGCCACGCCCCTCCCCCATCCGGCGGAACGGAAGCAAACCCAAAGCTGCGGCCGACAAAGCCGAGCAGCCCACGCTTACCCCTCCCGCATCGGAAGCTCCTGCCAGCCGCGTTGCTGCTCCCGCTCCATCTGCGGCACCAGCAGCGCAACAGGTTACCACAACCGCGCCAACACCAGTTGCAGAACCACCCCCGCCCCCTACTACGGCAACTGATGCAGGTATGGCGGATGATAAAACTGCCAGAAAAGAAAAAACCGCGCCTGCCGCGCGCCCCAGCACCAAACCCAAAACACTGCTGCGCAGCATTTCGGACCCCGAACCGCAAAAGCGCCGCGGCCCATCCTGCTGCTGGCCTATTGGCGACCCCGGCACACCAGGCTTTCATTTTTGTGGCGCAACGCCCATTCCGGGCAAACCCTATTGCGAGGAACACGCCCAAATTGCCTATGTGCGTCTGCGTGACCGCCGCGACACTGTGGCCTGATCAGCCACACCCAACCATCATGCCTGATGGCGGCGCAGACGCCACCATCAGGCTAACAGGCAGATAATCAGCCTTCAATCGCCTTAACCGGCTCAGCCTCGCTATCAGCCGTTTTGGTTGTGCCACTGCCTTCGGCCAGCATTTCCAGTTGCCCGGTAATCTGACCACCGTCTTCCACTTTCAGGCGATGGCAGGCAGCCTTACCCAGCAGGCGGCCACTGCCACGTACGGTCAAGCTACCACGTGCGGTCAGGGAACCATCAACCGTACCGGCGATTTCCGCATTTTCCACTTCCACACCACCACGGAACAGGCCACCTGGCATAACAACCAGTTCCTTGGCCGTGATCATGCTGGATTCAACCGTCCCTTCAACCACCAGACGCTCTGCATCCTGCACTGTACCCTGTACGCTAATGCCACGCCCGACAACCAGAGTACGCTGCTCCGGCCCTTCCTTTTTAGGCTGGATCTGCGTAGGCAGGCCACGGGCGACAGCCACTCCGGGCATAGGCGGAATGCCAGCACCTGCGGGAAGAGAAGAACCGGACGGAAAAGGTGCACGACCCATAGGTGAAGTTTCCTTTGAAATATCAGAATGCAATACGGGAGCCTCAGGCGCGGAACTCCCCTGAGCAGCCGCATTGGACGGAAGAACAGTGCCAGATACCTCTGCCGGACGCGCAGAACCCTGCTGCACGGTAGAGGGTGCCTGTGTGTTTGGCTGACTATCTTCAGGCTTACGTCTTTTGAACAAGAAAATCCCCCGCCTTTCTGGCCACCTGCGTTCAGGCAGCAGTCCACGTTAACAAGCCGCTCCAAAACCAGTCCGGCTTCCTTCAGACCATTTTCATGCCCGGAGCCGTCGGTAAGCAGCGCATGTTGCTTAAGCCTTACTGTTGCCCTTTTTGTGGCAGCGCGCTAGCCAAACAACCACACAGATCATTTTTTCAGGAAAAAATTTTATCGCCATGACCGGTCAGGACACACAATACGACATTCTCGGTATTGGAAATGCCATTACCGATATTCTCGCCCGCACGGATGCAGCCTTCCTGCAAAGTCAGGGACTCACCCCTGGCAGCATGACACTGATTGACGTGAACCGGGCCAACGCACTGGAGGCCTCTCTGGCTCCCGAGCAGATCATGGGTGGTGGTTCCGCAGCCAATACCTGCGTTGTTGCGGCACAGTTTGGCGCGCGTGTTGCCTACCTAGGCAAGGTCTCGCGCGATGATGCAGGGCTCAAGTTCACGCAGGACCTGCGCGATAACGGGGTGCAGTTCCCATCCGCTCCGCTGAATACGCAGGTATTTGACAACCTGCCCACAGCACGGTGCGTGGTCATGATCACACCCGATGGGCAACGCACCATGGCAACCTATCTGGGAGCCTGTACCTGCTTTAGCCCCGAAGACGTGCTGCCGGACATGATCGCCACATCCAGCATTATCTATCTGGAAGGTTATCTGTTCGATCCTCCGCATGCGCAGGAGGCATTCCGCCGGGCCGCAGCTCTGGCCCACAAGAATGGCCGTCAGGTTGCTCTTTCCCTCTCCGACCCGTTCTGCGTTGGCCGCCACCGGGCTGCATTCCTGGATCTGGTCAAGAACCATGTCGATATCCTGTTCGCCAATGAAGACGAAATCTGTGCCTTGTACGAAACAGAAAACTTTGACACCGCCGCCCGCCGCACCGCGCAGGACACAACCTTTGCGGCCCTGACGCGCTCAGGCCTTGGCAGCGTTATTGTGCATGATGGCCAGATGACACCCGTAGCCCCGGTTCCAACACAGGTTGTGGATACAACAGGGGCGGGTGATGCCTATGCCGCAGGCTTTCTGGCAGGGCTGACATCCGGCCGCACTCTGCCCGAATGTGGACGCCTTGCCTCTGTTGCTGCGTCAGAAATCATCTCGCACTACGGTGCACGCCCGCTTTCCAACCTGTGGGAAGAAATGGGTTTCTAAAACAGGCACCCCGTCCGGCGGGCGCGCGTTACTCCGTCAGGAGGCCGCGTTTTCGCCGGGCACGCTGATCACCCGCCCACCCTTGACCTGCAGCGCTACCCGCCCTTCACACAGGGCCTGCGCGACATCCCCGAATACTCTGCCTCGCCAACCCGACAGCAATGTAGGGGCCTGTGCCGGATCCAGCGCCAAAGCCTCCAGCTCATCCATGGAGGCAACCAAGCGTGGCGCCACATCGTGCTCCTCGCAACAGGCGGTCAGGAGCACCTTGAGCAAAGCCACCAGAGATGCAGGTGCTTTTGCGTTATCCTTTCCCTTACCCCGTGCGGGACGTGGCAGTTCCGACTCCGGCAAGGCCTGCGCCTGCCTAACCGCCTCCAGCAGCGCCATGCCCGTACGGCCTTCGGCCAGCCCACGAGATACTCCGCGCACGCGGGCAAGCGCATCTATCGTACCCGGTGTTGTTGCCGCGATTTCCAGCAGGCTTTCATCCTTCAGCAAACGCTGACGGGGCACATTCACGCGCTGGGCCTCACGCTCGCGCAGGGCGGCAACCGCACGCAGCACACCCAGCATCCGGCGGTTGCCTGTGCGCGCCTTAAGCCGTTCCCACTGCTTTTCCGGATCAGGGCGGAATGTTGCCGGGTCTTCCAGCTCTGCCATTTCGGCGGCAACCCAGCTTACCCGCTTGTCCTGCTCAAGCTTACGCACCAGTTTTTCATAAACCAGTCGCAGCCATGTCACATCACCTGCAGCGTAATTCAGCTGGGCTTCGGAAAGCGGCCGGGCTGACCAGTCCGTAAAGCGGTGGCTTTTATCAATCATATGGCCAGTCAGGGAGCCAACCAGACTGTCATACCCGACCTGATCCCCAAAGCCCGCCACCATGGCAGCAACCTGCGTATCAAACACAGGTGTTGGCAGAGCATCGAACTCATGCAGGAAAATTTCCAGATCCTGCCTCGCGGCATGAAACACTTTCAGCACCGAGGCATTAGCCATCAGTTCTGCCAGAGGGGTCAGGTCAATCCCTTCCGCCTGCGCATCAATCAGCACAACATCCTGCGCGCTGCCCACCTGCACCAGACACAGTTCCGGCCAGTACGTGCGCTCACGCATGAACTCCGTATCAACCGTTACAAAACGTTCGGCATGAAACGGTTTAAGAGCGTCCGCCAGATCCTGGGTAGAGGACACAAGCTGGGGCTGAGGAAAGACGGGAGTGGGTAATTTGGCCATGTTTCTTCCATACACTAGCCAACTAGAAAGAGACAGCCAGAACCCATATGCCCCATACGAAACTTGACGAACGCGCTGACAAGCCGGACACCCAAGAAAACCATAGCTGCATGGAGAAAACGATGAACACAGCAGATGATGGACGCCACGCACTGACCCAGCTTGGCCGCCAGATTGCTCCCCCCAACAGCCCGGAAGAGGCCGTGCTGGAGCGTGTGCCAGCCCCCAACCCGGACAAACGCTATATGGTGCGTTTTACCGCGCCCGAATTTACGTCCCTTTGCCCCATTACCGGCCAGCCGGATTTTGCCCATATCGTGCTTGATTATGTACCAGACCAGTGGATTGTGGAAAGCAAGTCCCTCAAGCTGTTCCTGACCAGTTTTCGCAATCACGGCGCTTTTCACGAAGCCTGCTCCGTGCAGATCGCAAGCACTCTGGTTGACCTGCTCAACCCGATCTGGTTGCGCATTGGTGCCTACTGGTACCCGCGCGGTGGGATTCCCATTGATGTTTTCTGGCAGACAGGGGAGGCTCCCGCAGGTGTGTGGATTCCCGCGCAGGATGTTCCGTCCTACAGAGGTCGCGGCTGAATCCGGACACAAAAAAAGCCACCCAGACGGTGGCTTTTTTTTAAATCTGACTGAACAGAAATTCTAGCTGGCGCTGCCTGCTTCAATTTCAGCCCGTACTGCCTGAATCTGATCCTGCAGCACAACAAGACGGGACATATCGGTCTTATCGGCCTTGTCCCATGCTTCAGACAGGGCTTCCAGCTGTGCTGTGGCCATATCAATGGAAATGTCGCTAACCGGCACAGCCTTGTCGGCCAGAACCGTGCAACGTGCGGGAGTGATGTCGGCAAAACCGCCCGCCACAAAATAGCGATCGGTCACCTTGTCCCCTTCGTAAAGGGCAACAACGCCCCCGCGCAGAAGAAGCATCATGGGCGAATGTTCCGGCATGGCGGCAATATCACCCTCCATGCCCGGAAGAACGGCCATATCTACCTCACGCGACACCAGAACCTTTTCAGGGCTGATTATCTCAATCTGGATTGGCATGACTGGTGCTCCCTCCAGAAGCCGGCTGTTAGGCCGACTCCCTCAGTTTTTCTGCCTTGGCAACAGCTTCTTCGATCGTCCCGACCATGTAGAAGGCCGCTTCTGGCAGATCGTCATATTCACCAGCACAGATCGCCTTGAAGGAACGAACCGTATCGGTCACGGATACCAGCTTGCCAGGAGCACCGGTAAACACTTCCGCCACATGGAACGGCTGGGACAGGAAGCGCTGGATACGGCGTGCACGCGCCACGATCAGCTTATCGTCTTCAGACAGTTCATCCATACCCAGAATAGCAATGATATCCTGCAAGGATTTATAGGTCTGGAGAATACGCTGCACTTCGCCTGCCACTGCGTAATGTTCTTCACCCACAATCTGCGGGTCCAGAGCACGGGACGTGGAGTCCAGCGGATCCACAGCCGGGTAAATCCCCATTTCCGCGATGGAACGGTTCAGAACGGTGGTGGCATCCAGGTGGGCAAAAGTTGCAGCCGGAGCAGGGTCGGTCAAGTCATCGGCAGGGACATACACGGCCTGAACGGACGTGATGGAGCCTTTTTTGGTGGACGTAATACGTTCCTGCAGGGCACCCATTTCCGTTGCCAATGTCGGCTGGTAGCCCACGGCAGACGGAATACGGCCCAGCAGTGCGGACACTTCCGAACCAGCCTGCGTAAAGCGGAAGATGTTATCCACGAAGAACAGCACGTCCTGATTTTCTTCATCACGGAAATATTCCGCCATGGTCAGACCAGTCAGCGCCACGCGGGCACGGGCACCTGGCGGTTCGTTCATCTGACCAAACACCAGCGCCACTTTGGAGCCTTCGGTAGAACCGTTTTCACCCAGCTTGATCACGCCTGCGTCCTGCATTTCGTAATACAGGTCGTTCCCTTCACGGGTACGTTCACCAACACCGGCAAATACGGACACACCACCGTGCGCCTTTGCGATGTTGTTGATCAGTTCCTGAATAATAACGGTCTTGCCAACACCGGCACCGCCGAACAGGCCGATCTTGCCACCCTTGAGGTAGGGGCAGAGCAGGTCAACAACCTTGATGCCGGTCATCAGGATTTCGGATGCAGCAGCCTGCTCGTCAAAAGCAGGGGCATCGCGGTGGATGGGGGCGCGGCGTGCGGTCTGGACGGGACCCTGTTCGTCAATCGGTTCACCGATCACGTTCAGGATACGGCCAAGGGTTTCAGGACCGACAGGCACGGAAATCTGTGCACCGGTGTCAACCACTTCCGTACCACGGACCAGACCATCGGTCGTGTCCATGGCGATGCAGCGCACTTCGTGTTCGCCGATTTCCTGGGCCACTTCGAGCACCAGAACCTGATCGCCCAGCTTGACATGCAGCGCGTTCAGAATTTTGGGCAGTTCACCTTCGAACTGCACGTCAACAACCGGCCCTTTAATGGTGGTAATGCGGCCAACAGCATTGGTCTTCGTGGCCGCAGGGGCCTGGGTCTGGGTTGTGGTATCCGACATGGGTCAGCTCCTGCGGGGCATACGATCGGGCTCAGACAGCCTGTGCGCCCGAAATGATTTCGATCAGCTCGTTAGTAATATTGGTCTGGCGGGTCCGGTTATAGACCTGTGTCAGACTATCGATAGTGCGGCCTGCATTGCGCGTGGCGTTATCCATGGCCGTCATACGGGCACCGTTTTCGCCCGCAACCGTTTCCAGCAGCGACGCATAAATCTGGACCTGCAGATTGCGCGGCAGCAGCATGGCCAGCAGCGTTGCCTCATCAGGTTCAAACTCATACTGGGCCACATCGTTGGAGGCTTCCAGCGTACCGCCTGCCTCTTCCACGACCATGGGAACCAGTTGCTGGCATGTCGGCACCTGTGTCATCGCATTGCGAAACTTGTTGAACACAAGTGTGCAGACATCAATCTCGCCTGCTTCAAGCAGGGCATTGATCTTGTCACCCAGGTCACTGGCGACGGAAAAGGGAATTTCCTTCGCACTTGTCCCGATCACATGATCAACGATCAGATCTGCGTAGTCGCGCATGAAAAAGTTCAGCGCGCGACGACCAACCGGAAGCAGGCGCACCGTCTTGCCTTCGGACTGAAGGCGACGGATGCTCTGCACCGTAAGGCGATGCACGTTGGCGTTAAAGCCACCGCACAGGCCACGGTCACTGGTCATGGGCACAAGGAGATGAACCTTGTCCTGCCCGGTACCGGCCAGAAGAAGAGGCGCTCCGTCCTCCCCCTTGGTTGCACCGGCCAACTCACCCAGCATACGGCGCATGGCTGCCGCATAAGGACGAGCAGCTTCTGCGCTGGCTTGCGCCCGCCGCAGCTTGGCCGCTGCCACCATCTTCATGGCGCTCGTGATCTTCCGTGTCGATTTGATACTTCCGATCCGGGCGCGTAGTTCCTTAAGGGAAGCCATGAGTGCTTCTGCTCCCTCAGCCGGCGAAGTTGCGGTTGAAGGCGGTCAGATATTCAGTCAGCCGCGCTTCCAGGTCCTTGGAAATGGCCTGTTCCTTGCTCAGCGTATCCAGAATGTCCTTGCCCGCGCTCCGCACATCGCTCAGCACAGCGCGTTCCCAGGCCACAACCTTGCTGGCTGCAATGCCGTCAAGGAAGCCACGGGTCCCGGCAAACAGCAGAACAACCTGTTCTTCAACCGAAAGCGGCGAAGCCTGCGGCTGCTTCAACAGTTCCACCAGACGGGCACCACGGGCAAGCATCTTCTGCGTTGCGGGGTCCAGATCGGATGCGAACTGGGAGAAAGCTGCCATTTCGCGGTACTGGGCGAGCTCAAGCTTGATCTTGCCTGCGACCTGCTTCATGGCCTTGATCTGCGCTGCGGACCCAACGCGGGAGACAGAACCGCCCACGTTAACGGCGGGGCGGATACCCCTGTAGAACAGATCGGTCTCAAGGAAGATCTGGCCATCCGTAATGGAGATCACGTTGGTCGGGATGTAAGCCGCAACGTCCCCGGCCTGCGTTTCAATAACGGGCAGAGCTGTCAGAGAGCCCGCGCCATTGGCGTCGGACATCTTGGCAGCCCGTTCCAGCAGACGGGAATGCAGGTAGAACACGTCACCCGGATAAGCTTCACGGCCCGGCGGACGACGCAGCAGCAGGGACATCTGGCGATAAGCCACAGCCTGTTTGGTCAGATCGTCATAGCAGATCAGGGCGTGCATGCCGTTGTCGCGGAAGTATTCACCCATGGCGCACGCGGCGTAGGGGGCGAGATACTGCAGCGGAGCCGGGTCGGATGCGGTCGCGGCCACGACGATGGAGTACTTCATCGCGCCTTTTTCTTCCAGCAGACGCACAAGCTGTGCAACTGTGGAGCGCTTCTGACCAATAGCAACGTAGATGCAGTAGAGGGACTTCTTGTCGTCGCCCTGCTCATTCACGCCCTTCTGGGCCAGAATGGTGTCGGTCAGGATGGTGGTTTTACCAGTCTGACGGTCACCAATCACCAGTTCACGCTGGCCACGGCCAATCGGCACCAGAGCGTCAATCGCCTTGATCCCGGTCTGCATGGGTTCGCTCACGGACTGGCGTGGCATAATGCCGGGCGCCTTGACTTCCGCACGACGCAGTTCAACGTCAACCAGCGGGCCCTTGTCGTCGATCGGGTTACCCAGACCGTCCACAACGCGGCCCAGCAGGCCTTTACCAACCGGCACACTGACAACCATACCCGAACGGGTGACACTGTCCCCTTCACGGATGTTGGTGTCGTCACCGAAAATAACGATACCGACGTTGTCGCTTTCCAGGTTCAGGGCCATGCCCTTCTGGCCAGCGGACGGAAAGTCCACCAGTTCACCCGACATGACATTCTGCAGGCCAAATACGCGGGCAATACCATCCCCAACGGACAGGACTGTGCCGGTTTCGACCACATCAGATTCCTTATCGAACGAGGCAATCTGCTGCTTGAGGATATCCGAAATCTCTGCGGGACGGATTTCCATCACGCGGCTCCCTTCATGGCGTAATGCAAACGAAACAGGCGGGTTTTGAGGCTGGCATCATACAGCTTTGCCCCCACGCGGACGACAAGACCGCCGAGCAGGGCGCTGTCAACACGCTCGCGAATATTGATGCGGGAATAACCGGCTTCGGCCAGACGGACCTGAAGCTGGGCCCGCTGTTCAGCCGTAAGCGGCACAGCACTGCTGACCTCGGCCACGACCTCGCCACGGCGGGCCACGGCCAGCGCATCCAGCGATGCAAGAATGCGCCGCAGGACCGGCAGACGGCGGTTATCAGCCACGACGCCCACAAAATTACGAAGAATCTGACCGAATCCCTGAGCCTCAAGCACAGCCAGAACGGCCTTGCGAGACACCAGAATATCCAGGCGCCTGTCTTCCAGAACAGTGCGCAGGGGCGCACTCTCATCAATCAGGCGCGCAAGTGCGCCACCTTCATCAAGCACGGTGTCCAGCTGCTGCTGTTCGGCAGCCAGATCATAAAGCGCAATCGCGTAACGGCCTTCAAGACCGTTGGCCGCAAAAGCTACTGCTTGTGCTGTCGTTACGCCCGAGGCCACCACTCTTTGGTTCTTTCCTTCTGTGCGCGCCGGCATTCCACACTGACAACGATGCAACCCGGACCATCAGGCGATGAATCCAAGTTTTGCTGCACCTGTTGGCGCGGCCTCTAGCATGACCACAACAGGCACGCAACTAGCTGAACAACCCTATTTTATTCAACCCGCTTCTGGCGGCATATTCTGGCTAACCAGAATGCCCCGCAAAAAGCTCTCAGACACGTGCGCAAGACACCAAAGGGCAGCAAAAAGCCGCACCCGGAACGACCTGTGCATGCCGCACAAAAACCACTACGCTCACGCAACGGTGAGACTGAATGACTTCGATTTTCAGGGGAAAAGCTTTGGAGCGGACAGAGGGAATCGAACCCTCCTCGGTAGCTTGGAAGGCTACAGCATTACCACTATGCTATGCCCGCACTCCGAAGGTGGCTTTTTTATAATCCATCCCCCCTCTGCCCCGCAAGCCCCCAGTGGTTTTTTTACGCCTGCGCCCCCTCCCGCACGACAATAATCTGCAACAGGCACTTGACTTTAGGGCCACAACATATTTTGTTCCGCCTCCTGTGATGCCCGCAAGATTGTGGCTGGTCAGACGAACGGGTTTCCGTTATAGGTCTTTTCCAGCCGTGGCGGACACGCTGCAGGGGTGTAGCTCAATTGGCTAGAGTGCCGGTCTCCAAAACCGGAGGTTGTGGGTTCGAGACCCTCCACCCCTGCCAGATTTTCTCGTGGTGTACGGAAGGTTCCGCTTTTCACCTGTAAAATGCGGCTTTATCGTACAATCTGAGTGGTGTTGATTTAAGGCTGCCCCCTTGGCAACAGAGCGGGGCGGAACAAGGAGAGTGTGCTTCGTGTCGTTCAGTCCCGGTAAGTTCCTGCATGATGTGCGTACCGAGGCGGAACGGGTCACATGGCCCACCCGCCGCGCAACTTTTGTCACCACCGGCGCCGTATTGGCCATGGCAGGTATGGCATCCATCTTCTTCTTCGTCGTTGACCAGTTGATCGGTCTCGGCGTGCGTCAACTTTTCGGGCTGGGAGGCTGAGGAAACGGCATGGCCAAGCGTTGGTATGTGGTCCACGTCTATTCGGGCTTCGAAAAGAAAATCGCGCAGCACATCCGCGAAGATGCGGCACAGAAGGGGCTGAGCGACCATATTGACGAGATTCTCGTCCCGTCCGAGGAAGTGATTGAAGTCCGCCGTGGCCAGAAGGTGAACGCGGAACGCAAGTTCTTCCCCGGTTACGTACTGGTCAAGATGGAAATGACCGACGAGTCATGGCATCTGGTCAAGGACACCCCCAAGGTTACGGGTTTTCTGGGCACCAAAAACCGTCCTACGCCCATTTCCGCGGCAGAAGCCGAACGGATTATCCGCCAGACAGAGGAAGGCGTGCAGCATCCCCGCTCCGCCGTTACCTTTGAAGTGGGCGAACAGATTCGTGTGGCCGATGGCCCCTTCACGTCCTTCAATGGTGTTATTGAGGAAGTGGACGAAGAAAAAGGCCGCCTGAAAGTCAGCGTTTCGATCTTTGGCCGCTCCACTCCGGTGGATCTGGAGTTCAATCAGGTCGAAAAGCTGTAATTTTTCAGCCACAGATACGATTTTACTCAGGGCGGCCTCCGGGCCGCCTTTTTTATTGCTGATGTGCACCGTCCATCTGCCTTGCAAACTCAACAAACCCGTTCAGGTATTTGGAACACTCGGGCGTGTTACGGGTTGTATCCTTGTCTGTCAGCCTGACGTGGTTTTCGTTTTGCCAAGGAGTTACCATGCCTTTAACCCCGGCTCTTAGAGGAACAGCCCTTCTCAACAATGCCCTGCTGAACAAGGGCACAGCCTTTACAGAAGCAGAGCGGCGGGAATACGGGCTGGAAGGACTTCTGCCCACACAGGTGGAAACACTGGACCGGCAGGTGGAGCGAATCCACAGGCACCTCGAAGCCAAACCCAGCAATCTGGAACGCTACATCTATCTGAGCGGCCTGCGCGACCAGAACCAGACCCTGTTCTACCGGGTGCTCATGTCCAACCCCGCGCAGTTTGTGCCCATTGTGTATGCCCCTACTCTGGCGGCTGTCTGCCAGCAGTTCAGCCACATCTACCGCCGCCCGCGCGGCATGTACATCAGTCTGGACATGCGTGGCCGAATCCGTGACGTCCTGCGCAACTGGCCTACGGATAACGTACGCTTCCTGTGCGTCACCACAGGGGGGCGTATTCTGGGGCTGGGCGATATTGGCGTGAACGGCATGGGCATTCCCATTGGCAAACTCGACCTTTACACGGCCTGCGGTGCGGTCCCGCCGGAAGTACTCCTGCCTGTGCAGCTTGATATTGGCACAACCAACAGTGCCCTGCGGGCAGACCCGCTCTACCTTGGCCTGCGCAGGGAACCCCCTCCGCTGGAAGAGCTGGACGGGTTTGTGGAAGAATTTGTAAACGCGGTTAACGACGTTTTCCCTAACTGCTGCCTGCATTTTGAGGACTGGAAGGGCACGGACGCCCTGCATTATCTGGACAAATACCGCAACACGACCCTGTGCTATAATGATGACATTCAGGGCACTGCGGCCGTTACGCTGGCCGGCCTGATTACCGCGCTCAAGATCAAGAACGAAACACTGGCGCAGCAGCGCTTTTTATTCCTCGGCGCTGGCTCCTCCGGGCTGGGTACTGCGGATATGCTGATTTCCGCCCTGAAGCAGGAGGGCATAAGTGAGCAGGAGGCCATTGAGCACATAACGCTCATGGATGTGAACGGCCTGCTCGAAACATCCCGCACGGACCTGAGCCCACAACAAAAACGTTACGCCAAAGTCCTGCCTCCCTCGCGTGATCTGCTGGCCACGATCAGGTCCATCAAACCCACCGTGCTCATTGGTGTTTCAACCTGCGGGGGAGCCTTTACGCAGGAGGTTGTGGAAACCATGAGCGCGCTGAACGAACGCCCCATTATTTTCCCGCTCTCCCTGCCCCAGAAAAACGCGGAATGCACGGCCGAGCAGGCTTATGAATGGTCGCAGGGACAGGCACTTTTTGCCGCCGGTCTGCAATTCCCCGAAGTGGAAATGAACGGACGGACCTTCTACCCCGGTCAGGCCAACAATTTTTACATCTTCCCGGCTCTGGGGCTGGCTGTGTACGCCACATGCCCCAAACATATTACGGATGACATGGTCATTGAAACCGCCCGCGCACTGGCAGATCAGGTGGACCCTGCATCACGCGAGCGGGGCCGCCTGTTCCCACCCCAGAGTGACATTCTGGACGTATCGGTTACGTCTGCTGCGCGGATTGCCGAATTTATTTTTGATCAGGGTGCCGCAACGGTAGAACGCCCCAAAGATATTCGGGCCTGGATTGAAAGCCTGACGTACAGCCCACGCTACGCGGACTGATTTTTTACAGACCACAAAAAACCGGGGCCGTGTTTCTACCCCGGTTTTTTTTCGATTCGACTGGGTGTATGCAGTCAGGCGTCCATCGGGGGAGCCGGATCAAACCCGAAAACCCGTCCATAAAACGCCAGTTCCATGGTCCATGCCTGACGAATGGTTGCCTCCTGGCGGAAGCCATGCCCCTCGCCGGGAAATTCGTGCAACGTACAGGGAGCACCAGCCGCGCGCAGCGCCGCTGCCATGGCATGAGCCTGAGAGGGGGGAACAACCTTGTCCTCCGCCCCCTGCAACAGCAGCACTGGCGCTTTTATCCGGCTGGCGACAGAAAGGGGGGAACGCGCCACATAAACAGACTCCGCTTCCGGCCACGGGCCAACCAGACCATCAAGGTAGCGCGCTTCAAACTTGTGCGTCTCCTGTGCCAATGCGCGCAGGTCGGTAACGCCATACAGGCTGACACCCGCAGCGAACAGGTTGGAAGCCGCCAGCGCCAGCAGCACGGTCATTCCCCCCGCACTGGAACCACGAATAGCGATTCGCTCGGGGTCAACGCGACCAGTGGCCACCATATGGCGGCAGGCGGCAATGCAGTCCGCCACATCCACAACACCCCACTGGCCTTGCAGCCGTTCCCGCCAGGACCGCCCAAAGCCTGTGGAACCACCGTAATTGACATCCAGCACGGCAAAACCGCGGGATGTCCACCACTGCACCTTAAAGGAAAATCCATCCTGCGCCCGAGCGGTTGGACCACCATGCACCAGCACGATCATCGGGGGTTTTTCATCCTGTGGCACACAGGCACGGCTATTGGCGGGAGGGTAGAAAAAGGCATGCCCCTGCTGACTATCGCCCCCATCCACCGCAAAACGCACCGATTCGGGGCGGGACATATCCGCCGCCTGCAAATCCAGTATGGCAGAACGACGGAGTACCCACAGCCCACCCTGTCCGGCAGAACCCACCACCACGGCGGGCAGGGCATCTACTGGTGCCTGCACCCATGCAAACCGCCCGTCTGCCAACGCAACAGGGCATTGATCGGGCTGCCCTACAAAGCTGTGTATGTGGCCCTCAGCCGTGCGTACAAAACACTGGCCCTCTCCATCACACACGCTCAGGACCACACACCCACCATCGGCCAAAGGCTGGTAGCTGCTTTGGCCAAACACCCATGCGGGCTGGCCAATCTCCCCTTCCGGCATGGCATACGCTACCAGATGCGGAGCGGGCTGATGCACGACTTCCCAAACCCGCCAGAGTTCGGAACGGTCAGAAATCACAAGAAGGCGGCCATCTGCCGTCCAGCGCGGCTCCACCAGCGACTCGTCACCAGCCCCTCCGGCCAGAACCTGCACATCCTCAAGTGCCGTAATAATGCCATCTGCCCCGCGCACCACACGCCCCATGCACAGGCGCGTGGAATCCCACGGCATGTTCGGATGGTCCCACTCAATCCATGCCAGCAACGCACCATCAGGCGAGAGGGTAGGAGACATGTAAAAATCCGCGCCCTGTTGCAGGACCAG
This sequence comes from Acetobacter fabarum, assembly GCF_040702925.2. Taxonomy (GTDB): domain Bacteria; phylum Pseudomonadota; class Alphaproteobacteria; order Acetobacterales; family Acetobacteraceae; genus Acetobacter; species Acetobacter fabarum_B. The sequence goes on along the minus strand of NZ_JBFCXX020000006.1, from coordinate 71,746 downwards.
CCCATCCGGGCCAGCCCCCCAACCAAGGGTGACCAGTGCGCTCTGGGGCTCACCGGCTGCGCGGTGGTCCTCACGCACGGCCACAACCGAAGAACTGGCGGGGTCAAACCGCAGGTCGGCAAAGCGCACGCCCTCCGCCCCGGCCAGAAGGGTGGGGGATCCACTTCCCTGCCCCAGCAGCCAGACCTGCGCCGTGCGCCTGTCCGCATAGACGATACCGTAGGGGGAGACGGCATAAGCGCCTCCGCCATATTCATGCACGCGGGTCCCGACATCGGCCTGCGCGGGCAGTACCTCGGCCACGCCATCGGGTTCTGTCCAGCGCATCAGAACTGTCCGCCCCCCCTCTGCCGGGCGGCGCTCCAGCCAGAACACGGCCTGCCCTGTGCTGCGTACCTCTGAAAAGGTCAGGCTTTTACCAGCCACCAGAGTAGCCGTTACGGGGGAGGGCCAACTCCCGCAGCGCATGGGCTGGGGCACTTGAGCATGAGCGCTGTTCTGTTCCATCATTTCCCCAGTTTATCATGCAAAATCCCCTGAACGGAAAGGCATGTGCCGCTTTGCATTCCATGCTAGGCAGGGCATATGGACCTGCTGTTTTTTCCTGTGGGCTTGACATGACGGGAGTGACTCTGCTCCTCCCCACCCCTGACGATGTTCTCTCTGAATTGGATTGTCTGTCCTGTTACACGCTCTGGAATCCATCTTTTCGCTTGATTACCTGACAACCCTGTTCACCCGGTACGGTTATGGGGTGGTTGGAGTGGTTGTTATGCTGGAAAGCATGGGCCTGCCCCTTCCTGCGGAAAGCCTGCTGATTACCGGGGCCATTTTTTGCGCGACTACCCACAAGCTCCAGATCGAAGGCATTATTGTTGCCGGGGTTACAGGGGCGATCATGGGGGACAATCTGGGCTACCTGCTTGGCCACTATCTGGGCCTTGGAATTTTGCGCAAGCATGGCCCACGCTTTGGCTTAACTCCTGAGCGCCTGCTGCTGGGGCGTTATGTTTTTCTCAAGCATGGCGGGCCGGTTATCTTTTTTGGCCGCTTTGTGGCCATCCTGCGGATGTTTGTTGCCATACTGGCCGGAGCGAACCGTATGCCCTGGCATACGTTCCTGTTCTATAACGCACTTGGTGGCGTGTTCTGGGCTGGGGGGTACACAACATGCGCCTACCTGCTGGGAAGCGAGATTGCCAAACTCTCCGGCTGGCTGGCCGTAGGCTTTGGGGCCGCGACTCTGGTGGTCATTGGCGTGCTGTTCGTGTTCATCAAGCACAATGAAAAACGTCTGACGGAGGAAGCCATGAAAGCAGCAGAACAGGATGAGCAGCTCAAAGCCCCTAAACCATGATAGGCCGCAGTCCCTGGCGGGTTAACAGCACACAGCCGGACCTCCACGGGCGCGTAGCCCTTGTAACCGGCGCAAACAGCGGTCTGGGGTTTGAAGCTGCACTCGGCCTTGCCCACCGTGGCGCAAAACTTCTTCTACCGGTCCGCAACCCCGAAAAAGGGCAGAATGCTCTGGACCGCCTGCGCGCGGACTGTCCCCGGGCGGATATGACCCTGCTCCCGCTCAATCTGGCCTCCCTCCGCTCCGTGGCGGAATGTGCGCGAGTGGTTGGTGAGCTGACTGACCGGATTGATATCCAGATCAACAATGCCGGAATCATGGCTCCTACGCGGCGTATGGAAACCGAGGATGGATTCGAACTCCAGTTCGGCGTGAACCATCTGGGCCATTTTGCCCTGAGCGCACATCTGCGTCCCCTGCTTGAAGCGGCAAAGGGGGGAGGCGTGCTTGTAACCGTAGCCAGCCTTGCTGCGGGTAAAAACACCATCCACTTCAACGACCTGCAATGCCGCCACAGATATAGCCCGTTCGGGGCGTACCAGCAGAGCAAGCTGGCCAACCTGCTTTTCGCGCAGGAACTGGCACGCAGAGCGGGGGAACGGGGCTGGAACGTCCACTCCCGCGCGGCTCACCCGGGATGGGCGGCTACCTCCATTGTGGCTAACGGGCAGGCATCCACCCTGCCCAGACCACTGGGACTGATCGAACAGACCCTTGGCACGGCTATCCTGCGCGTTATGGGCCAGTCCGCCGCCAGAGGAGCCGAACCCCTGCTTTATGCTGCCCTCGCCCCTCAGGCGCGGGATGGAGATTACTATGGCCCGCAGGGCGCAGGCGAACGCCGAGGCCCACCCGGCCCGGCCATTGTGCCCCCCACAGCCCGCAAGACCAGTCTGGCCGCCCGCCTGTGGGATGTTTCGGAACGGCTGACCAACACGGCCTGGTAAAAACCGGGCCGCTTACCCGTGCGTGGAGCGGCGCGCACGGCTCTGCTGGCGCAGAACGCGTTCGATCCAGTCATTCAGTTTACGGGTTGTGTCTTCCGCCTCTTCCCGGTCCGGGTAGATGGTGGGGAAGCGCAGCGCCAGCCAGCGCCACGCCACCAGCCGCTTATGCCGTTTTTCGGCCCGCTCCAGTTCCTCACGCCCGGCCCGTTCGGCAGCAGGCAACGGGCCTGTGCCCGGTGGCAGCACACGGCGGCCAGCAGCATGGTCCGCCGCCCAGCCAACCAGACGCCTGATCCCGTTATCGCGGTCATCCACCGGGCACATGGCGTAGGACCAGCGGGTGGTCAGGTCCAGTCCTTCCACCCCTTCCAGCGCCGAGGCAATGGCAAAGGCCTGCTCCATATCCGACAGGCGGTAATTGGGATCATCCTTGCGCAGAACCGCCCTGTGAATGCGTGAGAGCACACCATACAGGCTTTGCGAGCCTATTTCGGACGCAACGGCTTTTACAATGTCCGCATCAGGCTGCACGTAGGGGCGCAGGTCATCGGGCAATTCGGCATCGGCATCCAACTGGCGGCGCACAAAGCTCGGGCTGCCTGCACCGGCCAACACGGCCACAACGCCTGTCTCATGCTTGCCAAAACGGCCCGCACGCCCGCCAATCTGCTTGACTTCCTGCACGGTCAGGTCACGTGTCTGGCGGCCATCATATTTTTTGAGCGCAGCAAACACCACCCGCTTGATGGACAGGTTAAGCCCCATGCCAATGGCATCCGTTGCCACCAGAATATCGGCCTGACCGTTGTTAAAGCGCTGCGCCTCCGCCCGGCGCACTTCCGGGCTGAGTGCCCCATACACCACAGCCACACGCTTGCCGTGCTGCATAAGGGCGGCCCGCAGGTCCAGCACCTCCCTGCGGGAAAACGCAATCAGCGCATCCCCGGCACCAAGGTCGGCCAGACGCACAGGCTGGCTGGCAGCCTTGAGCGGACTTTTACGCTCGAGCGAGATTTCGTCCAGCGGGTCGCCACATAGTTCGGCAATCCGGCGCACCATGGGAATACAGTCCGGCGCACCCAGCACATACAGGTGCCGCGCAGGTGCCCCCATAATGGCGGCGGTCCATGCGGCTCCGCGGTCCGTATCAAACAGCATCTGGGCTTCATCAATGACGGCAACATCAACCGGGCTGTAAAAGGGGCACATTTCCACCGTTGCGGCCAGATGCCGGCTTCCGGGGACTTCAATCCGCTCTTCCCCGGTGGACAGGGAGGCCTCAACCCCACGCGCGGCCAGCGCTTCACGGAACTCATGCGCCAGCAGGCGCAGGGGGGCGAGCGCCAGCCCGCTCTCCGCCTGTGCCAGCGCATTAAGGGCTGTGTAGGACTTGCCGCTGTTGGTTGGCCCCGTGACCAGCGTAATCTGGCGGTTGAGGGCACGCGCGGTGCGGAAATGGGCCGCGTATTTGTCCAGCGCCGCCACACGGGCGATCACCGCATTGGCGACCTTGCGCCCCATATCCGGCGCATGTTTGCTCTTACCCGGACCTGTTGCGGGGCCACGCTCCTCCTTGCGCCACTCGGACAGGTTGCCCCGCAGGGCCACAAGGGCTGCGGGGTCGAACTCCCACCGCTCCCGCCCACCGGGTTCCTGCACCTTACGCGCAACGGGGAGCCGATTCTCGGCAATCCAGCGCAGCGCCTCACGGTGGGAGCAGTGGAGGAGTCGCGGCACCTCATTGAACGGCACAAGGCTGCTTTCCCATGCCTTAAGGTGCTCTTCCTCCTGCGCGCGTTTGCTCTGGGCGGTTTTTTCTATCCGGCTGGCTAGCCGCTGGCGCTGTGCCTCTTCCTTGCGGGCGGTCTCCAGAAAGGGGTCGCCTTCAGGCAGGTCAAAGGCAATGGCCACGGCCATAAGCAAAAGGTCGGTCTGGGCGGGGGATGGCACACGCCCGATATCCACCAGATCCGCCTGAATGGCGGCAAACGCCGCATGGGGCGATGCCCCATACCCGCGCAGACGCGCCAGACTGACTGGTGCCAGAGCGTGCTCAAGCGCCTGATCATCCGCCGCCGGGTCGGTAATCCCACCGACTGCTTCTTCTATTTCCTCCCGCGTAATCCAGATTCGGCCACTGCGGCGCGTACGGTCCAGCAGGCGGGAAATCCATTTTTTGCGCCGCACCTGACACAGCGCAGCCCGATAGACCTCAACCGGAACTTCGCGCGCTCCGGGTTCAAGTGCCCGGGCAATGCGGCGCAGAACTTCTGTTTCTTCCTTGGGTTCGGGCTGGAGGCCCGTATGGGCCACGGCATGGGCAAGCGCTTCACGCGCGGGGGAGGCGGGGCTATCTGACGTCATGCCCTACTCTTGCGTCATCCCGGGCGGCGGAACAATGGGCCTTGCCCAATACTTCATGGAAAAATCAAACATTGCCCCCGCCAATGCAGGGAGCAACGCACTCTACGCTTGATATGACAGCCACCTTGTGCCCATTGTGCCCGCCACTGGCGGTTTGTGGCTTCCAAGCGAGGCTGTTCCTGCCCTGCTGTGTGAAGCAGGAACACGTCTTGTGACGAATTTGCACTGGCGTCCCACGCGCCTGCCCCTTAAAAACGCCGCCAAAGCACCAGGGTTGCCTTTTGCCTGTTGAAGCACTGCCCCCTTCGGGCAAAAGCGCGCCATCTATCTGATCTGCTATAAGCGGAGTACAAAGCGGTCCATGTCTGAAACCATTCTTGATAACGACGTTCTCCCCCGGATGTCTGCCTCTGAAGTGCCGAGCAGCCTGCTGCCGGTAGAAGGGCAGGACGGTATGTGGCACCTTGCTCCCCCTACCAAGGAGTACGGCCACCTTTACCCGGCCAAGGTGCTGACCGTGCACCACTGGACCGACCGCCTGTTCACCTTCACCACCACGCGTGACCCCGGCCTGCGGTTTGAGAACGGCCAGTTCGCCATGATCGGGATTGAAGTGGACGGCAAGCCCCTGCTGCGTGCCTACTCCATTGCCTCCCCCAATTATGCGGACGAAATGGAGTTCCTCTCCATTGCCGTGCCTGATGGCCCGCTGACCTCACGCCTGCGCCACGTCAAGGTCGGCGACACGGTTCTGATCGGGCGCAAGCCCACCGGCACCCTGCTGCTGGACAACCTGCGCCCCGGGCGGAACCTGTACTTCCTGTCCACCGGTACGGGTCTGGCTCCCTTCATGAGCCTGATCAAGGACCCGGAATGCTACGAGCGTTACGACCACGTGATCCTGAGCCACACGGTCCGTATTTCGGGCGAGCTGGCCTATGCCAACCACATCCGCCACGAACTGCCCCAGCATGAGTTCCTTGGCGAGGACATCAGCGGCAAGCTGCTTTACTACCCCGCCGTCACGCGTGAGGACTTTGCCGTAACCGACCGCATTACCAAGCTGATCGAAACCGGCAAGATCTTTACGGATCTGAACATCCCCGCGCTGGACCCCGAGCATGACCGCGTGATGATCTGCGGCTCGCCCGAAATGCTGGCCGATACGGAAGCCCTGCTTCAGGCCCGCGGGTTTGATGAAGGCAACATGTCCACCCCCGGTGCTTACGTGGTGGAAAAAGCATTTGCCGAACGGTAAAGGTAGTCCCACCTTACCGTAAAAGATCCTCAGCCCGGCACCAAAGGAGCCCTGCCCCATGACGTATGACTTTGATCTTCTGGTCATAGGAGCAGGCTCCGGCGGTGTTCGGTGCGCCCGCATTGCCGCCGGCCACGGCGCGCGTGTCGGTGTGGTGGAAAGCCGCCACTGGGGGGGCACATGCGTCAATCTGGGCTGTGTGCCCAAAAAGCTGATGGTCATGGCCAGCGATTATGCCGACATGGTGGAAGACAGCCACGGTTTTGGCTGGTCCACCGCACCGGGCACCCATAGCTGGCCAACCCTGATTGCCGCCAAGGACCGCGAAATTGCGCGCCTGAACGGTATTTACGTCTCCATGCTGGAAGAAGCGGGCATTACGCTCTTTGCCGGCCATGCCGAGTTTGTGGATGGGCATACCCTGCGTATGACCCCCTCTCCTCTGGCCCCCACGGAACAGCCCCGGACCATTACCGCCGAGCGGATTGTGATTGCCACCGGCTCCACCCCCACCAAGCTGGATATTCCCGGAGCCGAACTGGCCATTACCTCGGACGAGGCCTTTGCCCTGCCGCAGCGCCCGGAACGGGTGATCATGATCGGGAGCGGATATATCGGCATTGAATTTGCCGGTATCTTTGCAGGACTTGGCTCTAAGGTGGACCTTGTTTACCGCCGCGACCTGCCCCTGCGTGGCTTTGACGAGGACATGCGCACCGCACTGGCAGACGCCATAGATGCCCGTGGCATTACCCAGCACCACCATGCCAACCCCGCCAGCATTACCCGGAACGGCGCCGAACTGGTCCTGACACTGGATAACGGGCAGACCCTGCACGCGGACTGCATCTTCATGGCCACAGGCCGCCGCCCCAAAATTGATGCGCTGGGACTGGGCAGGACGTCCATCACCACCGCCGATAACGGCCGCATTCAGGTTGATGGTAACAGCGAGACGGCACACCCCGGCATTTACGCCATTGGGGACGTGACCGACCGGATCAACCTTACCCCCGTTGCCATTGCGGAAGGGCATAATCTGGCTGATCGCCTGTTTGGACAGGCCCCCCCGCGCCAGTGGTGCTACGCGACCACTCCCAAGGCGGTCTTTTTCTCCCCCCCCCTCGCCACGGTTGGCCTGACGGAGGAGGAAGCCACGCAAAACGGGGCGGTGGATATTTACCTGACCCGCTTTAACCCCATGCGCTACACACTGGCAGGTCGCGTGCGCAAAACGGTCATGAAACTGGTTGTGGACCAGCAGAGCCAGAAGGTGGTTGGCGTACATATTCTGGGCGACGAAGCACCGGAAATGCTACAGGCCGTAGCCATTGCCGTAACCGCCGGGCTGACCAAGGCTGACTTTGACTGCACCATTGGTATTCACCCCACCTCAGCCGAGGAACTGGTGACCATGCGCACCCGCACACGCACCACCCCAAAAGCTGACAAGTAAGGACACCCCCATGGCCGCATCCGCACAGAACACACCGCACAAGGCGCATGATCTGGCGCTCAAAAACGGTTCCGTTGTCCTGCCTGATGGCACGGTGGAAACAACGGTGTATGTGCGCAACGGCCAGATTAGCGCCATTGGTGACACGGCGGATGCAGCGCGGGTTATTGACTGTAACGGTCTGACCATTCTCCCCGGCGTGATCGACACACAGGTTCATTTCCGTGAACCCGGAGCCGTGGAAAACGAAGACCTTGAAACCGGCAGCCGGTCCGCCGTGCTTGGCGGGGTCACCGGCGTTTTTGAAATGCCGAACACCAAACCCACCACCTCCACGCCCGAAGCTGTGGCCGACAAGCTGGCCCGCGCCAAAGACCGGATGTGGTGCGAACACGCATTTTATGTTGGCGCAACATCCGACAATGCCGACCAGTGCGGGGAGCTGGAAAAACTGCCCGGCACTGCGGGGATCAAGGTGTTCATGGGGTCTTCCACAGGCAGCCTGCTGGTCTCTGATGACGCCATGCTTGAACGCGTCCTGCGCTCCGGCCAGCGCCGGGTGGCCATTCATGCCGAAGATGAAGCCCGGCTGATCGAACGCATGGGAGAACGTGTGGAAGGTGACCCCTCATCCCACCCCGTCTGGCGGGATGATGAGACCGCCTTGCGTGCGACCGCCCGCGTGCTGCATCTGGCCCGTAAAACCGGGCGACGTGTACATATCCTGCACATCACGACTCCTGCGGAACTGGAACTGATCGCCCAGCACCGCGACATCGCCACCTGTGAGCTGACCCCCCAGCACCTGACACTGGCTGCAGAAGAAGCCTACCCGCGTCTGGGCACATTTGCCCAGATGAACCCCCCCATCCGTTCCGCTGCACACCGCGATGGGCTGTGGCACTGGGTCACACAGGGCATGCCCGATGTTATTGGCTCCGACCATGCGCCCCATAGTCTGGCGAACAAGAGCAAACCCTACCCGGCCTCCCCCTCTGGCATGCCGGGAGTGCAGACATTGCTCCCCCTTATGCTCAACCATGTAGCCCACCATCGCCTGACCCTGCGTCGGCTGGTGGACCTGACATCCGCCGGTCCCCAGCGCCTGTTTGGTCTGGTGCGCAAAGGCCGGATTGCCGTGGGGTATGATGCGGACTTTACCATTGTGGACCTGAAGGCCCGCTGGACCATAGAACAGGACTGGCTGGCCTCACGCTGTGGCTGGTCCCCGTTTACGGGCGAGACCCTGACCGGCAAACCTGTTGGCACCGTTATTCGCGGGCAGCAGGTGATGTGGGAAGGAACTCTGGCGGACAAGGCAATAGGCAAGCCTTTCCGCTTTGACGCAACAGACAAATAGATCACTCAGAACTACTCTCTGCCAGACAGAGCATACACAGATCAGCAAAACACCAAACCAGATAAGCGGTCCAAAGACCGCTTATCTTCAAATCCGCTCCTATCTTCCCCCATACCCGGGGAAAATTACGCCCGCCCGGTTACTGGGCAAGACGCAGAGCCGAAATCTGCCCTGCAACACTGGAAAAAGCCGCCTGCATGTTCGCAGCACTTGGTGATTCGAAATAATGCTTACTATCCGTCACACACGCTTTCATTGTGTTAATTGCGGCATTATCCACCGATGACCCCTGATGGGTATAAAGAATAACATAAATATCTATACCCACAGCCTTCATATTAGAGCAGACCTGTAAAACAAGATTATCCAGTATGGGCCGAACAGTGTTCTGGAACCCATAATAATATCCACTTACAACCGCCAGCTTATTATCCAGCAAACGTCCAAATGCCGTTTCGTCACTATTCCACCATCCTCCCATATTGCTATAATAATCAGGCCATCCATAAAAACAGGGGCACATCTGATTGGTGCCATCAGTCATCAGCACAAGAATCTTCTTTGTGCTGGACTGTCCATAATCATATGGCATGTCTGGTAAGGAACTGGACCACAGCCCTTTCCACTTGGGACTGATGGTAAACCAGCCTGTCTGCAATGCATTCTGGATCAATGTTCCACCACGCTGCAGCATTGGCATAAGGCTGATTTCTTTTTCAACAGTCGCCTTTGACGCCGTCTCAGGCAACAATGCAAGCGGAGGACATCCTAAATTTGGACCAACCTCACTCGCCGAAACATTCGGAGTACCAGAAGCAGATAATGTAATCGGCTGCGTCTCCGTAATACCCGGCCCTGACTGGTTAGGAAGAGTCCAGTCATTATCACCCTGAAGGTAAACGCAACCGTACCACGGCCAGCAATAATCGATCTGTTGCTGATAAGTGCTTGGCCAGAAAAAAGGCTGGAACAGATAATTGGATACAGGCGGATTTTCACTCATATCTGCCGCGCCATTACTCGCGTAACGTGCAAAAACACACCCACTCCAACCATTTGGACCATATTTCAGAGTGGAAATATTAGCTGAGCTATCCAGCCAGTTTGCATGTGACGCCCCAATATTGACTTCACCACCAAACGGTACAACAGAAACCCATGTTGTTGTCGTTGTTGTACTATCCCCATAAACCGTTTCAACCAGATTGGTTGCACCAGTTTTAAGAGCTGCAATACCGTCCGACCCCAGTGAGTTTGTATTATCCAGCACAAGAGCAACCTCAAGCCCACCCCCTGCGGCAACGACCTGAGCCTGTGCTGTGACTGGAATCTGATTCCAGCCAAAAATTCTGACAAACACCATAGGGACATTTGCCGTGGCCGAGATGTTCAACGTAGACGCATTGACAAGCGTAAGTTGTGGACCAGGGGTCTGCGACCCCACAGGACCAAGCCCATTGGTAACATGGTTGACTGCAAAATTCTGCCAGAAAACCAGAGTAGCATCGGCGTTTCGGGTGGAAGATTTGACTTCCCTCCCAGCCGTAAGTGCAGCCGCATCAATGGCGGTCTGCAATCTTACGCGTGTCACATAGGTACGGGAAAAATCAATACCCATGGCAACAGATGCAATCATGGCGAACATGGCTAGACCAACAACCAGCCCCACAGCTCCTTTACGATCCATCATGTGCATTCTTTCGCTGTTGCCGTTGTATCAAGTCTGCCAATACCGATATTGGTGCCGAAAAAACGCGCCGGTAAAACAGACTGGCTGCTGAGCACTGGAGTGTCCCGATTGTTTATAAACCCCGAAGCAAATTGCCATAATCCAGGCTTGGCAAACGCTTCCACCACAACAAATGTCTGAATGGCAGTCATGGAGACACCAGATATCGCATATTGTGAAAGGCTTGCTGACGTAATCCCACTATTAAAAACACTGGAACCAACCCGCTTCTGCCAATAAATAGAGAGATTGTTATTCTGGTCCGGACCTATTGCGGTAATGATAACGGCCCCGTTTGTCGGGCCGGTAATGTCCAGAGGAGCGGCGATCTGCTGCGCATCGGCAAAAAAAACATTCAGGTCATACGGGTCTGAAATATGCTGGCACTGGGCAATAATCTGCCCGACCTGCGTTGTAACCGAGTGCAGGCGCATCCAGTTCCTGAATTCAAGAATGAGATCTGTTGCGCCCAACAGCAGCAAAAGAACAACCGGGGCAATAAGCGCGAGTTCCAGCGCGACAGAGCCCTTGCGATCAGCAGCTAATCGTGCCTGAAAACGGTTCATTTTTAACCAACGATGAGACTGTATGCTTCATACTCGGGGAGTTCATAAGCCACCTTCCAAAAAAAGTAAGGTAGGGCTGGGTGTAAACAAAAGTATAAATCATTGTATCTCCTCCAGCACCACCGAATCCACTTCCACTGGAAGACACAGGCGTCGCATTATTGACGGCCGATGTTATTTGCAGGTTTTCAGCTTTTAAAAACATGGGGGCACGTAACATAACAAGAAAAACAATAGCCTGAGCACGACATGTTGGAGAAGCCTTCACATTTGGTACAATCGATTGCCCAGTTGATGCAAAACGTATCGCTTCGTCCACACCGTTCCGCAGCGCAGCCTCCGTTTCCAGCTGCCAGCCAATTTCTATCGTTCCCACCACAACCATCATCAGAAACAGAAGCACCAATGCAAACTCGATTGCGGTTGCACCACGACGATCATTGCGCAGCATAAGGACGTGTCCTAAATTTGGAAAAAGATGCCATAACAATGTTTGCTTGCGCTTTTGGCATATCCTGCATCAACGTGTTCCGGGCGTCATTTCTGTACCCAGCCAGATATTGTGCCAAGGCAAAGTTGGCACGCACTCTGCTTGACGTCGTATCCGGCGCGGCAGCAATAGGTTCCAGAATTTCCAGCGCCTGAGCGTACTGCCCACTTAACACATACGACAAACCCAGATTGCTCTGGGCAGAAATTTTCATGGGATCAAGCCCCATGGCTGTCCGGTAGGCCGCCTGCGCAGGCACATATTGGCCCTGCAGGTCGTACGAAACGCCCAGATCAACCCATGCCTGCACATCACGCGGGTAACGCTTGACCATATCCGACAACAAAACCGTGGCCTGTGGTGGATCGTCCCTCAATTTAATTTTTGCTAGACCTTTGGTCGCCTCCAAAGAATGTGGCTGGTGTCGGAGAGCTTTCTCAAAAAAAATAGCCGCCGCCTGATTACGGCCCATACTGGCATTAACCTTACCCAATTCGGTCAAGGCTCTAGGGTCGTCCGGATGCTCGTTCAAATAATGCGTCAGCACTTCCAGAGCCGCCTGAGGGGCTCCGTCTCGCAATTCTGCATCCGCCTTGACAACTTCATCAGTCATCGCCGACTGGGTTCCGCAGCCTGCAAGCAACGGAAACAGCAAGAGCAGCAGAGCATTCATGTGTCTGATACGGTACATACTTATTGTACTCTTTTCGTCCCGCAATTATTTATAAAACGTCTGCACAATCTGCAGGAAAGCTGGTCCACCAGCAATAATAAACACGATGGGCAGAAAAAATAGGATCATAGGCAGCGTCAGCAATACCGGCAACTGAGCGGCGCGGGCCTCATACTCAATCATACGATTTTTACGAATTTCGACAGAAAGACTACGCAATGCAAGAGTCACGGACGATCCAACCTGAATCGTTTGGCTTAAGGAATTGGCAATACGGCGCATATCCAGTAACCCTGTACGAGTTGCCATCAAATGAAAAACTTCCCGACGATCAGTAATCATATTCATCTCCTGAGCCGTCAGTTGAAACTCAAAAGCCGTGCTGGGATTGACATTCTTCATTTCCAGCGCAACGCGATTAATGGCCGCTTCGATAGCCAAACCCGCATCTGCACAGATTACCAGCATGTCCAGAGCATCAGGAAGTCCTTTTTCTACCGCTTTAAGATAACTCTTTCTCCACTGCCGAATCAGGATATCTGGCAACAATAATCCAAAAATGGCTCCAGCAACAGGAGCAGCAATGTGCAGTACTGGTCTGGAAAAAAAATCGTAGGAAAAAAACCAGGCGATAAAACCACCTACCGGCAACAGAATCAGTTTACATCCCACAAAAACTTCCAGATAGTGCTCCCCAATATAAGAACTGGCGCGCAGGCTTTCGGTAAACGCCTGAATACTTTTTTGATCTATTATTCCACTTTTTAAAACAATTTGGCCTATTTTTTGAAATACTATTGAAAATCTTCCCCCTTTCTGCTCTTCAACAAAATTAGGGTCAAGTTCGCCCACACTGGCAAGCATACCTCTCAAACGCTTAGCACGCCTGTCATCATTCCGTGTTTTGACCACCAGAACAAAAACCGAGGCACAAAACACCACAAGTAGACAGAAAAAAATAATAATGTTCAAATAATGCGTCATTATAGGTCAAGAACTTTAATAATAATTACCCTCATGGTCACCATACCCATAGTCAGTAGAAGTAAAGCTACTGCCAACAGATAATGGCCAGACTGCGTTAAAAAGAGCTGGTTAATATAATCCGGGTTAACAAACTCCAACAGAAAAGCAACAAAAAAGGGAATTGCAGCCAATACATAGGAACTCATTTTGGCTTCGCTAGACAGTGCAAGACCCCGTTTATAAATGGCGATCTGCTGCCTGATGGTATCCGCCAGGGAGGACAGTACATCAGCCAGAGCCCCCCCGGTAGAAGACTGAATACTGATTACCGTCGCCAGAAAACGATATTCCTGAACATCAACCCGATCCGCCACAGCCTGCAAAACATCACCTAGGCTGCGCCCTACAGCAACCTCGTTCGCAATCACCTTAAATTCCCTGCACGTCGGCTCGTCACTTTCCTCGCTGACCACAATCATGCAGCGTGAAAGAGGTACACCAACCCGCAACGAACGAACCATCATACCGATCGCATCGGGAAATTGAGTATATAATTTTTTTTTGTATCTATTCCGCAAAAAATTACAAATAAACCTGATAGTAGCAACCCATATGAAAAAATTAATGAAAATACTCCACAACCCTATAACGCCAAAAAGATAGTAAAGCGTTATGGTTGGCAATATAGATGACAACAAGTATATCTTCAGCAATCCAACATCACTATGCGCATAATGCTGCGGATTATACTTCGAAGCCCATATCAAAAACTTCTTAATAAACCCGGATTCAATAATATATACAGCCCACTCCACCGGAGTACGCTGGCGTGGTTGGATGTTATGTAAAAGATAAGAACTGATTTCTTTATAAATACGCTTATTGCGACGATCTTTAGCTAAACTCAATTGATAAAGAACATACGCGAGGACATTAATGCCTGCAAAAAATAAAAATCCAGCAACCAGAAGGATACTGGTCATAAGGACACACTTTCAAATGCGGCGTTCCAGACGCCATCCATCTGATTATAAACGAGTTTTTCATAAAAACTGGGACGAATGCGCGACACTTCATAGCTTGTCAGCAGCTTGCCTTCCGCATCCTCACCATCAAACTGCATCCTGAAAATATCATTCAGAACAACAACATCCCCTTCAACACCGGATACGTCTGTAACCTGAGTAATCCGGCGGCCACCATCCCTGTGACGTCCAACCTGAATAATCATATCAACCGCACCAACAATCTGGTTGCGGATAGCAGAAATAGGCAAACCAAAATTGCCCATCTGCACCATACTTTCAATACGTGTCACGCCATCACGCGTGGTATTCGCATGGACCGTGGACATGCTGCCATCATGGCCGGTATTCATAGCCTGAAGCATATCAAACGCTTCCGGGCCACGGACCTCCCCGATAATAATACGGTCAGGACGCATACGCAGAGCATTCCGCACAAGATCACGCTGCGTTACTTCTCCCTTACCTTCCAACGACATGGGGCGCGTTTCCATACGCACGACATGCGGCTGCTGAAGCTGAAGTTCCGCAGCATCTTCAACGGTAATCACACGTTCGCCAAAATCAATAAAATGCGAAAGCGCATTCAGCAGCGTGGTCTTACCAGAACCTGTGCCACCGGAAATCACAACATTCAGGCGAATACGTGCAGCAATTTCAAGGATTTTGGCAACGGCAGGAGTACAACTGCCATTACTAACCAACTGTTGAAAACTGATTTTATGACGCGAGAATTTACGAATGGACAGATAAGGACCATCCAACGCCAAAGGTGGAAAAACAATATTTACACGCGATCCGTCTTTAAGACGCGCATCGACCATTGGACTCGATTCATCAACACGTCGTCCCACATCTGACGCAATGCGCTGACAAACAGATGCCAGATGCCGCGCATCCCGGAAGCGGATATTAGACGGGAGCGTTTTCCCGCTCCGTTCCACAAAAATGCTATTGGGCCCGTTGACCATAATATCAGCAATACTATCGTCATCAAGCAGTGGCTGAATAGGGCCTAAGCCCTTCATGTCATGAACAAGTTCAGTCGCAATGAGGCGCTGCTCACGCAGATTGAGCTGAATCCGCTGCTCCGTGGCAACCTGATCAACAACCTGTTCGACCTGCTCAAGCAGATCCTCAGCCGATAAAGATAAAACTATTGTTGGATCAAGTCGGTTTAAGCATAATGGACGCAAAATAAGTGATTGATCGGACAGAGTAGGACTTTCCACCTCTACGGTAGGTCCTATGCCTTGCGGAGCGGTTGGTTCAGCGTCAGGTACACTGAACTCGTCCTGCACAGTCTGCATCCGGCGCAGACGATCAACAATTTCATTTTGCTTGCTAGAGCTCATTTCTTAAACCGTGCTCCCAAAGCTTTAATTTTTTCTTTGATCTGTGCAAACAATCCCCCCTTGGAAAGAGAGGGACTCAACGTAACGGCAAGCGCATTATGTGCCAGTTGTTCAATAACCTGACGATACGCTTTGTTTTTTGTAATGACCAGCTTGCCGTCGATTTCTGCATTCCCACAATCCGCCGGAAGATAAGGCATCACTATATCAGGTTCTGTTCCAAGGCTCTGTGTAATTTCATCTAACGACAGGGAGCCAGGCCGCCCCATATTGTTTACAACAATAAACGGCTTGCTGACAGGTGAAACGCGAGGAAGGCTGGCCATGACTCTCAATGCATCACGCACAGAGACAATGCTGGGATCCATGATCAATATATACTGCTGCGCTTGCCCTAAAACACGCGTATACACGTCATCATCCGACCACTTTACTTCTGTCAGGACGAAACGAAACCGGGGCCGCACAAGCTCCATCAACCGGGTAACAGCATTACTCCCGATTTTGGGCAATGTGTTCAAATCCCCCATGCTCGACAGAACCTGCAAACGCTCACCAACTGCCTGCATACTCCGCTCAAGCAGCAGTTCGTCCATTCGGTCAGGAGTTTCCAGCGCAGAGCGAAAACCACCGTTCGTGGTAATATCCAATAATGTTGCCATTTTGCCTGCGCGCAGGTCAAAATCAATCAGCAACGAATACCTGCGGGCTTCTTCCGCCAGAAAATAAGCCAGATTCGTGGTGAGAGTCGTAGCCCCGACACCATCACGCACCCCTATGCAGGCGATCAGGCTGGCCCCTTCCATCAGGCGATGCGTGTCACGCCCATGGAGAATGATCGGACCAAAAATACGCAGGATCAGGTTACGGCTGAACGGACGATACAGATACTCCACCGCCCCGAACACGTGCGTCACACTACGGTAGAAATCCGCATCAGTTCGGTCACCCAACACCATAATGGTCACGTCGGGTGGCAATAATTCCGTAACTGTACGCAGAATACCTAATGCGTCACTTTCTCCACCAACATCAATAATCAGGTAAGATGGGAATTCATGTTTGCCCAGATAGGAAATCGCAAACGCCCCGGACCCACGCAGAACCTGTACTGTACCTGATCGGAGTTCTTTAAGGCATTCTGTTAACTGCGCTTCTGTATCGGCATCCTGCACAAAGGCAAGAACACTCCCCAACTTTACGTTATCGGAATCACCAGACTGTTCTTGAAGCTGTTCTGGGGTAAGTGCCACCTGCTATTGCCCCCCACCACCACTGCTACTGGCAGCACCTGCCACCCCGCCGCCGCCGGAAGATCCCTGATCTCCACCGCTCATATTCAACTCAGCCAGACCACTTGGGCCAAGACTTTTGACACGGTCCTCCCGCCAGCGTTCGACTGCGGCCACGGCTGTCTGCCCATCAGACGGCGGCAGCGGACGACCACTTTGCAAATCTTTCTTGTTATCAACCTGCGCGGCTGTATTGGCATCATAAATCCCCAGACTCCGCCAGTGATAAGACTGGTCCAGCGGTTCCATGACCGAGCAATCCGTCAAACTCATCAGAAAAATAACAGCAATGCCTGATACAATTTTATATGACATAAGGTGCTACTCCACCATAAAACCGGCATCGCCTGTTTCCAGACGCTGCCAGGGACGTCTGCGAGATACATCGGTGCCACTTTGACGCATCATGAAAATACGCTCCATGTCATTCGGCGGAGTCCACCCTTCATCTGGCGTATGCAATTCTTTTTCGCTGTTCACCGGCTTGACCAGATACGGCGTGGCAATAATGACCAGCTCACTCTCATCTTTCTGGAAGCTTGAGGATTTGAACAGTGCGCCCAGCACAGGAATATCACCCAGCCAAGGCAGGCCTTGGCCCGTAATTTTTGTGCTATCCGACATAAGGCCAGCAAGAACAAAGCTTTGTCCGCTCGCCATTTCCACAGTTGTATCCGCACGCCTGACAGTAATGGCCGGAATCTGAACAGAAGAATTCCCAGCCGACAATGTCACTGCCCCATTAGCGGAGAGCGCACTCACCTCGGGCCTTACGTGTAAACTGATGCGACCATCCCCCAGCACTGTAGGAACAAACGCCAGAGAAATACCATATTGTTTAAAGCTGACGTTCGTCGTGTTGTTATAACTGGAGACTGGAACAGGATATTCCCCGCCAACTACAAAATTGGCAGGCTGCCCGCTAATCGTGGTCAGGTTTGGTTCGGCAAGACTATGGACCAGACCATCTCTTGCCAGCATGTCCACAACCGTTTCAAGTGTGACCGACTGACTGCCAGCTTTAAAACGCGAGAGAAACCCAATACTGCTTTTGGTAGTGGCTAATGTTTCCAAAGGACTTGAGGTCGCAAGCCCGATTACCGCCGATGTCCCCAACGCATTGACATTCTGCCACTCTACCCCAAGTTCACGCACCAATGAGCGATCCATCTCGACAATGCGGATCTTGAGGTTCACCTGAATGGAACCATGCATTTTAGAGTAATCAGACACAAAACCGTCTTTACCGACCAGTCCACGGGCCCGGTCACTGAAGCGCCAGGCTTTTTCAGGATTGTTAGAATCCCCATCAATATTCAGTCCGTCCGGCGTGGCTGTTGCCCGTAGCATTGGCACAATTCTACCAGACGAATGGTCTAACGTGTTAACGGGATAGGTAGAGGGTTCGACACGTACCGCATAATGGTCAATGGCCTGTCCGTTGGCATCTGCGGCAACAATATTTGTGCGACCAGCTGCCAGCCCGAACACAAACACGCTGTGTGAACTTGCCGGACGTATTTCCGCCACTTTAGGATCAGCTGAAAACACATTTTCTGCCGATCCGGACAGTTCAACCAGCTTGCCGTTCCCGACTTCAATCGTCAGTACAGAAAGAGAAGGCGCCTGACTTACAGGGCGCTTTGCTGCAATCAGTCTATGATGCCTTTTGGGGTGCGTTTTGTATTTCCGCGCAGATGCCTCCATTGAAGGGCACATCCCAAACAATATGATGCCACTCAGTACAACTCTTACAGTTCTTTTAAAAGTGGACATCTTGAGCGCCTGAAATTCCATTATAGACATGCATGACTTTTACGCCGCCTTTCTGCTGCTGACTATCAGACGCAGAGACAGAGTATTCCCAGACCGGGGGCGTGACAAGATCGTCATGTGAGCCACCAAGTGATTGAACCGTCAGCACTATTTGGCCAAGCTGCTGGGCCGTTCCCAGAACACCTGACTGTTCGGGCGTAACTTCCAGCGTTACTGTTCGCACGTCCACACCGGCCTGCTCAGCGACATTTTTACCCCCACGCGGGGATAAAGAGCCACCCACGGCGACAACCCGGATACCTGAAAGTACAATTTTGGAGACAAGATGCGAAACATTACCTCCCGCACCATCCCCAACCCGCTCGGTCATCACCACATCGACTCTGTCACCAGGCTCGATAAGACCCGACACACCAGAAGCCAGATTCACCCCAATGCTCAACGCACGCATCCCCGGCTTGAGAACCGCCGCCAGAAAACCATGATCCCCAACCTGAAGAAATGATTGCTCAACAATCCCACTCCCAGCAGGCAGATCCACCCGCAGCAGCGCCCCTTCAAGAGCCTGTCGGTTTGCTGGGGTATCCTCCAGACTGCCCGGGGGGACATAATCATCAGGGATGGAAGAGGTAACTAAATCCGATTCCCGGAGGAAATCACCTGCATGCATAGCTTGTCGGACTGTGAGCAGTTTTTTTGTATGAACAACGACTTCCTGCTGCACAACCTTCTGTGGCGCGGGCGCGGGGGACATTATAACTTTCCCGAGCACAAAAAGACCAATCAACCCGATCACACCAATGAACAACATCGCAATACGCGTGATCATTCCTTACCGCCTACCACTCACCCCGCAGGGTCGTCATAATAAAGCCAACCGCAATAGCCACAGCATATGGCAGGGGCATACCCCGCCTGATCCGCCATGACTCCACGCGAAGAACGCGAATTTTCGTTATCCTCTTTGATACGATTGGCAGTCGATTCCTACCAAAGAGATACAACATTGCCAGCACGCCACCAGCCAAACCAATATTCAAAAGAAAAATAAGCTGTTCATACGGTATAAAAAACAGTGACGTTGCGGCAATCAGCTTAACATCTCCACCCCCGACGACTCCGACACTCCACAAGAAAAAAAACAGGAGATAAATCAGAACACCACAGGCGAGTGAAGCCCAATGGGTTGCCGCACCATTCAAAACCGCAAGAACCAAAAGACCCAGACTGACCCAGTCAGGTATCTCCCGCACCCGCAGGTCAACCCACACTGCATGGCCAAGCAGGGCATAAGCAGCCATGATCACAAACCACGACACCACTATAAGCCCCGCACAGCACCAAACACGGCGTAACTTGCGCCTCCAGACCTAAACAGCATTGAATAAGTATAGAAGCACAAGCTGTTTTTTACAATTACGACGATGTAAGGCTTGTCGCCACCGAACTGAACACTGCACTCAAATTGGTGCCGACCGATTTCACAGCCGTAATGATCACCACAGCGATAAGAGCAGCAATCAGACCGTATTCGATTGCCGTAACGCCACGCTTATCTTTAATGGCAAAAAAACGGGCAATGATAGTTGCATATTCATTTACGTGTAACATACACACTCTCCTTAACTAATAAACCCAATAGGGAATCCACCTTGCGGCAGATAACATACCTAAACGCTTATATAAAGCATCCTGCCGCGTATAGTAATTGCTTTAAATCAAAAAATCAAAAAACTTCACACACAATCTACTCTGATGTTGTAATCTTTGTTGATTTCTTTTAGTTTCCCCTCACATATCCTCATAATTCTTTAGAGTTAATGCATAAATGTTCGCAGAGAATCCTTTAAAAAAAATAATAGATCGCGTTTATTTTGAGTTGAAGTTTATGACTTTTCTTAATAAAGATCGATGTGATGCTTATTTGAGAATTTATGTTTTCGTCTTTTTTACTGTTTTCTCTATTGCATACTTTACGACCCCCAAAAACCTGCTGGTCAATTTTAAATTGGGTGGTGATTTTATTCTGTTTTGGGCCGCATCTTCGCAAATACTTCACGGTCATTTTTCTGATATTTATAATACCGCGGCCCATGAGGCAGTCATGCAAAGCGAGCAATTTTTAAGCCATCCTTATAAATTACCCTTCCTTTACCCTCCCCCTATGCTTTTTTTTATTTGGCCACTCGCTTTTTTCACATATACACTGTCCTACACACTTTGGGCATTCAGCGCGCCAATCATAACAGCTAAAACCCTGAATCTGTTATGTAAAAACTGGTCAATTACGGCCTTTGCCTTTTTCTCCCCTCAATTCATCGTCTCCCTTTTAACCGGGCAAAATGGCCTGCTGATTACTATCATTCTAGCGATGGGGATTTTCTATCTTACAAAGAAGCCTTTTCTATCGGGTCTTGTTCTGGGGCTGCTCGTCATCAAACCCCATGTTGTTTTTCTGGTGCCTCTCTGTTTGATTTTTTCGAGACAATGGCGGATTGTCGCAGGCATGACTACATCCGCTTCATTCCTGGTCATTCTCTCCTCTTGCGTATTTGGCCTTGAAATCTGGAAGCGTTTTTTTGAATATTCTCATGTGATGCACAACAGCATGTTGCATGATGTTTCTTTGTGTCAGATTTTTATCACAGTTTTTGGATTTCTAAGCGTGCATGGCCTCCCATTTATTGCGGCCTTCTGGATACAGATCACATTTTCGCTCATTGTTGTCGCCTGTGTTCTGTACAACACTATAAAAAGTAAAAATATTTATAATAATGTTATTCTGTCCTTGGCCGCGTCTCCTTTATGCACACCCTACCTCTTACATTATGATCTGACATATATGCTCATCCCCGCAATATGGGTTATCAATACAGCTTTCCGGACAGGATTTTTCTCATGGGAAAAACCCTTCCTGCTTGTATTATATTTTGTACCTTTTTTTACACTTATCTTGACTTGGCGTTATCATTTTCCTGTTGAACCCATTGTTGCCACAATTTTTCTCTGCCTTGTTTTACGCCGCCACCATTATCTTGAAAAACACCCGCAAAATGCTTGATAAAAACAATGACAATCAAAAAATGAAAAGATTTTTATCTCATGAATATATGGAAAAAACTATTATCATATGCCCATATATTTATTTTATTTATAACAACTTCTCATCAATATTTATTGTTTCGAACCCCATATTAATATTATATTTATTTGAAATGATTCTGGATCTTTTTTTCACATTATTTAGATCCCCCGGAAAAATAAGCCATAACACAACAGACTGGATCTTAGCCATTCTGGGAACATATGCTGCTCAGATTGTCTCTACTCATGCCAGTGACACCCATCTTGCTTCTGTTACTTTCTGCTTTATTCTATCTTTTATAGGGATTCTTGTCAGTCTTTCCGCCAAAGTCTGCCTGGGAAGAAGCTTTGCGATTGTTGCCGCCGTACGAATTGTAAAAACTTATGGTCCATACCGTCTTATTCGGCATCCGATGTATGCAGGCTATATGTTAACCAGCCTTGGGTTCCTGCTTTATAATTTTAGTCTTTGGAATATTTGTACCATTTTTAGCGCATGGTTTGTACAAATTCTGCGTATTCAGGCGGAAGAAAAAATGCTTTCCACAGACCCACAATGGTCTCTTTGGTCAAAACAGGTCCGCTGGAAGCTTCTGCCTTTTGTTTACTGATACCAGAACCCTCTACAGACATTACCCAATTATTATGCGCACCCGTATGGAAAATTTCTGATAATACAGCGTAAAATCACCAAAAATAAAAATTTATTTATTTTATGAATGAAGTAACGTGGTGGGATCGAAGAACCGTTAAACGATGTCTTGTACGCTAATTTGTGCGATAACTTTGTCAGTCTGTCCTGTCCGTCTTTAGGGAGCCGTCCTTCCTGAAGATCCTCCTTCTCTCCATTGATATTGCGCTGTTTTGGAGCCGCGCCCAACGTTGCGTCCAGAATCTGGCCTGACATCGGCAGATAACCGGTGTTCCGCACGGCCACTTTAAACCGCTCAAACAGTCTTTCAATAGCACCAGCCTGTGTCAGGCATTCGCGAAACAGCCAGACCGTTTTGGCATCGGACACTCTGTCCGACAGACCAGAGCCAAGGAAACGCATGAAGGAATGGCGGTCGTTTATCGGATATTCTGTTCGCTCATCAGACAAATTGTTCAGCGTGGCTGACCAGAATTTTAAATATCAGAACCGGATCAAACGGAAGACGCCCGCCTTTGCTTCCATCCACATAGGCTCGGATCTTGTCCATATCAGAACGGAAGATTTCAAAATCCACAGTTCAGGAAAACACTTCCAGATGCTCACCCAGCCCGCTCAATCAGGCAAGCTGCTCTTCAACATCAAAGAAACCGGGC
This sequence comes from Acetobacter fabarum, assembly GCF_040702925.2. Classification (GTDB taxonomy): domain Bacteria; phylum Pseudomonadota; class Alphaproteobacteria; order Acetobacterales; family Acetobacteraceae; genus Acetobacter; species Acetobacter fabarum_B. The sequence continues at coordinate 48,740 of NZ_JBFCXX020000006.1, read as the reverse complement.
TGTTTCATATCGCCATTCCTCCAATAAAAACCGAAGAAATGGAAACACAGAGAGGGCTTCAAAACCAAGAGGTTTTTAGAACCCTCCACCTTGCAACCACCTTATGGAAAACTGGAATGTTTGAACGGATACTGGTCAACCATCATGCGCAATGGGGCAAATTCCTTATTGGAAAATGTTTCCGTGCGTACCCATCCACCATCGGGTGATTCCACAAAAACCGTAGCATTCCAATCGGCTGCACTAATCCCGGTCCACAGTGTAAGGGTCAGAACGTCCTTGCCCTGAGCGTCCTTGAGCAGCAGGTGCGAATCCCCCGAGGACGGTGGGGTACGGCTCAACGGCCCCCAGCCGGACTTATGCCCCGAAAGCCATTTATTCAGATCCGCCACTTCGTCCTTATCCAGCGGACGCTGGTGATGCATTGGCCCCACATCAATAATACCACTGACAACCGTCGGGAATGAAACAGGTTTGAAGTTAGGAAGGGCAAAGGTCCAGATTGCAACCGATGTGCTAACTGTCAAAACCAGAAAACCAATAATAAACGCTGTTTCTTTCCGCATGATATGTCTTTCTTAACCTCTGACTGCGGCAATCACGCGCGCTATGTCTTGGTCTGTCAGTTCCGGATGAATAGGCAGGGCCAGAATACGCTGTGCCAGATCTTCGGAAACAGGAAGGGCCGTACCATCATGGTGGTCACGATAGGCAGGCTGTTTATGCAATGGCAAAGGGTAATAAATGGCCGAAGGCACCCCATTATCCGTCAAACGCGCCTGCAGGGCGTCCCGCTCGGCTGTATCTGCCAGCAATATGGCGTAAATGGCCCATGCACTGCGGCTATCGGCCACACGCGCTGGCACCTGCACACATCCGGCAAGCCCTGCATCATACAGTTTGGCGATAACATCGCGCCGGTCCAGCTCATCTTTAAAGCTCTCCAGCTTGGCCAGCAGAACCGCCGCCTGCAACGTATCAAGCCGACCATTCATGCCCGTACGCAGGACCTCGTACCGACTTGCTCCTTCGCCATGGGTGCGTAGGGAGCGGTACAAGGCAGCGCGCTCAGGGTCATCCGTCAGAATGGCACCACCATCCCCATACCCCCCCAGTGGTTTGGACGGGAAAAAGGACAGGGTGGTTGCCGTGGCCTCGCACCCCAGCGGTTTGCCCGCCAGTTCCGCCCCGAAAGACTGGGCGCAATCCGCCATGAGGAACAACTCTTCCGCTGCGGCAATGGCCCGAAGTTCCGGCCACGGAGCGGGCTGGCCGAACAGGTCCACGCCCACAATGGCGCGCGGCCGCAGCTTGCCTGCCGCCCGCACGGCTTGAATCCGGCTTTGCAGATGCGCAGGATCAATCTGGAATGTCTTGGGGTCCACATCCACAAAAACCGGCGTTGCCCCCAGTAGCAGAGGCACCTCCGCCGTGGCGGTATAGGTAAAGGCGGGCAGAAAGACTGCATCCCCCCGGCCAATGCCTTCGGCCATCATGACAATCTGGAGCGCATCCGTGCCGGACGACACACCCACGCACTCCCGTGCACCCGCCCATGCTGCCAGACGGGCCTCCAGTTCTGCAACTTCTGGCCCCATAACAAAACGGCAATGGGTCAGCACAGCGTCCAGACGCTGGCGCAGCACAGGTCCCAGCCGCTTCTGCTGGGCAGCGAGGTCAAGAAACGCAATGGGCCTGTTGTCTGAACTGCTCATGGTGCCATCTGCTCCGTGCCGTCGGCTTTTATCTGCCTGTCTTGTACAGCACCCGAGGAATTTGCACCAGCCGGAGCCAGCGCCCGCACATCCCCGTTAGGGTTATGGTCGAACTCAGGCACCAGCATGCGCAGGGCCTGCAAGATCGCGGAGACATCACCGCACCGGGCATAGCCGGTAATCTGGTCCACGGCTGCGCGCACCTCATCCACCTCCACGACACGCGGTGTTGCCATGAGCAGGCCGGGAGCATCGGTCGGCACCAGGGTCTCACGTCCATGGAACAGTTCCTCGTACAGTTTTTCCCCTGCACGCAGACCGGTAAAATGAATGGCGATGTCCTCATCCGGTTTAAGGCCCGCCAGACAGATCATCTGCCGGGCCAAGTCCACAATTTTAACAGGCTCCCCCATATCCAGCACAAAAATACCGCCCTGACGGAGCAGGCTCTCCATCTCCGTCCCGGTTGCACAGGACATGCCCCGCACACATGCCTGCAGAACAAGCCCCACGGCTTCAGGCACGGTCATAAAATAACGCCGCACTTCGGGGTGGGTTACGGTGAGCGGGCCACCCCGCTCCAACTGACGCTGGAAAAGGGGAACCACAGAGCCGGTAGACCCCAGCACATTGCCAAACCGCACCGTAATGCAGCGCATGGCCTCCGGCCGCCCCGAAGAGCGGGCCTGTACATCCAGCGCCTGACAGTACATTTCTGCCGCGCGCTTGGTAGCACCCATCAGATTAAAAGGGTTAACCGCCTTGTCGGTGGAAATAACGATCATGGCAGCCGCCCCATGCCGGGCTGCGGCATCGGCCACGACGCGCGTACCGTGCAGGTTGGTCAAAACACCTTCCTCCGGATTGGCCTCCACAATCGGAACATGCTTGAGCGCTGCCGCATGAAACACCAGATCGGGCTTGTACTGGGCCATAATGGCGTTAATCCGCTCCTCGTCCCGCACATCGGCCACAACCACCTTGCGCGTAATGTCCGGCGCACACTCCGCCAGTTCCACATCAATCTGCCACAGAGCGAACTCACCATGATCCAGCAGAACAAGGCAGGCAGGAGCATGACGGGCAATCTGACGCGCCAGTTCGGAGCCAATGGTCCCCCCGACCCCCGTTACCAGAACCGAACGCTGGTTGATCAGGCGGTCCAGCCCAGCCTGATCCAGCGGGACCTGCGGGCGGTTCAGCAGGTCCTGAGGCTGCATTGGCTGCAAACGCACCTGCTCTGCCGGGGTCATGTCCAGCATGACCGGCGGTCTCAGCACGGCCAGACCGTATTCTGCCGCCATATCCAGCATCTGGCTTAACGCGCGGCCCCTGCAGTCAGGGTCCAGCACCACCAGAGCTTCTGGCAGGTGCCCCGCCTTGTTCATCTGCTCCAGAACACGGGCAAGCTCATCCAGGTGCCCCAGAATTGGCACGTTACGAATCCGGTGGCCCGTTTGTGACCGGTCCAGCCCCACCAACCCGGCAATGCGGACATTCATGTGCCTGCCACGTTCCGCCATCTGAATAAACAGATCCGCAGCTGCATCCGAGCCAACCAGCAGAACGCTCTGCCCATCGACCCTTGGCCCGCCTGCCCTGTGCGCCAGACGGTGGAACACCCGTATCCCGCCGAGCAGAACCAGCAGCACCAGCGTGTAAATAAAGGGGAATGCAACACTGGGCAGAGGCAGCCCCACGCACACACCCCCGGCGGAAAGCAGCAGGGCGCTGCTGAGTGACGCTCCGGCAAGCCCCAGCAGGTCCGGCATGCCCGAAAAACGCCAGTACTGTTGCGGCAGCCTGAAAGGAAGCCCCCCCACGACCAGTGAGGCGCCACCCGCAAGGGCAAACCACAATGGATGCAGTTGCACCCCATAAGGAGCCGCCAGCCAGCAGGCGAACAGTGCCGCCAACGCTGCCAGCGCACCATCGAGCAGAATATTCAGGACAATCCTGTTCAGCGGCCAAAATCTTGCATAATGATGCTGGAGCTGAGAACGTTGCGATACCATGATTCTGCGCTTATAGCCCAGCATCCGACATCCTAGAAGCAGTCTAACTGGACAACCCTCTCTTTCATGTCTTTTTTTTCCACCGTTCTGGCTTTTTCATGTCTGCCCAGCGCTGCCCTGCTGTGTGCGATCCTTGTGCGGTGCATGATCAGGCTGGCGGTCATGGACCACCCCGACCACCGTAGCGCCCATGCCACCCCCACACCCAAAGGGGGGGGAATCGGGGTTATGGTGGCGTTCGGGCTGTTTTTTCCTGTTCTGCAGGAAGTAACAGGCCAGCCCGTTTTCTCTTTCCCATGCCTCATGGCCGCGGGGGCTCTGGTGCTTCTGTGCGGTGTCTCGTGGCTGGATGACCTTTACCAGTGGCATCCCGGCCTTAAGTTTGCGGCACAGACCATAGCGGCCTGCCTGATTGTCGCGGGTGGTGTGCGTCTAGCCGGACCAACGCCACTGGCGGGTGCGGCCCTGTCTGTTCTGTGGCTGGTTTTTATCAGCAACGCCGTTAACTTCATGGACGGGTTAAACGGACTTATTGCAGGGTGTCTGGCCTGCGCCGCCCTGTACGTGGGCCTTGCTGCCCCGTTTTTTGGCATGCCGGAACTGCAATGGCCCGCCTTGCTTCTGAGCACCTGTCTGTTGGGCTTTCTGCCCTTTAATTTCCCCCATGCCCGGATTTTTCTGGGCGATGTCGGCAGTCAGGGCTGTGGCCTGCTGGCGGGAATAGCCAGCCTGTATATTGCCAGCCATACTACCCTGCCGCGCGGGGGAATCCTTGGCCCCGCCCTGCTGTTCCCACTGGTTTATGATGTGCTGTTCACGCTTATCCGCCGTCTGTACATGCGGCAGACACTTGTGCAGGCGCACCGGGGGCACCTTTACCAGATCATCTACCGTAGCGCCGTAGCGGTGCCCGTTGTCTCCCTGCTGGAATGGGGGCTAACCCTGTGGGGTGGTGGCGTAGCCTGCCTTGTAGCCCCCACAACAGGGCTCTGGAGCGGCATGGCTGGTGCAGCCCTGCTTGTGTTGCCCCAACTGGCATGGACCCTTTGGGGTGTGCTGCGCGCACGCCAGCACGCCATTGGCCCATGGTAGGGCCACACACCCCGGCAGACGGTTATTTGAGCGTTAACGTCAGCCCCTGAGCGGAACCGGCAAGCCGCGCCCCCTGCGAGATGGTCTCGATCTTGATCCGAACACCATTCCTGTTTTCCAGCACAGCCCCGCCCAGACCCTGACCCAGCGTGGCCTCGCCATGGGCGGCAACATAGGTGCCGCTAAAATCCTTCAGGCGGTGCAGGTTATAAACCGTGCCTGTGCCCTCGATCTTGGAAAAACCGACAGCGGCAATCGTCCCGCCAGTAATGGAAAAGGCATGCGTTTTGCCACCGTAGGTCAGCTTACCCTCACCCCATGTATAGCCCAGCCCGATATCGGCCGATTTGGCAGTCAGGGTAATTCTGGCGGTGGGTGCGCCCATGGCATCGGCGGCGTATGCGGCAGGCACGCCCGCAACAGATACAGCCAGAGCAGCAGCGGCAACAAAAGAAGAAAAACGCATGGAACAGCTCCCTTTACAGGCGTGCCCAGAAGACTGTTAGCAACCTGAGGTTGAAAACATCTGACACAAGTCAGGAACAACAACGCCCCCCATGCAAAAAGGTTGCCGGTTACAGCCCCGCGCCCTTCCCGGAAGGGTACGAAGCCCGCAACACGACAACCTTTATACGTGCGTGTATAAGCGCGAAAGCTAGCTGATCAGGCCGCCGCAACGCGGCGCAGGCGACGCACTGTTGCCACTTTTTCTTCCTGCTGGGTGTTCTGGGCCACCTCATGCGCGGTCGTGCCCATGATGGAGCGAATTTCCTTCAGGTAGGAAGCGCCCTTAGGGGTACGTTGCACCAGCACGGAGCGGCGGTCCAGCGGGTCCACCTTGCGGCGAGCCAGATCCAGTTCGGTCAAACGGTCGAGTGCCCGGGTAATGGCGGGCTTGGACACGTTCAGGCTTGCCGCCAGACCGCGTACCGTATGCCCGCTCTCATCCAGATAGCAGGTCAGGAACACGGCGAGCTGACGGGCGGACAGGTCCGGCCCTTCTCCGCGCACCAGTGCAACAATGGTATCCCGCAGGGTCTTGACCAGATCCTCTGCCTTTTCTGCGGCCTGCGCCATGACGTTCAACTTCCTTTTGTGCCGGGGACCAGAGCCTTGGCCCGCCCGGCTGTGTTTTCCCGGCCCATATGCAAACCGGAATGAATCTGATGCACTTTATATAGACACCGAAACGATTTTTTAAAGCGCTGTCACAAAAAAATGTTACGCCAGAATGGCCTGTGGAAACCTTAACTCTTTTCCATCCGATTCGTTCCACAAAGAGAACGGATAACACGAAAAAGTGCACGAATCCCCGGAGTCTCCCCGCCTTCTGGCCGTCCGGGTCTACTGGAATCATTCCATGCATAACTATCGATATGCACCCAGCACTGGTCTGGTTGTACAAAATGTTCCAAAAACAGGGCCGCCGTAACTGCTCCTGCCATGGGACGGGAAGCAATATTGTTCAGGTCCGCCACCGTGCTTTTAAGCCAGCCTGCATAGCCCGGCCAGAGCGGCAGACGCCACAGGGGGTCTGCCTCGTATTCCGCCGCTTCCGCGAACAGCATGGCCGTGGCGTCGTCATTGCAGAACAGGGCGGGCAGGTCCGGCCCCAGCGCCACGCGGGCGGCACCTGTAAGGGTCGCCACATCCACCAGCAGGTCAGGCATGCTCTCGCCTGCCTCATGCAGCAGATCACTCAGCACCAGCCGCCCTTCAGCATCGGTATTGCCAATTTCCACCGTCAGGCCCGAGCGGCTCCGAATAACATCCAGCGGGCGCATGGCATGGCCGGACACGCTGTTTTCCACACATCCCAGTCGCAGTTCCAGCCGCACGGGCAAATCCTGCGCCATAACCAGATAAGCCAGCGCCAGCACGGTAGCCGCCCCGCCCATGTCCTTTTTCATACGCAGCATGCCGCTGGAGGGTTTGATGTCATACCCCCCGCTATCAAAGCACACACCCTTGCCAACAAGGGAGACCAGCGGTGCATCCTTGCCAGCATGTGTACCGTGCCAGCGGGCCACGACCACTCTGGGCCCGCGCCGCGAACCATTGCCGACATGCGCCAGCAGCGGATAGGCCTCGTCCAGCGCAGCGCCCTTGAGCACGTCCACCTCAGCCCCAAGCGGGCGGAGTGCCGTCTTGGCCTCCCGTGCGAGTTCGGACGGCCCCAGCAGATTGGCAGGAGTATTGATCAGGTCACGCGCAAAGCAGATAGCGCGCGCCATCTGTGCCGCCAGCCCCTTGCGCTCGGCCGCCGTCACCACAAGCCGGGGCTGTTCGCCCGGTTCTTCGGTTTTCAGGCTGTAGCGGTATGCGCCCAGACAAAAGCCCAGAATAACATCATCCCGCACCACATCATCTGGCACCTGCACGGTCCAGTCCCCTGCGGGCAGGTCCTGTGCCAGTTTGCCGAATATAAACGGGTCGCGCGGTGTGGTCTTTTTTTCAGGCAGGCCAAACAGCGCCTGCACCCTGCCTTCGGGGCCGGGCACCAGCACAAGCTGACCTGCCCGTGCGACAAAACCACAGCTCTGGGCAAAGCTGACTGCCGCCTCCCCTGCCAATGCCACCCATGTCTCTCGCTCACCGACCCGCACGGCATAGACGGTGCACAGAGTCTTCGGCCTGCGCGCAACGCTCAGGCAGTCCAGATCATGAATAGGCATGGCATTCCTCCTTCTGTCCGTACCCTGCGCCTCCCTTTTCCATCATGCAACGGGGGAGGCGGCACGCATTGCCGACTTGCTTTTCAGGCGCGGGCAGCGGACCATGCACGGCATGAAGGTTCCCCCCCGCCAGATGGCTCCTGCCCTGCACACAACCCAGGGCGCAGATCAGGCTCCGGTCCGCGCCATTCTGGGCCCGACCAACACCGGCAAAACACATCTGGCGCTAGAGCGGATGCTGGCACACGCGTCCGGTGTCATCGGTTTTCCCCTCAGACTGTTAGCGCGTGAGAACTATGACCGCATGGTGCGGCTTAAAGGGGTGCGCTCGGTTGCGCTGATTACGGGGGAGGAAAAAATCATTCCTCCGCAGGCCCGCTGGTTCTCCTGCACGGTTGAAGCCATGCCCATGCACCGCCCGGTGGACTTTGTGGCGGTGGACGAAATCCAGCTTTGCGCCGACCCCGAGCGTGGCCATATTTTTACCGACCGCCTGCTCAACGCCCGCGGCCGGTCCGAAACCCTGTTCCTTGGGGCGGACACCATTGCCCCGCTCATGCGCAGCCTGATCCGCGACATCAGCATTGAAACCCGCCCGCGCCTGTCCAGCCTGAGCCATACTGGCCACACCCGCCTGTCGCGCCTGCCGCCCCGCACGGCCATTGTCGCTTTTTCCATGGCCGAGGTGTACGCCATTGCCGAGCTGATCCGGCGCAAAAGGGGCGGGTGTGCGGTAGTCATGGGCCAGCTCTCCCCCCGCACCCGCAATGCGCAGGTCGCGCTATACCAGAACCGCGAGGTGGATTATCTGGTCGCTACCGATGCCATTGGCATGGGGCTGAACATGACAATCGACCATGTTGCCTTTGCAGGCCTGTCCAAATTTGACGGACAGCGCCACCGCATGCTGGCACCGGCCGAAATTGCCCAGATTGCCGGGCGCGCAGGCCGTGGCACACGCGATGGCACATTTGGCACCACCGGGGAGTGCCCCCCTCTGCCAGAGGCCATGGCCGAGGCGGTGGAAACCCACAAGTTTGAGCCTCTTCCCTTTTTGTGGTGGCGCAGCAGCAAGCTCGATTTTGCCTCCCCGCAGGCCCTGTATGCCAGCCTGTGCCAGAAGACCCCACACCCCAACCTGCGCCCTGCCGAACCCGCTGCCGACATGCAGACACTCAGCGCACTCATGCAGACCCCTGCCGTGCGCACACTGGCCACAACCGCCGCACACACCCGCCTGCTGTGGGAAATCTGCCAGATACCGGATTTTCGCAAACTGGGGCTGGACAGCCATATCCGCCTGTGTGGCCAGCTCTTCAGTATTCTGGCCAAGGATGGGCAGTTGCCTTCCAGCTGGCTTAAAGGACGGCTCGCCAGTCTGGAGCATGCAGGGGGCGAGATAGAGGACCTGACGCACCGCCTGATGGGTATTCGCACATGGTCCTATGTTGCAGCCCACCCCGACTGGGTGGAAAACGCCCAGCACTGGCAGTGCCACACCCGCATGCTCGAAGACACACTCTCCGATGCCCTGCACGAGCGCCTGGCCAGCCGGTTTGTGGACAAACGCGCCGCCAGTCTGGCCCGCAGGCTGGAAGAGGCGGATGGCGCCCCCCTGCTGTGCGCCATTAACAAGGCCGGGGAAGTGCGCGTGGAAGGGCATGACGTAGGGCATATGCGCGGCTTTGCCTTTGTGCCCGACCCCGAAGCCGCGCGCTCCGATCAGGCCCTTATTCTCAAAGCCGCACGGCGCGCTGCCCGGAGCGAGATCCCCCGGCTTGTTGCCCGTTTTCTGCAAGCCCCTGAGAGCGAGATCACACTGGACAACCAGACCGGCCACATCCTGTGGTGTGAGGAGCCGATCGCCCATTTACGCAAAGGCCCTTCGGTCCTGCACCCGATGATCCATATTGATGACGCGGAGTTTCTGGAATCCGCCCATAAAGCCAGAATACGCGAGCGGCTGACACAATTTATGGCCTCGGTCCTTGCCCATGCCCTTGGCCCGCTCTTTCGTGCGGAGCAGGCCGTGACAGATTACCCCCTGCTCCGCGGCATTGTGCATGCCGTGACAGAAAATGGCGGCGTTGCCACCCTGCCCACTCCCCCCGTTCTTCCCCCGGCGGAAGCGCTGCTGCTCCGGCGGCAGGCCATACGGCTCCATGGTACGCAGGCTTTCTGCTCGCCATTACTCAAGCCCCATGCCATGGCGCTCCGCAGCCTGCTGCTGCGTATCCACACGGGTCAGTCCATAACGCAGCCTTTGCCTGATGGTGCGGTTTCCGTGCATCTGAGCGCACCCCTTGCGCCCCCTGCACAGGCGCTGCTGGCCAGCCTTGGCTGGCTGCTCAGCCACAACACGCTGGTTCGACTCGATATTGCCGCCAGCATCATGCAGGATCTGCGGGTTTTGTGCGCCAGCACCCCCAAACCTTTGCCGCTCTCTCTGGCATCCCGTCTGGGGATCAGCAAAAAGGACCTGCCCCATGTGCTCAAAGGGTTAGGAGTCCGCCTGCAACCTCCCACCCCCTTACCCCCGCATTACGCCGGGCCACCCGCGCCTTTTATGGTTTTACCAACACGCCCCGCAGAAAAAAGAAAACAGCGCTCTAACCGTCCCAAACACGGGGCACATCTACAAACTGCCCAAAATAACAGTCCTTTTGCCATTCTGCGTACCTTACGGAGCTAAATGTAGGAGCAGCCCTGCGGGCACTGAAGTGCCCCCTTTCATCCATGCGGGTTGCCATAGTGCAAAAAGCCCATCATATCTGCGCCATCCTTGGTGGCACGACCGGCAGGTTGGCCATCTGACCCCACGCGGCGAGCCCCACTCGACCGCCAGATAATTTCGGAGATGGCAATGACCTACGTGGTCACTGAAAACTGCATCCGCTGCAAATTCATGGACTGTGTGGAAGTCTGCCCCGTTGACTGCTTCTACGCCGGTGAAAATTTTCTGGTTATCAACCCGGACGAATGCATTGACTGCGGCGTGTGCGAACCTGAATGCCCGGCCGAAGCCATTTTCCCCGACAGCGACGACCGGTCAGCAGCGTGGGCGGAAATCAACACAAAATATGCCAGCCAGTGGCCCAACATTACACGCAAGGGCACCCCACCGGCCGATGCACAGGAATGGAAAGACAAGCCCAACAAGGCTGACCTGCTTTCCCCCGAACCGCACAAGGACTGAAACCCCACCTGACTTAAGGGGTTTTACCAACAAAAAAGGCACCGGTTTTTCCGGTGCCTTTTTTGTTGGGCGCAGTACAGCCTTCGCAGAGAGCGACAGGCGATGCGATGCGCCGCACCCCCAGCATTGCCCGGCAACAGGCCCAATAAAAAACCCCGGAGCCTGAGCCCCGGGGTTTTTATTGCTGACCGCCGCCCTGCCCTAAGCCAGAGCAGCGAAGCGACATGATATCAGCGAGACATCATGTTCATGGACGTGTTCGCCATGACAAAGACCGTGCCGACAATAAGGATGGACACGAAAGCAACGGTGAAAACAAACGCAATGTTGTTCCAACGTGCTTCAGAACCGCCACCCAGGTGCAGGAAGTAGTGCAGGTGCACCAGAACCTGAACAAGCGCCAGAACAGAAAGCACCGCCAGCGTGCCGGTTGGCGCAAGGCTGTGGCTCATGACCACACCAAACGACAGAACCGTCAGGATAACAGCAAGAACAAAGCCGATAAGGTACGAAGATACGCTACCGTGGCTCTCGCCCGAGGAGGATGTGTTCGGATTGCTCATCAGATCATGCTCGCCAGATAGACATAGGTGAAAACACAGATCCAGACGATATCCAGAAAGTGCCAGAACAGGCTCAGGCAGGTGAGCTTGTTCATCATGCGTTCCGGAATTTCAGTTGTCCCCATCAGCTGAACCATCAGGGTAACAATCCAGATCAGACCACACGTCACGTGCAGACCGTGGGTGGAAACCAGCGTAAAGAACGCAGACAGGAATGCACTGCGATCGGGGCCAGCACCATCCGCGATCAGATGCGCGAATTCACGCACTTCCAGACCAACGAACCCAAGACCCAGCAGGAATGTGACGCCAAGCCACATGATAACCGAGTTGATCTGGGTCTTATGGGCGGCGATCATGCCAAACCCATAAGTAATGGAGGAGAGAAGCAGGAGGGCTGTTTCCAGCCCAAGCCCACCAAACTCGAACAGTTCGTGTGGGGTTGGCCCACCGTTGAACTGGTTACGCAGAACTGCAAACGTGGCAAACAGGGAGCCAAAGATAATGCAGTCCGTCATCAGATAGACCCAGAACCCGAACACCACCGTACTTTCGTGGTGATGTTCGTCGTGGCCTGCGGTCGGAACAGTTGTGTTCTGTGCCATTATTCTGCTGCCTGTGCCATCAGTTTACGGGTGTGCTCGTTTTCGATCCGGGCAACCTCTTCGGCAGGGATATAGTAGTCAATATCCTTGTTAGCGCTGCGTGCAATGATCGTTGCGATCACGCCCACAAGGCCAATGGCTGCCAGCCACCAGATGTACCACACGGCGGCGAAACCGAAGATCAGGGCAAAAACACCAGCCGAAATACCAGCTGCCGTGTTTTTCGGCATATGGATTGCTTCGTACTGAGCACCAGCCTGACGGGTATCAATGCCGTTTTCCTTGTCGTGCATATAAGCATCAAGCGAGCTGATATGCGGGACAATGGCGTAGTTATACACCGGCGGAGGAGAGGAAGTGGACCATTCCAGCGTACGGCCGTTCCAGGGATCGCCCGTGAAGTCACGGTTTTCAGGCTTGTTGCAGTCGCGGATGGAGACAAAAATCTGCATCAGCTGGCAAACAACACCGAGCAGGATGAGCACTGCACCAACTTCAGCGATCAGCATCCAGGGATGCCAGGCCGGGTTGTCATAGTGGTTCATACGGCGGGTCATGCCTTCGAAGCCGAGGACATACAGCGGCATAAAGGCAAAGAAGAAGCCAACGAGCCAGAACCAGAAGGCGCGGATGCCCCAGGCTTCGTTCATTTTGAAGCCAAGAACCTTCGGAGCCCAGAAGTTCATGCCGCAGACGTAACCGAAATACACACCACCGATAATCACGTTATGGAAGTGAGCAATCAGGAACAGACTGTTGTGCAGCACAAAGTCGGAACCGGGGATGGCCATCATAACACCGGTCATACCACCGATGGTGAACACCACCATGAAGCCAACAGCCCAATACATGCAGGCATGGTACTGGATGCGACCCTTATACATGGTGAACAGCCAGTTGAAGAGCTTAACACCGGTCGGGATGGAGATGATCATGGTTGCGATGCCGAAGAAGGCATTCACGTCCGGACCAGCGCCCATGGTGAAGAAGTGATGCACCCACACGAGGAAGGACAGCACCATGATGGAGCAGGTTGCATAGACCATGGTCTTGTAACCGAAGAGCGGCTTGCCGGAGAAGGCAGGCACAACTTCGGAGAACACACCAAAGGCAGGCAGAACAAGAATGTAAACTTCCGGATGACCCCAAGCCCAGATCAGGTTCAGGTACAGCATCTGGTTGCCGCCACCATCATTGGTGAAGAAGTGCATACCGAAGTAACGGTCCAGACCCAGCAGGGCGACAGCAACCGTCAGCACGGGGAAGGTTGCCATGATCAGGATGGAAGAGCAGAAAGCCGTCCACGTGAACACGGGCATCTTCAGCCAGGTCATGCCTGGAGCGCGCAGCTTAACAATGGTGACAAAGAAGTTCACACCAGTCAGCAGTGTGCCAACACCAGAGATCTGGATTGCCCAGATATAGTAGTCAACACCCACGCCCGGGCTGAACTGCATTTCGGACAGCGGGGGATAAGCCAGCCAGCCGCACTGCGAGAACTCACCAACGAACAGGGAAATGTTCACCAGCATGAACGCAACAGCCGTCATCCAGAAGCTCAGGTTGTTCAGGAACGGGTAAGCCACGTCACGTGCGCCAATCTGCAGCGGCACAATGAAGTTGAACAGACCGGTCATGAACGCCATGGCCAGGAAGAAGATCATGATCGTCCCGTGAGCGGAGAAGATCTGGTCATAGTGATGCGGGGGCAGATAACCGGGGTTACCCGCATAAGCCAGCGCAAGCTGGGTACGCATCATGACAGCGTCCGCAAAACCGCGGGCCAGAGCAACCAGCGCCAGTACAATGTACATGACAGCCAGACGCTTGTGATCGACAGTGGTAAACCACTCTTTCCAGAGGTAGCCCCACTTGCCGTAATAAGTAATCAGTCCCAGTACCGCGACACCGACAACGAGAACGCCGATGAACGTACCTACTAGGATCGGCACATCCAACGGGATGGCCGAAAGCGATAGTCTCCCTAGCATAGATCCTATTCCTTCATATTCATGTCGGACATCGCGGACTGCTGCACCTGAATCATTTTGCCAGTGCTTTTGTCCATGACCATGCCGTTGTTGTATTTGGCAACGATCGTGTTGAACATGCCGGGTTCAACATGCGCGAAATATTCGACGGGGTTCGCTTCGCTCGGTGCAACCAGTTTAGAATAGGTCTGGCTATCCAGCTGTTCGGAAGAACCACGCACCTTTTCAACCCAGGCATTGAACTCATCATTGCTCATTGCCAGGGCATGGAAGCGCATGTCCGAAAAACCACGCCCACTGTAGTTGGCGGATTCACCCATGTAATCGCCCGGCTCGCTTGCCAGCAGATGAAGCTGGGTCTGCATGCCTGCCATTGCATAAATCATGGAACCAAGACGCGGAATGAAGAACGAGTTCATCACGGAATCAGAGGTGATGTCGAAATCAACAGGCGTGTTGACCGGCATAGCCATCTGATTAACCACGGCAATTCCCTGTTCAGGGTAAATGAACAGCCATTTCCAATCCTGTGCCACAACCTGAACGTGCAGCGGCTTGGTATTGGCTTCTGCCTCAAGCGGCTTGTAGGGGTCCAGAGAATGACAGGTCTGGTAGGTGATCACTGCCAGAAACAGAATAATCAGGGACGGAACGCCCCAGATCACCACTTCAATCTTGTTGGAATGGCTCCATTTCGGCAGATATTCGGCACTCGTGTTGGACTGGCGGTACTGCCAGGCAAACCAGAGTGTCAGAATAATGGTCGGAACCACTACGATCAGCATTGCGATCACAGAGGTGGTAATAAGAGATTTAACCCCCTCTCCCACCGGGCCTTTCGGGTCCAGAACGTCTAGTTCGCACCCGGCAAGCAGCAACGCTGACGATAGGCCGCCCAATCGCGCCATTCTCGCCAGTAACTTGTTTTTCATCGCACGCCTCTTGGTTCTGACATCAACTTAGCCTCACAAAGACTTTTGTCCTGCTGCCACAGAAGCCTGACAACAGCAAGAAAAACCGCGTCCCGGCATGAAGAGCCCTTTCTGTTCCGCACCAGCCGCACATTCTGGTTATCCAAGATGGATACCCCGAATATGTTGCTTACGGCGCAGCTCCCATGCTCAACGGAAACGCATCGCGCCTACTTTATTCCTTACGCGGGGATTCTCAAACGTCGGAAAAGTTCCATCTGCCTTTCGTCACAATCAGTTAGCTGCTGTGAGCATGGCTTCTGCCTACTTTTGAGGCGACTGCATGGCCCAAACGACACATCACGCAGTGTTTCAAAATAATTCAAAAATTCCAATAATGGCAAAATTTAGTCTGAAATTTCATGTTGTTAGGGAGCACACAAAATCTCACATCCCTGTTACAACTTAAAGAATTGAAATCAGGACTATTTTTGCACCCATTCTTGATTTTCATGCCATCATTCGGACCAAGCATAACTGCCCATACAAAAAACCCGGCCATGACTGGCCGGGCTTTCCTTACTGGCAGGAGCGAAAACGCTGCCTTGGAACGTCAGTCGCTGGAATTGCGGACACCCATGAACTGCAACAGGAACTGAAAGAGGTTGATGAAGTTCAGGTACAGGCTCAACGCATCATAAACGCTACGCTTGGCGGTCATTTCCGGGCCTTCATACGCGGCAAACTGCGGATAGGTCACCCGAATCCGCTGGGCGTCAAAGGCGCTGAACGCCGTGAAAATGAGCACGCCCGCAATGCTGTAGAGGTAATATACGGTCGGGCTTTTGAGGAAGAGGTTGACCAGACCGGCGATCATCAGACCGAACAGCCCCATCATCAGGAACGATCCGAACTGCATCAGGTTCGCCTTGGTGACATAACCCCATAGGGAAGTCGCACCGAACATGCAGGCCGTTACCAGAAACACACGGACAATGGAGGTCCCGGTATAGATCACGAACACGCTGGCCAGACTGGCGCCCATGGCGGTACAGAACGCCCAGAACAGCGCCTGCGCACCCTGAAGAGACAGACGGTTGATCCCGAACGACATGACCAGCACAAACGCCAGCGGAGAGAGCATGGCCAGATCACCCAGCAAAGTGGGGCGCGGCAATGGACCCGCGGCAGTCTGGAAGACCTGAAAAAACAGGCTGCTCAGGCCGGTATTGGCAATAACGTAAGCCACAATCCCGGTCAGCAGGAGGCCAGATGCCATCCAGTTATAAACACGCAGCATGTAGCTACGCAGTCCAGCGTCCAGACTGGCCTGATCGTTCCAGCCTGACGCTGATGCGGGGGAACGGTAGTCGCGACTAAACGACATGGTTTTCTACACTCCTTAACCCAGACAAGCTGGCTTTGCTTTATACTTGTGGCTGCCCTGCCTTTCCGTCAAGGGTATGGTACATCATATAGTCATAGGGTCTGCTGGCGATCTGTCCGGTTCGTGGCCCGCTCCTTCCCGCAGCCAGTCACAAGGCCCGGATATGCACCTTATCGCCGGTCTTTCGCTCCCAATGGAGATGCGTCTTTTCCTCCACGGTTTTCAAAACTTTTTTCCATCCCGGGACTGGAAGCCCCTGCCACTGCTCTATCTGCCCCTCGTGGCCTTTGGACGCATGCCACCGCAGGTCTGGGAGGAGCTGGACCAGACCCTGTACACACTCCACCTGCCTGCCCCGGTAACACTCCGGCATACGGGTTTTGATGTAAGTCTGAAACAGAACCGAATCATGCTGGAGGCCACGGTAGAAGCCTCTGTTATAGATCACCTTTCCGTGAAAATCAGAAACCAGGCGCGGCTGGCTGGCGTCCCCTCGACGCGCTCTCTCATCCCCTCGGGCATCGCTCTGGCAGACATAACCGATGTGGACCCGGATGTGTGCAGTTTATGGCTTGCAACCCATCGCCATCTCTTTGCCCAAATAGAAGAAGTTTACGAATTCACCGTGTTCAAGACTGGGAAAAACCGTGAAAACCCCTTTTGGGAAGTGATGGCGGAATACCAGTTTGCAGAGGGGCTCTCACCCTCAGCCAGTTTGTTATAACATGGTTTTTCCAGAGTTCCGTTCCTGCCCCGGCATACACCGGAACCGATCTTTCGCGCCCCTGATCTCTACAAAGAACGAATACGTGGGGACGCAGCTATTCTCTCGGCGTGATTGACATACAGCGCCCGCCTTGGCTGATGTGTGAGAAACCGGATTTCCGGCTCTATTTTTCCTCATCTTGATACACAGTCGAGGACATGAACGCATGACCCGCCCCGCCTCCGCCAAGAGACGTTCGCTGCTAGGAATTCTCGCGGCTGGAACAATCTGCGCTGCTGCCCTGCCTTACGCAGCAGCTCCTGCCCGTGCCGACAGTCAGAGTGACACGGGACAAGCCATCATCCATACTGATGAGCACCCCGAAAACTGGTTGTCCTATGGACGCACCTATTCTGAACAGCGCTACAGCCCGCTGGATCAGATCAACCGCTCCAATGTCGGGAACCTGAAGCTGGCCTGGTACTTCAACCTGGACAGCAACCGCGGTCAGGAAGGCACGCCTCTGATTGTGGACGGCATTATGTATGCCACGACCAACTGGTCCAAAATGAAGGCCCTTGATGCGGCAACCGGCAAGCTGCTGTGGGAATACGACCCCAAGGTGCCCGGCAACATTGCTGACAAGGGCTGCTGTGACACGGTCAACCGTGGCGCGGGCTACTGGAACGGCAAGGTCTATTTTGGCACGTTTGATGGCCGCCTGATTGCACTGGACGCCAAAACCGGCAAAAAAGTGTGGGAAATCAACACCATTCCTGCCGATGCCTCTCTGGGCAAACAGCGCTCCTATACGGTTGACGGCGCTGTGCGTATTGCCAAGGGTCTTGTGCTCATCGGCAACGGTGGCGCGGAATTTGGTGCGCGTGGCTTTGTCTCCGCTTTTGATGCGGAAACCGGCAAGCTGAAATGGCGCTTCTACACGGTTCCGAACAACAAGAACGAACCCGACCACGCTGCGTCGGATAACGTTCTGATGACCAAAGCCTACCGGACATGGGGCCCCAACGGGGCATGGGTCCGTCAGGGCGGTGGTGGTACCGTATGGGACTCCATTGTGTATGACCCCGTGTCCGATCTGGTCTATCTGGCTGTCGGCAACGGCTCCCCCTGGAACTACAAATACCGCTCCGAAGGGGTCGGCAGCAACCTGTTCCTGGGTAGCATTGTGGCGGTCAAGCCCGAAACGGGCGAATATGTCTGGCACTTCCAGGCTACACCCATGGACCAGTGGGATTACACCTCTGTCCAGCAGGTCATGACCCTTGATGTGCCGATCAATGGTGAAATGCGCCACGTTGTGGTGCAGGCTCCCAAGAACGGCTTCTTCTACATGCTGGACGCCAAGACGGGTGAATTCCTGGCGGGCAAGAACTACGTGTACGAAAACTGGGCCAGTGGTCTGGACCCGCTGACCGGCCGCCCGATCTTCAAGCCCGAAGGCCTGTGGACCCTGAATGGCAACTTCTGGTACGGTATTCCCGGCCCGCTGGGTGCCCATAACTTCATGGCCATGGCGTACAGCCCCAAGACTCACCTGATCTACCTGCCTGCACACCAGATTCCGTTTGGTTACCAGAATCAGGCAGGTGGCTTCAAACCCCACCCGGATTCATGGAACCTTGGTCTGGACATGACCAAGACCGGCCTGCCGGACTCGCCTGAAGCCCGCTCGGCTTACCTGAAAGACCTCAAGGGCGAACTGCTCGCATGGGATCCTGTGAAAATGGAAACCGTGTGGAAGATCGACCACAAGGGCCCTTGGAACGGTGGTGTTCTGGCAACGGGCGGCGACCTGCTGTTCCAGGGTCTGGCCAACGGTGAGTTCCACGCTTACGACGCAACCAACGGTGCCGACCTTTACAAGTTTGACGCACAGAGCGGCATTATTGCTCCGCCTGTGACCTACAGCGTAAACGGCAAGCAGTATGTTGCGGTTGAAGTGGGCTGGGGCGGCATCTACCCGATTTCCATGGGCGCCATGGGCCGTACGTCGGGCTGGACCGTCAACCACTCCTACGTGGCCGTATTCTCGCTCGATGGCAAAGCCCAGCTGCCTGCCATGAACGAACTGGGCTTCCTGCCCGTCAAACCACCTGCGGAATATGACACCAAGGAAGCTGCCAAGGGCTACTTCCAGTATCAGACCTACTGCCAGACCTGCCACGGCGACAACGGCGAAGGTTCGGGCGTGCTCCCAGACCTGCGCTGGTCCGGCGCCATCCGCCACGACGATGCGTTCTACAACGTTGTAGGCCGTGGTGCGCTGACCGCTTACGGTATGGACCGTTTTGACACGAGCATGAAGCCTGAAGAAATCGAATCCATTCGTCAGTACCTCATCAAGAGGGCGAACGAGAGCTATCAGCGCGAAGTGGATGCCCGTAAGAACGCTCAGGGAGTTCCTCAGACCCCTGTCGTGGGCATTACGCCCCAATAAAGCGGCAGTCATGACGTCATTCGGTACACAAGCGATACAGTGGTAAAAATGATGATGAACAGACTCAAAGCCGCTCTTGGAGCGGTCACTGTCGGGCTTCTGGCAGGAACCTCCCTGGCACACGCGCAGGGAGCGGATGAAGACCTGATCAAAAAGGGCGAATATGTCGCCCGTCTAGGTGACTGTGTGGCTTGCCACACAGCACTGAATGGTCAGAAATTTGCAGGTGGGCTGGCGATCAAAACCCCCGTCGGCATGATCTATTCGACCAACATCACGCCAGACCCCACCTACGGGATTGGCACCTACACGTTGAAGGACTTTGATGAAGCCGTGCGCCATGGCATCCGCAAGGATGGCAGCACGCTTTATCCGGCCATGCCGTACCCGGCCTTCTCCCGCATGACGCAGGACGATGTGAAGTCGCTCTACGCCTACTTCATGCATGGTGTGGAACCTGTTGCCCAGAAGAACCGTGAGGTCGGCATCAGCTGGCCCCTGTCCATGCGTTGGCCGCTGGCTATCTGGCGCTCCATGTTTGCGCCCGCGCCCAAGGACTTTACACCTGCTCCAGGTACGGATGCGGACATCGCCCGTGGCGAGTATCTGGTAACGGGTGCGGGGCATTGCGGCATGTGCCATACGCCGCGTGGCTTCGCCATGCAGGAAAAAGCTCTGGATGCCTCCGGTGGTCCGGACTTCCTGGGGGGTGGCGCGCCGATCGACAACTGGATTGCGCCCACACTGCGCAACGACCCGGTTGTGGGTCTGGGTCGCTGGTCTGAAGAGGACATCTTCCAGTTCCTCAAATCCGGTCGTACCGACCACGCCGCAGTCTTTGGCGGCATGGCCGACGTGGTTGGCTGGAGCACCCAGTACTTCACGGACTCCGACCTGCACGCCGTTGCGAAATACCTGAAATCCCTGCCACCGGTTCCGCCGTCACGGGGGGATTACACGTACGATCCGTCCACGGCGCAGGCTCTGGATTCTGGCAACACAGCCAACAACCCGGGTGCTCGGGTCTATGTTGAGCAGTGCGCTGCCTGCCATCGTAACGATGGTGGTGGTGTTGCCCGGATGTTCCCGCCTCTGGCTGGTAACCCGGTTGTTGTTGGGGATGACCCGACCTCCGTTGCCCATATTGTTATGGCTGGTGGTGTTCTGCCACCCACCAACTGGGCACCTTCCGCCGTTGCCATGCCGGACTACAAGAGCGTTCTGTCCGACCAGCAGATGGCTGATGTGGTCAACTTTGTCCGCTCTGCCTGGGGCAACAAGGCTCCAGCTAACGTGACGGCTGCTGACGTTCAGAAACTCCGTCTGGACCATACTCCGATCCCGACCACCGGCTGGGCTGACCCCACGTCCGCCACGGCAACCTGGGGCCTGTTCATGCCGCAGCCTTACGGCTCTGGCTGGACCTTTGCTCCGCAGACCCATACCGGGGTGGACACAGAACAGTAAGGTCTGACCGACCTTACGTCTGCCCCTCACCAGATGGGCCTGATTACAAAAACACCGCAGTGGCAACGCTGCGGTGTTTTTTTATGACCTGAAACGACGGAGTTCATCCATCCCCTGAACCTTGTGTTCCGTGGTTCTGGAGAAATGTCGGAAGAAGACATTCCAGTCCTTTTTTCCAGACGCCCCGACCATACATAAAGGGTGCCTCACCCACTCCGATGCGGATGCAACACCCATGCCGCCCCCGGAACCAACAGGAGCCCAGATTCTGGCGCACACAGAAACGGACCACCCGTTACACGCACTGCTCCAGCAGGTCCGCGCCTGCTCGGCCTGTGCCCATGCCCTGCCACTTGGGCCACGCCCGGTGCTCCATATCTCCCCCCGCGCACGGTTGCTGATTGCGGGGCAGGCTCCCGGCACCAAGGTCCATGAAACGGGGATTCCCTTTAACGATGCCTCGGGCGATCGCCTGCGGACATGGCTGGGCATGGACCGCAGCCTTTTTTACGATACGGAAAAAGTCGCCATCGTACCCATGGGGCTATGCTACCCCGGCGTGCTGCCCAAAGGGGGAGACCGCCCCCCAAGGCCGGAATGTGCGCCTTTATGGCGCAAACGCATTCTGGAACATCTGCCCAATATCCGGCTCACCCTGCTGGTAGGCTCCTATGCGCAGAATTATGTACTGGGCAAAGGTGGGGTGTTTGACCGGGTCGCGCGGTTTGAAGAGTTTTTGCCTACCTACTTCCCCCTTCCCCATCCTTCATGGCGCACAGGGGCGTGGGAACGGCGCACGCCCGCATTCGGGGCCACTGTTCTTCCAGCCCTGCGGCGCGAGGTCGCCCGCGCATTGCAGGACTAGGCACGAATTTTTCAGGCGATCAGAAGCAGGCGGATGTCATTGACATTGGTCAGCGTTGGCCCGGTCATGAGCAGATCATCCACCGCCTTGAAAAAACTGTAGCTGTCATGGTTCCGCAGGAATGGCTCAGGCAGACAGCCTGCCTGCGCTGCACGGGCCAGTGTATCAGGCGCAAAAATGGCGCCGGCGGCATCTTCCGTACCGTCTATGCCATCACTATCGCCTGCCAGCCCCCAGATACCACTCTCCCCACCCAGAAAATGCACGCAGGAGAGCAGGAACTCCGTATTCCGCCCGCCTTTGCCAGCCCGTTCCCCCGCGCGGATGGTCACAGTTGTTTCCCCCCCGCTTAACAGCACCGCAGGCGAGGGAACGGGCAGACCATGCGCATGCACGGAACGCGCCATGCCACCCAGCAGAATACCGGCAACCTGACTTTCCCCTTCCAGTGCATCACCCAGCACAAGCGGGGTCACCCCCTGCTGCCGCGCAACGTCCGCTGCGGCCATAAGCGCCATAAGCGGGGTGGCAATCAGCTCCACACGGTTGCGCGGGTCCGCTACGGGTTTATGGTCCTGCTGGTTTGCCACAGCCTGTTCCAGCACCCCCCACACAGTGAGGGAAAGGTCCAGCCCATACTTTTCCACAATCCGCAGCGCATCCGCCGCCGTGCCTGAGGGTGGCACGGTTGGTCCGCTGGCAATCACCGATGGATCATCCCCCGGCACGTCACTGATCACCAGTGTCAGCACCTGTGCAGGGTGGGCGGCCTGCGCCAGCCGCCCACCCTTGATGGCGGACAGGTAGCGCCGCACGGTGTTCATTTCCGTAATGGTCGCGCCAGAATGCAGCAGTTGCCGCCCGACAAGGCGTTTATCTTCCAGCGTCAGCCCCGACGCGGGTAACGCCAGAAGGGACGACCCCCCGCCCGATACAAGAGCAATCACCAGATCATCCGGTTCAAGCCCCGTTACGGCATGCATAATGGCGCGGGCGGCTGCCTCGCTCCGGGCATCGGGGACAGGGTGGGAGGCTTCCAGAATACGCACATGGCGGGTGGGGGCGGCATGCCCGTCACGCGTGACCACCACACCTTCAAGCGGCACATCCGGCCATGCGGCTTCCAGAGCTGCGGCCATTGCGGCCGAGGCCTTGCCCGCCCCAACCACAATGCAGCGCCCTCTGGGTTTGGGGGGCAGGTGTTTGGCCAGCACCATAAACGGGTCTGCACTGGCTACGGCAGCATCAAACATGGAGCGCAGCAGGGTTCTGGCCCGCGCATTATCCCATGCAACTCCTGCTTCTGGCATGATGTTTCTCCCTTATGCCCGGCCCTACCGTCACTGCTCCAGCTTGCGCTCAGGTAAACGCCCTGTCCAGATAAGGGGTGGATGCGTCAAAGAACGCCTGATTCTCTTTAAGTTCCGCTGCAATCACATGCAGGCTGGCCAGTACACGCAACATTTCCTCGCGCACGGACAGATTAGTTTCGGCCTGTTCCATGCGCGAGAGGTATTCCACCGCCAGATCGGCCGCCCGTGCTGTACGCCCATACTGCCCGCCATACCGGCCCGAAAACTGCTGCATGCGGTTCATCATTGCCTGTGTGGCGTGCCGGGCGGCATCTGGCAGAATATTGCGCGCCAGAATAACCCGCAGGCGCAAAAGATTAAGCTCTATGGTCATGCCCGAGAGCACACCGCTCACATACTGGTCACGCACATAGGTATTGCCGTCATCTGTTGTCATGGATGCCAGCCTGACAAAGCCATCCACCCCACGGCCGACCACTTCGGTCATGGGCGGGGGAGCGCGATGCTGGGCCAGCCTGCGCAGGCGGCGCAGAATGCTTACGCGCAGGTCCCAGCGCAGGCCATCCGGGTCAAACGGCAGAAAGAGCCGGTACATCCACATGGAAAAAACCATGGCCAGAAACAGCGGCAGAGCAGTGTTGAAAAACAGGATTTCATCCATCCGCCCCTGATTCATCGGGCCGATGAGAATGGGCAGGAACAGGTTATAGGCAACTGCCGCCAGTACAAGCGGGGGCCAGGCAAAGGCCAGCCCCCCTACCAGCATGGGCACGGCCAGACAGAGGGCCAGTGTTTCGTATAGTGTTGGCTGGGCTATGACCCACAGATCGAGCAGACCACTCATGCCCACGACACAAATCGTGCCATGCAAAAATGCCTGCGTGGCCAGAGCGGGCTGCTCCAACGTGGAGAACAGGGCGCAGACAATGGAGACAAACATCATGAATGTCAGCCCGTCAGTCCAGCCCGTGGCAATCCAGATCACTCCCGAAGCAAAAATGGTCACAGATGCGCGCAGGCTGTTGGTAAAGGCCATGCGCCAGTCCCGGTAGCTGCGCATGGGGTACCTGAAGTGGTCATGCGGCTTCGGGTTGCGGCTCATCTCGAACTGTTCAATGGCCTGCTGCAACTCATCCAGAATGGCACCCAGCTTGTGGAGCAGCTGCCCCTCGCGCGAGAGGCTGCTCTCCTGTGTCGCATCAATGGGCGGGTTGGTGGCCGCGATCATCTCCTGCTCCAGGCAGGTGGCCGCAAGCTGGGTGCAGGTCGCGCGCAGGGTGGTCAGATCCCGCAGGACCGGGGCCACGGGCGACTCATCTGTCAGGCGCTGGGGAATGGTCTTTAAAAAAGCCGCCACCTGCTCCGCGACCTGCAAATAATCCTTACCCTGACTTTCAGGCATGGAGAGCAGGGCACCAAGGTCCAGCCCACGGGACATCAGCACCGCAATGGCGGCAAGGGCGGCGCGGGCATGGTCACCCTCGTGCTGGTGCTCACCCATTTCCACTTCCGCGAATTCGACCTGATCGCTCAGTCCCACAATGGTCGTAAACACATCCGGGGAATTGGCGACCGCGCGGCGGTCCCCCCCAAGCAGGCGCACAAGGGCCGGCACCGCGCCATCAAGCGCCTGCACAAAGTTGGTGGCAAGCCTGTTTCTGGCCCGCAGGCCAAGCCGGTACTGGAACAGGGAGGATATGGTGGTTTCCACCACAATGCCCAGCGTAATATACGTGACACGCGCCATGGCGATATGAAAAATCTGATCCGGAGCGGCAGCCCCATCAAGCGCGATAATGGCGTAGGTAAACCCCGAGGCCCGCATGCCATGAATACGGTAATTGGTCATGCTGGCGGGGCCGGGCAGCAGGGTGCCCACAAAGCAGAAGCCGCCAATGCCCACCGCAAGCCAGAAAATATAGAGCAGGGGAGACTGCGGCATGCTCCCGACAAGGATAAAGGCGCAGAGCATGCCCACCACCATGCCGAACATATGCCACCGCGCCTTGGCAATGGATTTGCCGCGCGTGCCCTGCGCCACCATCCACACGGTCAGGGCGGCCCATTGCGGGCTCCCCAATTCCCACCACAAGGCAATGCCAAGGGCTATGAGGGACGACAGGGTGGTTCGCAGCGCATACCCGAAAGACAGCAGGTTAGGGGCAAACAGCCAGCGCAGCCTGCTCAGATCACGCGGGGGGCCTCCCCCTTCGAGCGCCTGCCGGACAATGGTTCTGAAGGCCTGACAGAACTGGCCAAATGAAACCGCCGCAGCCTTCATGCCGCGTTCTGCCGGTCAGGACTGATCAGAAAGACTGCCATCTGCTTCTTCTTACCCCAAAGAAGCCCAAAAGCGTATTCACACCTCGTATGCCCTGTCCTGCACCCAGCGTTACGCGCAGGGCATGGCATACAAAAACGTCGTCCGCTTTCAGTCTTCGTAGGACAGCAGGCTTGTTACAGTCGTGTCCAGCTTGTCGCGCCCGCCAAGGCCCGTCAGTTCAACCAGAACGGACGCGCCAACAACCTCGGCTCCGGCCTTGCGCAGCAGGTCAATGGAGGCAGCGAGCGTGCCACCAGTTGCCAGCAGGTCATCCATGACCACAACACGCTGGCCGGGCTTGACCGCATCGGCCTGAATTTCAAGCGTGTCGGAGCCATATTCCAGCTCATAGGTGTGCGAGATTGTCTTGCCCGGCAACTTGCCGCTTTTGCGCAGCATGAGCATGCCACAGCCGATACGATCGGCAATCGGAGCGGCGGTCAGGAACCCGCGGGATTCCACGGCGGCCAGCAGGTCCGGCTGCATGGGTGCAATCTGGCGCGTCAGGCGGCCCATCGCAATCTGCCACGCATCGGGGTTCCGCATCAGAGTTGAAATATCGTAGAATAAAATACCCGGCTTGGGAAAATCGGGAATGTGACGGATGTAATCCTTAAGGTCGATATCCTGACGTCCCGTCATGGTATTTGACAATCCTTCATCCATGCGCCCAGCGTTGTGGAAGCGCGTTTCCATCCTGCCTTAATTCCCATAGGTCAAGCACCGCTGGCGAACATTTCTGAGGCAACCGGCCCCGCTCTATCCCGCACGGGAGCGTTCCGCAAGGAAATATCCGGCTGGTCAGACCCCCGCGCGCGCGCGCAGTGCCGCGGTTACGGCCTCCATCAGCCCATCGCGGCGGAAAGGTTTGGCCAGCAGGCGCACATTGGGCACGCTCCCCTCCGGCGGAAGAGAATCGGCTGTCAGATCGCCCGACATATACACCACGGCCAGAGCGGGATAGCGCTCCATAAGCACGCGGGAAAGCGTAACCCCGTCAAGCGGGCCGGGAAGCTGGATATCGGTCACCAGCAGGTCAAGCGTGCCTTCCACCCCGGCTGCCGTGTCAAACGCCTGTTCGCCGTCCCCCGCCTCCAGCACCTTGTGACCTGCCATGCCCAGAATGGTCACGACAATATCGCGTATGGCGGCGTCATCCTCCACTACAAGCACCTGCAGGCTGCGTGCCTGCGCCTGCGGGGCCGGGCTGGCGGGTCTGGCCAGGGCGGGCATGGCCTCAACCACCGCCCCCTCCCCCCCGGCACTGGCCATTATGGCGCGCGGCAGCCACAGCGAAACCTCGGTCCCGCTGCCACGCCCCGTTGCCACCACAACCCGACCATTCACCTGCTGGGAAAAAGCCAGAACCATGGCCATACCAAGGCCCGTACCCGCTCCCTCGCGCTTGGTGGTAAAGAACGGCTCGAACAGGCGGTCCATGACCTCCCGCGTCATGCCAAAGCCACTATCCACCACATCCAGCCGGACCCAGTCCCCCGCAGGCAGGGGGGAGGGGTCAGAGACAACACGGATACTGCGCCCCTCCTCCACCGGCAGGCCCATCAGGTCAGCATTGACCGAGAACGTGACATTCCGCGCCGTAATGCGCAGCCGCCCGCCAGAGGGCATGGCATCACGCGCATTGATGGCCAGATTGAGCACGGCACTTTCCAGCTGGGCGGGGTCCGCGCGGACAGGCCATACATCGGCCGCAACGCCGCACTCCACCACAATGCGCGGGCCAATCACACGCCCAAGCAGACCACCCAGAAAAGAGAACAGGTCTGACAGCTGCAACGAATCCGGTGCCCCACGCTGCCTGCGCATGAAGGAAAGAAGCTGGCCGGTCAGCGCTTCGGAACGATGGCCGGCATGTGTAGCCGCGGACAGGTATTCCTGCCGCTGTTCAACCTGATCGGGCTGGTCATATTCCGCCGCGAGTTCCAGATTGCCCAGAATAACCGTGAGCAGGTTTTTAAAGTCGTGGGCAATCCCCGCGGTCAACTGGCCAAGGGCACGCAGCTTCTGCGCCTCGCCCAGAGCGCGCTCACTGCGCAGCCGCATGGTAATATCGGCCGCAGTCAGCACAAACCCGCGCCGCTCGGCAGCACCATCGGGGGCAAAAAACAGCGTACGGCACAGTTCCAGATCCGCGCCATTGCCGCCTTTGCATTCCACCACAACCGGCGGAGCCAGTTCTCCTTTGGACAGGCTGCTCTCAATATGTTCAAACGGCTCCAGCAGGGGCACACCATCCACCACCACCATGCCGCTCAGGGCATTGTAGGACAGACCGGTCCGCAGGAAATCCTTGCCCAGCCCAAGCACCGTGGCCAGCTGCTCATTCCAGTGCCATAGCCGCCCATCCGCACCAAACACCGCAACACCAAGGCTCAGGCTGTCCAGCGTAGCGCGCAGCCGCAACGCCAGATCACGCGAGGATGCCTCGGCCCTTGCGGCGGCAAGGGAGGAACGGTCCAGCACCCAGCCAGCCGAGATCATGCTCAGCACACCGGTGAGAATACCCAGAACAGCCAGCCTGCGCTGCCAGCTTGTGTTGCGCAGCATATTGGCGACCCGGTCCGCCTGATCCAGCGTACTGGCGCGACTGAGCACAGACAGGTTCTGGTCCAGTGTGGCCAGCAGGGCCGCTCCACCCTGCGGCATGGCCTCGGCGGCTCTGGGCCACGTGCTAATGGTCTGGAGCTGTTTTTCCACAACCTCCAGCACTTCCTTGCGCCCACTCCCTTCACGCAGCTGCACGGAGCGGAAGTCATCAAACCCCGCGCGGGCATCGGAGAGCTGGGTAATGGCCTGCAGGTAACATTCGCCATCA
This sequence comes from Acetobacter fabarum, assembly GCF_040702925.2. Taxonomy (GTDB): domain Bacteria; phylum Pseudomonadota; class Alphaproteobacteria; order Acetobacterales; family Acetobacteraceae; genus Acetobacter; species Acetobacter fabarum_B. Next base: position 20,622 of record NZ_JBFCXX020000006.1, on the reverse strand, counting down.
GCGGGGTTATGCTCGGCTTCAAAGGCGTAATGGCAGATGCGGGCATTGCTGGTGGCATGGTGCACACCGCGCAAATAACTGCCTGCGGCCGTGCTCTGGCGGTCCAGATTGCCATGGCGGGCCATGTCGTTCCCGAGTTCTATGCCAATGCCACCAAAGGTCACAATCAGCACGCCAGCCCCGATAAGAGCCAGAATATGAGCCCGTCTTGCTGGATGCCGTAGCATGTCAGGCATGCCCCCCATTATTTGTGTCCTGCCATCCCCGTGGGCATGACAGCTTGATCTTAACCGGGCAAGGCATGGCTGCCCATGCAGGATCAGGCAACATCATGCAAAGCGGGACGGAACGTGTGCATACACAGCATCATAAGCGCACCAAAGCCCATACAGCCAGCCATTGGTACCGAAGATGTCGCGGCAAACTGGCCAACCACCACCCCGGCCAATGCACCAAGCACGTATTGCAATGTGCCCGCAAGGGCGGATGCCGCGCCTGCCTGAGCCGGGTGGTCGGCCAGAGCCATCATCATCGCATTGGGGAAAATAATGCCCGTTGGCGCAAGGGCTATGACCATGGCCCCAATAACCAGCCACACCTCATACGACCTGTACGCCACAGGCGCGTACCAGCCCCCCCACACGCCAACCCCCACCATAAGCACCGTACCCAGAACCGACAGAACCACAGCCCCATGCAACAGACGGGCCGGGTCCACCCGTCCGACCAGCAGGCCATTAACCTGTGACGCTCCGATCATGAACACGGACATGACGCCGAACAGCATGGAAAAATGCAATGGCGAAAAGTGGAAAAGCTGCACAAAAACAAACGGCGCGGCGGTCAGGTAACTAAAGCTCATAAACGTCGAAAACGCCGTGATCAGGGCGTAAATGCTGTAACCCCTGTCCCCCAGCAGGCCCACATAGCGGGTAAGCAGGGTCATGGCGGAAAGGCTCTGGCGTTTCTGGTAAGGCAGTGTTTCAGGCAGGACCCACAGCACAAGCCCCACGCAGACCAGCCCGTACACCGCCGAAGCCCAGAAAATAATCCGCCACGATACAAACTCCACCACCAGACCACCCAGCATGGGGGCCAGAATAGGCACCACCCCCATGACCATGATCAGGCGGGACATCATGCGTGCCCCCGCCGCCCGGTCGGACACCACATCACGCACACATGCGGTGGGCACCACCAGACTGGCCGACGCCCCGACAGACGCCACAAACCGGGCAGCGGAAAACAACGTGATATCCGGCGCAAATGCACAGACGGCAGACGCCACCGCATAGAGTATGTTCCCCACCAGCAGGGGCATGCGCCGGCCATACCGGTCTGCCAGCGGTCCTACGCTCAACTGCCCGATGGCAAGCCCCACAAACCAGATGGCCAGCGTAAACTGCACATTACCCGCACTGGTATGAAAACTCTGCTCCATGGCCGGGAAGGCGGGCAGATAAATATCAGTGGAAATAGGCCCAACAGCAGTCAGGAACCCAAGCAGGAGGGACAGCCAGCCCGGCACACCCTGTGCAAAAACCGGCCCCGGCGCGCCCTGCACCGTGGGGGGGGAGGGAGAAGACGTCATACCCGGCCCTCCGGGTGTGCCGTATGCAATAAGTGCCGCAAAAAAAATTCATCCCATAATGGAAAAACTATTGAGGAACAGGGCCGGGGCCACAACAGGCAGGCACTGGTGGACTGCCCGCACACAACGCTCCGGGCTAGCCCTGCGCACTGGCCCGGGCAATACGGGCGTGCCGCCACAGCCACAGACCCAGCAGGGCAGAAAAGGCAAACAGCCCGGCCCCCGCACCATACTGCCAGGCAGCCCCCACCTGCACGCCAGCCCCCAGCAGCACCACAACGGCGTTCTGGGGTAGCGCGCCCAGCAGGGTTGCCGCAACAAATGGCCATAGAGCCACGCCGGACACCCCTCCGAGCAGGTTGAGCAGCAGGGCCGACCCGACAGGGAGCAGGCGCAATGTCAGAATACTCAGGAAGGGCTTATGGGTTAAAAACGCATCCAGCTTTTCAAACCGTGGCCCAAGGCGGGCCTGCGCCCATGAACGACCACCCCAGCGGGCCCATAAAAAACCGGCCACACATCCTAATGTAGACGCTATGGTAATCACGGCAAGCCCTTCGGCCACACCATAGGTCAGCCCCGCGGCAAAGCCGGCAACCTGCCGGGGCAGCCCAAAAGCACACCAGACCGTTGCCCCTGCCACAAACACCAGCCGACCGCCCACGCCCGCACGCAGCATATCCGTACTGCCCAGCACCTGCTCCAGGGCAGGCACATGCCGCAACCCGATTGCCCCCACCACCAGAATAAGCAGCATGAGCAAAGGTTTGAACACGACCCTGGCGGGCTGCTCCGGTGCAGGAGTGGCTGGTTCCATTCCTTGGGCGCTAGCATCTTCTTGCCGCGGCCCGCAAGCTGGCTGTAAACCCTAGCCATAAAGTTTAACCCCAGCGCGAAAGAGTGCCATGCCCATCACGCCCCAGCGCCAGCAAGACATGACGCCTGCCCACCGCCGCCTGATTTCGGGCTGGCTGTTTCTCCTGTGTTTTATGCTGCTGGGCATGATCGCCATTGGCGGCGTGACCCGCCTGACCGGCTCTGGCCTGTCCATTATGGACTGGCAGCCCGTGAGCGGCATGATCCCGCCCCTGTCCCACGCAGAGTGGGAGCGGCTGTTTGCGCTGTACCAGACCATTCCCCAGTACCACCTCCAGCATGAAGGGTTCGGGCTGGAAGGATTCCAGAAAATATTCTGGGCCGAATGGATCCACCGCTTCTGGGGCCGCCTTATGGGGCTGGTGCTGCTGGCGCCTCTGGTCTGGTTTGTTATCCGGGGCATGATCACCCGCCGCCTTGCCGTGCGCCTGTTCGTGTTTTTCATTCTCGGAGCGCTTCAGGGCGCCATTGGCTGGTTTATGGTTGCCTCAGGCTTCCGGGCCAACAGCACGGCGGTTGAGCCGGTACGACTCGTGCTGCATCTGAGTGCCGCCCTGCTGCTGTATGGGGCCATTCTGTGGACTGCATTTTCCATCCGCTGGCCCCAGCCTGAACCCACCCCCTTTACACCCGGTGTCAAACTCACCCGGCGTCTGGCATGCCTGAGTATCGGGCTGCTATGCATCACCATTATTGCGGGCGGCTTTACGGCGGGCACCCATGCGGGCTTTTTGTTCAACACCTTCCCGCTCATGGACGGGCACCTTATTCCGGCTGACTACGCCCAGCTTTCCCCCCTGTGGATGAACTGGATCGTCAACAAGGCCGCCATCCAGTTTGACCACCGCCTGCTGGCCACCCTGACCGCACTGAGCATTGGCGCGGTACTGCTGGCCGGGCTGCGGCGGGGTGCGGGGCTTGGCCCACAGGCGCAAAATGGCATTATCCTGCTCGGCTGGGCGGTACTGGTGCAGTACGCGCTGGGGGTTACCACCCTGCTGCTGGTTGTGCCGGTCTGGGCCGGGGCCGTGCACCAGACCTTTGCCGCCGTGCTGCTGGGGGTCATGCTGTATGTGCTGCACACCCTGCGCCGTGGCAGGCCGCAGGGCTGAAGCAGAGCCGAATGATTTCCCACGCCGGTCATTTTCCTGTTGCGCTGACAAAACAGGACGGTATTCTATCGGGCATGATCTCCGACCGGTTCATGTCCGATTCCCTCAAGACCCGCGTAACAGCGGCTCAGGGCGGCGTGGCTTTTCGTCTGGACCTTCTCCTTCGACTTATCAGCCCCTGAGCGATCCGGGTGGCCATGTGCTGCCGCGCCCAGGGGATTTTGCAAGTGAGAGCGCCTGTGTGCGGCACAGGCAAACATAAGGCGTGACAAGCCTTTGGCAGCGCCAGACCAAAGTCAATTCAGGAACATTTTTCATGTCTGCTGATCAGTCCAGCTTCAATCACCCATCCTTTGGCCGCATGACGGCTGAGCGTGTCATTATTTTTGACACCACCTTGCGTGACGGCGAACAGTCCCCCGGTTTTTCCATGAATCTGGCCGAAAAGCTGCGCATGGCCGAAGCGCTGGCAACACTGGGTGTGGATGTGATCGAGGCGGGTTTTCCCGTTGCCTCCAAGGGTGACTTTGAATCCGTGAACGAAATTGCCCGCCACACCAGAGGCGCCGTTATCTGCGCACTGGCACGCAGTGGGGGGGCAAAGGACATTGCCGCCGCAGGCGAGGCACTGGCGCCGGCAGAGCGCAAACGTATTCACAACTTTATTTCCACCTCCCCGCTGCACATGAAATACAAGCTGCGCATGGAGCCGGAAACCGTTCTGGACCTGATTACCACCGGCAACACCGCCGCACGCAACCTGACGGATGACGTGGAATGGTCCGCTGAGGATGGCTCCCGCACCGATCCGGATTTTCTGTGCCGCTGTGTGGAAGCCGCGATCAAGGCCGGGGCCACCACCATTAACGTGCCCGATACGGTCGGATACGCAACCCCCGAAGATATGGAAAAAATCTTTTCCATGCTGCGCGAACGTGTGCCGGGTGCGGATCAGGTCATTTTTTCCGCCCATAATCATAACGATCTGGGTCTGGGCGTTGCCAATACGCTGGCCTCCCTGCGCGGTGGCGCACGGCAGGTGGAATGCACCATTAACGGCATTGGGGAACGCGCGGGGAACGCCGCACTGGAAGAAATTGTGATGGCGCTGCGCACACGCCATGACCAGTACCCCTACACCACCAATATCCAGACCACCGACCTGCTCAAGGTCTCCCGCATGCTGGCCACCATTACCAGCTTTGACGTGCAGCCCAACAAGGCCATTGTGGGCCGCAACGCCTTTGCGCATGAAAGTGGCATTCATCAGGACGGGGTCCTGAAAAACGCCGCGACCTATGAAATCATGACCCCCGAAAGCGTGGGCTGGAGCCGGTCTTCTCTGGTTATGGGCAAGCATTCGGGCCGGGCCGCCTTCCGCGACAAGCTCAAGGCACTGGGTTATGCGGACATGGATGACACCCGCCTGAACGAAGCGTTCTCCCGCTTCAAGGATCTGGCTGACCGCAAGAAGGTCGTTTACGACGATGACATTGTCGCACTGGTTGATGATGAAGCCCGTGACCACGACCATATCCGCTTTGCGGCCCTGAGCCTGACATCCACCTCGGGCAAACCTTCCGAAGCGGACCTGACCATTCAGGTCGATGGCAAGGACGTGCAGACCAACGCCAGCGGCAACGGACCGGTGGACGCCGCCTTTAACGCGCTGCGTCTGGCCTTCCCGCATGAAGCCCGTCTGGCGCTGTTCAGCGTTGGCGCGGTAACGGAAGGCACGGATGCACAGGCCCGCACCACGGTCCGGCTGGAAGAAGACGGTAAACTGGTTGATGGTCAGGGCGCGGATGCGGATACCGTTGTGTCCGCCGTGCGCGCCTATGTGCATGCCCTGAACAAGCTGCTGGTCAAACGTGCGCGCACCGCACCCGAGGCCCTGACCGCCTGAACAGGCTCCCATTGGGGGCCTGCGCCCCCGGATAACGAGGCAGATACCCCGCCGCATAAGAAAATTATGCGGCAGTTTATGAACTGAGGGCTTGTCTGCCTCGCTATGCCCCGTTAATCCGTGCAAATATATTGACCAAAGCGACCGTTGGGGTCCCTTTTGTTTGCCAGCCCCTCCCGCACAGTCGCATAGTGCCGCCTCAACCAGGAGTCCTGGATGTTTTCTCGTCTGCTCGGTCTTATGTCTGCGGACATGGCCATTGATCTCGGTACTGCCAATACCCTTGTGTATGTCAAAGGGCGTGGCATTGTACTGAACGAACCCTCGGTCGTGGCGATCGCAGACATACGCGGCAAAAAGCAGCTTCTGGCTGTGGGGGAAGAAGCCAAGCAGATGGTCGGGCGCACGCCGGGCAACATTGCCGCCATCCGCCCCATGCGCGACGGGGTGATTGCCGACTTTGATGTTGCGGAAGAAATGATCAAACATTTCATTCGCAAGGTACATAACCGCCGGGCCTTCGCCAGCCCGCAGATTATTGTATGCGTGCCCTCCGGCTCCACAGCCGTTGAGCGCCGCGCCATTCAGGAAAGTGCGGAAAGTGCCGGTGCGCGCCGGGTCTTCCTGATTGAGGAACCCATGGCCGCCGCCATTGGTGCGGGCCTGCCCGTAACCGAGCCTTCCGGCAGCATGATTGTGGACATTGGCGGCGGCACCACGGAAGTGGCCGTCATATCCCTTGGCGGCATCGTCTATGCCCGCTCGGTGCGCGTTGGCGGGGATAAAATGGACGAAGCCATTATCTCCTACATCCGCCGGGCCTATAACCTGCTGATCGGTGAAAGCTCGGCAGAGCGGATTAAAATCAACCTTGGTGCGGCCCTCCCCCCCGATGACCCGGAGGACAGTGGCCCCTGGCTGGACGTAAAGGGCCGGGACCTGATCAACGGCGTCCCGCGCGAGGTGCAGGTCTCTCAGGCCCAGATTGCCGAAAGCCTGATGGAGCCGATCAGCCAGATTGTGGATGCAGTCAAGACCGCGCTGGAAAACACCCCGCCCGAACTGGCGGCAGATATTGTGGACAAGGGCATTGTCCTGACCGGTGGCGGCGCATTGCTGTACCGCATGGCCGATGTGCTGCGTCTGGCAACCGGGCTACCGGTAACCGTGGCGGAAGACGCCCTTTCCTGCGTGGCGCTGGGTACGGGCCGCGCGCTGGAAGAAATGAAGCGTCTGCGTAATGTGCTGACCACCATGTACTAACGCCCCGGTTCAGCCACCCCGGCCACTTTGCGGTACGTGGCTGAATCTGGTTCTTTATGCCGTCAGATAGTAAGGGCATCCGGTTTTCCATGGTCCCGGTTTCCATTCAGGTAAGACAGGCATTGAGCAAACTGGTTCTACCAGTTCTGCTGCTCATGTCTGTCGGGATCATTATTGCCGGGCAGGCCGACCGCCCTTTGGCAGACAAGGCGCGTATGCGCGTGACTGACGTGCTTGCCCCCCTGTGGGGCCTGCTCTCACGCACACAGACCGACAGCGAACGTTTTGTGCACGGGATACAGGAAGCCCGTAATCTGGCGGAGGAAAACCACCGCCTGATCGCTGAAAACGCCAATCTGCGACGGTGGTACGATGTGGCGGTCTCCCTCGCACGGGAAAATGACGCCCTCAAAACCGAACTGCACTGGGTACCCGAACCCACACCCGCATTTGTAACAGGCCGGGTGGTGGCCGATAGCGGGGGGATTTACGCCCGCGCCGTACTGCTGGTGGCCGGGACGACCAGCGGCGTGCAGGCTGGTAACATAGCACTGGCCTCCAGCGGGCTGGCCGGACGGGTTACGGAAGTCGGCGCGCATGCCGCCCGCATCCTGCTGATTACCGACATTGCCAGCCGCCTGCCGGTAGAGCTGGAATCCAGCCATGCCGCAGCCATTATGGTGGGGGACAACTCCCCCCTGCCTAGGCTGCTCTATTATTCGCAGGATACCCGCCCCATAGAGGGTGAGCGGGTTGTGACCTCCGATCAGGCTGGGGCTTTTCCCTCTGGTATTCCCATTGGCAGCGTGCATTACCTGCACCCCGGCCAGCCCGTGGTGCAGCCTTTTGCCCGGCTGGACAGGCTGACCATGCTGCGCGTGTTTGACTTTGGGCAATCCGAAATAGAACCGCCAGAAGCCCCCGGCCATGTGCCCCTGACCCGCCCGCACCGTGCCCTGACGCTGCCATTTAAAACCCTGCTTGGTCCGGGGCAGGAGGGATAGCGGTATGTCTGACCCCCACCAGCCCCGCTGGGAACATGATACCGGAACCCAGCTCACATCCCGCCAGCGACTCGACCGTACGGCGCGGCATCTTCTGCCGTCCGTTTTTACGGCGCTGGTCATTATTTTTTTCTCGGGCCCCCTTACCGTTCCCGGAGCGGCGGAGTTGCTCCCGGCCATAGTCATCAACACGATTTTTTTCTGGTCCGTGTGGCGGCCTTCGGGCATGCCCTCGCTGGCCGTGTTCCTGCTTGGACTTTTTATGGACCTTGTGGGGTTTACACCGCTGGGGGTGAGCGCCTTTATTCTCTTACTGGTGCATGGCATTGGCAGTTATGCCCGTTTTGGTCTCATGCGGATGAATTTTTTAGTGGTGTGGTGCCTGTTTGGACTGGTAGGAGCGGCTGCAGCGGCATTGCAGTGGGCGCTGGCCTGCCTGTTCCGGCTCCATCTGCTTGATCCCGCACCCGCCTTTTTTGAAGCCTTGCTCTGCATAGGGGTCTATCCGTTGCTTTCCGCCACTTTCTCGTGGTTCCTGCATATTCTGGACGAGAAGGACGCGCCATGACCGCATGGGAGGCGCTCCCATGTGGCTAAAGCGGCGTAAACGCGATAACCGCCGCTTGATGCCGATCCGGGACCAGAAGGACCCGGCGCGCGGTGTCTTTACCCGCCGCGCCTTGCTGTGCATGGCGGTACAGGCCGGGGCCATGGGCGAACTGGCGCGCCGCCTGTACCATATCCAGATCAATGATGGTGACCATTATGCCCGCATGGCGGCCAACAACCGCATAAGCAAGCGCCTGCTTGCTCCGCCGCGTGGCCGCATTGTGGACCGTTACGGCATTGCCCTTGCCAACAACAAGGAAAACTGGCGCGCACTCCTGATGCCGGAGGAAACGACCGATGTGACCGGCACCATAGAGCGCTTTTCCACCCTGATCCCGCTTGATGAACGTGACCGCAACCGCATTGCGCGCGAGATGCGCCACCAGCGTCGGTTTGTACCCGTGATGCTGCGGGACTTCCTCTCCTGGGATGAAATGGCGCGAATCGAACTCAACGCGCCTTCTCTGCCCGGTGTGCTGATTGATGTGGGCACACGCCGCGTGTACCCCGAAGGGGAACTGCTGGCCCATATTATCGGCTATGTTGCCCCCCCCAACGAGAGCGACGTCGCGCATTCCACCCTGCTGGCCCTGCCGGGCATGCGGGTGGGCCGCGCGGGCATAGAACAGAATCAGGACGAAAAACTGCGCGGCACCGCAGGTTCAGTGGAAATGGAGGTCAACGCCGTTGGCCGCGTGATTTCCGAACTGAACCGCGAGGAAGGCGTGCCGGGGGAAGAAATCTCCCTGACCATAGACCGCGGACTGCAACAAAGGGTGCTCAACCACATAGGGGACCAGACCGCTTCCGCCGTGGTGCTGGACTGCCATAATGGCGAGGTGCTGGCCATGGTCAGTACGCCCTCGTTCGATCCATCCCTGTTTGATAGCGGCGTCAGCCACGCACAGTGGATTGAATGGACCAACAACCAGCACACTCCACTTATTAACAAGGCAGTGGCAGGCGTTTACCCACCGGGCTCCACCTTCAAACCCGCCGTGGCCATGGCCGCACTGGAATCGGGGCTGATCTCCCCCACCGACCGGGTTTTCTGTCCCGGTCATCTGGATGTGGGGGGCACACGCTTCCACTGCTGGTCACGCTGGGGGCATGGGTCGGTTGACCTGCATCTGGCGCTCAAATACTCCTGCGACGTCTATTTTTACGAAATTGCCCGCCGGATCGGCATGGACCGTATTGCTGAAACCGCACACCGCATGGGCCTTGGCGTACCGCTGGATATTGAACTCCCCCATACACGCACGGGCCTCATCCCCACTCCGGCATGGCGGCAGGCCCACCACCACCACTGGAACGGGGGGGATACCATTGTCAGCGGCATCGGGCAGGGGTTCATTCAGGTTACCCCCCTGCAACTGGCTACCTACACCGCCCGGATGGCCACCGGCCGGGCCGTGCAGCCCCACCTTATGCGCGCCATTAATGGCGAACTCAGCCCGATGGCCAGCCCCGAGCACTGGCCCAGCCTAAACATGCCCGAAAAATATCTGGAAGCCCTGCGGGCAGGCATGTTTGCCGTGGTGAACGAACCCCACGGCACGGCCCCCAAGGCCCAGCTTGACCTGCCGGGCATGGCCATGGCGGGTAAAACGGGTTCGGCCCAGGTGCGCCACGTCTCCCGCGCATTGCGTGAGAGCGGGCACTTCAACTCCGCCAACCTGCCGTGGGAATACCGGCCTCACGCGCTGTTCATCTGCTTTGCCCCGTATGATGCGCCGCGCTACGCCGTATCGGTCGTGATCGAACACGGCAACGCAGGGGCAGACGCCGCCGCACCACTGGCGCGCAACATCATGCGCGACACGCTCCTGCGCGACCCTTCCAACCACACCACACCCCCGCCTGAAAGCGTGGCCGCTGTGGATGACAGCTTTGAATAACCCCATCCGTTTTCACAAACGCCTGTTACGGGCCGAGCCCAGCTTCCGCCTGATGGCCAAGCTGTGGCGGATAAGCTGGCTTTATGTGCTGCTGATCTGCGCGCTGGCCGGTGTTGGCTACGTCACCCTCTATTCCGCCGCAGGCGGTGTGCCTTACCCGTTTGCAGCCCCGCAGGCCGCGCGTTTTGCCGTTGGCCTTGTGCTGATGGTCACCATTGCCATGCTGCCCCCCCACCTGCTCATGCGGGCATCATGGGGGATGTATGCACTCTCGCTCGTACTGCTGGTTGCGGTCCTGCACATGGGCCATGTTGGCAAAGGGGCCGAGCGCTGGCTCATGATCGGGGGGCTGCAGGTACAGCCTTCCGAATTTGCCAAGATCGCCCTTGTGGCCGTGCTGGCCACATGGTTTTCGCGCATGGATTATGCCCGCATGGGCAACCCGCTCTGGCTTATTCCCCCCGCTTTTATGGTGCTGGTGCCTGTCGGACTGGTGCTCAAGGAGCCCAATCTGGGCACGGCGGTCATTATCGGGGGTATTGGCGCGTCCCTGTTTTTTACGGCGGGCATGCGGCTCTGGCAGATCATTCTGCTTATTCTGCCACTTCCCTCCCTTGTGCAATTTGCCTACGGGCACCTGCATGACTACCAGAAGGCGCGCATTACCACCTTCCTCCACCCCGAAAACGACCCACTCGGAGCAGGCTACAACATTATCCAGTCCAAGATTGCCCTTGGGTCTGGCGGCATGTGGGGGCAGGGCTACCTGCACGGCTCGCAGGGGCAGCTGAACTTTCTGCCCGAAAAGCAGACAGACTTCATTTTCACCATGATCGCCGAAGAATGGGGCTTTATCGGTGCTTCAGCCGTGATTGCCCTGCTGGTGCTGCTGATTATGGGCGGCATGATCATGGCCATACGCTGCCGCAACCGTTTTGGCCGGTTGATTGCTCTTGGCATCAGCATGAACTTTTTCTTTTACTGTCTGGTCAATCTTTCCATGGTCATGGGGGCAATTCCGGTCGGGGGGGTACCCCTGCCACTGGTCTCCTACGGGGGATCGGCCATGCTGAATGTCATGCTGGGGTTTGGCCTTCTCCTCTCAACATGGGTCCATAGAGACACACGGCTGGACGAAAGCAACAGCCGCATAGCCTGACACCAGCGATAAAGCTTGTGTTTCTGGTTTGATCTACTCTTGACTCGGTAGGGTTGCACTTTTAGCTTGCATGCTAAAGGTAACACTTAGTACTGTTTCCCCACCTTCATTTGTCCACTCTGTTTTCTCCACAAAGCGGCCTGCGGCTCAAGCTCCCATCAGGGCAGGAAATGGCCTATTTTCCAGCCCCTGCACTGCCTGACCAAGCCTGAAATGTGCGGAAAACCTTTCAACACACAGGGCCACATCAAAGTGACAACACACACTTTTTCTCTTCGTCCGGTCCTGCTTTGCACGGTTGCCCTGCTTGCGCTGGAAGGCTGCAAACGCCAACAGAGCGCACCGCGGACGCCCCCGCAGGCTGTGGGCATTGTCACCATGCAACCCCAGCCCGTAAGTGTGCATACAAGCCTGCCCGGCCGTACGGATGCGTTTGAAATTGCTCAGGTCCGCCCACAGGTCACGGGTGTTGTCCTCAAGCGCCTGTTTGTTGAAGGCTCGGATGTGGTGGCTGGCCAGCAGCTCTACCAGATTGACCCCGCCCGCTATAAAGCCGTGTACGATACCGCCCGTGGGCAACTGGCCCAGGCCATGGCGCTTGATGCCACAGCAAAGGCGAAGGTCCGCCGCTACAAGAAGCTGGTGCGTGAGCACGCCGTGAGCCAGCAGGATTATGATGACGCCGTAGCCGCGGAAAAGCAGGCTCAGGGACAGATACAGAGCGCTCAGGGGCAGGTGGAAAGTGCTCAGGTCAACCTTGGTTACACCAAGATGTATGCCCCGATCTCCGGACGTATCGGCCGCACACTGATTACGGTGGGCGCGCTTGTTACCGCCGAGCAGACCTCCAACACGGCCATCATCACCCGGCTGGACCCCATTTATGTGGACGTCAACCTGCCCGCCATTACCCTTTTGCGCCTCAAGCGTGAACTGGCGGAAGGCCGCATCAAACGTCAGGCCAATGGCGAGGTCCCCGTGGTTCTGACGCTGGAAGACGGCTCAACTTACGAATTCAAGGGCCACATGGCGCTGGCCGAAGTAAACGTGGATACAACAACCTCCACCGTTATCGTGCGTGCGATCATGCCCAACCCGCAAAAGCTGCTGCTGCCGGGCATGTATGTCCACGCCCAGCTTGACGAGGGGATTGACCCCAACGCCCTGCTCGTCCCCCAGGAGGCCGTCAGCCGCAACACCCACGGCGATCCGCAGGTATGGGTTGTGCAGCCCGACAGCACCGTGGCCCTGCGCCAGATCCAGATCGGCATGGCCATAGATACCAACTGGCTGGTGACAGACGGGCTCAAGGCCGGTGAACGCGTGGTGGTCAGCGGCACGCAGAAAATAACCCCCGGAGCAAAGGTCTCGGTGCTGGACAGCAAACCCAAGACCGACACCGCACCCGCTGCTGCGGCACAGCCTGCACAAAAAGGGCAGTAAATCCATGTCGCTTTCGCGGTTCTTTATCAACCGACCCATTTTTGCGTGGGTGATCAGCCTGATCATCATGCTGTTTGGCGGCCTGTCCATCCTGCGGCTGCCTATTGCGCAGTACCCCAGCATTGCCCCACCCCAGATCGCCATTACCGTAACCTACCCCGGCGCCTCCGCCGATACGGTGAATGATACGGTCGTGCGCCCCATACTCCAGCAGATGTTCGGACTGGATCATCTGGAATATATCTCTGCCCAGTCCTACGCTTCGGGGCAGATGGAAATTGACCTGACCTTTGAGCAGGGCACAAACCCCGACATTGCTCAGGTGCAGGTGCAGAACAAGCTCCAGCTTGCCCAGCCCAAACTGCCACAGGAAGTAACCGCCCAGGGGCTGAGCATTACCAAGGCCGTCAAGAACTTCATGCTGGTGCTGGCCTTTATTTCCACCAACAATTCCATGACCGGCTCGGACATTGCCGATTATGTGGCCTCCAACATTTCTGACCCGCTCAGCCGCGTCACCGGCGTTGGTGACCACACGCTCTTCGGTTCCGAATATGCCATGCGCATCTGGCTGGACCCCAACAAACTGTTCAACTACGGCCTGACCGTGCGGGATGTTGAAACCGCTATCCAGACCCAGAACATTCAGGTTTCATCGGGTGAACTCGGCGGCCTGCCTGCCCGTAAGGACATCCGTCTGGATGCCACGATCATTGGCCCGACCCGCCTGACATCGGCTGGCGAGTTTGAGAAAATCCTGCTCAGGGTCCAGCCCGACGGCTCGCAGGTCCGCATCAAGGATGTGGCACGGGTGGAACTGGGACCGCAGACCTACAACACCTCGTCTTACTACAACAATCACCCGGCATCGGGCATGGCGCTCAAGCTCGCCCCCGGTGCCAACCAGATTTCGACCGAAGCGGCAGTCCGCGCCAAAATTGACGATCTGGAAAAGTTCTTCCCGCCAGGGCTGAAAACCGTTTACCCGCTGGATACGGAGCCCTTCATCACCCTCTCCATCGAGGAAGTGGTCATCACCCTGCTTGAAGCCATCGGGCTGGTCTTTCTGGTCATGCTGGTATTTTTGCAGAACTTCCGCGCAACACTTATCCCCACCATTGCTGTGCCGGTTGTGCTGCTGGGTACTTTTGGCCTGCTCAACATCTTTGGTTTTTCCATTAACACGCTCACCATGCTGGCCATGGTACTGGCCGTGGGCCTGCTGGTCGATGATGCCATTGTGGTGGTGGAAAACGTGGAACGTGTGATGTCGGAGAAAAAACTCTCCCCCATCGAGGCGGCCCGCGTTTCCATGGACGAAATTTCAGGCGCACTGATCGGCATTGTGCTGGTGCTGACCGCCGTGTTTTTGCCCATGGCAGCCTTTTCCGGTTCGGTCGGGGTTATTTACCGGCAGTTCTCCATCACCATTGTCTCCGCCATGTGGTTGTCGGTGCTGGTGGCCATGGTGCTTACGCCCGCTTTGTGCGCCACCATGCTCAAACCCGGCACGCATGTTAAAACAACTGGCCCCGCTGGCTGGTTCAACCGCAATTTTGAGCGCCTGACCAATGGTTACCTCAAGGGCGTGCGCAGGCTTATTTCCTCCACGGCACTGTCCATTACCTGTTTCCTGCTGATCAGCGCTCTGGCGGGCTATCTGTTTACCCGCCTGCCCAGCGGCTTTTTGCCAGACGAGGATCAGGGGCTTATTTTCGGGCAGGTGACACTGCCCCCCAATACACCCATGGAGCAGACCACAAAGCTGAACCGCGAAATTACGGATTATATCCTGAAGTCCGAGAAGGGACTTGTGGAATCCGTTTATGCCATCAGCGGGTTTAACTTTGCCGGGCAGGGCCAGAACTCGGGCGCATTCTTTATCCGCCTGACAGACTGGAAAAACCGTCCCCTTGCAAGCCAGACATCATCCGCCATCGCACGACGGATCATGATGCACTACTGGTTTGACCCACGCGCCCAGATCTTTGCCATCAACCCGCCTGCCGTGCTCGAACTGGGTAACGCCACAGGGTTTGACCTTGAGCTGGAAGACCGCGGACACCTTGGCCACCAAAAGCTGCTGGCTGCGCGTAACATGGTGCTCGGCCTTGCCAGCAAGGACCACCGCTTGCTTGCCGTGCGCCCCAATGGCATGGAAGACGCATCGCAGTATCATCTGGATATTGACCGCGAAAAAGCCAATGCGCTGGGCATTACGATTGATGACATCAACACAACAATCGAAGGCGCACTGGGGTCGATCTACGTGAACCAGTTCACCCGAGATGACCGTGTAAAACAGGTTTATATTCAAGGCGACCTGGATTCACGCATGCTGCCGCAGGACCTGAACAAATGGTACATCCGCACCAGCACCAATACGCTGGCCCCGCTGGATGCCTTTATTCACGGCTACTGGCTGACCGGCCCGCAAAAGGTTGAGGATTACAACGGTTTTAACGCCTTTGAAATTCTGGGCCAGCCCGCACCCGGTTACAGTTCGGGTGATTCCCTTGCCGCCATCAAGGATATTCTGAAAAAACTGCCAGAAGGCATAGGCTACGAATGGACCGGCCTCTCGTTTGAGGAAATTTCCTCCGGCTCCTCCACCGGACCACTCTATGCGCTCGCCAGTCTGGTTATTCTGTTGTGCCTTGCCGCACTTTACGAAAGCTGGGCCATTCCGTTTGCGGTCATGCTGGTTATTCCTCTGGGTATTCTGGGCTCCATTGCCGCCACCTTGTGGCGCGACATGAACAACGACGTGTATTTTCAGGTCGGGCTGCTCACCACCGTTGGTCTGGCTGTTAAAAACGCCATTCTTATTGTGGAGTTTGCAAAAGCAGCCTTTGAACGTGGGGAATCTCTGGAAGACGCGGTTATTACCGCATCGCGCGAACGCCTGCGCCCCATTCTCATGACCTCAATCGCCTTTGTTGTGGGTGTGTTCCCGCTCGCCCTTGCCGCCGGGGCTGGCTCCGCATCCCGCGAGGCCATTGGTACCGCAGTGGTTGGGGGCATGGCCACTGCAACACTTCTGGCCGTTTACTTTGTGCCGGTCTTTTTTGTTCTGGTGTTGCGTGTGTTTAAGGTCAAACGCATCAGCGAACGCAAACTGGCCACCACCCCCGCCCAGACCGCAACAGGGAACGAATAAGATATGGTGCCTCAGTCCTTTTTCCGTCGCTCCCTGCGGCTCCGTGCTGTTGTTATGGCCGTTGCAACAACACAGGCACTCTCCGCGTGTACCATGATCCCCAAATACACGCGCCCCACACCCCCACTGGCCACAACATGGCCCGATTATGCCAAGACCGGGGACAGGCTGCTGCCAGAAGTGGCAGCGGATATTGGCTGGCGCGAGTTCTTTATAGACCCGCGCCTGCAGGCCCTGATCACCATTGCCCTGCGTGAAAACCGGGACCTGCGCACGTCTGCCGCCAATATCGCCACGGCACAGGGCGAGTATGACGTGCAGCATGCGGGCCTGTTCCCGACCATTTCCGCCATGGGTGGGCCAATGTATCAGGCACCATCCGATGCGGCAGGGCTTAGCTTTGCACCTGGGCTGGATACCGATAAAACCGGCAGCGGCATGGCTCGAAACCCGTTCCGCTATTATTCGGGCGGGATTGGTTTTTCCTCCTACGAGATTGACCTGTTCGGGCGTATCCGCTCCCTGACCAGAGAAGCCGCCGAGCGTGCCCTGTCCCAGCAGGAAAACATGCGTGGCATGGTCATCAGCATCGTCTCGCAGGTAGCCATGGCCTATATTACATGGCTGGGCGACCGGGACACGCAGGCACTGGCGGCAAGCACGCTGGCCAGCCAGCAGAACAGCCTGAGGCTGACACAGGACAAATACGCCCACGGCGAAGAAAACCTGCTGACCGTACGACAGCTGGAAACACAGGTGCAGCAAAGTGCTACCCTGCTGACCGATGCCCGCCGCAAGGTGGAGCAGGATGAAAACCTGATAACCCTGCTGATTGGCGCACCCATTCCACAAAACCTGCCCGCCCCCCTACCTTTGGGCAAACAGTCCATTCTGGCCGACCTGCCCGCTGGCCTGCCATCGGACCTGCTGACCCGCAGACCCGATATTGTCGCGGCAGAACATGATCTTCTGGCGTCCCAGGCCAGTATTGGGGCGGCCCGTGCCGCGTTCTTCCCCCGCCTGACGCTCACGGCAACGGATGGTGTTTCCAGCCTGCAGTTCCACAAGATGTTTACGGCGGCGGCCACCACATGGGGCCTGAACCCCAATCTTCAGATCCCACTCTGGACCTGGGGGATGAATAGCGGCAACCTCAAGGTGGCCAAGGCAACCCGTAACGGCAAAATTGCCGCTTACGAAAAAACGGTGCAAAGTGCATTCCGCGAAGTGGCCGATGCTCTTGCCGCCCGCAAAGCCTATCTGGACGAAAAAAAGCAGATGGATAATCTGGTCTTCGCTTCGGGCGATGCCTACCGTCTGGCCAAACTGCGGTATGAAACCGGGACAGATTCCTACCTGACCACACTGGATTCACAGCGCTACTATCTACAGGCCCAGCAGTCCCAGATTACGGTTGCGGTTGCAAAATACCAGAACCTTGTCACCATTTACCGCGCAATGGGCGGCGGCTGGCAGGCGACCTCCACCCATTCCCACGCAGAACAGCAGATGGCTCCACAGTCTGGCTCCCCCAAAGCCGGGTAAGCCAGACCTGCCCAATAAAAAAGGCCGCTTTGAAGCGGCCTTTTTTATGAACTCTCTCTTTTCATACGTTTAATGCGTGGCAGCTGGCTGCCCCAGCCTAAGCACCCAGAGCTGGGCAATATCATAAGCTCCGTTATCCCCGCCAACACTCTTGAGGGTCTGTATGGCCTCTGCCTTGTGGCCAGCCTGCATCTGGGCCAGACCAAGGTGCAAGCGGGCAATATCGGGGTCTGTTACCCCTTTGGTTATGGCCTGCTGCATCAGCGCCAGCCCCTTGGGGGCCTGCCCGAACGTGACGTAATTATACCCCACATTCAGCAGTTCATTGCCCGATGTCTGGGCAAGAGCCGCCTTTTCATCCGCTTCGATGGATTCCTTTCTGGCAGCAACGGTTTTTTCCACCATTGCCTTCAGGCGTGCCTGTCTGGGCGCTTCTGCCCCCTGCCCCAGAATACCCTGCTGATATCCCTGATTCATCAGGTCCAGCGCAAGCTGGGGCATATGGCCCTGCATGGCAATTTCGGTCATTTCCATAAAATCGCGCGCGGTGGAAATGTCCCCGGCCGCCAGACGAATACGGTACACATCAAGCTGCAGGGCCGCCGGAATTTTTGTATTCACGACCAGTTCGTGCAGCAGCAGTGCCCAGTATTCCTTTTTAGGGTAATAGGTTGCCAGCAGAACATAGGCATGTGTTGCCGTGGTGGAATCCTTAAGAGCCGTGGCGCTTGCCGCCAGCATCTGCAACTGCGATTCCACGGGCTTTTGCCCGGCCTTGACCGTTCTGGACACAATCGGCGTTAAAACGCTGAGTGTATGGGTATAGTCTTTTTGCAGATAATAAGACTGTGCCAGCAATGTTTCCATTGCCGGGTTCGGACCAGCTTCCTTGAGGTAACGCTGGATAGCCACAGCGGCCCGGGGATAGTCTTTGGCATTATACGCCATACTTCCTTCGGACATCAGCATCTGGTTTTTCAGGTTATGCGGTGTGCGGGGGGAGGCGATCAGTTTTTCATACGCAGCGGTTGCCTGAGCCACATTGCCCGCCTGCGAGGCCACAGCAGCCCGCATCTGCGCAATAGTGTAATCCTCATATGCGCTTTTACCCGCAACCGCATCGGCCGTGTTCACAGCTTCCATGGCCTTGGCGTAATTATGCGCCGCAAGAGCACTCTGGGCCTGCTGCAATGCCACGCCAACAGGCTGGCTCAGTGTATCCGCCGCCTGTACGGCCGGAATGGCAAGAGAGAAAACAGTCGCGGAACACAGCAGGCCCCGCACAAAACGCATGGTCATGATCTTCTTCACTCCCTTACTGATCGACGAACTGTTCCTGGCCGACGATACCCATCTGGGTGACCCCGAGCCTCTGTGCGTCGGCCATGACATGGACGACAGTCTTGTAATCCGCCAGCCGGTTGGGCTGGATGTGGAATTCCGGCTTTGGCTGCGCGGAGGCAATCTCGCGCAGATGGGCCTGCAGGTCGTCCTCGCTGCTGACCGGCTGCCCGTTCCAGGTAATCGTATTATCAAAATCCACCACAAGGGTCACAACCGGAACCTCCTCCGTCGAAGGCGGCGGGTTGCCCTGCGGCAGATCAATCGCAACAGATTGGGTCTGCAACGGGATGGTGATGATCAGCATGATCAGCAGAACCAGCATCACGTCAATCAATGGCGTGGTGTTGATGTCGACAATGCCTTCGTCTTCCGTTGTGCTATCCGACCCGACATTCATGCCCATGATCAGTTACTCTCTTCACTCCAGCCCCCACACAGGCCGCGCGGGGGACGGGGGCCGCAGCCCACCGTTGTCAGTTGGTCTTCGGCTTCTCGGTAATGAAGTCGATCCGATAGATGCCAGCCTGCTGGCAGGCCGCCACCATTTTGCCGACCGTCTCATACCGCGCCTTCATGTCCCCACGGATCTGGATCTGCGGCTGCGGCTTGACCACCGCAACCTTCTCCAGATGCTCCAGCAGGTCAGCCTGGTCCTTCAGCGGGGTTTCATCCCAGAAGGCCTTGCCATCCGCCGTAACCGCCAGCACCACGTTGCTCACCTTGGTCTGTGTGGGCTGGTTCATGTCGCGCGGCAGGTTGACCTTGACCGTATGGGTGGCCACCGGAATGGTGATCAGGAAGATGATCAGCAGAACCAGCATCACATCCACCAGAGGGGTCGTGTTGATGGCGGAGACGACTTCGTCGTCCCCTCCTCCGTTGCCAACCTGCATTCCCATGGTTCAGCCCACCCGGTTGGAGGTTGTCACCGTGGTCGGGGAGTTATCGGCATTCACCCGCACGCTCTCCGCCGCCGCACCATGGCGCACGCCACCGATCAGGATGGACTGCAGGTCATCGGCAAAGTCGCGCACCTGATCCATGGCCCCCTTGTTGCGACGCACCAGCAGGTTATACCCCAGCACCGCAGGCACGGCTGTTGCCAGACCAATGGCGGTCATGATCAGGGATTCCCCCACAGGGCCTGCAACCTTGTCGATGGACGCCTGACCGGCAATGCCGATGGCGGTGAGTGCGTGGTAGATGCCCCAGACCGTGCCGAACAGCCCGATGAACGGAGAGGTGGACCCCACGGTGCCAAGAAAGGCCAGACCCTTCTGCAGGCTGTTCTGGATATTGTTCACCGCGCGCTGGATGGACATGGAGGTCCAGCTATGCAGGTCAATGGCTTCCTGCATCGTGCCTTCATGGTGTTCGGCAGCTGTAATGCCGGTATCGGCAATATAGCGGAACGGCGAGGACGGGGAGAGTGCGGAAGCCCCTTCCTGAATGCTGTGCTTGGTCCAGAAGCTTTTGGTGGCATCCTTGCCAGCGGCGAACAGACGCCCCTGTTCGATGAACTTGGTGATCATGATGAACCATGTGCCAAGCGACATGCCGAGCATGATCAGCAGCACGCCACGGGCGATAATATCCCCATTCGACCACAGGGCGGACAGGCCGTAGGGGTTGGCGTCATCCTTGGCGGCCGGTGCGGGGGCTTCCGCCGCCGCAGCGGCGGCCGGGGTCGGGGCTGCTGCGCCATCGGC
>NZ_JBFCXX020000066.1:0-309 GCF_040702925.2 Acetobacter fabarum | reverse complement strand
AAGTTACTCCGCGAGAAATCAAAGATGTAACCAACGATTGCTGAGCCAAGTTTAGGGTTTCTTAAAAACCCAAAGATGTTTGAACTGAAGAGTTTGACCATGGCTCAGATTGAACGCTGGCGGCAGGCCTAACACATGCAAGTCGAGCGGGTGAAGGGAGCTTGCTCCTGGATTCAGCGGCGGACGGGTGAGTAATGCCTAGGAATCTGCCTGGTAGTGGGGGACAACGTTTCGAAAGGAACGCTAATACCGCATACGTCCTACGGGAGAAAGCAGGGGACCTTCGGGCCTTGCGCTATCAGATGAGCC
>NZ_JBFCXX020000065.1:0-317 GCF_040702925.2 Acetobacter fabarum | reverse complement strand
GACAATGATGATGATTGACAGCAGCGGGTAGTGGGCCAGCCAGTCCACCGGCTGCGCGCCGAACAGTTTCCAGATGTAGGCCAGGATCCCGGACACCGGATGGAAGATCAGGTTTTTCCAGATCAGCGCACCGACCGTGGGCATGATGAAGAACGGCGAAATCAGCATCACCCGCACGATGCCGCGGCCGAAGAATTCGCTGGCCTCCAGCAATGCGCTGATCAACACACCGAACACCACGCTGATCAGCAGCACGCTGCCCACCAGCAGCAAGGTGTTGGTGGCTCCGGGGAGGAACCCGGAATCGGTGAGAAAGT
>NZ_JBFCXX020000064.1:0-352 GCF_040702925.2 Acetobacter fabarum | reverse complement strand
GGCATGAAGTTTTGAGTTCAGGCCGCCTTTTGTCCGTCCGATATGGCGGGGAAAAGCCCCTTTTTGAGCAGGGACGCTGCCGTTCTGTGTGTCTTGAGGTGTGTTGCATCGATCATCAGACGCTTCGAACGGCCTGCCTGTTCTGTCAGGGCAACAAAAATCCTGTCAAAAATACCCAGGCGGCTCCACCGGATAAAGCGGTTGTATAAAGTCTTGTGCGGACCATACGCTTTCGGGGCGTCTTTCCACTGAAGACCATTACGGATGACATAAATGATCCCGCTCAGAACACGCCGGTCATCCACGCGTGGCACTCCGTGCGCCAGAGGGAAAAACGGCTCAATCCGCTCCA
>NZ_JBFCXX020000063.1:0-367 GCF_040702925.2 Acetobacter fabarum | reverse complement strand
GACTTTATAGCGGCAGCGATAGAAAAGCTGCGTTGGGCTCATCGATAGCGAAATGCGGGATAGCGGGATATGAAAAACCCCACCGAAGTGGGGCCTGAAGCACTTTACTGCTTAGCTATATCGCCGAAGAGCCTCCGCAAGCAGACCGGTGGATGTTCCATCCTTCTTCCACTCAATCGGCTGTTGCTCACTCACCATAACCAGCGCCTCGTAGTCTCGAATTCCTGCGGTACTAGCGGCAAGTGCAACATGCTCTCGCACTACCTTTTCCGCGCCAGCTGTAGTTGTGTTCGGAGTGAACTGAACACTCCACACCGTGGTCAGTTTGCGTTTGACGTAAAGACGCTCTGCAAGCACACGCTCGAAC
>NZ_JBFCXX020000062.1:0-373 GCF_040702925.2 Acetobacter fabarum | reverse complement strand
GTCCTGGCCAGCATGGTGCGCGGGTACGAGTAGGGTCATTGGCCACTGCAAGGTCTGAAGGCACGGACGGGCATCAATAGCGCACCCCCGACCCGCGACACAAGTCGTCCCGGGTCATAGCGTGCGGAGCATCCAGGACGGATCCGCCATCCCGCCTGGATCAGAACTGGTATTTGACCAGAAAACTGAAGACGCTCTGGTCGGTATGGAAGGCCTGGCTGTCCTTGATGCCGTACTTGTCCGACCAGTAATCGTATTCGGTACCCACATAGAGGTGCTTGGCGTCATAGCCCAGCGCCTTGCCCAGGTCATACTTGATCTGCGGATTGACGTGCAGGTTGGCGTGATAACTGCCTTTGTTGTTGATCACCCA
>NZ_JBFCXX020000061.1:0-422 GCF_040702925.2 Acetobacter fabarum | reverse complement strand
TGGAGAATCGAAGAATGTTTCGAGACGGCCAAAAACGAATTCGGTCTTGATCATAACGAAACCCGTTCCTGGCATGGTTGGCATCGGCATGTCTCTCTGGTCATGCTCGCCTATGCCGTCATGGCCAGTGTCCGTTACCAGGCAAACTCACTGAAGTCGAAAAAAACACTGCACCGGACACGACAGTCCTTGTCCGCGGGTCCATACAGGAAATCAGGCGTCTCGTCGTAAAACTCTCACAACATAGACTGCCCATAGCCCATATCCTCAGATGGTCCGTCTTTCGACGAACACATCAGGCCAGTGCTATCCGCGCTCACTCACGACACAATATGCAACTGTAGTGCTAGGTCTCCATCGCCTATACTCCGACGGATCAACAGGCCGCGTGTCCATGGTCCGGCAATAGGGCAGTCAAATTC
>NZ_JBFCXX020000060.1:0-428 GCF_040702925.2 Acetobacter fabarum | reverse complement strand
GTTCCAGGTTCGTTCGCGCACCTTGGTCGGTGCCATGTCGTGGTTGTAACGGGGACTGTCGAGGACGTCGCTGCCGGCTTCGAGTTCGAACAAGCCGTCGCGCTCGGTCACTTGCGATCTGTTCTGTTGCATGGCCGCTCCACTGTTCTTCTGATTATTTTTTGCTCATCAGGCGGCTGCACACGCAAGTGCGAACCGGACGATGGCCGGAGGAACTGACAACTTTCATGCACCGGCCATGGTGTCAGCGGCGGCATCAATAAACGTGCCGGGTGCCCCGCTTTCGCATCGGGCCGTGCGTTTGGCTTCTTGTAACTGACTGATGTTTATCAGTTTTAATTATTCACCTGGTCAGGCCGCGAAAACTTGACTGAACACTCAAGCCAAATGCCAGGCAAGTTGTCCGAACTGTCAGGACTCAATCTGGT
>NZ_JBFCXX020000059.1:0-433 GCF_040702925.2 Acetobacter fabarum | reverse complement strand
AACCTTCAATGCCAGCCTACTGCCCCTAAAATCGGGCAAAGACGTCTGTAATTCATGGTTCTTCGAACCCTCCACGTTCGTAATCCCGAACCAGACGCCGCCATCTGGTCACCCAGCCGAAGGTTCGCTCCACGATCCATCTAGGCTCAGGACTCATTCTTTAAGATAGAAGATGACGCTTGCTGCGATGTGGATTACGGACATGAAGGTATGAGTGCCGCGGTCGTATCGTGTTGCCACCCGTCGCCAGTCTTTCAGCTTTGCGAACATGTTTTCGATCAGATGGCGCTTTTTATACAGATGCCAGTTGTAAGGTGGCTTTGATTTCCTGTTCTTCTTTGGTGGAATATAGCCGGTGATGTTCCGGTCTGCGAGAGACTGTCTGATTTTATTGCTGTCGTATCCCCGATCACCGATGACTTCCTCTGTCTCA
>NZ_JBFCXX020000005.1:0-182941 GCF_040702925.2 Acetobacter fabarum | reverse complement strand
CGACTGTGCCTGAAATAGCATCTGGCTGGGTCAATTCCTGATGAAAAACCCGGGTCAGTTCTCAGTGAAAATCAACACCATTCTGCTTCCTGGCGTGAAGCAGCTTCTGCGAGACAATCCCGATATCCGCGTGGACGTGACCATTGATTACGGACTGGCAGACGTGGTGGCGGATCGTTTCGACGCCGGCATCCGGTTGGGCGGCGAGATTGCGAAAGACATGATTGCCGTCCGGATCAGCCCGGATATCCCCATGGCCATTGTCGGGTCACCAGACTATTTCCGTACCCATCCTGCACCAATGTCTCCAGCGCGGCTTGTGGAGCATAAGGCGGTCAATCTGCGGCTGCCGACATCGCAGACCGTCAATGGCTGGCGTCTGATGCGGGGCGGTCGGGAAACACGGGTGCGGCTGGAGGGGCAGATGACGCTCAATACCATCGACCTTATCCGCGATGCCGCCCTGGACGGGCATGGTTTGGCGTACCTGCCGCTGGACATGGTGCAGTCTGATCTGGAGCACGGCGATCTGGTGCAGATGCTGGCAAAATTCACACCCCCTTTGCCAGGGTATCACCTTTACTACCCCAACCGGCGGCAGGCCCCCGTCGCTTTCAGGCTATTCGTCGAGGCCGTGCGCTATATTGGATAAAAACCTATGTTGAATGATGTCCGGTTTGCGTAACACATGGCAGTATGTTTTAGGTCCTGCATGGAGGCGAATGCCCTCTGTCTGCTTCGTTCTGGAATTACCCATTATACCAGCCTATCCCAAAACATATCATAGAGACACTTTAGTTTCAAAAATTTTCGTTGCTTCAGTTGGCAATCTAGAGAGTAGGTCCGCAGCAATGATCGGCACGCGTGTCGCTTCGATATGCTCGCTGGCGTAACAACGTGCCAGCAACTCGTCTCCTAAATAGCCGTCATACTTTGCTCGCTTCATATCAGGCACCAGTCGAGCCAGAACTTCCGCTTCAGGTGCAGGCCTTTCGGCGAGGGTTTTCAGGGCGGCAATCAGCTTGCTCCCGTCTTGAGCCGAAACCGCGACCGCAATACCCTCCGAATTGGCCTTTACGCCATGAGTGGCGAGAGCAAGCACCAAGGCCAGTTGCGCCCGATTGCCGACCCAGGGGAAAAGCAGGAGTTCGTCCTCATGCCGATGCAAACCTGCATGCCGCAACCCAAGATGGTCGAATGTCTCTCTGGCTTCCGTAAGGCATTCAAGAGCTATCTTATCGAGAAAGCGAGGAATGGCGATGCTCTCATAAACCCGGCGCATCTCCGCTACGACTTCATCGGCGGGAGGTAAGCCCTCGCCACCGAATTTGGGCGGCACGCCACCATACGCTCGTGTGACCAAAATTTCCCGGCGTTGATTGTCGAGCTCGATCACCCGCCACCGACGCCCGGCGAAGATGATGAGTTGTTCCGGCATTACCGGGCTATCGACCGGCAGCGTGCCAAGGTTCCGTCCGCGATCCGTAATAACCTTGAATTCGTCAGGCGTCATGAATACGGCGTAGAACCCACGGTCATTGATGACCCGTTCGCCTTCTTCGCCTGGCAAAAGCGTTCCGTCTGGCGCCTGCTCAATAAGCTGAACCTCCGGATGCTTCATTCGCCGCAGCACATCAATGTAGAGAGCCTGATCAATTTCAGGAAATACCCGACTCTCGATCAAGCGGTTCCAGCCTTGTTTGACTGTCAGCCCGCCGTGTTGAGCAATCAGTGCCAGAATTTGCTGTATCAGCGTGGAAAGATGCAAACTCCCAATTTGAGGCGGTTCATTCCAGCGCCTCAGCATCAGATTGAGCATGGCGATGGTCTGCACCGTGCGCGGCCGCATGGCATCAATGGGATGGATGCGTTCGTCAATCGCCATCTCGGTGGTGTAGACCCGCATTACCGAGGACTGTCCGGCACGTCGACCGGAACGCCCCAGTCGCTGGCGCATGCCTGAAACAGTGTGCCCAGGCCCAATCTGGCTCACAGCATCAATGTGGCCAACATCAATGCCTAGTTCGAGGGTCGTGGTTGCGATAATGGAGCCTGGTCGATCATCTTCTTTCAGCCTTCGTTCGGCTTCTTCACGGTGCTCACGCGATAAGCTACCGTGATGAGCGAAAAATTCCTCCGGTACGCCAGATGTTTCACAAAGACAACGTAATCTTGCTGTGTACAGTTCAACATTCCGCCGCGAACCAGCAAAGATCAAACTCCGATGCCCTCGGAGCGTGTCGAAGAGGTGTGTCGCGATCTCTATGTCTGCTGTGCTCTCGGTTGCCTCGCCCTTGTCTGAATTCTCGTCACGTTGCTTCAGACGTGGCTGTATATAACCGCGAACCTGAAGTTTCAGGGGTTGGCTACCCATTTTAGATTCCAGTATCTCCACGCCATCCGGATTGAGCGGCCGTAAGAAAGCTGCTGAGGTCCTCATGTCGGCCAAGGTGGCCGACAGGCCCACCCGAACGACTGGATGCCCTGCGGCGATCTCGATACGATTGAGCAGAGATTGAAGTTGGCGTCCGCGCTCTGCATCCATAAAGGCATGCATCTCGTCGATCACCATGTAACTTAGCGCAGCGAACAGACGCTTTACTTCATTCCCTCGTCGGACGAGGATGGCTTCCAGACTTTCTGGTGTAGTTAGCAATATCCCATGGGGCCGCTTGCGTGCTCTTTCCTTGACGCTGCTGGCCACATCCCCGTGCCACTTCCAGACAGGAATCTCCACTTCTTCGCAAAGTGTCTCCATTCGACCGAACTGGTCATTGATAAGTGCGCGCAAGGGGCTGATGTAAATGGCCTCAAACCCAGCACCGGGTTTGCGTTCATCTGTAGCCAGTCGCGAAACAATCGGCAGGAAGGCCGCCTCGGTCTTCCCGCTTGCTGTCCCGGCCGCGATAATGAGATCTCGCTGTCCTTCCAGCAGAACCGGAATGGATCGTTCCTGGATATCACGAAGTTCGGTCCAGCCCTGCTGCCAGATCCAGCGCCGGACTTTCTCGTGCAGCAGATCGAAAGACGTCGACGCACCGTTACCGGAAATTTGCCCAGATAGGTCGGACGGTGCGTCGTTCAAAGCCTGAAGTCCGCCAGATCATCGTCGGGCGAGGTCTGAGTGGAGCCAGTTGTTGAAGAACCAGCCGCATCAGGCGCATCCTTTTTGTCGTCATCGATAATATCTCCGCCCGCCGACGGCGCGTCCGGCGCGATCTCAGCCTGGTCCACCAGACTCTGCCATTGAGCCTGCGGGTTCTGTTCCAGAATGGCGAGCAGGTCGAGGAAAGCTTTGATGGTGTTGCGCGGTGTCCGGAAATAGGACTCACCAATCTTCTGGTTGCAGTGAGTCATAAAGGCCTTGAAAACCTCATCTGGCACCAGGTAACGGTCTTGGTCGCCATAGGCGAACACATGCCGCAATTTACCAAGCAGAATGTAGAGGTCTTCGGGGGTCAGGCTTTGAAGCCGGATGACCGGACCGGAAAGATCGACCAGACCATTGCGGGCAAAGCTGTTTTCAGCCAGGCGGGATCGCAGCGCTTCGTAGGAATAGAGGCCCCGGCGGCTGTCCATCAGGAATTCGGGGGTGCCGCCGAAATAGACGCCGAGGGATTCAGCCGAGCCCTGGAGCACATCGTTCACGATACGGAGAATCTGCTCGTAGTTGGCATTGCGTGATTGGGCACTGACCAGCTTGAACAGGTTCACGCATTCATCGAGCATGACCAGAAAACCCGAATATCCTGCCAGGGTCACAAAGCGACTCATGACCTTCAGGTAGTCGTAAACCGAGGTATCGTCGATGATCGAGCGTACACCGAGCGCCTCCCGAGCCTCAGTTTTGAGCGTGTACTCACCACGGAGCCAACGAAGTGCAGCCGCCTTTCCACTCTCGCTCCCTTCTTCGAAAGCGCGCCAGTAGCATTCTATGACGGTTGCAAAGTCATAGCCGGAAACAAGTTCCTGAATGGGAAGCAACCTTTCCTGAATGACGTCTCCGATCGTGCGACCTGATGCCTTGGCTGAAGCCTGTGCCTCCATGATGAAACGTTCGACTACGCTTGCCAGAGCTCCTCCGTCCTGCTTGGTGCGGGTGGCCATGTTACGCATGAGTTCTGCATAAAGACTGCGGGCCTGGCCCCCGCTGGCATGCAAGCGACGATCAGGGGATAAATCTGCGTGAGCCACTACCAGTTTGCTTTGCATGGCAATAGAACGGGCCAGGTTAAGGAAGAAAGTCTTGCCCGCTCCATAGTCGCCGATGATGAAACGAACCGCAGAACCTCCGTCCGCGATGCGTTTGACGTCCTGCACCACCTGATTGACTTCGCCTGCGCGACCGACCTGAACTAACTGGATGCCTGACCGTGGTACGACACCTGCGCGAAGCGCCTGAATGACGCCATCACGCTCCTTGGGTTTGATTTTCTCCGCAGTGCGAGTGCCGTTTGAAGCTGCGACGCTAAGGTTGGTCATGATGATGCTCCCGGCGCGTCAGCAAGAAGCGCCATATTGATGATCAAAGGGTCACCGTCCTCGATAAGTTCTTCATCGAACGTATCATAGGCCCACTCGTTGATGGCTTCGAGCGCGCCATCCGGCATCAACCCGAGTTCGCGTGCCTTGGCCTCAAACCCGGAGCGTGACCATTCCGGTTGGTTGACTAGGTCCTCAAGCAGGCGAGCCTGCTCAGGGCCAAGTCCAACGAACCTCGTTTCCCGCTCCAAAGTGGGCGTAACGGCTGCAGGAACCGGAATTTCAGCAGCCTCGTCCTCATAGATGGGTGCCAGGATTTCCTCGACTTCCTTAGTCTCACGCAGGATGACGCCAACCTTGCTCATGTCAATGACGATACCCTCCTGGGATTTTGCTTTCGAGGGAGGTGCTGGGATCCGATGACCACGTCTCCGCGATTTACCATCCTCGATCACAATTGGTTCCGAAGCGCAGGATGCCGCAGCGGCATTACCCTGGTGCAGGACAGTATAGAGTTCTCGTCGGCCGAGACCAACAGCCTCGTACAGCCGCTCCAAAGCCACCATCATGTCTTGATCGGTTTCGCCTATCGTTAGGGCGGCTGAAGCAGCCAGCGAGGCAATAGTGGTTTGTTGCTCGGGTTCTATACTCCCTACGATGGTTTTAAGGCGGCCAAGTGTTGGCAAGCGTTCCGGAAGCAGGCGCAGACGGGCCGTCAATCGTTTCGTTTCGTGCGGGGTGAGTTGCAGCCGTGTGGTGAGAGCATCGACCAGCTTTTGGCCTAAAGTCAGAGCTTTGGCTGCCGGGCCAATGGCAGTCATGATCAGGGCTGCTGTGCGGAAGTCGGCACCGACGGGTGTTAGCTGGCCTTGAGCATCGCCAATGCGGAATAGAATTATATTCTCACCTGGCTTGGTCCCGCCGTAGGTTGGATCCGGTTCCATGCCGTAACCCACTCGTGCCAGCATGGCGGACATGTCACGAGCTTGCCGAAGACCCGAGGCTGCCTTGCCAGAACCAAAGCACCGCGGGCCCAGTTCTTCAAGCGGCACATCGGCAAGAGGTTGAGGCAAGTCATCCAGCCAGGCTCTGAAAGAACGAACAGTTTCTCTTTCCCCAAGTTCCGCAGGCAGCATCAAGGCGGCGGCCATACTGTCGGCACGTTCACGTTCCTTGCCAACGACCTTGGCAAATGCAGACAGATCCTCACGCGCCCCTTCACATAGCTTGATCATTTTGGTCCACGTCAATTGCGCTGGATCAGGAAGGCGATCGATGCCTTCAAATTTTATTGAAGTATGAAGATACTGACTCGCCGACCGATAACTCAGATCAAGTCGGCTCTCTTTTTTATCTCTGAGCCGAAAGCCGTGCGGGAATTTCTGATTGAACCGATGTCGCGTGAGTTCAATGAACTCCGGACGCGCTCGTGTTGTTGCAATTCGTGGCCATAAGCCGGTTAAGTGAGGAGGTAAAGATAGAATACCTGCTATGGCGAGGTCGACATCAAGCGGCATACCTCTCAATGCGTGCAGACCTAATTTAACCTGAAGCAATGGAGACATATGCTCTCCCAACGCTGCGAGATCTGGATTCCATGCCTCCACTCTGGGTATATCCGTAACAGCATGCTTCATTTCGATAAAATTGAGTAGTTCAGTGCTGTAGTTTAAGAAAGAACCATTATTTCCGAAAATACTGCGCAGGCGTTCTACTTCGGCCACTAATAATGCCTCTTCTGCAATCGAAGGAGTATCGGCTACGAGGCGACGTTCAAGCCCATAGAAATAAAGGAAGGGATAGCCCATTGGGTAGTTCGTATCGGATTTCCCGCTTGCCAGCCAATGCAGGTAAGTCAATCGTTGATTGGGTGTGATATCAGTATAGGAGGGCCAATAGCCCAGATCCAGGTTCGTGCGCGGTGCGCCGGACGCGACTTTGAGCAATGGTCTGATAAGACAAGGCGCTGGAGTGTCGGCATTCCACCCTCCGTCCGGCGCCGCCGTCAAAAAGTTGCCGACATAGACCATGCCATCAGCAATCTCGAAGCCATGGACTGTGACTTTTTCGCCGGGGATTACCCAGTGAGCATCGTCTTTCTTGTGGCTTCGTGATTGTCCATCCGGCACGGATTTCGTCTCATCATTGGGAAATACACGTTGGGCATGAGAGGGGTGCCCATGCACAGGTAACGAGGGGACAGTCTCTTTTCTGGCTGCCTTATTGGTTGTGTCCGGAATTTCGGAACCGCTGAAAATACGCTTTAGCCAGAAAAACATGTTCTACTCACGGAATGTGCGCCAGTTCTTTCAAATAGTAGGCACTGTTTTTCCGGTGCGGCAACTAATTCCTGTGGTGAGTGGGAATGGAAATAGACCACACCCATTCTGCTCATAATCTCAGGCGCAACGGATTAATTTAATAGAATAGTGATCCATTTGCCCATCATCCGAAAGAAATGTGGCGTGTTCAGCTTGCGCCTGCGCCATAAGGAGATGGTCAAACGGATCACGATGATGCAGGGGCAAAGACATCAGGATCTGCAGGTGTTCGGGCTGTATTTGTAATAGAGAGAAACCTTCTTCAGGAATGGCTGCCAGAATATCGTTCATATCCGCATCCAGCTTTCCGATACGGATTTTGATCGCAATCTCCCAGAGTGACACGATACTCACCAGAATATCGTGGACCGGGTCTGCGATGATTTCCCGTGCAGTCTCACCCAGCCGGTCGGAGTCCGAAAGCCACCACAGCAACGCATGCGTATCAAGCAGAACCTTCACAGGTCGCGTTCCATGCTTTCAAGAAGGTCCGGCGGTGTCTCATCAAAATCTTCGCTTATTCTAATCCGTCCGCGCAATGCGCCGGGTTGACGACGAGGGCGATAGGAAGAGGCTGGCGGCCGCAGTTCGGCTACGACCTGGTCATGAGACGTCACCAAGATCGTACTGCCCTGCCTGACCTGACGCAGATACGCTGTCAGGTTTCCCCGGAACTCCCGAACACCGATTTTCTGTGGTAATGGTGCGTTGTCTGAAAGATGCTGGCTCATGGCCTCCTCCCCATGTGTCATCATAACATGTACACATAGGGAGGAGGTAGAGAATTCCTGAGGCATATTCGATTTCAGAGATCAGTGGCTTCCGACAGTGCCAGAGCGTCCTCGACATCCACCCCAAGGTATCGAACCGTACTATCCAGTTTTGAATGACCCAGCAGGATCTGCACGGCCCGGATATTACCGGTTCGTTTGTAAATCATGGCAACCTTAGTCCGGCGGAGCGAATGAGTTCCATATTCCCCGGCGATCAATCCCACCGCCTGAACCCATTGATCCAGAAGCCGGGCGTATTGCCTTGTGCTCAGGTGAGCTTTGGCGCTGAGGCGACTTGGAAAAACATACTCATTCAAGCCACCACCTCGATGTTCCAGCCACGCCCGCACGCTTTCCCGCGTTGTTTCTGTAATTTCGAATTGCACAGGTCGCCGGGTTTTCTGCTGGACGACCATGGCTCGGTGGCGCACCTGACCACTGGTAACGATGTCGCCGATACGAAGGCTGACAAGATCGCAGCCTCTGAGTTTGCTATCGAGAGCAAGATCAAACAAAGCTCTGTCTCTGACACGCTGCTCGCTCCCCAGCCAGAACCGAATAGCCCAGACGTGCTTTTCTTTGAGCGCCCGCTTGGCGCCAACCATTTTTCCTGCATTCCAAGGCACGGACGCCTTCAGCGTAGGCGATGGAAAACGCGTTTTCTTTTCCATGATACTTTCTCCTGATCAGCTGCACATGCAGCAATCAGAAGTCTGGAGGAGAACATCGGCGGATAACGAGAACTATCGGCGACCGTCCGCTTTACGGCAACTGGAACGGCTCTGCTTATGGCCGAGATGAGGGCGATTTCCGCCGGTCCATTTTAAATTCATTTAGCAGACCGACGGTTAAAGCGGAAAGAAATGGCTGGTATCGGGTCGGGTAGAAATCTGACCTGACATTGTTGTAGGGGCAGGATGATAGAAAGCCTGCTTCAGGCACGGATGGAAAAACGATCCCATGCGGTGACTTCACGGGTCAGCGGGGAGACCTCATGAAGGTAGATTTCGGTCTTCAGGAAATGTAGTTCCTCTTCCTTTTGCACCTGTGGCACTTCTATAAACCATGCTTTGGGGCGTCCATCTGTCCCATCGTTCCATCGATAGCCACGGGCCTTGAGTTTATCTTTGAGGTCAAAGGGTGCATTCTCTGCCCAGATCTGCCAGCGGGGTTGCCGTGCTTCCTGAAGTAAGGCGGAGAGGGCCGGGGTCTGTGTTTTGGGCAGGCAAGTGCTGAGCAGGGTGACGCCGGCCAGACAATCATCGGCGGCTCTGTGTCCGTTAAAAAACCACCCGGCCTGCATGACCAGATAGCCAAGGCTGCGCCCGTCAAAGCCTTCAGCCTGCCAGGGTACATCCTCCATGGAACAGGCCCAGGGCCGTGTCGAAAATCCCTCCCAGAAACGTTCGGCAAACGGCCTGTCAAAGCGGGCGTTATGGGCCACGATGAGTGCGGCCTGTGCGACGAACCGGGCGATCTCTTCAGGGGTTATGGCTTTACCTGCAACCATCTCCTGTGTGATGCCGGTGAGGGCGGTAATCTCTGGAGGAATGGGTTGAGACGGCTCTCTCAGACGACTGAAGGCCGGTAAGGTGCCGAGGATGCGCCCGTCCAGAGTATAGACGAAGGGCACCATCCCGAATTCAATGATCTCATCACGGATGGGGTCGAGGCCGGTGGTTTCCAGATCCAGAAAGATGCCTACGCGGGTCTGATCACGGGACTCCTGTGTATTAAGCGGAAGCGGTGCGATACGGCGTAAAACCCGGTAAGCGCCAGTGGCTTGAAGAGTGCGCGCCTGATCTTCCAGAGAGGTGTGATGCACAGAAGCGCTCCCTTAAAGCCTGGTGTGATAAACAGGAGGCGATCCGTTACAGGCTTTGACAGCATTAGAAGGAGAAAGTCTCATGTGAAAAGCCGGTTTTATGTTTATGACAGTCCTTGGCCTTTTAGGGCCGGTTTGTGGCTTTGCCCAGTCACCGGGAGACTGGCTCCCCCAGTCGGGTGTGAAATCACCCTATAGTCCTCTGGCTGTTCCTACGACACTGAAACCACTACCTGTGTCTTTGACCGAGTTATTGAACAAGGGCTTCTCGGTGACCAGCACAACGGAGTATGCGGGGGCGGGCATTCTTCTGACATTGGTTGGCCGGAAGCAGACTGTGTTGTGTGTGTTAACAGCGCCTACCCCACAGACAGACCAGAATGTACCGACCTCACGGTGCTGGGCCTTGAACTAATTCACTGATTTTACACCATAAACTCTCTGTAAAGAACTGCCCGGCCGGGCAATGTCGTATCTGTTTGCAGGACGTGTGAGGACTGTCTCAGGCGACCAATGGTCGTTGTGATGCGACCATTGGTCGCATTCGGAAGGTGGCTGTGCGGCCATTGGTCTCGCTCGGGGAGGGCTGGCCGTGCGACCATCGGTCGCTGTGATGCGACCATTGGTCGCATTCGGAGGGTGGTTGTGCGGCCATTGGTCTCGCTGGGGGAGGGCTGGCCATGCGACCATCGGTCGCTGTGATGCGACCATTGGTCGCATTCGGAGGGTGGCTGTGTGACAATTGGTCTCGCTCGGGGAGGGCTGGCCGCGCGACCATCGGTCGCTGTGATGCGACCATTGGTCGCATGGTGCGAGCCCTTTCGTCCCTCATTCAGGGTCATGAAACCGAGTCAGGCATCTTAGGAATTCACCAGTTTGCGATGTCGTCGGGATAGGTAATGGCCTCCACAACCCGCTGGAGGTTCTGCAGATCAATAGCTGACGTGTATTGGGTTGTGCCCTGACTTTTGTGGGTGGCTTCATGACCCAGCAGATCATCAATCCAGAGTTCCCGGATGTGACTGTCCTGGTTTCTGAGCACTGTCGAAACCAGATGGCGGAAGGAGTGAAAGGTGACGTCCGCTGGCAGGTTCAGACGCCGTTTATGTTTGGAAAAGATCATTTCGAAGTTTGCGCCTCGGACCCCGGAAGCGGAGATGGGCAGTTCGCTGAAGAAATAGGGGCCGGAATTTCTGAATTCCTCAATGATCCCTTTTTCCAGCAATGTGCTGTGGATGGGAATGATACGGGTGCCGGCTGTTGTCTTGGGAGACCATTCCCGGGTTTTGCCGTCGATCTCGACTGTATGGGGCCGGATATGGAAACAGGGAATACCGTTACGGATTTCGATATCCTCATTTCTCAGATTGCAGATCTCACCCAGACGCATGCCGGTATAGAGGGCAATGCGCACAATGCCCCGATAGGTGCGTTCGGGGAAAACCCGGCCCAGCCATTTCGAGTTCAGGAGTGTTCTCAGTTCCTCTTCCGACCAGGCCCGGCGGTTGGTTTTCTGCGTCAGATCGAAAGACCAGTTGGCCCATGGATTTTTGGGGGCGTGGTCACGCCGGACCAGTTCACTCCAGATCGCGGACATGCGCGAGAAATGGTTCTTGACGGTTTTGCCCGATACGGTTTCCACCTCGTGTTCTTCGGCCTCTCGGACCGCGTCCCGAAGGGGAAGAGTGGTCTTGCCTTTGCCATGTGTTGCAGGGAGGCCAGACAGCAGGTCGTAAAACTCTCCCACGACTTCCCCGGTCACCTGATGAACTGGCATATCCCCGAAGGCTTCGGTGAAAAGGGCTACGGTCTTGCCTGTTCCTTTGATGGTCCCCGCACTTTTGGAGGAAACCGAGAAGACAAATTTCTCAGCCGCCGCAGACAGTTTCATACTGCGTGGCTGCTTGGGGGAGGGTGTTTGTTCTTCCGGGTTCTCTGAACCTCTATGCAGACTGGTCTGGATCAGGGTGCTGAGGGTGGTGATCTGGTTCTGCAGTCCCTGTTTTTCAGCGACGTTCCAGACATCCCGTCTGTCGAGCGTGTGCTTCAGTTGCCCCAGTGCCTGAAGAAGGCTGTCCATGTGGGGCTGGACCTTGTTGAGGAAGGTCGACTGTCGTGAGACCAGATCGGCTTTTTCAATGAGATGCTGGGCCCGTTCGGCTTCCAGCACTTTTCTGGCACTCTCCTCCTGAGCCTTCAGAGCGATTTCGTAGTTTTCAATCAATTCGCTGTAGAGGACCAGAAGGTCCTCTCTGGAGGGGTTTTGCATCTTGCCTGCTCTGAAAAGCTGTCCCGTCCTGGCATACAGGGCGGCTGCACGTTCACGGGCAACCAGTTTATCAGAGGTATGGAGGACGAGGGAAATCTCGGTCTTGCCCAGCAGGGGGCGGAGCATTGCCGGGACGATACGGCGGAAGTGATAACGGGGCTGTCCTGTGCGTCGGGACGGGATGGCGCGGAGCATGAAGTTTTCCCATTATGGGAAAATTTCCTCGCGGACAAAATACCTCTGTTTTTCAACAGTTTATGGTGCGAACTGCGGGACTCGAACCCGAACCAACCCGCAGTGACACGTTTCTAACTTCTTGAAACAGCAAAAAGAATGCGACGTGCTGTCTTCCGGTTAGTGTCTGAGTTCCCAGAATTGGTTAAACAGTCTGGGAACCTGATGGAGCCATATTTAGCCTGTTTAGGCCGGTGAATCCAGTTCTCTTTCCCCGAATGGTCTATTGATGATTGCCATGACTTCGGGGGCAGAAAATATCCGGTTTCTGGCATATCCGGTGCGTTCCACCAAAATGCCAGCGGCCTGTAACTGTTCCAGCGCAGTTTTAGTTGCAGGAGCAGAAATATCTAGAATTTTCCCTAGTCGTGTTGCTGTAATGACTGGGCAATCAATCAGAACATCCAGTGCTCTCAGCGCTGCGGAGTTCTTTCTGTAGGAGCGTCTGCCCAGCCATTCCGCTTTCAGCGTCTCGGTCGCCTTCCTGACAGCTTTGAATTCCTGCACGGTCCCAATAATAGCCTGTGACATGAAGGCAATCAGGGGGAGCCAGTTCAGTTTCTGCTGCGCCTGTTTCAGCGCGTCATAATAATCCTGTTTGTACGCTTCAATGTAGGAAGAGAGATAGAGAGGTGGCTCTTGTTCCGCTGCCAGCATCATCGGAATCAGAAGTCTGCCAACCCGTCCATTGCCGTCCCTGAATGGGTGGACAGCTTCAAAATGGGCATGGGCGATAGCAACTCGCGTGATGAGTGATTGTGTCATCATCTGCATGCCATCTCCCGCCATATAATCCAGTGTGTTTTGAAGACATTGGAGCACCCGGTCAGGTGGGGGCGGGTTGTAGGTGGAATAGGCGATGTTATGTCTGCTGCCACCAATCCAGACTACGGTCGTCCGTAATGCTCCGGGAGTGCCGATATAGGATATGTCATGCCTCATGACTTCCTGATGCAATGCCAGCACGGTGTCGAGTGTGAAAACGGTTCTGCCGGATGCAGCGGCCAGAGGCAGGAATTTTTCAAGGGCCAACGCATAATCCCTGACCTGACGCGTTTCCTGCGTGGCCTGTTCATCGTCTTCATCAACGATCAGCAGTTCATCCAGGGTGCTGTGGGTGCCTTCCATTGCAGAACTGCTGACGGCCTCCCTGCTGCGGAGGGTTCTGCTAATGAGATAGGGATCAGTTGACGCCCGTGCCCATTCTGCAATTTGCCCCAGAGAAGCCATCGCTTGGGAGTGCAAGGCTGTGATGTCGTCCAGATATATCCCACTTTCAGGTGGAGCAGGTGGGACAACGCCATAATGGCTCTCATAAGGGGGAGGCAGGCGGGTCAGACACTCTCTGATGCCCCCCATTAAATCCTGACGGTTCACGGTGAAAACCTTAAACATGGGAGGGTAGTATGATCCATATTTAAGGTTTTTATCACAAGCCTAATTTTATGCCTATCGCCACGTACTTTATTTAAGCTTTCTGTCAAAGGTGAAGGCAGGATGATGCCATGCATTATATTGGTTGAGCATGCGGAATAAGCAGAGAATGAACTATATGGTTACCGGAAAGCGCCGGGGCTGAGTTCGTGCTGAAGGCCAGGGGCATGCTGTTCCATATCTGACATAAGTGCTGGGTGTTCATTGCTGTTGAGCCTGACGCCCGGCCCCAGATCGCCTTCCTCACCAATAAAGAGGATTCCTGCTGCCTCCAGTGTATGCCGGATTGCTTTGAGTGTTCTGTGATGGGGCGAGCGTGTGCCGGTCTCAAAGTCAGCCAGTGTTCTGGAACCTACTTCAGCGAGCTGCGCCAGGTCTTTCTGGGAAAGGCCGAGCATGGCGCGGGCAGCACGACACTGCGAAGCCAGCAGAATGGACATGAAAACGGACCTTCGGAAAATACGGTGGCACTTTCGTATTTACTACCATGCTGCGCAAAAATGGCAATTTGAGTGAGAAAGCCAGAGCAAATTCTGTTCCGGAGTTTGAGGGATACACTTCAATAATATACATAAATAATATCGTATGGAACCAAATACGTTTACATAAAACGATGATAATGATAGATGACGCTCTCAGGCATGCAGTTCAGGTGTGCCTGTTGGGTCATTGTCGAAAGCAGCCATATGGCACGTTATGGATATGCAAGGGTTTCAACTGACGCACAGGTGAATGATCCCCAGATTTTCGCGCTCCAGAGTGAAGGGGTGGAAACAATTGTCACAGAGGTGATTTCAGGCTCCGTCCCGGCCCGTGTCCGTCCTCAGCTTTCGGAGCTTCTGGGCAAACTGAAACGGGGTGACAGCCTCGTGATCGCGCGACTTGATCGTCTTGGACGGGACACAGTGGATGTCCTGAATCTGCTGCGGGTGCTGGACGAAGACGGTATTCGGGTGCGGATACTGAATATCGGCGCAGAAACTGGTACGCCCAACGGGCGCATGTTCTTAACAATTCTCATGGCGATTGCAGAATTTGAACGTGAACTGATCCGGGAGCGAACACGCGCCGGGCTGGCTGCAATCCGGGCGTCAGGAAAAAAACTCGGTCGTCCAGACTGCCTGACAAAGCGACAGCAAAGCCATATTCGTGATTTATCGGAAAATGGTATGTCCCTGCGGGAAATCGCTGCAATTTTTAAAGTCAGTAAATCAACAGTCCATCGTGTTGTCAGGGGGTAGTGTTTTCAAAATATGATCTGAAGAGTTTAAGCATTCAGTAAGTGACATATTATGAGCTATGTCTATTTCAGGTCATGAATATTCATTTGTAACAGGTTATTGGCAAGTTATGACAGATGACAAGGAAATCGCCCTGCCTGCTGATCCCAATGATCCAGAAGACAGACCTGCATCCACAGCAGGGCTTGTGATGGCTCATAGAGGACGAAAGCTACAGCTGGCCAGGACAGGGTTGGGTCTCTCTCAGGAAGCCTTTTCTGGTCTTTTAGGAGTATCTTCTGTGGAATTGCAGGCGTGGGAACAGGTTCGCCAGAAGATACCGGAAGACGTTTTTGCTAAATTATTGGACATTAAAGCAAGCCAGTAAGACGGATTATGGATCATGTGACGGATGGAACTGGCTTCCTGCTGGGAGATAGTTCTGGCTCCTAGAATGCTGCCCATCGGTAATGGAAGGCATGATAACCGTGCGTTGCTGGCTATCATATTCTTTTATCTCCTTTTTCCATTTGTGGCGTTGCCATGCGCCATAGGCACAGCCTGCCATTGCCCCCATGACTGCGTGACCAGAGCGCATGAAGTGACCTGCCACGGCTCCCGCAGCGCCATCAGCAATACATCCGTGAGGGCGGGCAGAGGGTGTGACTTGCCCGCTTGTCTGCGCCAAGGATTGCAGAGGGGCTAATGATATGATTAGAAAAAACAACGGAAAAAAGCGATTTTCCATAACTGCAATTCCCTACAAGACTTGTTTTATTGTCATGATATGGAGGAAATGAAATCAGGATTTTTAAGAAGTTCCTGCGTGAAAAGTCTGTATTTCTGAGTGATCGGAGCAAGTCGTCTTGCCATTTTAATGATTAACGGTATGAAAAACAGGAGGCTTATGCCAAGAGTGGGAATGGCTAATGTCCATATGATTATACTCATATGTGACTCTGATGCTGATGCATTCAGGTCTTTAAAGCTACTTTTCCCATTAAATGCATCATCATAAAAAGTGAGACTGTCCGTATTATGATTATAGAAAAGAAGATATTTCCCGTCTTCCACGCCTTCTGATGCACCCCAGATCAGGGTGACACGTTGTCCTTCACGGCATCGGATGTTCGCATCGATCATTTCCCGCTCATGACCGCTCGGTGACACAATCCAGAAATTCTGATGTTGTTCTGTAGACGATCTGATCTGTGGGGCATTAATTTGTCCGCCATAGACAGGATGGATATAACCACCGCCACCATCGGATTTTAAGCTGGTGGATGTCCATTTCTGGAGGCTGTAAACATCGCCGCTAATTCCATGAAACCATACTGGAGAACCATCAATGGTGAATTTCATGATATTCCTCACTAAGGATCAAATGTTTATTTGATGGAACCCTGTGGATTAAAATAAGAATTTCTATTCTGGAACTCTAATCCATTTACCGTTGTTTTTTGCAAATCTTAACTCAGCATTATCTACAAAATTACCTTGTTGAATTTTCAACTGGCAGATGTAAGCGACATTGCCTTTTCTGCATTTTCTTTCGAGAACACTGATTTTATTGGGTGGCTGTTCGTTTGCTCCCTGTTGAGTGTCATTTTGAAATTCCTGACTAAGAACTGTTTCAATTTCTTTTATTGAAGGTTCTTCGTCTCCACAGGCGGACAGGAAAAGGAAAGGTATCAATATAAATAAAGAAGACTTTGGTTTTGATGGATAATATAGCGACATCACATGATCTCTGAGCCGTGGAATTTAAAATCAGGATTATCGTTCGGGAGTTTAAAGAGAAGGTGCAGGCTGCTCATGTGCGAGGCTCCACTTGCCATCCTCATGATGTATGACCCGCAGGGTATTTTCATGAGGCTCATCATTAAGAGTGAAGCTGACGGTGCAATCGAAAGCTGAATCGAAGTTTTTCAGAGCCTCACAGCTTTGCTTCACAATTTTAATTGCTTCGACATCTACTCTGGCCTGTCGACGATTGCCGCCAAATAACATGTTGAAGCCACTGGGCTGGCTGAGTAGATCGGCTTCGAGTTGAGCCATTTCGCCCTGACTGGGCGTTCCACCGGAACAGGCGGAGAGCATAAGAGGTAAAGCCAGAAGAGTCATGTGTAAGAGACGAGAAGGAGAACTTTCGAGCATTTTTCTGAACCAAGAAGTTACGTGATATCGTTGTCAAAATCCGTCGTTTTTGGGACAAAAGGCTTCCGAAGCACAAACAGAGTAAAATGGCGTCTCAAAAACGTGTCCCGTTTACATAGGGAGACACAAACGATGGCGCGTTATGGTTACGCTCGTATTTCAACGGATGAACAGAGCCATGATCCTCAGCTTCTTGAGTTGAGGCGGGAGGGACTTGAGGAGATCATCACTGATACTGTTTCAGGTCGGATTCCTGCGGCAGAGCGTCCTGGACTTTCTGGTCTACTGAACCGGCTGGGACAGGGGGATAGTATGGTGGTGGCACGTCTGGATCGGCTTGGACGTGATACCGTCGATGTCATGGGATTGGTCAGGAGCCTTACAGAGAGCGGCGTTCGTGTGCGAATATTGAATATTGGGATTGAGACTGGCACGCCTAATGGTCAGTTGTTTTTGACCATCCTTGCAGGCTTTGCCCAGTTTGAGCGGGAGATTATCCGGGAGCGGACGCGAGCGGGCCTGGAAGCCGCGCGTCAGGCTGGAAAACGATTGGGGAGGTGCCCTATCCTGACGTCCCGTCAAAAAAAGCATGCCTGTGAGTTGAAGCAGGCCGGGAGATCACTGGCAGAAATTGCAAAAATTTTTCGGGTCAGCCGGAGCACGGTCTGGCGCACGGTTCAGTGCGGGGTATAGCGTGCCAAAAAGCAGGTTTTAGGGACAGTAGCGACGTCGTCTGTTCGAGGCAGCTTGACAAGCTTCCAGAAACGACCGTTTTTCGGACAGTAAACGTTGTTGAGAGCATGTCGGTTGCGTTGGGGGTGATTGTTTAATGTCGGCTCACGCCTTCTTTGCGGTCATTCTGACATCACAAAATAAACCAAAAAAACAGATATTATACTGTGAGAGGTATGATAGGTTGAACCCTTATTGAATAAGTGGGACGCATGATAAATCAGTTCGCAACCAAGAGCCGAGTGGTTGTCTAATAAATATCATTACGATACATTAACTCCAATGTATGTGTGAGGATTCAGTTTTGGAAATTTTAGATTCACATAAGATTAAAATTAAATACGAAGGAGGGCTGGCAGATGATAACTCTCTTCCTGGCTATTCTGGCGCGGCATCAATAGATGGGATTACGCGGGCAATTCATATTGTTACGCACGCTTATATGACAGGGGAAGTTGTTTCTAGGGCGACCGCCCTGAAAGGGGCATCGATTATTATAAAACCTCCACAACGAGGAAGTTTTGTTTTTGATTTGATCGTTTTGATGGAAAAATACCCAGCTACTACAGGGTCGATAGCCTCGATAGCCTCTGCTCCATTTTATGATTTTTTGAAGGTAGCTTTTAAATGGGCAGTCGGAGAAGGTGATGCAGAAATCGAAAATACTCACCTTAAGCGTTTATATGATCGGAAAGAACCTCCGAAATTAAAGAGACCTATGGCTGATCTGGATCTTTTGGCCGAGACTTTAGAGGGCAGCTTGTACGATGCGCATCGTCCAATTGGAGATGAAGGCACTATTGACACTATCTCTATTGGGAGTTCACGTAAAAATTTAATCATTTTTGACAGTGAAACAAAAGACTGGGTTTCAACGCAAGAAGAGGATTCAAAAATAAAAAATTTATCTGGGAGTGTTACACGCTATAATTCAATTTCAAAAAATGGCAGAATATATATAGATCAATTAAATAAAGTTGTTGCATTTAGACCAAAAGAAACATTCCCTCACAGTCAATTTAGAAACTTAACTTGGTCGCTTCACGGTAGCACCGTAGGGTCCATTAATAAACTAAATATAGAAGCTAGTTTTGTAAAATCTGCAAGTGGGAAAATAAAAAGAATTTTGTTGTCTGAGTGTAAGCCCATCTAGGAATGGTTTATATGTATGCGGTATAAAAATATTATTAATCCATAACCTTTGAACTGTTCTCTGAGGAGTTTTATTTTCCAATGTACTGTTAAAATAACAAACTGTTTCCTCGGCACTTTGCAACAAAGCAGACCTTCTTCCCCCCCTAAACAGCCAGTCTGCTCAGTAGAAACAGAGCAGACTGGCGGCAGTCGCCTTCATGTCGGACGTAAAAATCTCTGCGCGACCTCTTGCAAAGCGGACATCGCAAGATTGTGTGTACGTGGCCGATTGGGGCCGATAACTGTCTGACAGCTTAACGCGGGCGAGTTAAGTTAGTGATCCCTCCTCCAGCTAGATGGTGAATTCGGAAGTGCGCCCATGGGAGGCATTCACGCCGCTACCATTGACGTGCCTTAATTCGATGCAGCATCTGGTATCATCTATTGCGTTTCAATATGGGGGGCGACGTTGAAGGTACACGAACTAAAGGGGCAAACCGCCAAGCTTATCAACCTGAACAACATTAACATAATTATGGGCCGTAACGGTGCGGGAAAGAGCCGCTTCCTTCGTGACATCGAGGAGGCCGCCAACCAGAACAAACAACACTTTTATGTCCGTTACGTCAGCCCTGAGCGAGCCGGGTCGTTCAAGAGAGATGGCAACGTGCTCACAAATATGAGTAATTTTCCCGACTGGCTACGGCAAAGTCGGGCAGTAAATCAGGCCAACAACTTCAAATCCGCATCGGCAATGCTATTCCGCGAAGCGGAAACACTTTACCTGCGTCGGCTCGCCAACACACCTGCTATCCGGATGGATCCGACGCGCAGCTTCGAGACGGACCGTCTTAGCAAGGTCAATCAACTGCTCACCAATATTTCTCTAGTGATGGGCAATGCCGATTTCGAATTCCGCTCACTCGCCGATGGCCAGACAGTAAGTCCAGACAACATCAGCAGCGGCGAGTCAGAAGCTGTGTCTCTGGCGGCCGAGATTCTGTATTTCTTCGACACGATTGACCCGACGAAGTTCAACGTCCTGCTCCTTGATGAGCCGGACGTGCACCTTCACCCCGACCTTCAGGCACGGCTTGGCAAGCTGATAATTACCATGCTCGATGAGTTCAAGAGCCACGCGGACAGCATCGCTGTATGTCTTTCTACACATAGTAGTCCACTGGTCTGTTCTCTGGCAGATTCGCGATATGTGTCGATCGGCACCAAGAGCTTCGCGGTCGATATGGTTGAACTCAACCCGACCAGTGCAGAGCTTCGCAAGGTTGCTCCGTTCTTCGGTCACCCCCTTTCGCTTTCGCTGAGCAAAGACGTACCGCTAATTCTCGAAGGTGAGGATGACGAACGCGTTTGGCAGCAAGCTGCGCGAACGTCGCAGGGTCGGATCAAGGTCTTTCCTGTGTTGGCCGGCAGTGTAAACCAGCAAGGCGAACTTGAGACATTTTGCGCTTCTTTGTTTCGCACACTCTACGACAACCCGATCGCCTTTTCCCTTCGCGACGGGGACGGTGTGGTAAATCAGCCTCTAGAACATCAACCACCTATTAAGAGATACCGCCTGCAATGCTATGCGATTGAAAATGCCCTTCTAACGGATCCCTGTCTTGCTGTGATGGGCACGACTTGGGAGGGTTTTGTCGTTGCATCAACAAAATGGGTTAGGGAGAATCCAGAACACCCAGACACAGCCCACATTAAGGAACTTGCCGAATCGAACGATCGCCTGCAGCACCAGAAGATTAAAAAAATTCGTCAGCTCGTCTGTGCTGTGCTCGGGTGCAAGAAGCCTTGGGAGGTGGTGGTTGGCCAGGCAATTGGATCCCTAACGAACAACGATCTCGTAGATTCGAATATGCTGATAACCTTTCTCGGTGCAGAAATGGTTAGTGAAGTCATCTTCAGGAACGCAGCATAAACAAAGCGAGATATTGGAAGATCGGGACCCTAGCAACTCTCTCACATCCGCCTATGCCAAGTGCCTCCTGCCATTTTCCATTGAGTTAACTAGCAAGTTTTGGTGAGCGCAATCGGTCATGGGGGTGACTGAGATGGAGGCGCATGGCGGTCCCAAGCACCATGTGAATGGCAGCTTCTTGCTTTTCGACGTCTGCCAGCCGACATTCCGCTTCCCCCCTTAGCTGCCTGTCTGTTCGATGACCGTGAAGCAGACAGGCGGGTCAGTCCTCTCAAAAGTGGCTTTCTGATAATTGCCGTAAGATGATTATTCATTAAAATTTTGCTTTGGAGGAGACGGTTATTAAACAATTTTAGAATTGATTTTTCTCA
Source organism: Acetobacter fabarum (assembly GCF_040702925.2). Taxonomy (GTDB): domain Bacteria; phylum Pseudomonadota; class Alphaproteobacteria; order Acetobacterales; family Acetobacteraceae; genus Acetobacter; species Acetobacter fabarum_B. The sequence goes on along the minus strand of NZ_JBFCXX020000005.1, from coordinate 162,056 downwards.
AAAGATATGTCATATAAAGGAGACATTGAGAGTTTATTTTTTGATGCCGTTATTATTTCAGTCCGCGTGAACAAGATCACGCAAGCCTTCGGATAAGACGCTCCTGCGGGAACGTTTGGGCAATTTATCTGAAAGGTGCCAGTATGTCTGATAACCACTCAACAAGGGATAAACTTAACCCCACACTGACCGAAGTTCTTCGTCGTCGCACGGTTCTTATGCGGGCAGCGAGGGAAAAACGCTACGAAAATGAAAGCCTGCGGTCAGCCGAAGGTGTCCCGGATGGCGGGTATGTTCGTCTGCTGGAGAAGGGATATAGCTTTCCTGCGGTCAGTGCGGATCGTCATGGAGGAGCCGATCCCTATGAACAGGCCCGTAAGCTGGCTTTTCCGGTCAGGATACACCAGCCAGCAACAGTGCAGTCTGATTTGGCAGCTCTTCAAGCGCGTTTTCCCCACGCGTTGGCGGCAGTCCATGCTTTGGCAATGGCTGATTTGACGCGCATGACGCTGGGGGTCTCTGGCGTGTTCCGTCCCATACTGCTGGTCGGGCCTCCGGGATGTGGCAAATCAACGCTGGCGCGTGTCTGGCATAAAATACTGGGTTATCCCTGCATGACCATGAATGTCGCGGCTCTGTCCGATGTAATGGCGTTCACGGGTACGCATCCGACCTATTCGAACCCGAAGCCCTCGGTCATTGTGGATTATATGGCCAGACATGAGATTGCCAATCCCTGCATCATTCTCGATGAGATCGACAAATCACCGGAAGGGGGACGAAATGGTAGCATCAAGAATGTACTGCTCCAGTTTCTTGAGCCCGGTGAGGCCAGAACTTTTCGTGATATCTGTCTGAATGCCGAGGTCGATCTGTCCCGTGTACGTTGGGTCATGACTGCCAATGTGCTGGAGAGGGTACCGCTTCCTCTTCGCTCCAGGTGTCAGATTGTGCATGTGCCGTCGCCAGACAGAAAACATGCTATTGGATTGTCTCGTCAGATGGCGGAAGCAATTCTGACAGAGATGGGGCTGGATCGCAGGTGGATCACTTTTGATGGTGTCGAGGAAGTCTTGTTGCAGGAGCACTTTCGGGGTGACCTGCGCCATCTGCGGATGATGGTTGATCTTTTCATCAGGGAAAGACTGACCTCTCTGACCATGTGCTGAGACAGGCTTGTTCGCACGTGAGGCTGTGAAAAACTGGCTGCGCGTTAATGTTCGATAACCGGTTGGGACGAAGGAGCAGGCATATTTCTCGTCACTCCTTTTAGAATGACAAGTTTTGAACGAAGGCGGGAGATTTCCCGCATTGCCTGTTCTTTTTCAGGTCGGTGGGCCTTGTCCCATTGCTGGATGCGCTCCTGTCTGGCCTGCACAAGCCTGTCAAAGCGGTATGAGAGCCAGACCTCAAGTTTTTCCTGATCAGCCATGGCGGTAAATTCAGCATCATGCCGTTTGTGGAAATCTTCAAGGGCTGGTCTGTCGTTCTCCGTCAGAACAGGCCGGACGGGTTCTGGCGGTGTGGAGCGCAGCCCGACAACATGCAGCAACGCCTGTACGACAAAGCGCAGGACTTCCAGAAATTCAAGCAGGAGCCGCTGGCAGATTTTTTCCAGTTTTCCTGCCCGTCCGGTCATCCGCTGCCATTGGCTTTCTGTGGCCTGTTTCCATTCCTTTTTGGCATGACTGTAACGTGTAAAGCTGTTGCGAAGTTGTCTCTGGTAGGGTGTGAGACTTTCCCGCCATTTTGCAATGGTTGTTTCCCGGTCCAGAGGTGTCCAGTCTGACTCCGGCGCTCTTTGGTCAAGAATAATCTGCTGGTCCTGGATGGCCTGCCTGATCCGGCGGCGGAGGCGGGCTTCTTCGGCGCTGAGGATCAGCGGATACAGTGGTTTCGGGGGAAAGAGCTGCAAGGTGACCGGGCTGTCCACATCTTCCATCTGCCTGCGTTTTAATTCATCAAGAATTGAATTTCTGCGCGGTAGGCGAATACGTTTTGGACTCCTGTTTGAGACCAGTGAGGTGTCGGCGGTGGAGAGTATTTCGGTCCGGTCATTCTCTGATGTCATGTGCACAGGGACACGGGTGCTTCTGATATCCAGTTGCGGCTTTTCGTGTTCTGCTGAGTGTTCTTCTGCCAGCAGCTTCCTGAAATGCGCCATTTTGACTTTTGTCAGCCGGGTAAAACTGCCAATCAGCGTTCCATCGTTTTTTTCAATGATATGAGCGCCGGGGCGTGTTTCTTTTCGATCACCTTCGCGCATGGTCAGACCATGTTCCGTCAGTGCTGCACGGAAAGACTTTAATCCGTCAGACCGGTTCCAGAGTGAGCAAACAAGCTGTTTGAGTTTTGGCAGGTCAAGTCCCTGTCGTTCAGCCATGCGGTGGGCCTGCGAGGTATAGGCAGCACGGGGTTTGTCTGCTGGCTGTGCCGGTGCAAGGGCTGCGAGCAGTTCTGCTTCATGGACTTTGCCGTCCTGTCGTAAAGCTTTGGCAATCGAGCGGTCATGGCGTCCGGCGACAAGAGCATGGCCCAGCCTGATTTCTTCCAGCCGTGCAAGTTTTTCTAATCGTATCCAGCTAAAGCGACTGTCTAAAATATGCTCCTGCTGCCATTCAGGGAGGATCAGATGGCCATGGGTGCTGCCATCTTTCTGATGGATGACCAGAGTCATATGCTCCGGGTCTGCATGGAATTCGTGACAAATCCGCCTGGCAAAATCTGCCAGTTGGTTATCCGTCATCGGTTCCGCAGGATTGAAGGCGATATGACGCAGGCCATAGGTCAGCCCTTCACGTCTGGCTTCACGCATAGCATCACGCATGAGCCAGTCCGAACCCGCCAGAACCCGGATGGCTTCATTCTTCGCACCATGCAGCACATGGCGGGACAAAGCACTCGCGCCACTCGTTGTTCTGATCCAGCTTTCCTTGACGATCATGGGGCATGACCACGAACAGTCAGTGCAGGGTAGATACTGACCTGTCGCACCTGCGACGGGCAGACCTGTCAGAGCGGTGTCTCCGTGAGCGGGGGAGAAGGTGGTCAAGATGCTGGATCAGCCTTTCAACCTCGTCCAGTACAGCCCCGCAATGCACTACATCGCCACAGTTGGCAGAATGGGCAAGCTGATTAAGGTTGTTTCCAACACGGGCAAGCTGATGACGTATCCCGCGCAGTTCATCGGGAACGGGTGGCCCATCATGCCTGGCCAGTTCCGCACTGGTCAGGAGGGAGCGTATCCAGTGGGCGGTCGTGGCATGGCCATGAGTGCTGGCGATATGGTTCCAGCGTGCCAACTCATCGGGTGACGCTCTGACAGAAAGGCGGGAAGTGCGAGCAACGGACATAATCGGTTCTCCTAAAAGAGGGGGTTAACGGGGGAGATTTCTCCCCCTTACCAGCTTGCTCCATGCACCCTTTGGGTAGCCATGGAGCACTGCTGGCTCCCTGTAAGGGTAACCTATCGAGACACCCGATTTCCGAACTTTCTTTTTATGCAAACGAGATGGCGAGAATAAGCCTTTCAACAAGGTATGATGCACTCTGCTGGGTAGCGCAGGGCTTCAATGACTTGTTGAAGGTTTGAGACGTCGATAGCGCTGGTGTAATTCATCGTTCCCTGCGATTTATGGCTGGCTTCATGCCCAAGCACGGTATCAATCCAGAGTTCGCGGATATGGGCTTCCTGATTGCGTAGCCGGGTGGAAACCGTATGGCGGAAGGAATGGAACGTCACATCTTCCGGGATGCCAATGCGCTTTTTGTGCTTCGAAAAAGCTCGAGCAAAATTGTCTCCACGCTCACCTGTCGATGAAACCGTGAGGTCAGGGAACAGGTAGTGCTCCCCGGTATCTCTGAGCAGGTCGAGCCCTTCCATGGCGAGCAGATGCGAGTGAATGGGAATGATCCGTGTGCCTGCTGACGTCTTTGGTGACCAGTTGTCTTTTGGATGAGGACGAACATGAAAGCAGGGCACCCCTTCAATAACTTCTATGTCCTGACGTCTGAGGTTGCAGATTTCGCCCAGACGCATCCCCGTGAACATGCCAACACTGACGATCCCTGCCCAAGTGGTGCGGGAAACCGATGTGCCATTCCATGGTGTATGGGCAAGCAGGGCCAGTTCATCATCTGTCCAGCCACGCCGTACGATCTTCTTTGTGATGTTAAAATCCCAACCGGCCCACGGATTCCGGTCAGCCATTTCTCGTTGCACAAGATGCATCCATAAGGCGGACAGACGGGAGAAATGGTTTTTTACGGTCTTCCCACTGACGGTTTCCTGCCCACGTTCACGGGCCTGAGCAACGGCTTCACGGATGGGAAGGCCGGTTCTTCCTTTGCCGTGTGTTGCCGGGAGATCAGAGAGCAGGTCGAAAAATTCCCCAGCAACCGTGCCCGTGATCTGCTTCACCGGCATGTCGCCGAAGGCTTCAATAAAGAGGTCCACGGTTTTGCGTGTGGCTTTCTTGGTGTCCTCGCTCTTGTCTTTGTCAGCAAAGACAAATTTTTCAGCCATCGTGGAGAGAGGCGGAGAGGTTGGCTTGCGGGCTTTGGGCTGTTCATCCTCAACCGGGCTTCCGGCTGGAGCATCTACCGGTGCAGCCGGGCGATGTTTGCCCAGATCGACAATCAGGGTGGAGAGGCTCTTGATCTGCTCGCGCAGCATGTCCTTTTCTTTTTTGCTCACGGCGCTGTCTGTAAAGACTTTCTGCATCATGCTCTGAAGCCGTGCTTCCAGTGCCTTGAGTGAATCTGTGGCAAAAGAGATGAAAGCGCCTTCCTTCTGCACCTGATCCATCAAAGTCATGGCGTGATCGGCTTGCAGAGCGCGTTTTTCAGCCCGAAAGGCATCATCGGCAAGGGTAAGGAGTTCTTCCTGTTCCGCGATGATTTTGCCCTGTTCGGTCAGGAGAGCAATCAGTTCCTCGCGTGACAGGTCAGTCTCCATCGTCTTGGCCTTCTCAAAAAGTGCGCCGGTTCGGGCGTAAAGGGCTGCTGCCCGTTCACGGGCCACCAGCTTACTCTGAGTCTGCAAAGAGAGAGAAATTTCGGTTCGGCCCAGTCTGGCCTGAACGGCAACGGGCACAGCCCGGCGGAAGTGGTAGTGTGACCCTATGAGCCGGAGCATCTGCGTTTCCCGTTCTGGGAAGACAAACGGGAAAATCCCGCAGACCCGTCAAATTCTCATTTTACTGTTATATTTCAAGAGGTTAGTGGTGCGAACTGCGGGACTCGAACCCGATATTGTTCGCAGATTCCTGAGAAACTCTCTGGTTTCTATTGTTAGAAACCTTTTACGCGATACAAAATGGGAAAGACAAATGTGCAGGGAGAAGTCAGCGGATGCGAATTTTGCATGGCAAATTGAGATGGCTATAATCCCCAATGAATATATGTAATTTATGATATATTCATTGGAGATTATAATGCATAAGCATATTAAATTATATGTTTTGTTTGTATTTAATTCTACAAAATACCCAAGCTAATCTTTATTGCTTGATCTACTTTTTTCATGATGTGCTCAGGCAATCTGGAAATAACGACAGATATACGGCTTTTATCAATAGTCCTAATTTGTCCGCATTCAATTATTGAATCATTTCCGTTGTTTCCACGTTCTTTCGATGTAATGGGCACTTGTATTGGTAATTTTTTATTTTGGTTGCTATCGGTTAATGGGACAATAATTGTCATGGGAGAGAACTTATTTCCCACATCATTTTGTACGATTAAGCAGACAATATCTTTCCCGTTACGTTCTGTTCCAATAGCACCTTTTAGATTGGCTAGTACGATATCTCCACGACGAAGAGTATTTAGATCAAACGGCATATTATGAACTTTACAAAAAAATACGGGCCTCGCATTAGCGAGACCCGTAATCCTTCAAATTACTGAAAGAGAGACAAGATGTTCTGAGACTGGCCATTTGCAATTGTCAGTGACTTGATGGCCAAAGACTGTTTGGTTTGCAGGGAGGTCAGTTTCGCACTTTCAGAAGCCATATCAGCATCAGTCAGTGCACTAACACCGTTTGTAACAGCGTCTGTAAGAGAGGACGTGTAGGAGCTTAGGCCGGACAGGGTGTTGCTGTAGTTGCCAAGGTTCTGCATGACAGAACTCATGTTGGTGATGGCAGACTGAATGGCAGAAACTGCCGTCGTTACACCACCTTTAATCCCGACAGCAATCTGGTCCGCCGCAGAGCCATTATCAGCTGTAATAGGTGTAGTGGTTGATGCCGCACCTGAAGTTGTGGCGGCAGCATCAGATGTAGCCGCATCGCCCGCAGCAACAGTGATTGTGCCAGCGGTAGAACCGGAAATTGTGTAGGTTAGCGTAGAGCCGCTGGCGGTTAGACCCGTGATACCTGAATTTGCAAGAGCCTTAGCAACATCGCTAGCAGTCGGATTGGCGCCAACGACAATCCCGACGTTTCCGCCTGTTGTTTTGCCTGCTGTCAAAGAAGTGGTGCTGCTTACAAGTTCATAGGTGGTGCTACCAACTGTGAATTTATCGCCACCTTTACCTGTCGTGTCAGTTCCATCACCAACGGCAAATGTTGTGCCTGTAATAGCATATGCCTGAGATGTAGACTGACCGACAAGGGTGCCAGTAACATCGGTTGATGGGGCAGTTCCTCCTGTATAGACAGCAATGGAATTGTCGCTGTTGAGAGAAGCATTTACACCAGCACCGTTCATAGAACTGACCAGAGCTGACAGAGCATTTTTGGTCGAAAAACCGCTATCGAGGCTAACTGCAATATTTGTCGCAGTCGAAACACTTGCGCCACTTTGTACAAATTCAAAAGTTTTACCACTAATCGTAACAGTTGAACCAGCAGTGGTACCGTTACCTAACAAAATATCATTTGAGGTCAGATTACCCGTTTTTAGTTCGGCAACATTGTTTTTATTGAGAGATGAAAAAATATTCTGCGTGGAATCTGCTGCGGCACTGCCGGAAGCGGAGTTGCTTGTGAGGCCCAGAGCATCCACCAGAGTTGTGTCGGAGCCGGACATTGTTTTGAAAGTTTGTGTCTGCCCCTGTACATTCGTAAGCGTCTGCAAGGTCGTGCCATTGTAAGCATTCACAGCATCGCTACCACTGGTTAGCAGGTTGACGCCTGAAAACGTTGCATTGCGAGCATATGAGTTAATGCTGTCAAGTGTGCTCAAAATCTGGGTAGCCATTGCACTTGCATCAGTGCCGGTCTGCCCTGCTGTGGTGACTGTGTTCTGCAATGTCTGCAAAGACGCCACAATTTTATTGCCAGCAGTATTGGCAGTGGCAACGACCTGAGCGCCCAGAGAAAGAGAATCAGATACGGCAGTCATTCCCTGTAAATTGCCGTTCATCTGTGCAGCAATGGAGTAAATAGCCGGGCTATCGGCAGCATTGTCAACTTTTTTACCGGTGGAAACTGTGTTTTCAGTTTTGCTCAGTTCAGTCTGTGCTGCATTAAGTGCTTCAAGAGCGACTAGCGACGACGAGTTGTTGTTGATCGAGAGTGACATTTTCGAACCTAACCTCTAGGTTTCGAAACACTTCGGCCAACGGCAGAAAATCGTTTGTATGTTGTCGTAAAAGGTTGTCACGAAATGCTTTATGGATATGCGCGCGTTTCCACTTCGAGAAAGGATGAGGAAGGAGTTTTTGTTCAGACAACATCATCTCAAATTGAAGCATTGATAAATGCTGGTGTAGATTCATCGAATATTTTTGAAGATAGAGTATCTGGAAAAGAAAAAAGCCGTCCCGGTTTAGATAATATGCTTGAAATAGTTCAATCTGGTGATGTTATTATAGTGTGGAAACTTGATCGCTTAGGGCGATCAGTACGAAATCTTTTGGAACTGGCCGAAACGCTTAAATCGAAAAGCGTGACAATTCGTTCTATAAGTGACGGAATAGATACTGGTGGTGCTTTAGGTGGTTTTCTAATGACCATTTTAGGTGCAGTAGCTGAATTAGAACGTGAAACGATTGTAGAACGAGTAAAATCAGGCCTACAAGCGGCTAAAAACCGTGGAATTCAAGTCGGTCGCAAAAGATCATTGTCTCATCAAGACTGTAAAAATATTCTTAATTCCATTAAATGTGGGGAGAGAGTATCTGATATTGCTCGACGTTATCATGTTAGTAGAGCTACAATATATCGATCTATTGAAAGATTATAGGGTTTTACAAATTAAAACTATAAAGAAGGAACGTAGGGAGAATAAACTCATTCCGATTAAAATCTCAAAAATTTGCTTCCCATTAACTTCCTGATAACCATTCATATCTAGGTTCCAAAGTGTCGCAAAAACTAGTGTTTCCGTACGCCCTGAAAGATTTTGCAGGCTACTTTCTTCTGTCCCTACCAGACAGCTAGATAAATTTATGGAAACGTGGTCCCGTTTTTGCCTGCGGCAGAAGAAGGGTCGAGGTAGTCCGCATTGTGTTATGACGGATGAATGGTGGCGTCAGAAACCTCTCTGACGTCACAGCCGAACCCTTTAGGTAGTAATTAACGCGCTTATGAGGGTGTCGTTCATTATTCTGGAGTCATCTGTTGTCGATGCCCCATGCTTTTTTCCTACTTTGCCGCAGGATAGTCGTATATTTCCATAAGTTTTAGGGAGCCATGATCACGGCGTTACGCGCATTGGTTTCGTTTTCTTTTTTTATCGCTTTCTTCAAGGTTCTGGTGGCGTCATCATCCCATCTAAACACCGGGACTGCGGTGGAAACGCCCGTGATAGGGGCATGCCTCTTGGCTTCTTCTAAAGCTTGGCCCCCAATGTTCTGAGCTTCAAGAATCTCCCAGATGGTGCTGACAAATGGGACATGAAGGTGCGGGATGGCTTGTGACAGCATCAACTCCAATACAGAGGTTGTGTATCGTGCGTCCTGTAGGTCCGTGTTGAGTGAGCGGATTTGTGTGTCTTTGTCGTTCAAGTCAGCTTTCAACCTTGCAATAATGGTTTTCTGCTCTTTGTTCTCTGCAACGATTGGCGCGTAATGCTTACGAAGGCGTTTGTGTTCTGCTTTGACAGCCGCTTCAATGTCCATACGTTTTGCCTGAGACACAAAGCCAAAAAAGGATCCTTGGAATGCTTTGATCTCGCGCTCCTGCCTCTCAGCTATTGGCTTCTGTCTCTCTAACTGGCGCGTTACCTTCTCAAGGTCCTTGCTGGCTTTGTAATCTTCAACTGACTGCCAGTCCTTGCCATGCGTATGTTTCTCTTCACCACGCTGAACACCTCGGATTTTGGCTTTATCCCTCAGATATTCATAAAAATCGGTTTGTAACGCCTTGCCACGCCAGAAGAGGGAGGTCGCGGGGATCATGATCTGACGACCTTCCCGGTCCAGCGCAGGGGCAATGGTTTTCCTGCCGTTAGCGGTTTTCCTGACGTCGAGTTTTGGAACCTGAGCATAACGCTCCAACGCTTTCTCTTTGTCGAATTTTGTAAGGGAAATCCAGCGCTCAGCCCCTTTGCTCTTGGTGTGTTTTGTGTATCTGGGGGCGTAGAAAACGTCGACGTTATGCCTCCCTTCCTCGTCTCGATCGAGCCGCGCCCAGAAAACTGCATCACCGCCGTTTCGTTCATTGATAAAGTGCACAGCATGATCGAGCATGAGTTTTTCTGCTCTAGCAATCTGCTGTGGCGTCCCGTTCAGCGGAATAAGTGCTGACGGAAAATGCACCATCGCATGGAGCGCAAGATTGTCTGCTGCTGCTTTATTCCTGCGGCATCCTGCTGACCATTCATTATAGGCAGACACCATGTCCTGGGCGGATGATCCCGCAGGTTTGTAAATGAGCGGGGGCACATTATTAATTGTACGCAACCGCCCCTTGAAGTCCTGCCTGAGTTCGTGCTTGAGTTGGCTTGCGAGACCTGCGTGATTGAGCACAGTGTTGCGGACAGACCCAGCGACCAGATGTTTGACCATGACGGTTGCTCCTTAAAAACGTTCCGCCCTCATGACCCCTTCAAAAAGGGATCACCCGCTAACCCTTTTTATCTGGCGACAAAAAGGGCGGGGCCTACGGCATTATAGCAGAGGCGGTTGCAAATCCTGCGTCATGGTCATGCTGTGCTGGCTGTCGTTGCTTCATTGCTGCTGGGGAGGCTGTTTTAATAGGTCAATGCTTCGACAACGCGTTGCAGATTCCTCACATCAATGCCTGACATATAATTTGTCGTTCCCTGTGAGCGGTGTGTTGCTTCATGTCCCAAGAGCGCATCAATCCACAACTCGCGAATATCGCTCTTCTGGTTGCGCAGCTTGGTAGAGACTAAATGGCGGAACGAATGGAATGTTACCTCTTCGGGTATTCCCATCTCGCGTTTGAATTTGGAGAATGCCTGCGCGAAGTCGCTGCCACGAATGCCGTTGCTGGCAATTGTCAGTTCGTCGAAGAAGTAGAGTCCTGCATTCTTGAAACTCAGGATTCCGGCCTCAAGTAGTTTGCTGTGTATCGGGACAATGCGTGTGCCTGCGGCAGTCTTGGGTGACCAGTCTCGTTGCTTGCCGTTTATAATCTCGGTGTAGGGTTGAATATGGAAACATGGAATACCATCGATAACCTCGACGTCCTTGTTGCGCAGGTTGCAGATTTCACCCAGACGCATCCCTGTATAGAGTGCTGTCTGAACAATCCCTTGATATGTGCGCTTGCTAATCACCTTGCGTGTCCATGGGGTGCGCAATAGTAGGGTCAATTCGCGTTCAGACCATGCGCGGCGTTCGATTTTCTTGGTCGTATCGAATTTCCAGTTAGCCCAAGGATTGCGCATTACGATTTCGCGTTGCACGAGATGCGTCCAAATGGATGACAGACGCGAAAAATGATTCTTCACGGTTTTGCCAGATACCGTTGCGGCACCTAGTTCGGCAGTCTGCTTAACTGTTTCTCTGAGAGGAAGGGTGGATTTACCTTTCCCATGGTTAGCGGGGAGACCAAACAACAGGTCTCGAAACTCTCCAGCGACCGTGCCTGTAATTTGGTCAACGGGACAGTCTCCGAAGGCTTCAATGAAGAGTGCGACCGTTTTTCCGGTGTCTCTGGTAGTTCCTGCGCTCTTGGATGGGTCGTTATAGACGAAGCGCTCCGCTATTTCTGACAGACTTGGCGCTTGGGTCTTTTTCTTTTCCGGTGGGTTAGGGGCTAGGTTGGCTGTTTTAGTCGCGCAGTTCATGATGAGTTGATTGAGATTATCAATCTGATCGTGCAGACCCTTCTTGTCAGCGGCGGTAACGGCATCCTGCTTATCAAGTTTATGACGGAGTGCCTGTATGCCTGTGACAATCTTTTGCATGGAGGGGGTGACGTCGTTTAAGAACTCAGTCTGACGGGTGACCAATTCCATCTTTTCAAAGAGGAAGCGAGCGCGTTCGGCATTGCGCACGGCCTCATTCCGTTCTTTCTCGACCTGTCGTAGTGCCTCGTGTTCTGCGATGATCTTCTCATACAAAGCGATCAGATCGTCTTTGCTGGGGTTCTTCATTTTACCCGCCTGAAAAAGCTGTCCTGTCCGGGCATACAGTAGGGCTGCACGCTCACGAGCCACAAGTTTATCAGAGGTGTGCAGAACGAGGGAAATTTCTGTCTTTCCCAGAAGAGGGCGTAATGCCACGGGCACGAGCCGCCGGAAATGATATCTGGGTTGCCCATTACGTTGTGAGGGGATGGCGCGGAGCATAAAATCTTCCCATTATGGGAAAGCTCTCAAAAACCTCTCAACCCCTTAGAAAATAAGGAGGTTTGGTGCGAACTGCGGGACTCGAACCCGCACGCCCATACGGGCTGGAGATTTTAAGTCTCCTGCGTCTACCATTCCGCCAAGTTCGCATATGCTTCGTATGGCCTATGCGGCTGTTCTTTAGCATGCTTCAGCTGTTGCGCAAATCTTCGGTTTATCTGGCTTGCAAAAGGAGTGGTCCTTTCTGTCGGAGCCATCTTTCAGCCTGTGTTTTATGTGGTGTAATTTTGTTCACGCATTGCCAGAAGAGTGGGCCGTGGTTCATGTGCTGGAGGTGGCTCAGTTCATGGGCAATCAGGTAGCGCCGTACCAGTTCCGGGGCCATGATTACGCGCCAGGATAGCATGATCCGCCCCGTTGAGGAGCAGCTTCCCCAACGGCTAGACGTGTCTCGGATGTCCACCCGGGTCGGGCGCAGGCCTGTGTAATGGGCCATTGCCTGCACTTCTCTTTTTAATACGGTCGCGGCATGGCTGCGGAGAAAATCGGTCACGCGCCTGTTAATGAATGCTACATCCCCACTAACCATAAGGTGGTCGTTTTCCAGCCACGCGCCCCCCAGTTGTTCTGGGGAGTGGACAATCTGGTATGGCTTTCCTTCAATCAGAATTATGTTGTTGGCTGAAAAGGACGGTGCTTTTTCCAGTTTTTTTAAGCGCTCACTAATCCAGGCATGATTTTTCTGGACAAATGAAAGTGCCTGGGCAGAGGTGCAGCCTTGCGGGATGGTCACAACTAGCTGTTGCTCGTGCGGCGCAATGCGCAGGGCAAGATGCCTTGCCCGTAAGGAGTGTTTCCAGATGACCTGTAAAGGCTCCTGAGTGGAAATGTTAATTTCCGTCGGGAGTTGCTGCAGGCTCTGCTGGCCAGTCAACAATGTAATCCTCCAGTGCTCCTGCGCGTCTTTCGCTAATGCAGCGTCCGGCGGCGGATGCGCCGGAGGTAACAACCGTGCTGGGGTTGCCTGTGATCAGTGGGTGCCATGCGGGTAGGTCGTGTCCGTCAGACAGTCGCTTGTAAGCACAGTCTGGAGGGAGCCAGTCCAGATCAGGGATCATGGCGGGGGTTAAGGTCACGCAATCCTGCACTTTACGGTGGCGGTTGGGATAGTCCGTGCACTGGCATGTTTTTACGTCCAGAAGTCTGCAGGCGACAGATGTATAATGGAGTTCTTCCGTGTCATCATCACGGAGTTTGTGCAGGCAGCACCGACCACAGCCATCGCATAGGGACTCCCATTGTTCGGTTGTCATGTCCGCAAGGGGAGTCGTTTTCCAGAAGGGGGCAGAGGGTGAGGATGTCATTGTACGATGCTAAAGAAAATTGAGAGAAAGAGACTGGTAAAGGCAGCATTTTTCAGGAGTGGCCACCAGAAAAGACGGAGCCTTGCTCGCCTGTCCGCACCAAGTTCCCGCGCTGTGGCAGACCAGTCCCGCTGCAGGGTTCTGATGGGCAGGGATAACGGAAACAAAAGCAGGGGAAGAAGACAAATGCCCTGCAGGACCGGTGTAGTTTGTGCATGTCGCAAAAGGGGCAGTACTACGGACAGACCGACGCAAGGAAGCAGGAGAAAAAGCATGGTGGCATAAAGCCATTGCTCAATACGCAGGACAATACTCAGCCCCAAGAGCAGGGCGGTAACCACCAGACTTATTATGACAATCAGCAGGCCATGGAAACATGCCGCGTGTACATCAGCAAGGCCCCAGTAATATGGAATCATGCGTGGTGCATCCATTGCTGGAAGCGCTCACCCAGTGTCCCCAGATTGGCTTCCCAGAAGGTGTCATCTATCGTAATGGCGGATGGAATACGCTCAAGGTGTGGGGCAAAGGCGTTCAGTTCCGATAAGGAGGGCAGAGAGGGCCAGGCATTAGCAAACGCCTGTTGTTGTGCCGCCTGTTCCAGCCAGGATACAAAAGCCAGAGCCGCGGGGTTGCGTGCTGCGGTTGTCAGCACGCCCCAGCCATATTGGACCAGAAAGCGCTGCTGCCAGTGCAGGCCAAAGCGTTGGCGATCTGGTTCGGATGTACCCAGAATTTCCCCCGTGGGAACGCACCCCATAAGAGCGCCTCCCGAAGTCAGGATATGTCCGGCTTCTTCCGGTGTGGACCACCAGGCAATATAGGGCCTGACCTGTTCAAGTTTGAGAAAAGCGCGGTCAACCCCTTTGGATGTGGCCAGAACAGTGTAGAGCGCATTGGCCGGTACGCCATCGGCCAGCAGGGCGATTTCCAGCGTCAGGCGCGGGTCACGGCGGAGGCTGCGGCGGCCGGGGTGGCGTGCAACATCCCATAAATCGGGCCAGCCGGGTTCTGTGTCAAACCGGGCGCGATCCCATGCCATGGCGTAATCTATGGCGGCGGAAGGCTGGCCACAATTACTTAGGGAACTATCCGTCTGGTGACGTGACAGAAGCTTGAGGTTACAGCCGATGCGCAGACTGCTGCTTTCCATCATGGCCGCTGCCAGAGGGTGGTGAGTCTGCTTTATAACGTGTTCCAGATCGTTGATCTGTCCATTCCATCCGTGGGGGATAATGGTCTGGTGGGTGAGTTGCTCGTAAGGTTTGAAGAGGATTTTGCTCTGTATCTGGGAAATTTTTCCAGAAAAGGTCAGAATATGCAGGTGTTTTGCGGCTCTGGTCTGTGTGGTGGGGCGCCGGGTCATGGCGGAGGCGGGGAGCAGCGGAGCCAGACAGCCCAGCCCGGCCAGCAATGCGCGCCGGCGCGATAAGACGCTAGGAGAAAGAACCTGCCCCTGTTCCTGGGAGGATACTGCCTGCCTGTCGGATGTGTTCAGGAAAGGGAGAGAGAACAGGGTAAACCTCATGCGTCGTTAGTGTTGGACAGTTTTGCCAGCCTAAATCTAGCTGGTTTTTTTATCCATCGGAAAGGCTGTTGCGTTCCGTGTTTGCCAGGCCAGCAGGGTGGGGCGGCCAGCGCTTAGCTCGTGCTGTGTATGCACGGGGGGGCGGTTAACGGTTATTTCCGTTCCGTCCCGCAGGCGCATGCGCAGGACAATGGTGTGGCCAAGATGGTGGGCGGAGACAAGTGTGCATGGCAGATCGCCTGCTTCGGCACTGTTATCAGCCTCCATCTGCCGTGGAAAGAGAACGGAAAGCCGATCGGGCAGAATACAGATGCTTGCCAGATCATATTCCGCCAGATCACCGTCGGCCATTGCCTCGACTGTTTCGCCTGATGGCAGCCGGAGTTCGGCCACATCATCCTCAAGGCGCAAGACCTTGCCGGTCAGAATATTGGCGTCTCCCAGCGCCCGCGCCACGGCGGGCGTGGCAGGGCGGTTGAGCAGGGTGGGCGCATCTGCCACCTGTAGCAAATGCCCTTGGTCGAGCACACCAATGGTGTTGGCCGCCATGAAAGCCTCGGTCCGGTCCGAGGTAAGGAACAGGGAGGTCAGGCCGACGGCCTGACGGAGGCGTTCCAGAAACGCCAGAGAGCGTTTTGCAGCCTGTGCGGGCATACCCTTCAAAGGCTGGTTGAGCACGAGCAGATCAGGAGAGGTAATCAGCGCGCGCGCCAGTGCCACGCGAAAAACCTGCTCAGTGGAAAGTGCAGGGGGAAAGCACGAGCGCACTGCATCCAGCCCTGTCAGGGCCAGAACCTCGTCACGCCTGCGGCTGATCTCGGCAGGTGAGAGCAGGCCCGTGGCGCGGAGGGGAAACAGAATGTTGTCAGTCACGCTCAGGTGGTCGAACAGAGGCGCATGCCCCCCTACCGTGGCGATCCCACGGTGTCCCTGCGGTCGATGACTGACATCCATCCCGTGTAGGCATACCTGTCCCGATAGCGGGCGACGTCCCGCCAGAGCCTCGGTCAGTGCGTTCAGGTCATCTGTGGTGGGGCCGATTCCCAGCAGGGCCATGCAGCAGCCGGAACTCAGGCGTAAGGCAAAGGGAGGTACTTTGGGCAGGACAGTAAAATCTGTAAGCGCCAAAGCCGGGAGTGAGCCATGCGCTGGCGGCATGCAACTATGTCCTTTTTTATGGGTTAAATAAGGTGTTGTAATTTAAAACGGTAAAGTCAACGAGGTTTGTTTCATGTCATCAGATAAAATCAAAGACGTTAAGCTGGCTGGCGAGGCTGCAGCCGAAACCGCGCGTGAAGAACTGGAGGCCGTTAAAGCCCATATCGAGCGTCTGGTTACACAACATATTGTTCCCGCACTGGGTCGCGCAGGCGGCAAGGCGGGTGATCTGACAGAACAGGCAGTTGCCAATGCTCGCGAACTGGCCGATCATACACGTAACGATCTTGCAAAGCGTACAGGCAGTCGTTCGTCCTGGTTATCCATTGCCATTTCCGGCGTGGTAGGGTTTATCATCGGGCGCATGTCTCGCTGACGCTTTGCGCGTCATCTGAACGAAGGTAGCTCCAGAGCCCATGCGCATCTTTGATCTTGGTAAATCCGCCCTATCTGCCCAGTCTTCTCTGATGCAGCAGATGGCCATCCGTTACGGTCGTCAGGCCGCTTTTTTGATCATGGCGGCGGTGTTTGGCCTTTTTGCCCTGATCACGGGGCATGGTCTGCTCTGGATTCTTCTGGTGTTTGTTGGCCACTTCGGGCCGGTTGGCGCATCCTTTACCGTTTTCGGGCTGGATGTGCTGGCCGCCCTTGTGTGCGTTCTGTTTGGCCGCCGCTCCTACCTGACAACGGAGGAAGTGGAAGCCCGGATCATGCGTGACCGCTGCATGACCCAGATGCGCGACTCCGTGACCATGGCTGCGGTTACGGCCACCGTTGCCACCGCCGTTGGCCGCGGTGGTACCCGCAAGGTGTGGGATATTGTGCGTGGTAAAAAGGACTGAATTTGTCCAGTCTGGGTTAAGCCATAGGTTCCATTCCAAATTTGCATTGGCGCGCTGGATTGTTTCTGTAAATGATGGCGTCAGTCTTTTGTGAGTGTGCAAATTTTTTGCATACTCGCTAGTGTGAGCAGTGAATGGAACTTGAGCATAATCCTGTTGTGGACAACGAGACCCGTCGGTCCTTTGGTTACCGGCTGGCTCGACTTGCGTCCATGTGGCGGCGGGAAATTGATGCCGATCTGCGGGTATTCGGCCTGACCGATGCCACGTGGCGGCCCATTTACTATCTCAATTTTTCGTCCTCATCCATGCGTCAGACCGATCTGGCCCGTTCCCTGTCACTTGAGGCCCCTTCACTGGTGCGGCTTCTGGATGTGCTGGAAAAACGCGGCTACGTCGTACGTGAGACGGATGAGGAAGACAGACGTTCCAAGCTTGTCAGCATTACGTCCGAGGGCCGGCAGGTGGCGGCTCTGGTCAGCCGTGTGGCGGATCAGGTTACGGCCCGGCTTATGGCGGGTGTGTCCGACCCGGAGCTGGAACAGTGCTGTGGCATTCTGGACCGGGTAGAGCAGGCTGCTCAGGCCCATAAAGAGAGTGCCGATGCTGAAAAAAGGGACGCACGGTAATGCTGGTGTCCAGGACGATGTCATGCTGACGGAATTTAATCTCTTTGGCGTCTTCATGGCGCCTATTGTTGTGTATGCGCTGGCAGCACTTCCTCTGACCATGTGTATCCGGTTTGCGTTGTGGTGGAGTGGCCTTTTAGGCTGGTTCTGGCACATCGCACTGTTTGAAGTTTCGCTTTACGTCTGCATTCTCTGTCTGCTGATCCTCTACGTCTGACCTGAAAAGGCTTTTGAGTCTCTGCAATGCCCCTTCTGCGCACCCTGATACGAGTTGTTCTGACCCTGGCGGTCGTCTCTCTTGCGATTGTTCTGGGGATCACTCTCTGGAACGTCTACATGATCGCCCCCTGGACCCGCGACGGGCGCGTGCGTGTTTACGTGGTCGATGTGGCTCCCGAAGTCTCTGGCACCGTGGTGCAGATTCCGGTGGTGGACAACCAGTTTGTCCACAAGGGCGATCCGCTCTTTGTGCTTGATCCGGTCCGCTTCCGTCTGGCTATCCGCGAGGCACAGGCCCGGCTGGATGGCGCATTGGAAGACCTGAAGCTCAAACGCAATGACGCCAAGCGCCGTATGGGCTTGGGTGGCATTGTGTCGGCCGAAGAGCAGGAAGTGTTCAACTCCAACGTGGCAACCCAGATTGCCGCGGTTGACGCCGCCCGCGCCGCACTGGACGTAGCCAAACTGAACCTGCAACGTTCGGTTCTGTATTCCCCTGTCAATGGTTATGTAACCAACCTGAACCTGCGGGTGGGGGACTACGCGGCAGCCAGTCAGGCGCGTATGGCGGTGATCGATGCCGACTCCTACTGGGTTTACGGGTATTTTGAAGAAACCAAGATGTGGGGCGTGCACGTGGGTGATGTCGCCCGCGTCAAGCTCATGGGGTACAAGCCAATCCTCGCCGGGCATGTTGTCAGCATTGCGCGTGGTATTAACGATACCAACGGCACGCCGGACAAGCTTGGTCTGCAGGATGTGAATCCGATCTTTACATGGGTGCGTCTGGCCCAGCGTATTCCGGTGCGTATCCACCTTGACCATGTGCCTGATAGCGTCACCCTCGCAGCAGGTATGACGGCTACGGTCAGTGTGGGGCCGGAGCCAACCGGGCGCAGGGGTACGTTGACTACCTGGCTGCAAGATCATCTCTGAGCGTGGGCCAAGGATGAAGCGCATGAAGGCTCGCCGTCGCTTTGGGTTATGTGCCGCAACAGGCATGTTTCTCTCCGCCTGTACCGTTGGGCCCAATTATCAGCCTGACCGTATGAAGCTGCCTGCCCAGTTCAAGGAGGCAGCTGAGGAACATGTTGCCACTCCTGAAGAGATTGAGCGCACAAACAAGGAAATGGTCGAGTGGTGGGCCCTGTTCAAGGACCCCCTGCTCTCCCGCCTTGTGGAGGACGCCATAAAGGGGAACTACGATCTCCAGATTGCGGGGCAGCGTATTCTGGCCGAACGCGCCATGCGTGACCGTTCCGCCGCGCAGTGGTACCCGCAGATGGATGCCAACATGGGGGGCGGGGATGTCCGCTACTCCCTGAACATTGATAACTGGCCAATCCGCCCGGGTAATCCAATGAACAGGCCGGAAGCCTCCATGCTGACCTATGGTGCTACTGCATCGTGGGAGCTCGACATGTTCGGGCGTATCCGGCGTGACGTGCAGGCCCGTGAACACGCGGTTGAAGCCACGATTGAAGCCCGCCGTGCGGTGCTTATGGGGCTTTTGTCCGAGCTGGCGTCGGATTACATGCTGCTGCGCGTAACGCAGTTGCAGATCCAGATTGCCACGGACAACATTCGTGTTGCCAAGGATGCCGTAGACCTGACTAACAAGCTGTATCTGGAAGGTGTGGGGAACACCTTGCAGATCGCGCAGGCTCAGGCGGAACTGGATGCCCAGATCGCGGCGCGTGAACCGCTTAAAACCCGTGTTTCTCAGGTTACGCATGCCATTGCGGTGCTGCTGGGTAAAATGCCGGGTGAGCTGGAAGACGAACTGAAGCAGCAGCGCCCGCTTCCTGTTGTGCCGGAGTTCCCGGCGGTTCTGCCTTCTGTTGTCATTGCCAATCGCCCGGATGTGCGCATGGCGGAGCGGCGTTACGCAGTCGCCACGGCCCAGATTGGCGTTGCAGTCGCCAATCTGTACCCACACTTTGTGGTGCCACTGACCTTCAACCCTAACGCGTCTGCCATGTATCAGGCGTTTCAGGTCAATGCGATGAGCTGGCAGTTCCTGCTTATGGCCAGCCTGCCGCTGATGCATGGTGGAAAAATGACGGCAGAAGTCCGCGCAACGCAGGCTTCGGCCGAGGCAGCACGCCTGACATACCGGCAGACAGTTCTGACGGCCTTCAAGGAGGTCGAAGACTCCATGGCGGCCTGGCATGATGATATTGAATATGCCGAGCAACTGCACAAAGCGGCGGAAGATAGCGCAACTGCGAGTGATCGTGCCCGTAAACTGTACGGCGCGGGGCTGGTTGGCTTTCTGGAAGTGCTGACAACCGAACGTACCACATTGAACGCGCAGAACATGGAAGCTCTGGCCCGCCTTGAACGCCTGCGTGATGCGGTGAACCTTTACACAGCCCTTGGTGCGGGGTGGAAGGGGGTGGCTCTTACCAACTCTACCCTGCCTGTGTCGCTTGAAACGCAGAATATTCTGGCAAGAGCTTTCTCGCAGTAACGGACTCTGGTTCGCTGCATGTTTTCAAAACCCGCCCGGTTATTGACCGGGCGGGTTTTTGTTATGGGCAGGAGCAAAGTATCTGAATGCGATGCGTATCATCTGCGTTGTGTATGAAAGTGTGTGTGCCGCTAAGGTCTCAGGCCCGGATGTGTTTGGGCCTGTGGTTGCGTCAACCTTGCATGGAGTGGGCGGCAAGTTGCTGGAATGCGGGGCGGGTGGCCTGCCCGTGCAGAAAACGCAGCATGGCTTTACGCGCCAGCCCGGCATCCCGCCCCAGAGAGATCAATCCACCAATCTGGGAAGGGTGGCGAAGCAGGGAGCGCAGCAGCAAGCCGATTTGCAACCCACCATCGGGGGATAGAACACAGGCCGTAATGGGGGGAAGAGAGCGCGTCGCCGGGTCGCACACAACTCGCAGCACGGCAAAGGGCAAACCTGCTTCATGGGCCGCACGGGCTAAAAAGCCACTTTCCATATCCAGTGCGGCACATTGTGTGCTGGCAAACAGCTCAGCCTTGTGCTGGGCCTGCAACACGACCTGATCGCTGTGGAGGAGAGGCCCACTGATAACTCCAGTTTGCCCCCCACCCAGAATATGGCGCAAGGTCGGGTCACTGGGCCAGACATTGCCCCATGCCTGAACGGCGCCGGGAATAACAATGGTTCCGGGGGGCAGGGCCGGGTCCAGTCCCGCTGCAAGGCCAAAGGATAACAGGCAGTCTGTCCCACACGCAGCGAGCCGGTTGGCCTCGTGCTGCGCGCCCGCACTTGTGGCGCCACTTGCAGCAATGGCCGCATGGGGGAAGACTTTCCGGATGAGCTGTGCTTCCGCCTTAAGCCCGACCAGAATGCCAGGGTGTGTCGGGGCGCGGTGCGGAGGAGTTGGTTGTGTCATGGATCAGAACCCAAGCCTTGATGGACACGAAAAGACAATCGGAGGAAGCTGTGTGATGGGCTCCAGCCAGCGGGTAGGTTTTTGAGCCATTACAGATGGCACGTGTAGTCGCCTCAAACAGTCTGGCGACCGGCCTGCGCTTAACCACAGGATATACGGATCAAGGCGATACTTTCCCCCGCAACTCCGTAACGGGCCGTGGGGGGCAGAATAGCGGCCGCCGCCCGTGTGCGTTCAGGACGGCGTTTTAAGGCCCAGTGCATGGACTGCGCGCAGGCCCGAGCGCATGGCGCCTTCCAGAGTCGCGGGCAGGCCGGTATTGGTCCAGTCCCCTGCCAGTGCCAGATTGATCAGAGGAGTAGCCGAGCCTGGTCTGCGGCGGTTCTGTTCCGGAGTGGCGGCAAAGGTTGCGCGCTTTTCCCATACAATACGCTGGGCATCCGGTGTGGAGGGGAGGGGTTGCTCCAATACTGCATCACAGGCGCTGCGGAGTTCGGACCAGATGATGCGGGCCAGTTCCTCGTGGTCATGTCCGGCGTAGCGGTTGGCGGCACTGACGGTCACAGACAGGATATTCCCACGCAGGAACACCCATTCCGTCACGCCGCCAATAACCCCCATAAATCCGCATTGGGCAAAAGAACCAACAGGGCGCGGGGCCTCTGCCAGACGGAAATGCAGGTTCAGAATGCTCTCAAACGCATTGGGTGTTATCAGCCCGGCCATGTGCTGGCCCAGCAGCCCTTCGGCGACCGGTGCGGTGGTGGCGACAATCACCTGATCATGCCCGGACAGGGCAATGCTGTCCTGCGCGGTATGGAGCGTAGTGACCCGGCCTTTGGCGACATCCATCCCCGTGATGCGGGTTTGCGTGCGGATCTCGGCGTTCATGGACTCCAGATAAGCGACGGCAGGGTCCACAAGAGACTCGGAAAGACCGTCACGCGCAAACCAGGGTATACAGGCATGCCCCCCGAGCGAGAGTGATTCCCGTACCACAGCGCCAAGCAGTGCCGCGCTGCCTGTATCGCTCAGGGTGTTCAGGGCGGAGATGGAAAAAGGTTCAAGCAGCCTGCGGGTAAAGGCACCGGGCAGCAGGCAGTCGGCCACGGTGGTCTGGTCGTCTGCGCGGATCAGGCGGTAGAGGCTCTGCAACTCGGGCAGGCGCATGTCCGGTACGCGGCGGTGGGGCTGGAAAACCCATAAGGGCAGACGCCCGCGGGACAGATCCAGCGTCCAGCGTGCATCCTCGGCCAGATCAATAAACGGGAAGACCGGTTTGCCCGGCCCGCTGAGCGTATCCAGTGCGCCCGTTATGCCAAGGTAGCGGAATACCGTGCTGTTGGCGGACAGGAGCAGGTGGTTACCATTATCTATGCGGCAGTCCAGATGCCGGTCATGGTAGGAGCGGGCGCGCCCGCCGCATGTCCGCCCGGCTTCATGCACGATCACACGCGTGCCGGTGCCCGCGACTTCCACCGCGGCGGCAAGGCCAGCCATGCCACCACCAATAATATGCAAAATACCAGACATGCCGCGTTTTGCCGTTATCTCAGGACGTGTAGGAGAGGGCAAACCACCGGGCTTTGCCAAGAAGGGAGGTATGGGGGCGTTTGCGCAGCACGTCTGCGCCCCAGCCACGCTTGCACAGTGCTTTGAGAATGGACTCGTAGCTTGCCCCCATAATGCGGGCCGGGAGCATGGAGCGCGGCTGGCAGATTTTCATGGTGGCAAAAGCCGTGCGGAAGTGGTCCTGCGCACGGGCGGCCATAACGCGGGCGACCAGTTCCAGCCCCGGAGCGGACAGGGCCTTGATCGGGTCCTTGGGGACATCAAAGCGTTCCAGCAGATCAGCCGGCAGGTACAGCCGCCCACGGATTGCATCTTCGGGAATGTCACGCAGGATGTTGGTGATCTGCAAGGCCCGGCCCAGATGGAAGGCCACAAGGTTACCATTTTCTGAACTGTCGCCAAAAATGCGGACAGACAGACGGCCCACGGCGGAGGCTACGCGGTCGCAATACAGGTCCAGCGTTTTTTCGTCCGGGGCAACAATGGCGGTCTGCGTGTCCATCAGCATGCCGTCAATCACGGCATCAAAATCAGCCTGCTGAAGAGAGAAAAAGTTGATGGCGGCCAGCAGAACGCGGTCCAGCGGTTCGGTCGGAAGGACAGCCCGCTCCGCAAAAAGTTCGGCAATGCGCTGGTGCCAGTCTTCCAGACCTTTGGTGCGTTCGGCCAGTGGGGCCGTGCCGTCTGCAATATCGTCCACTACGCGGCAGAAGGCGTATATGGCGTACATGCCGTAACGCCGCATGGGCGGCAGGATGCGCATGCCAGCGGCAAAGGAAGTGCCCGCCTGTTTGACGGTGCTTTCCACCCACGCAAGATCAGCCGGATCGCATCCGAGCGGGGTCGGTTTGTCGTGCATCGGGATGTTTACGGCTATCACGCGCTTTTCACCTGTTATTCGTCAAGATTGAAGAGAACTGGTCTCTTTTTACAGAACTTTCACCGTTCGGGAAGGTCATGCCCATGCCCGCAGGGCCGCAATGGCTGCATGCATGGCGTCTGTCCGGCGCAGGGCCACCCGTCCGGCCAGCGGGTCTTCACGGCGCAGGCGCTGTGTCAGGCGGTGGGCAAGCTCTACAATGGCCGCGCATTCCATACGGAAACGCCGGTCCCTGATATGGGCAGGCAGGGTGCTGGCCTGCCGGTTGAGGGCGTCCACCCCGTCTAGCAGGGTGTTGAACACCCTGCGCATGGCGGGGCTGGTCTGGCCTGCCAGAAGGTCCTGGGCGGAGGTGCCCGCACGCTGCATCAGTTCGGTGGGCACGTAGCAGCGCTGGAGGCGTTTCAGGTCCTTGGCGCAATCCTGCAGGTGGTTCAGAATCTGCAAGGAGGTGCAAAGAGCGTCCGACGGGTCAAAGGCTGCGGTGTCTTCCCTGTGCAGGCAGATCAGGTAGCGCCCGACCGGGTTGGCGGAATACTTGCAGTAGTGCAGCAGGTCATCCCATGTGCGGTATTCATGACCGCGTGAATCATCGCGGAAGGCGATCAGCAGGTCTGTTGCGGTCTCGAACGGCACATTGGTCTGTATGAGCGAAGCCCGCAGCCGTGCGGCACTGAGCGCATCGGCGCGGTTAATGGCGTTGCGCTGGCCAAGGAGCACCTCCTCCATGGCGTTCAGCCGGGTGATCTTGTCTTCGGGGGGGAGAGTCTCGCAGTCTGCTATGTCATCGATAACACGGGCATAGTCGTAATAGGCATGCACATGCGGGCGCAGTTTGCGGCTGAGAAGGAAGGAACCGACAGGAAAATTCTCGTCAGACGCACCCTTGCCGGATGAAACGTCAGTTTTTCCCCAGATGCGTGTATCGTCAGTCATGCCATGCCGTGTTCAAAAAAAGGGACCCCAAGGGCAGCTTGGTGTTTACATGACGCCGCCTGCCATGCCTATCCCTTAATGCCGGAGGGCTGATGCCAGCAAAATTCTACTGGCTCGGGATCTGGATGTTCTGTCCTGCTTCGGGGGGGCTGGCGCGCCCGTTGTTGGGAATGACCCCGGTATAGGCCCGGTTCTTCCACACTACACCGTGACCGCGGTGGTGGTTGAGAGCGGAGCCAAGGGTGGCGGCGGTATAAAAGGCGGCAATCAGGGGCAAAGCCAGCGCCCAGAGGGGAGAAAGCCGAAAACGCCTGAGCGTGGGTAAAAAGGACAGGGTGGAGGCAAGCCACACCCCGGTTCCAATCCATTGTGCGGCCCCGTGGGCGTAAAGAGCCAGCGTGATGGGGGCAACCCAGACCACCAGCATGGCCAGAACAGTCAGAACCAGCAGCAGGGGAGAAAAGTTGAGTTGCACGTAAGCCGTACGCGTGATCATGCGCCAGATATCGGCAGCCGATGGATAGGGGCGAATGGAACGGGCAAGGCAGGAATGACCAAGATAGAGCCTCCCCCCCGCCTGCTTGACGCATGCGGCCAGCGTGCAGTCATCAATCAGAGCCCCTTTCAGCGCCTCAATGCCCCCGATCTGGCGGAGCATATCGCGCCGGAGCAGAATGGTGCCTCCCGCAGCCCCGGCTGTTTTGTCCTTGGGGTTGTTGACCTTGGCAAAGGGGTAAAGCAGCGTGAAAAAGAAGACAAACGCAGGCACCAGCGCCCGTTCGGCCAGTGTGACGCACTGAAGCTCCACCATTTCGGAAACCATGTGCAACCGGTCGGCCTGCGCTTTGGCGACAAGGGTGGAAATATGGGCAGGGTCGTGAATAATGTCGGCATCGGTCAGGAACAGATAGCCACTGCCATGCGGGCTCTGACGCTCCGCCTCGTGTACGCCCTGTGCCACGGCCCACAATTTGCCGCTCCAGCCTGCTTCGGGGTTTGCGCCCTCCAGTACACTCAGCCGGTTATGGGGATCAGGCAGGGCTCTGGCCAGAGCCCCCGTCCCATCGGTACTGCGGTCATTGACTAAAATAACCGAGAGCGCGCCGGGGTAGTCCTGTTGCAGCAGGGAGCCAAGTGCTGCCTCAATGGACGCCTCTTCGTCACGGGCGGGTACAACCACCGTAACATCGGGGGCAATATCGGCATGGGCTCCCGCCATGCTGGTGGGTTGGAGTATGGGGCCGGACTGCCAGAAATGTCCGTGGCAGAAAAGAAGGCCCGCCCAGATTATGGCGCATAGAACAGCCAGAACCACCAGAAACATGATGGACCGTCCCTTATTTCAGCATACCGTTATTGCGGAACCATGTAATGGCGTCTTCCACCGCCTTGCGGGCCGGACGCGGGGCATAACCCAGTTCGCTCATGGCTTTTGCGGAGGAGAAGAACATTTTCTTGCGGGACATGGCGAGCATCTCCCGCGTAACACGGGGCGAGAAGCCAAAAGCGCGGGACAGCCATTCGGACACAACAGCCACCGGCCAGATAACCTCCTGCGGCAGGCTGATCCTGGGCGGGGGCACATGCGCGATTTCGGACACCATGGCAAACAGGTCACGCAGCAGATAGTTCTCACCGCCCAGAATGTATTTTTCGCCAATTCTGCCCCGTTCAAGGGCGAGTGCATGGCCTTCTGCCACGTCATCCACATGCACGATGTTCACACCCGTATCCACGTAAGCGGGCATGCGGCCTGCCGCGCAGTCCAGAATCATCTGGCCTGTGGGGGTGGGTTTGATGTCGCGCGGGCCAACGGGGGTGGAGGGGTTCACAATAACCGCTGGCAGATTCTGGTCGCGCACAAGGCGCAGTACTTCCTGCTCGGCGCGGTATTTGGAGCGTTTATAAATGCCGATAACGGCATGTTCTTCTACCGGTGTGTTCTCATCCGCAATGGTGCCATCGCCAATCAGGCCAAGGGCCGCCACGGAGGAGCAGTACACAATGCGTTCCACACCTGCCTGCTGGGCTGCCAGCATAAGCAGGCGGGTGCCTTCCACGTTAGCGGTCATCATGGGGGCGGGGTCGGGCACCCACAGGCGGTAGTCGGCCGCGACATGAAAAACATACCGGCAGTCTTTGACTGCGCGCGCAAATGTGTCCGGCTGTGACAGGTCGCCTTCCACCAGCTCGGCCGGAATGTCGGCAATGTTGCTACGGTCGCTTCCTTCTCGCACCATAAGGCGCAGGGAATGGCCACGTTCCAGCAGTGTACGCGCCACGGCGGAACCGACAAAACCAGTTGCGCCGGTTACGAGCGTATGAGCAGTCATGAAGGATGCGCTCCCGGTAGAGGGCTGAAAGAAAAACAGGTGTTGGGCATTAAGCCCGGACAACTGGTCTGTCTCTTTATCCTGACACCCGAGGTGGCGCCAGACCCCGTGGTAGTGTAAGGGGGCGGAACATTCACACATGCGCCCGGTTGGGCTTCGGGCGTGCCCATGGGCGTGACGGAGCCGCGGGCGTAACAGGCGGACAGAGCTGAGGCCTTGAAGAAGCTTACGGTTTTTCTCACTTTTCTTGGACTCGTGGTCGTTACGGCAGCAATGGCGTGGAGCGGTTTCGATTCTGTTTTACGTGCTGTTATGCGTATTGGTCTTGGCGGCTTTCTGCTTATGGTATGCTGCCAGCTGGCCGTGGATGGCCTGCTGGGCATGGCCTGGCATGCTGCGTTTCCAGAAATTGGGTATGTGCGTCTTCTGCTGGCCCGCATGGTGCGTGATGCGGCTGCAACCTGTCTGCCGTTTTCGCAGGTTGGGGGCATTGTCATCGGTATTCGCGCGACCTGTTCGGGCCATGGCGTGCACCGCGCCAGCGACCGGGAAGTGGAACTGCCCGAGGCCGCCTGCGCCAACCTTGTGGATATTACAACCGAGGTCATGGGGCAGGTGGCGTTTGTGCTGCTGGCCGTGGCCTGCCTTGTTGCGCATCAGCGTTCCAGCCCGTTTGTGGTGCCGGTGGTCGGGGGGACCCTGTTCCTGATCGCGGGAACCGCAGGTTTTATCTGGACCCAGACGCATGGCGGTAACCTGTTCCGCAAGTTCGGGGGGATGTTTACCCGCAGTCTGGCCTCCCAGTGGCGGGACAATATTCTGGCTGGTGCGGATAACCTGCAGGAACGTATGGAAGCCGCCTGGAGCCGCCCGTGGCATATCTGCCGTTCGGCCAGCTATCACCTGCTTGGCTGGCTGGGCGGTGCTGGTATGCTGTGGCTGACGGCGCGCTTTTTGGGCGCACACCTGACTTTTCCCGGCGCTGTGGCGGTGGAGGGCGTAACCTGCGCCATTATGTCTGTCGGGTTTCTGGTTCCCGGCAGTCTGGGCGTGCAGGAAGGGGCCTATATGGCGCTCGGTCACGCGTTTGGCATAGACCCTTCCGTCTCCCTTGGTATTTCCCTGCTTCGCCGTGGACGGGAAATTACCATTGGTATTCCCGTTCTGCTGTTGTGGCAGTTTATGGAAATGCGTGGTCTGCGCCAGAATGCGCCCCAGCAGCCCGCGTCGGTCAAAAGCGAGACTATGGGATATTCTGCCCCCTCCAACACAATCAAGGACAGCTGAGCCGTGGCGGAAGAGCATCTTCAGGTCGTGTTTGACACGCTTGTCGTGGTTGGACCGGGGCTTATCGGTTCGTCCGTGCTGCGGCGTGCCAAAGTGCATGGTCATCTGGCGCGCAGGCTGATTGCGGTGGATAATAGTGCTGATGTCTGCGCGCGGGTGATGGAACTGGGGCTGGCGGATGAAGCAACAACAGACGTAGTCGCCGCTGCCGCACAGGCGGATTGTGTGATGCTGTGCGTGCCGGTCGGGGCCATGGGGCCCGTTGCCGCACAGGTTATTCCCGCCATGAAGCCGGGTGCGGTACTGACCGATGTGGGGTCCACCAAGGTATCGGTCACCGAAGCCATTTTACCCAGCTTGCGGGCCGATGTGCCCTATGTGCCTGCACATCCCATGGCTGGTACGGAGTTCTCCGGCCCGGATGCGGGGCTGGCGGACCTGTTTGAAAACCGCTGGTGCCTGCTAACCCCGCTGGAAGCCACAACGCCAGAAGCCCTGCAACAGATCCGCGAGTTATGGACACGCTGTGGTGCCCGCCTGCGGGAAATGACCCCCGCCCACCATGACCGTGTATGCGCCATTGTGAGCCACCTGCCGCACCTGCTGGCCTTTACCATCTGTGGCACGGCTGATGATCTGGCGGAAGAAACACGCTCCGAGGTGCTGGATCTGGCGGCCTCGGGCTTTAGGGATTTTACCCGGATTGCGGCATCCGATCCCATTATGTGGCGCGATATTTTTCTGGCCAACCGTGAGGCCCTGCTGGAAATGCTGGGGCGCTTTATGGAAGATGCTCAGGCCATGGCCCGCGCGATCCGCTGGGGAGATGCGGACTATATTGTGAACAAGATCGAGCGTGGCCGCGAGATCCGCAAAAGCCTGATTGAAAACCGGCAGGCCTGAGCCTGCTCAGGTTGGTTGGCCAAACGCCTTGATGCGTAGGGAATCGGAGCGTTTGTGGCTCCTGTCCAGCATGGGGTTGAGGGCGGTTGCCTTTTGCCATGCTTTGAGCGCGGCCTGACCATCGTTCAGGTGTTCTTCCACACTGGCCAGCAGGCTCCAGCTCTGGGCGTCCTCTGCGTCACGCATCAGGGCTTCTCCCAAATCTGATACAGCGCCCTTCAGGTTGCCTGCGACAAGGCGCATCTGGGCACGGGTGCGCCATAGAATGGCCTGATCGGGCTGAAGCGCCAGTGCGTCCCCCATATCGTCCACGGCATCATCCGGTTTTTCGGATGTCAGGTCTTTTTCCGCACGGCGGACCAGAAGTTGCGTGGTGGGGGAAAGATGCGCAGCCCGTAACGTCTCAAGCCTTTCTTGCAGGGTATGGGCATCTTCAGGCGTTGGGGCTTGGGCAAGCTGCTTGACCAGCAGGGCAATCTGCTTTGCAGTGCCAGTGCCAGTGCCAGTGCCAGTGCCAGTGCCAGTGCCAGTGCCAGTGCCAGTGCCAGTGCCAGTTGCCGGAGCAGGGGCCGCCAGAGGGGCTGGCTGGGTTTTGGGCGCTGTATCCGCCCATGCGGCAGCAACAGCCGTAACGCTGAGGACTGTGGACAGGCCTAAAAACAAAAACCCGTTCCTTCGGGGACCGAGGGAACGGGCTTTATGCATGATCATCATGATAAGCTTGCCCGTAAGGGCCAGACCAACCATGAATTAGCCCTGACGGGCCTTCATGCGGGGGTTCTTTTTGTTGATGACGTAAACCCGGCCACGACGACGAACCACACGGCAGTCTTTGTCGCGCACCTTGGCTGACTTCAGGCTATTTCTGATTTTCATGGCCCGTATTCTCCGTCGATGCCGCTCAATGCATAAATAAGTTGGCTCGGCACATACCGGCCCCGTGCGCCTGAGTCAATATTCCGCGCATTTTTCTTGCGGATTTTGCCGCCTATAGCGTGTTTTATCGCATGGAGGCGGGCAGATTGAGCGCTTAGGCAGGGTCCAGTGCGAGTGTGAGCAGCGTGCTGGCCAGAGTGGAAAAATCGGTCGTCCGGGGGGAGCGGGGTCGCCAGGCCAGACCAATGGTGCGCCACGCTGCGCCATCGGCAAGGGGGCGGGCGGCAATTTTACGGTTTTTAAGAATACCCCCGTTAATGGCCAGAGCCGGCATGATGGCGATTCCCAGACCCAGTTCCACCATTTCCGCCATGCTGTGGAGGGACATGGCGGTAAAGGTGGGTTCGCTCTCCCCTTCCGCGCCACTGCGGCTGGGGCTTTGGCGGCAGATGGCCAGTGTCTGCTCGCGCAGGCAGTGCCCGTCTTCCATCATGACCATATTGTATTCGGACAACCGCTCCACGGGCACGCTCTCCAGTGCCGCAAAGGGGTGGTTGGAAGGCATGATCACATAAAAGGGGTCCTGCCACAGGGGGTGGGTTTCCGTGCCATCACACAGGCAGGGCATGGCCAGCACCAGCATGTCCAACTGCCCAAGGGAGAGCTTTTCCAGCAGGTGTTCTGTGGTGTCTTCTGTCAGGGATAAAAGCAGACGGGGGAAGTGCTCGCGCAGGATATGCACCGTGCGGGGGATAAGGAACGGGCCAATGGTGGGAATAACCCCGAGTCGTAATGGGCCAGTCAAAGGGGTGCGGGCGGCTGCGGCCAGTTGGGGCACGGCCTCCAGCGCGGCCAGTGCCTGCCGGGCTTTGAGTGCGATCTCGTGCCCCAGAGGGGTAAAAACCACTTTTTTGCCCACGGTGCGGTCCAGCAACGGGGTATCCAGCTGGCGCTCCAGTGTCATAATCCCGGCAGACAGGGTGGACTGGGTTACGGCACAGGCCGCCGCGGCCCGGCCAAAGTGGCGCAGTTCGGAAAGGGCGATCAGGTAGCGGAGCTGCTGTGCGGAGGGGAGGGGAAGCATGGCCAAGTCCTACCTGAAAACCAGAGTGTGGTTAATCGATACCTTCAATTGTTCTTATATAAAATATTCATTGGATTAAATGAAAAAGGCGGGCCATACATACCTGCACCGCCTGACCCAGCCTGAAGCAGGGTCAGGCATTGTGCCAGAAACAAGGAGCAAACATATGCTGACCGTTGGCGATAAGTTTCCCAGCTTTGATCTGACCGCCGTTCCGGGTGGGCCGGAAGGCCTTAAGGGCGAATTCGTTCAGATTTCCGACAAATCCGATGCCGGTAAATGGAAAGTGGTGTTCTTCTGGCCGAAGGACTTCACCTTTGTCTGCCCGACCGAAATCGTGGCTTTTGGCAAGATGTCCAAGGACTTCGCAGACCGTGATGCGGTTGTGTACGGCGTGTCCATCGACAGCGAGTTCGTGCACCTCAACTGGCGCCTGCACCACGCTGACCTGAAGGATCTGCCGATCCCGATGCTGGCCGACATCAAGCGCGAGCTGACCGAAGGCACGGGCGTGATGGCAAAGGACGCTGGCGTTGCCCTGCGTGCCACCTTCATTGTCGACCCGCACGGCGTGATCCGTCATGTGTCCGTCAACGACCTGTCTGTTGGTCGTAACCCGCAGGAAATCCTGCGTATCCTTGACGGTCTGCAGAGCGATGAGCTGTGCCCGTGCAACTGGAAAAAGGGCGAAGACTTTATCAAAGTCTGAGTCTGACGCACGGCCCGGTTCGCGTTTGCGGGCCGGGGTGGTTGCGGTGGCATACCTACGTATTCTGCCGCACCCCTAACCTTTCTATCAGGGCTGTCTGGCCCGCTTCCAGCCATTTTCTGGCTGTGCCTTGTGCTCCAGGTTCCATGTATTGGTCTGGCACAGATTTTTCCAAAATAAATCATGACGGAAAAAGCCATGTCTATAGATGCACTCAAAGACCGTATTCCCGATTACGCCAAGGACCTGCGCCTGAATCTGGGGTCTCTGGCGAGCGATATTACCCTGACCCCGCAGCAGCTTGGCGGTACGTTCATCGCCTCCGCCCTTGCCGCGCGGAATGATGATGTGACGCGTGAAATTGTGGCCCAGTTCCGCGATACGCTGTCCGAGCAGGCGCTGGCGGCAGCACAGTCCGCCAACGCCATTATGGGCATGAATAATATTTACTACCGCTTTGTGCATATGGCGGGTGGCGAATACACCAAGATGCCAGCACAGCTACGCATGAGCGTGATTGGCAACCCCGGCGTGGATAAAGCGGATTTTGAGCTGTGGTGTCTGGCCGTTTCCATCATCAACGGATGTGACATGTGCGTGACCAGCCACGAAAAAATCGTGCGAGATGCGCTTGGCGCGGCTGCGGTGCAGACTGCGGCACGGATTGCCGCGACGGTGCATGCAGTTGCTGTAACATTGCAGGGTGCGGATGCCTTACAGCAGTAAGCACCACCCGGTGTAAGGGCAGTGTCTCAAAAACCGGTCGTTCCGGCGGCCGGTCACAGGGGATTTTATAGGAGACGCAAAGGGGCGCTCGACGCCACTTTCTGATACGATCAATATGTATGGGAAAGTGGCGCGAGTGACGGGGCTCGAACCCGCGACCTCCGGCGTGACAGGCCGGCGCTCTAACCAACTGAGCTACACCCGCATTTTCCAACGCTCATTCAGTCATGTGCGTCGGTATGTGGGGCTTTATAACGATGTTTTTTTCTTTGGCAACAGGCATTTCATAAAAAAATGTCAAGAAGTGCATTTTTGCCCGAGTGGTCTTACACGGCCGTATGAAATTGGCCGCACAAGAGCCGTTTCAACCAAAACGGTAGCCCGAGAGCGCCTTGCCCAGCACTATATCGCTGTAAATCTGCTGGCCGTAATCCTGCCCGGCTGCACCGGCTGCCACCATCAGCGGGAGCAGATGCTCCTCGCGGGGGTGGCACAGGCGCGCACCGGGAGCCTGTGCCCAGTGGGTCAACTGCGCGGCGCGCTCTGGCGGTGGTGCGCAGATGCTACGGGTCAGCCACGCATCAAATGCCTGTGCAGGCTGGTCGGTTACGGGCGAACCGTTCATGAAATGGGACAGGTTATGGTAGCTCAGGCCCGTGCCCACGATCAGCACGTTTTCTGCCCGCAGGGGGGCCAGTGCTGCGCCAATGGCCAGATGCTCGGCCGGGTCCAGCGCCTTTTGTAACGAGAACTCCACAATGGGAATATCAGCCTGAGGAAAAGCCAGCATGAATGGGATGAACACACCGTGGTCAAACCCCCGTTCGGCATTTTCGGCGCTGGCAAAGCCAGCCTGCTCCAGCAGGGTCCGCATGTGGGCGGCCAGTGCGGGGCTGCCGGGGGCGGGGTATTGCAGCGTGTAGGTATGGGCGGGAAAACCGTAATAATCGTAGATCAGGCCCGGTTTTGCACCGGACATGAGTGTGGGCACATGCTCCTCCCAATGGCCGGAAACCACCACAATGGCATCTGGTTTTTGTGGGAGCGTGGCACTCAGTCCGCGCAAAAAGGCGGCCATGTGGTCCCATGTCTGTGGCCAGTCCATAAAAAAGCATGGACCACCCCCATGGGGGATGAACAGGGTTGGCTGTTTGGGGCGTATTGCGGCAGCAGGGGCAGGCATGAACATCACCATGACAGAATGAAAGGGTCGGAGGTGTTGTTCAGAGCATGGCGCAAAACCGGTTGGCTGATAATCCGCGCTAGACGGAATATATTTCACACTCAGGGTGTGATACCGGGTGTGCAGGTGGCTGTTACAGGCACGGCGCACCGTAGCGGCCATGCCTGTAACAGGTCAGGAGAAAGCCGCCTTATTTGGCTTTTGCAGCTTCCAGAGCCTTGAGAATAAAGTCTCCGGCTTCTTCCTTCGTGCCCCAGCCGGTCACTTTAACCCACTTGCCTTTTTCAAGGTCCTTGTAGCGGGTGAAAAAGTGCTCAATGGCCTTGATCGTGATTTCGGGCAGGTCGTCCGTGGTTGCAACCTTGGAGAACTCGGGGTGCACCTTGTCGTGCGGGACGCAGATGATTTTTTCGTCCTGCCCGGATTCGTCTTCCATTTTCAGCACGCCAATGGGGCGGGCCCGGATCACGCTGCCCGGCACCACGTTTGTGGGGGTCAGGACCAGAGCATCCGTGGGGTCACCATCGGCTGCCAGCGTGTTGGGGATAAAGCCATATGCCGTGGGGTAGGCCATGGGCGTGAACAGGAAGCGGTCCACGAACAGAGCGCCGCTTTCCTTGTCAATTTCGTATTTGACAGAGGAACCCTGCGGGATTTCAATAACAACGTTAATGTCGAACGGCACGTCCTTGCCGGGAGAAAGTTTGGAAACGTCCATGAACACTGCTCCAACCGATAAACAAAGGGAATGCAGCAGACCCTATCCGCCCACCTGCGGCTTGCCAAGAGCCGGATTTTAAACAGGCGATATATGGATTTTCCTGCCCCAGACCCTTGCCAAATGGCTCGGGTTGCGTAATCAGATACTCGCCTGCGCGCCCGTAGCTCAATTGGTTAGAGCGGGCCGCTCATAACGGCTTGGTTGCGGGTTCAAGTCCTGCCGGGCGCAGGCTGTTCCAGCCGGCAGCGCACCCTGTAGCCGTTCAATTTTTTCAGTTTATTCCGCATAACGGGAGTTCATCATCATGGCATCCTATCAATACGTCTATGTGATGAAGGATCTTACAAAATCCTATCCCGGCGGGCGCGAAGTGTTCAAGGGCATCACCCTGTCCTTCATGCCGGGTGCCAAAATTGGTATTCTGGGCGTTAACGGTGCTGGTAAGTCCACCCTGCTCAAGATCATGGCGGGGATTGATAAAGAATATGGCGGCGAGGCCTGGGCGGCTGAAGGCGTGCGGGTTGGCTATCTGGAACAGGAACCCCAGCTTGACCCCAAACTGACCGTGGGCGAAAATGTTGCTCTGGGCTTTGGCGACCTGAAAAAGGCAGTTGATCGTTTTAACGAGATTTCTGCCCGTTTTGCCGAGCCCATGGAAGACGACGAAATGAACGCCCTGCTGGCCGAACAGGCCGAACTGCAGGAAAAAATTGATGCAGGCGACGGCTGGGAGCTGGACCGCAAGCTGGAAATCGCGCTGGACGCCCTGCGCTGCCCGCCTGCTGACAGCTCGGTAGAAAAACTCTCCGGGGGGGAATGCCGCCGCGTGGCTCTGTGCCGCCTGCTGCTGGAAAAGCCCGACCTGCTGCTGCTTGACGAACCCACCAACCATCTGGACGCGGAAAGCGTTGCATGGCTGGAAACAACTCTGCGGGATTACGACGGCACGGTTATGGTTATCACCCATGACCGTTACTTCCTGGATAACGTGACCAACTGGATTTTGGAAATCGAGCGCGGTCGCGGTATTCCGTTTGAAGGCAATTACTCCTCCTGGCTGGAACAGAAGCGCAAGCGCCTGTCGCAGGAAGAAAAGGAAGAAAGCTCCCGCCAGCGTGCCCTTGCCGCCGAGCAGGAGTGGATTAACGCCAGCCCCAAGGCCCGCCAGAGCAAAAGCAAGGCCCGTATTGCCAAGTATGAGGAAATGCTGGCCGCCAGTGCGGAAAAAGTGGGTGGTGTGGCCGATATTGTCATTCCCCCCGGTCCCCGCCTTGGCGGCACGGTTATCGAGGCCGACAACCTGACCAAAGGGTTTGGGGACCGGCTGTTGATTGATAACCTCAACTTCAAACTGCCACCGGGCGGTATTGTGGGGGTTATCGGGCCAAACGGTGCTGGTAAGTCCACCCTGTTCAAAATGATTATCGGGCAGGACAAGCCAGATTCAGGCGAGCTGAAAATCGGGGAAACCGTAAAGCTCGGCTATGTTGATCAGTCGCGTGATGACCTGTCCCCCGATAAAACCGTGTGGGAAGAAATTTCAGGCGGGACGGATGTCATTTATCTGGGCAAGCGGGCCGTGCCGTCGCGCGCCTATGTGGGGGCCTTCAACTTCAAAGGGTCCGACCAGCAGAAAAAAGTTGGTGTCCTTTCGGGGGGTGAGCGTAACCGCGTGCATCTGGCCAAGATGCTCCGGCAGGAAAGCAACGTGATCCTGCTTGACGAACCGACCAACGATCTGGACGTGGATACCCTGCGTGCGCTTGAAGAGGCACTGGCCGAGTTTGCCGGTTGCGCTGTGGTTATCTCCCATGACCGCTGGTTCCTTGACCGTCTGGCCACCCATATTCTGGCGTTTGAAGGTGATTCCCACGTTGAGTGGTTTGAAGGTAACTTTCAGGCTTATGAAGAAGACAAGCGCCGCCGCCTTGGCCCGGATGCGACCGAACCGGGCCGCATCCACTACAAACCGCTTGCCCGTTAACGGCATGCCTGTGCGAAGGCTCCTCTGTGGAGCCTTCCTCTGTTACGGGGGCTGAGCGGTGGATATACGCTCGGTCCGTACGCCTCGCCTGCTTCTTCAGCCCGTGACATGGCGGGATATGGAAGATATGGCACGCCTGAAGGCCGATGGCGGCGCTTTTGGCCAGATGCTGGGGGGTGTTTGCACCCGCCAGCAGGCCGAGCGTGAGATGGCGGATGACATTGCTTTCTGGGCCTGTCATCGCGTTGGTATTTTTACCATTCATGAAAATAACCAGTTTGTCGGCATGACCGGCATCCACGACCGGCCAGATGGTCGCGGGTTCGGGTTACGCTTTGCTCTGTTTGCCAGCGCAAGGGGGCGCGGTATTGCGCGTGAGGCTGCCAACGCGGCCCTTAACTTTGCGCATGATGCCGGTTTGCACC
The DNA here is from genome assembly GCF_040702925.2 of Acetobacter fabarum. Taxonomy (GTDB): domain Bacteria; phylum Pseudomonadota; class Alphaproteobacteria; order Acetobacterales; family Acetobacteraceae; genus Acetobacter; species Acetobacter fabarum_B. The sequence continues at coordinate 125,612 of NZ_JBFCXX020000005.1, read as the reverse complement.
GGGTTATTGCCGTGGCATCGGAAAGCAATGTGGCATCGCGTACCATTCTGGGCAGTATCGGGATGCATGTCTGCGAGACATTTGCCAGAAATGGGCAGACAATGATGGTGTATGAAAGCAAGCGGGCATAAAAAAAGGCACCCCGATGGGTGCCTTTCCACCAGACCAGCTTCTACGCGCCAGACCGGGTTTTACTGGTTCAGTTGGTAGACTGGTTGTGGCGGTCAAGCTGCTTCTGCAGGGCAGAAAGCAGTGCTGCCACGCTATCACCATTCCGGGCAATAAAGGAGGAGTAGTCGTTACGCTGCGTCAGACGCAGGCTGGCACCCTCCCCGATAACGTCGACAACCTGCGGCTGTCCGTTTTCGTAACCGACAATCCACTGCATGGAGGCGGGTGGCTGCTGTGGGCGCGTCAGAATGGCGTTTACGGAATCCTCATTGCCGGATCTGGTGACATCACCAATGGTAAAGCTGACGCCGCGGTATTCACCCAGCTTGTCGGTAATGGCATTGACCAGCACTTCATGGAAAAGGGCCTGATAACGCTGCTTCTGTTCAGGTGTGGCAATTTTCCAGTAGCGACCAAGGCAGTAGCGGCCGATACCATCAATATCCACGTTCTTCTGAACCAGAGGAAGAACCTTGATCTTTTTTTCAGACAGGGGGACGGGACTGTTAACAATGGCAACAAGCTGCGTGCCAAAACTCTGAATGAACTGCTTGGCGTTATCCGCCGCACGGGCAGGCAGGGCAAACAGTCCGCTGGCGCATGTCAGGGCCAGAGTGGCAAGAACAATACGGCGACCAGAAAGGAGTTTCATGTTTGCGCTACCTTCTTGTTGTTAGTTATTGATACCAGTCTGGCACGGTGGCGCGGCGGTCATTCCTGATGGCCTCGGCCTGTGCTTTCCGCTGCTGCTGGTAAGCGCTGCGAATGGTGGCGTATGGGTCCAGAGCATCGCGCTGGAGGGCATCCAGATCTTCCAGATGCTCGGAGCGGCCATGCACGACCCCCATCATGTTATAGGCCCAGTTGAAACTGACAAGTCCGTAACCGCGTGGCACGTAATCCCAGGGGGAAAGCCCCTGATCAATGCCGTAACCAATCCCGTCACGGAAGGAGGATGGTCCCATGGGCAGGAACAGGTAGGGCCCGGAGGAAATGCCCCAGTTGGCCATGGTCAGGCCAGCATCGTTATCGTGGTGGGGAAAGCCCGCCATTTTGGCAACGTCGATCAGCCCGCCAACGCCTGCGGTCATGTTAATGCACCAGCGCACGAACGAGTCCCCCGCGCGGCGCGGCTTGCCAGCCCCAACGTCGTTAAAGAAAACGGAGGGTTCGTTCATGGTCGTAATCATGTTGCCAAGTGAGTTGCGTACGGGCCGGGGCACGGCCCACACATAGGCTTTGGCAACCGGGCGGAGAGCCCATTTATCGAACTTCATGGTCATGTTGAACATTTTACGGTTCAACGGTTCATACGGGTCGTTCGCGGCCTTGTATTCGGCCAGAGCATCCGGGTCCGTAGGTACGGGGGCTTTAATGGAGCTACATCCGGTGGCGCCGAGCAGCACCAGACCAAGGCAGAGTGTTCCCAGACGGAAACGGCGATGTACCGAGGAACCTTCCCGCGCCTGATCGTGCTGATCCTGTGCGCGAGGGCGGAGCCATGAGCCGTTCCGTCCTGAAATCATTGCCGCCTTTACCTTTACCTTGTGACGTCCGCATGGCCTGCCGGGCAGACCTGTTTATTGCTGCCTTCTCTACCATGAGAAACGCAGGGTGCAATGGCAGGGCTTCTCTGCGTAGAGGGCAGGGGACAAAAATAGCCCTTTGCATGTTACCTTTTTGCCGGGAAGAACAGATTTTTGCAATCTCTGTTGCCATAAAGTCGCACATCCTGCTCGGGATGTGATGGGCACAGGGAATCCGGCGTTACAGTCCGCGCTCGCGTTTGATGATGTCCCATGCGGCGTTGATTCTGGATATGCGGACCGAGGCAACCTGCACCTCCTCGGGGCTGGCGTTGCGCGCGGCCATGACATCCGGATGGTACTGCCGGACGAGTTTTTTCCAGTGCGCACGCAGTTCCTCGTTGGAGAGGGAGGCACTCACCCCCATAACGGTATAGGCGTCATCTTCCCCCATGGCCGCGCGGGCCCGGCCCTGTTCAGCTCGTTCCCACGCTCCGCGCCCCAGCCCGAACAGGGCATGTACGCGTTTGAGAAAACGCAGTTCCTCCGGGGCAAGGGGTTCGTCCGCCGCCAGATCGGCGCGGGCAATGGCGAACAGGACCCCCATCAGCTCTTCCAGCGGGGGCTTGTCCGTGCCGTAAGCCTGCCCGAGTTCACGGGCAAAGGCTTCGTAATCGTCTGTTCTCTGGCGGGCCATGTCAAACAGGCGACCAATGTCGCGCATGTTCTCGTCGGGCACACGGAAGCGGGTCTTGAAGGCGTTGATCTCCCGCCGGTTAACCGGGGCATCGCACTTGGCCAGTTTGGCGCACAGAATAACGCAGGTCAGCCCGTAAAGCTGGTCTTTTTTGCCCAGTGTGGCGGCCAGCTTGGCGGCGACAAAGGCTGCTGCTCCGTTGGGGTCGGGGCGCGCGCGGGCAGCCCATCGGTCGCTCCAGCCAACAACGGGTGGTTGCAGCAATGTGCCGCTGTCCGCGGCATGGCCCAACGCCGCACCCAACGCCGCACCTAGTGGACCGCCAACGGCAAAGCCGGTTACGCCACCAAATATTTTGCCCCATATCGCCATAGGGGCCTTTTATCATGTTCTGGAACGGAACCCTAGCCTGTGCGGGGTGGGTGCCAGAGCTTGGCAGCAATGTGCCAATATTGCATTGGCTGCAAACAGTATCAGATAAGGACAAGGCATGCACACAAACACACTTCCTGAGCAGGTGCCTGCTCAGCCAGCTGTTGCCCTGATTGGCGCAGGGGCGGTCGGGCTTGTTGTGGCCGCAGCCTTTGCCCGCGCTGGGTGGGGGGTGTGGGTCTGTGGTGCGCGCAACCCGTTTGCACGCCTTTATGTGCAGGAGGCCGGGCAGGGGGCGGAATTCCCGGTCCGGCACGCCCGCAGCCCGGCCGAGCTTGGCCCGTGTACAGTGGCTGTGGTGGCGGTCAAGGCGTATCAGACAGGGGATGTGGCGGAGTGGATTGCCGCATTCAACCGGCCGGATGCGCGTATTCTGGCTGTGCAGAATGGTCTGGAGCACCGTGAGCGGATTGCCGCCTGTGCGCCTGTGGCCATGGCATTGCCAGCCATTGCCTATTTTAATGCCCAGCGGTCTGCTCCGGGGTGTTCGGTCCTGCGCCGAATCGGCCCGACTGATCTGTGCCTTCCCGCGGATGCCCCCGTTCAGGACGTGGCAGCAGCTTTGCAGGCAGGTGGGCTGAGGGTTGTGCTTGCCACGGATATGGTGAGTGCTATCTGGATCAAACTGCTGGCGAACAGTGCCGCCAACCCGCTGACTGCCCTGTGCGGCAGGCGTACGGGGGTTATGCGTGAGCCAGCCTGTGCGACCAATGCCCGGCAGATCATGGCCGAAGTGGTGCGGGTTGGGCAGGCCGAAGGGGCCGCCCTTACGGCGCACCATGTGGAGGAGGCCATGACATGGCTCCAGAGCGTGCCGCCAGAGAGTGCCACATCCATGTTGCAGGACCGGCAGGCAGGTCGTCCTCTGGAGTATGATGCCATAACCGGGGCCATTGTCCGCGCAGCAGACCGGCATGGTCTGGATGTGCCGCTTAATCGCTTTGTTCTGGGCCTGCTATCGGCCATAAAACCCATGCAGCCCTCATAGGCATGGCCTCTACCGGTAGACCATTGCAAATGTCGTTTCAAGTGAGAGCTCTCACGCAACGTAATTGCAGAGTGGTGGATGTTTTGACCAAAGTGCCGTTTGTGGGCAATCCGGTTGTCGTCGCGCTGGCCACGCAGGGCGGCTGTGCTGGACGCGCGGGCCGTATTGTTGTGCGCGTTGGCGCAGATGGCGCAGTGGACGTAGGTGGGTCGTGCGTGACCAGCGTGGAAAGCCGTCTGGCTGGCTAGCCGCGCAGGGGAGGGCATCCGTGCCTGTGTGTGGGCAATGTGTGGATTAGAGCGGCTCTTTTAGGCTCTGGCTCTGTATGTGCTGTTGCAGCCATTCCACAGCATGGACCCGCAGGGCGGAGGCAAGGGACTGGTCGGGCACACGGGTTGCGTCCACCTGTGTTACCAGCTGGGCCAGTGTGACATTCTGGTGGGCAATCATGCGTTCCAGCACGGTCCAGAAGGCGGGTTCCAGTGCGACACTTGTGTCATGCCCGGCCAGTATCAGGCTGCGTTTGCGCAAATGTCTGCTCATGCAGTGGGGCTTTCAAGCTGTGTCATGGCCCAGTCTGCGGCATCGCGCACAACCGGGTCGGGGTCTGTGGTCAGGGCACTGGCGTAGGGTAACAGGTGTGCCCTGCCGGAATTACCCATGGCAACCAGCACATTGCGGATAAAGCGGTTACGCCCGATCCGCTTGATGGGAGAGCCTGAAAAAAGGGCTCTGAACGTCGCATCGTCAAGCTGGCTCAGGCTGGCAAGGTCTGGGGCTATCAGGTCTGCTCTGGGCTGGAGTTTGATGGTACTGGCCATTTTGGCAAACCTGTTCCAAGGGCACACGGCCAGGCAGTCATCACATCCGTAAATATGGGTGCCTATCAGGGGGCGCAGGGGCAGGGGTATGGGGCCTGCGTGCTCTATGGTCAGGTAGGAAATGCACCGCCGCGCATCCATCTGGTACGGGGCGGGAAAAGCCTGTGTGGGGCAGGCATTCAGGCAGCGGGTGCAACTGCCACATCCCCCGCCGGAGGGCGGGGAGGCTGGCAGGTCAAGCGTTGTGTAGATTTCGCCCAGAAACAGCCAGCTCCCATGCTGGCGGGAGACAAGGTTGGTATGCTTGCCCTGCCACCCCAGCCCGGCCTTGTGCGCCAGAGGTTTTTCGGCCACGGGGGCTGTATCTACAAAGACCTTGACCTCCGGAGCAGCCGGGTGGGCCTGCCTGCCCTCGCGCACGACAAACTGGGCCAGATGTTTGAGCATGCCCTTGAGCACATCATGGTAATCCCGGTGGCGGGCATAGACGGAAATATTGCCACAGTCGGGGTTTTGCAAGGTGGCCAGCGCATCGCCCTCCGGGGCGTAGGACAGGCCAAGGGCAATAACCGTGCGGGCTTCGGGCCATAGGGCCGTGGGCTGGCTGCGCTGCTCCGTACGGTCGGCCAGCCAGCCCATTTCGCCATGGTATCCGTTTGCCAGAAAATCCTGTAAGCGCACGCGCGCCTCCGGCCCCAGTGTGGCCGGGCAGAAGCCAACGGCGTCAAACCCCAGTTCCAGCGCCTTGTCCCGGATGCGCGCACTCAGGCGGCTGCCCGGATGCATAGTGCTGGTCTGGGGGGCTGGGGAGGATGGTGTGGCCTCTGTCATGCGTAAAGGGCTGGCCCGGAGAGTAAGGTCAGAGGGATGCGCGCCTTAGGGAATGGGCGGAATGTGGGGGTGTGGCATGTCATCTTCCGTCCAGTCCTGTGCTGCCCATTCGCTGCGCATGCGTGCGGCTGTGGCTTCCAGATTTTTGTCCATGATCGCCTGACGGATCTGGCGCATGAGCCGCTGGTAATAGGCAATATTATGCCATGTCAGCAGCATGGGGCCCAAAATTTCGTTCGCGCGGAAGAGGTGGTGCAGATAGGCGCGGCTGTGGCGCGTACAGGCCAGACAGTCACAATGGGGGGAAATGGGGCGGGCATCCGCGGCGTGGCGGGCATTGCGGAGGTTGAGTGTGCCTCGTTCGGTGTAGGCGCGCGCGGTGCGGCCTGCCCGGGTGGGCATAACGCAGTCAAACATGTCCACCCCGCGCTGCACGCTGCCCAGCAGGTCATCTGGCGTGCCAACCCCCATAAGGTAGCGTGGCTTGTCCTGCGGCATAAGCGGGGTTGTGGTGTCCAGCGTTGCAAACATGAGTTCCTGCCCTTCGCCCACGGCAAGGCCACCAATAGCGTAGCCTTCAAACCCGATATCGGTCAGGGCTTTTACGCTTTCAGCGCGCAGGTCGCCTTCCGTGCCGCCTTGCACAATGCCAAACTGGCCATAGCCCGTGCGCTGCACATAGGCCTCGCGCGAGCGGGCGGCCCAGCGCATGGACAGACGCATGGATGCGGCAATGGCCTCGGGTGGGGCTGGCAGGGCCGGGCATTCATCAAAACACATGGTGATGGTGGCATCCAGATCATGCTGGATGCCGGTCGAACTTTCTGGTGTCAGCCGGTGTTCGGAACCATCAATATGCGAGCGGAAGGTGACGCCATCCTGGTCCAGTCGCCGCAGTGCGCCGAGCGACATGACCTGAAAGCCCCCCGAATCGGTCAGGATCGGGCCGGACCAGTCCATAAAGCGGTGCAGCCCCCCCAGTGCCCGCACTCGTGCCGCGCCGGGGCGAAGCATAAGGTGGTAGGTATTACCCAGCACAATGCCCGCACCGGTGGCGCGCACGGCGTCCATGGTCATGGCCTTGACCGTGCCCACCGTGCCTACGGGCATAAAGGTGGGTGTCGCCACGGGGCCGTGGGCTGTATGCAGCATGCCCGCGCGGGCTGCGCCATCGGTGCTTTCACACGTCCAGTGGAAACGGCTCATCGGGTGGTCCTTGCTGGGTGGAACGGGGGTGGGGGGTTAGCGGGCATGGATGCTGCCTGCGCATTCAAGCAGGCAGGCATCGCCGTAGGAATAAAAACGGTAGCCGGTGTTCAGCGCATGGGCATAAACCGCCTTTGCACGCTCCTGCCCCGCAAAGGCGCAGACCAGCATGAACAGGGTGGAGCGCGGTAGGTGGAAGTTGGTCATCAGCACATCCACCGCCCGGAAGCGGTAGCCGGGGCGGATGAAAATGGCCGTCTCCCCTGCAAAGGGGTGCACAATGCCGTGCTCGTCAGCCGCGCTTTCCAAAAGGCGCAGGGTGGTGGTGCCAATGGCGATAATGCGCCCCCCTGCCGCCCGTGTTGCGTTAATCCGCTCGGCCGTCTGGGGGGTGATGACGCCATGTTCGGAATGCATGTGGTGGTGGGCAATATCATCGGCGCGCACGGGCAGGAATGTGCCAGCCCCCACATGCAGCGTTAAGGTGCAGCGCTCGGCCCCCGTGGCGTCCACTGCGTCCAGCAGGTCTGGCGTAAAGTGCAGCCCGGCGGTGGGTGCTGCTACAGCCCCTTTGTAACGCTCAAAAATGGTGGCGTAGTCCTTGCTGTCCTGCGCTGTGGGGCCATTGGGGCGGTGGATGTAGGGCGGAAGTGCCAGAGCCCCCGCAGTTTGCAAAAACGTGTCAAACGCATCGCCCTCGCATGAAAAGCGCAGGTTGGCTCCCCCGCCGGGTTCCAGAGCCATGACCTGCGCTGTCTGGTCGGAATGGGCGAAGGTGAGCGTATCCCCTACCCTGAGCCTGCGGGCGTTGCGCACCAGAACATGCCATGTGCCATCGGGGCGGATCTGGTCGAGGGTAATGCCAATTCTGGCCTCCCCCCGCAGGGCGTGCAGCTGTGCCCGAATAACCGCGGTATTGTTGGCCACCAGCAGGTCGCCCCTGCGCAGCAGGGTGGGCAGGTCGCGCACATGGCGGTCAACCAGCGTGTGCGGGGCTGTTGCATCCAGCAGGCGTGCGGATTCACGCGGGCGGGCAGGCTCCTGCGCGATCAGGGATTCGGGGAGGTGAAAGTCAAAATCTTCAGTGCGGTTGCTCATGGTGTGCCGGGTTTACGCAATAGGGCAGCGCAATGCCAGAGGGAAAGGGAGAGCAGCCTCCATCAGGCAGGGGCTTGCGCTGATGGCTGCACAGGGCCAGATTCTACCCCACACCGCCAGAGCACTTCCACTCTGGCGCACAGGTCTGATTTAAGGAGACGTTCCAGCATGTCCTATGCTCTGCTCGATGCTGCCCGTGTGGCCAAGGCTTCCGGTGTTTCGCTTGGTGTTCTTAAAACCAGTGCTGAAACATCTGAAGCTCATGTCCGCAAGGTGATCATGATTGAACGGATTGAAGCACTGGCCAGTGCGGCCGCCGACTCTGGCGAACGCGTGACCCTGACATCCGAAGAGTTCTGGCTGATCAGCAAGAACTGGTAAGGGGAGCTTCCGGCATGGCATTTGTTCTGACAAGTCCGGCTTTTGCCAATGGGGACGTTCTGCCCCAGGCTCAGGTTTACAATGGTATGGGCCAGAGCGGGCAGAACCTCTCCCCCGCCTTGCAGTGGCATGGCGCGCCGCAGGGGACCAAAAGCTTTGTGATTACGCTCTATGACCCCGATGCCCCCACAGGCTCGGGCTGGTGGCACTGGGTTGTGGTGAATGTGCCCCCAACCGTAACATCCCTGCCTCAGGGAGCGGGCTCGGGCAAAGCTGGCCTGCCCGATGGGGCCGTGCAGGTCCGCACGGACTTTGGCGTACCCGGTTATGGCGGGGCCGCACCGCCAGCAGGGCGGGTGCACCGTTATGTGTTTACGATTTATGCGCTGGATGTGCCCACGCTGGACGTAACAGCAGATGCAAGCCCTGCTCTGGTCGGGTTTATGGTGCACCACCACCAGTTGGCTTCGGCCAGCCTGACTGCCCTATATGGTAGCAGCAGACACTAATCCCTGTGTATAGGCTGGCCCGCTTGTTGCGGGCTGGCCACTCAGGCGTTTGGCGGGGGGAGTTTTGCGGGTCTGCGGGGAGTGTGCACCGCCAGATCATGCAGGACATCCGCCTGAGAAACCAGCATCGCACTGGAGGCAATGCTTCCTGCAGGCATGACCAGAATATCCGGCCCTTCGTTCAGGAACCGGACGGATAGTTCATTCCATCGGGGCAGAATGAAGTGGCGCAGCATTTGCGCCAGCGCGCAGCGGTCCATGGCGGTATGGGCCATGCTGCGGGGTGTATAAACGGTGTTCAGGTAATCATTCATGAATGCCGCAATGGCTGGCAGGCGTTCGGGTTCGCCAAAATAGGCGGTGTCTGTGCCAATGCTCCACGGTGTGCCGCTGTGCTGGCGGCCATTCTGGTCGAACAGGGGCAGATCAAACCCGTAAGAGGCCGTGTTTTTGAGCGTGCGCAGCAATGTGGCCGTATTGGCGGGAAAATACCCGGCACAATCCCCCGTAAGCACCGGGCAGCGGAAGCGGGCCACAATGTCGGGCAGAATTAAGTAACGCAATGCGGGTTCAAGGGCTGTGTCCTGCTCGGCTGCGGGGCCATGGCCAAAGCTCAGGCGCAGGCTGGTGGCGTAGAGTTCCAGCCAGTCGGCAATGGTGCGTAAAAAAGACAGCTGCTCGGCTTTGGGGTTGGCAACGCCAATGCAAAGCTGCACAGGCCCCATGGAACGATCCTGCCGGTATGCCTGAAGCAGGGACAGGATAAGGCCGGGCAAAAGGTGGAAGTGTGCACTGTCGCATGCAAAGACCAGACACAGGGCAGGGGGCACTTCCGCCGCGCCAAACTGCCACTCCCAGCGGGAAACACCCGTGCGGTCGGGCACGGCGCGGCTGGCTAGCTGGCGGCATTCCTGCGCCCCCAGCCAGGAAAAAATACCAGTATTGTCCGGCGCTGGCATCGCTCCCTCCTGCAGAGCCAGACGGCGGGCAATGGCGTAGTGGGCATCGGCCTCGGCCATAAGCCCCGCCAGCCAGCTTGTGTGGCCCATGGCGGTTTCGGTCCACCAGCTCAGGCCGTTCAGGCGGGCTTCGGTTTCCAGCAGGCGCAGGTCTTTGGTGGTGTTGAGCCGCTGGTAGGCGTTTTCGAACAGCATGGCGTAGATCTGGCGGATGTCCGGGCCATTGCTGGCGGCCAGCCGCATGGGCACCAGCAGGGTGTCAAACCGTTCGTCAAAACCGGGCAGGTCGTGCTCGTACAGCATGTCGGGGATCAGGAGCAGCGCATCCTCACCTTGCCGCAGGCGGGTCAGGAGTGTGGGGAGTGTGTCCGAAAAATCCTGCCGGGGGTAACGTTCGCGCAGGGCAAGGGCCAGCAGGTCTGCCGCGCGGTCATGGTCGTGCAGGCGCAGGGCTATAAGGGCCTGCAACCACACCAGATCGGCGATCTGGGCAAAAGACTGCGCATAGGCGGCAAATTGCGCGCCCAGTTCCCCCTGCCCGAACTGGCAGCAGAGCTGGGCCAGACCAATACATGGCGCAATGGCCGAAGGGGTAATGCTGAGTTTAAGCACCTGTTCGCGCACGTCATCCACCGTGGCCCAGGGGCTGAGTGCATGGCGGAATGCCCCGATCTCCAGCAGGTCGGTCGCGGTGTCGATCAGGTTTTCCAGAGCGCGGGACGGACACACCCGGAGCGTGACCCGCCGGGGAGCCACATGGGTCCATAGGGTTAGTGTGTCGGCCCGGATTTCGGCCTGTAGCTGCTCTACGGGCCATGTGTGCGGGCCAAGCCGCAGTTCATGGCCGGTGCAGGTGGGTTGCCCCACAAAGGTCTGGCCATCATGCCAGGTGCTGCGCAGCAGGGTGCGGAGCAGGTCAGCACTTTCAGGGGGGATGAGCAGAAAATGCTCCCATGTGGCGCATAGGGGAACAACATCAAACTGGGTAGGGCTGCGGCTGGAAAGATACGCATTGCCAGCTCTGAGCGCGACCAGAGGGCGCATGTGGGCCGCAGTGCCCAGTGGCTGGGCGCGTACAAAGGCGCCGCCGGGGGTCAGTGTGTTGTGCTGCATGTCCAGCACAACAGGTGCGGTTGTGCGGCTTGTGCCCATTGTGGGGCAGAGCGGGTGCAGGCGCTGGCCGGTAAAGCCAACCAGAGCGCCATGAAAGGAGAGAAGATAAAACACCATGCCTACCCCGTTGCTACCAGCAGCCTGCCCGGCACCACACATGTTAAACGCTTGTTGGGAACAGTGCGCCTGTTCAGGCCACCGCATCAAGCAGGGCGGGCAGGTAGTGTTCGAGTTTAACGCGCACGGGCATAAGGTAGGCCGATCCGTTGTCCTGCCCAAGTTCGCGCAGGACAGTCTGGGCAAAAGCTATGTTGGATTCAAGTGTTGTGGAAAAATCCTTGGGGAACACAATGTGATTTGTGGTTTCCCAGTATGAGCGTGAACGCGGGCCAATAACGGGGGACAGACCCCAGAACACGTTTTCACCCTGCAACCATTCGCGGCACAGGTCGAACAGTTTGTAGTCAAAGACCGGCTGGGTGAAAAAACCACAGGCTCCGGCTTCCTTTTTGCGGGCTACGTCCTCCAGCTCCTTCCACGGTGCGCGGCGGTAGGGGTCGAACGCGGCATAAACATTCAGGTGCGGCGCTTCCTTGCGGTAGCGGCGGATAATGCTTTCCGTGCTGTTGGGGTATGTGCGCATGGACAGGTCGGCCGGAGGGTCCCCGTGCACGACCAGAATTTCTTCCAGCCCTTCCTGCTCGGCTCCGGGCAGGGGGGCGTGGGGGGCAATATCTATGGCGCGGATGTGCGGAATAACACGGGGGAAGACCGGGCGCAGAAGGGCTGCGGCATCCCAGCTGCGCAGGGGAAAGCGCATGAGGTCGGGCACATTGAGCGTATCCGCCGCGGGAAAAACCGTCTGAACGGTTTTTACGTCCTGTTCCAGAGATTCGGCGGAGCGGGGGATCAGTTCAACGCACAGGCGGTTCAGGCTCATTCGGTTTTTCCCTCGATCTGCATCTGGGCCGCGGTGAGTGTGTTTTTGAGCAGGCAGGCAATGGTCATGGGGCCAACACCCCCCGGCACGGGCGTAATACGCCCGGCAACCTTTATGGCCTCGTCAAATGCCACGTCCCCCACAAGGCGGCTTTTACCATTTGCAGTCTGTGTGCGGGTAATGCCCACGTCAATAACCGTGGCACCGGGTTTGATCCAGTCGCCCCGTACCAGCTCGCGGCAGCCGGTTGCCACAACCAGAATATCCGCCTCGCGGGCAAGGGCTGCGGTATCGCGCGTGTGAATATGGGCGATGGTGACCGTGCAGCCCTCTGCCAGCAGCAGCAGCGCCATGGGTTTTCCCACAAGGTTGGACGCGCCAATAACCACGGCGTGCTGGCCCTTCATGTCCCCCAACTGGTCGCGCAGCAGCATCAGGCAGCCCAGAGGGGTGCAGGGCACAATACCGGGCAGGTTTACGGCCAGACGGCCTGCATTGACCTCGCCCAGACCATCCACATCCTTTTCAGGCAGAATGGCGTTGGTAATGCGGCGTGCATCCAGCCCGTTGGGCAGGGGGAGCTGCACCAGAATGCCATGAATTTCGGGGTCGTTGTTCAGCCGCCCGATCAGGGTAAGCAGCTCGGTCTCGGACGTGGTTTCGGGCAGCATGTGCATAAAGGAGCGCATGCCGGCATGGTGTGTCTGGATCGCCTTGTTTTTAACATACACCTCGCTCGCCGGGTCGTTGCCAACCAGAATAACGGCCAGTCCGGGGGTTACACCGTGCTGGTCATGGAAGGCCAGAACATCCTCACGGATCTGCTGGCGCACGGTTGCGGCAAACGCCTTGCCATCAATCAGGCTGGCCTGATGTTCGGGGGGGAGGGTGTGGGATGTGCTGCTCATCAGTTCTGTGCCGGTCCGGTCGCGTAAACAGGTGGGAAAAGAGTCAGGCGGGCATACGCAAAAAAACGCCTGCCGACAATGTCTGCAACCCTTGCCCACCCGCTTTGCCAAGGGGCCGGGAAGGGCCAGAGTGCTAGGGGTTCTGGGGCGGGAGGTCCTGCCTGTAGGGGGTTAACGTGCTCAGGGCTTGTGCTTCGGCCAGCATGGCGGGGCGCTCGGCCTGCAAAAAACGGTCCACCGCATTGCGCAGGCCGGGGCTTTGCAGCCAATGGGCGGAGTGGGTGAGGGTTGGCTCGTAGCCACGCTGGATTTTGTGCTCCCCCTGCGCACCTGCCTCCACCCGTTGCAGGCCGTGGGCAATGGCAAAATCTATGGCGCGGTAATAGCAGAGTTCAAAATGCAGGAAGGGCCAGTTGCCTTCGCACCCCCAGTTGCGGCCATAGAGCGTGTGGGTGCCCATCAGGTTCAGGGCCGCGGCCACGGGGGTTGAGCCATTGCGCGCCAGCATAAGCACGACCCGCTCGCCCAGCCGTTGCGCCATAAGCGGGAAGAACTCGGCACTCAGGTAAGCGCTGCCCCATTTGCGGTCGATCGTATTGCGGTAGAACTGGTAAAACGCCTGCCAGTCCGCCTGCGTTATGCTGGTTCCTTGCAGGGTTTCAAATGTCAGTCCCGCAGCGTTGGCATCCCGCCGTTCGCGTTTGATGCTCTTGCGCTTGCGGGCGGAGAGGGTGGCCAGAAAATCATCAAACGTTGCATAGCCCCTGTTGTGCCAGTGGTATTGCAGGCCAAGGCGGGATAGCCAGCCCTGCTGGTGCAGAGCCGTACTTTCCGCTTCGGTGCAGAAGGTCACATGGGCGGAGGACAGGCCCGTATCCGCACAGATCTGGCGCAGGGCATCAGCCATAACGGCGGTGGTCTGCGGTGGGGCACCGGGGTGGAGGAGCACTCGGGGGCCGGGTACGGGGGTAAAGGGGATGGCAATCTGGAGCTTGGGGTAGTAGCGGCCCCCTGCGGCTTCAAACGCACGGGCCCAGCCCTGGTCAAAGACGTATTCGCCCCATGAATGGCCTTTAAGGTAGGCGGGGCAGACAGCGGCCAGTTGCCCATCGGGGCCATGCAGGCACACATGCCGTGGCACCCACCCACTTTGTTGGCCGGTGGAGCCGCTGTCTTCCAGTGCGCTTAAAAACGCATGACTGACAAAAGGGTTGTCCGGCCCTGCGCATTGCGCCCATTCCGCAGCGGGAATGTCGTGAATGCTGTTGTGCAGGGTAACGGACCAGTCAGCCATGAGTTTTTTCCGCTTGGTCAGGCGATCTCGAACAGGCCTTCCACTTCCACCGGAGCATCCAGCGGCAGGGAGGGTACGCCAACGGTGGAGCGGGCGTGGCGTCCGGCCTCTCCAAAGACGGCAACAGCCAGATCAGACGCCCCGTTCATGACGGAAGCATGGGCTGTAAAATCTGGTGTGCAGGCAATAAAGCCGCCCAGACGCACCACGCGCTTGACGCGGGAGAGGTCACCCACCGCGGCTTTAACCTGTGCGATCACGTTGATCATGCTGTAACGGGCGGCTTCCACCGCTGTTTCCACACTCACGGCGTCCCCCAGCTTGCCGGTGGCGAACAGCTTGCCATTGTGCAACGGCAACTGGCCTGAAACCACAAGGAGCGAGCCTGTCTGCACACAGGCGACGTAATTGGCCACGGGGGCTGCGGGTGTGGGCAGGTCAATACCCAGTTCGGCCAGACGGGATTGGGGAGTGCTCATGGCGTTGTGTTCCGTTCCTTGTAAAAAACCGGGACCTAGCAGACCAGACGCAGGTTGCGCCGTGGGCGTGTGGGTTGCGTATCATCTCCATCCGGCAGGTCCAGCGGGAGCAGCGGGTCCGGTTCGGACGTGCTGTCCTGATGGGGGCCGTCGGGCAGGCGTCTGTCCAGATAGGTGTCGGATAGGGCCCTGAATGCATAGTCCAGCATGGAAGTGGCGTAGGAGGCAACCGGGTCGCCCTCTACCGTGCCAGCCGGGCCAAAGCAGGAATAGGCAAAGTTTTCCACATAGGCTTCCAGCGGAGCGCCGTATTGCAGGCCAATGCTTACGGCATCCCCAAAGCTTTCCATCAGCCCGCGCACCATACCACTTTCACGCGTGGGGGTCAGGGACAGTTCACCCAGCGTGCCGTCTTCATACTCCCCTGTGCGCATGAACAGGCGGTGCCCGCCAATGGTGGTTTTTTGTGTAAAACCACCATGCCGTGCGGGCAGAATCCGCCGCATGCCCCGTTCGAGCCGGAGCTTGACAGGGGTGGGCAGGGTTTCGGGGCGGGCGGGCATGCGGTCCGCAAAGCCGGTAAGCGCGCGGTACATGGCCAGATGCGCCTTGGGGCCGGGCTGGGGCAGTACAGTCTCGCCCGCAAGGGCCGCGGCCAGCGCAGTTTCCACTGTAAAGCCACGTGCATCCAGCCGTTGCCGGGTGCTGCTGGCCAGCCGTCCATCAGGCCGGAGCATGGAAAAAACAGGGGCCAGACCGCACGCTTCCACACCAAGCAGGCCATCTACGGGGTTGGGGGTGGAAAACCCTGTTTCGATCGGGGCCAGAGGGGCATCGGTTTCCACTGCGGCTTCGTTCCAGACCGCGCGCAGGGTCTCGCCCAGTCCGGGCAGGACGGTGCGTACGGGGGGCAGGGGCAGGGACTCCGGGCCACGGCCCGCATGGGCGGTCAGCGTGGCCAGTGCGGTAATGGCGCAGGCGGCGGCTCGGCCATCTTCGCTATCATAATCCAGACCAACACCGGCAAGGCAGGCATCCATGTTGGTCAGCAGGATGTCCCCCGCTGTTGCGGCCTGCATGGGTGGGGTATCCGTGCCAGCGGAGGGGGTGGGTACAAACAGGTCGGGCAGCAGCAGGTCGCCATTGCGCTGGTCGGCCATGTTGCGTGCCGTCTGGCGCAGTACCGCGCAGATCAGCTTGAGTGCGGCAACAAAGGTGCGCGCGGCAAACCCTTCTCCGGGGGAGACAAAGGCCGCCAGATTGACCACAAAGCCCGCAGGGCGGTCGAACGCGCAGTGCCACACGGCTTCCACCGGGGCGGCCTGACGTGTCAGGAGCAGCCATACCAGCGAACGGGCAGAAGCCTCGTCCAGCGCAAGGGCCGTAATCCAGCGTGATGCAAGAGTAGGCAGGTCAAGCGGGCCGTCGCCCGGCATAAGCTGGGCAAGTGCGGACGCGGCATCCACATCCCACTCTGCGGGCAGCGTTACGGAGCGGAGTGGTGCGTCCGGGTCTGCTGCGGCGTCCAGTGTGCTCATCAGCACACCGTTCCAATGGCGTCTGGCTGTTGTCATGAGGGGCATGTTACCGCTGCGCATACACGCTGCGTAACCCGACAAAACACGTCCGGCACGCCGTTATCACCCTGCAAAGTGAGGATATGGGGGATAACTTTTGTCTCTCCCCGCTCGCGCGCGGTTGATCGGAGAATTTGCGATAAAACATGGACCGCGGGGTGCGCGGAGTCCTATCATCATTCCCATGGCAAATTTCGGAACATGGCTGCATACGCGCCGGAAGGGTCGGCTGTTTGGCAAGGATGCCGATGGCCGCTGTTATTACGAATCCACCGGCCCGGCCCGCAAGGGTGGGGGCACGGAGCGCCCTGAGCGCTGGGTCATCTACCTGAAAGGCGAAGATGCTTCTGCCGTGCCGCCGGAATGGTGGGGCTGGCTGCATCATACACTTGACGCCCCGATTGCCGAGGCGGAGCGCAAGCCCTGGCAGCTGCCCCATCAGGCCAACATGACGGGTACCGCACAGGCCTATCACCCGCAGGGCAGCCTGTATGCAACGGGCCAGCACCCGCCCGCAACCGGTGATTATGAGGCATGGACACCCGAGGGTGTTCCCAAGGCGTGATTTACGGCACATTCCCTGCTAGAGTGGTTTGTCTTATCAGGGAGTGTACGTAGTTCATGGCATCGGCAATGGCGGAAAGATCACGGCGCAGTCTGGCGGAGCTTCTGACTGGCGCAGCCGTGCTGGTGGCTCTGGCAGGCATGCTGGCAGCAGCGGTGGTCGGCGAAGGCCGCAAGACAGATACGGTGGGCTACCAGCTTGGGGCCGACTTCTCGCATGTGGACGGGTTGAGTGTTGGCTCGGATGTGCGGCTGGCCGGGGTAACGATTGGCACCGTGCAGAGCGAGAGCGTAAACCCGCAGACTTTCAGGGCGCATGTGGTTTTTACCGTCCGCCCGGATATTCATCTCTCGGCGGATACGGCGGCGATCATTACCAGCGACAGCCTGCTTGGTGGCAAATACATTGCCCTTTCCCCCGGTGGGGATGACAAAACCCTGCCCGCAGGTGGCACCATCAGCCAGACACAGGGTTCGATCAGTCTGGAACAGCTTCTGAGTAAATTCATTTTCTCTGTAACGGATACCCTGACCCGCGCCAACAAGAGTGCCGTAGCCGGGCAGAATGAGGGTAATGGCGCAAATCTGCCCTGAAACAGACATAAAACCGGTTTAGCAAGACGAATATGATTGAGGCGGACACAATGACGGCGCTGCGCATATGGCCGCAAGAAGACGGGCAACCCGTTACGTGCCAGGAAAAACTGCGCATGCTGGAAGAAAACTGGCAGGAAGTGCAGCAGGTTCTGGCCGACGCGTTTGAGGATGCGGTGCTCATGGGGGTCAGTGAGCAGGTTATGCGTGAGCGTCTGGCAGAGCTTGTTACCTCTCTTTCCTCTCCCAAGGTGATGGGAGCATGATGTTGCTACTCCGGGGGCGGTGTGCCCGTATGCTGGCCGCGGGTCTGCTTGGGCTGGCTGGTTATGGCGGTGTGGCCTGTGCCACAGGTACGCCATTGGCTCCCCCAGCCGTATACCCGGCTGGTACATGGCAGGGGAAGGGCACAGCCGTTGTGCGCGTTCTGGACCGGCTGGACGCCCATGTGGAGGTCTTGTCCGTGCCGGTTGGGGGCGAGGCGATACATTACAAAAATCTGGATATTCTGGCCCGCCGCTGCCTCCAGCGCCCGCCAACCCGGGCACCCGATGCCGCCGCATGGCTGGAAATACAGGACACACATCCCGGCGGGGCCTCTTTTAAAGGCTGGATGCTGGCCGCCGAACCGGGGATCGGGGTGCTGGAAAGTTCGGTGTATGATGTGCGGATGGTCAAATGTGCAGGGGATGACATGGCGCCGTTCCTTCCTGCCCTGCCCAAGCCTATTGTCCCCTCTCCTTTGCCAGAGGCGGCTCCGGTTGATGGTGGCGCAGGTACGGGCCAGAATACGCAGACCCTGCCTGCCCAGCCAGTTCCGCCGGGTCTTGTAGCACCTCCTGTGGCACCCCCTGTTGCTCCGCGTCCGGCTACGCCGAATAACGCCAATCCGTTCCAGCCGGATAGTGATGGAGCATATTAAGGCGGCGGACAAAAACCATATTCATTGCGTAGCGCAACACACGGCATGCGGGTTTTGCCCAGCGCTGCGAACAGACAATAAAGAGGTGCGTTGTGTTTGGTTCCTCCTTTGCGCAGGATAGCCGTTTTAAAATTCCCCCTTTGAGCCAGACCGCTTTTTTGCTGGATTTTGATGGTACACTGGTGGACATAGCCCCAACGCCCGAATCTGTGGTGGTGCCTCCCGATCTGCTGGAAACCTTAACCCGCCTGCGGGCGGCCTGTGGGGATGCGCTGGCCGTTATTTCTGGCCGTCCGATTGACCAGATCGACCAGTTTCTGGGCGATGTTCCGTTTGCGGTCGCGGGCGAACATGGTGTGACCATCCGCCACCGCCCCGGTGGTCCTGTTGAACGCGCTGTACTGCCAGGCATGCCGCAGCGCTGGCTTGTACAGGCCTCCGATCTGCTGGCGACCCTGCCGGGCACACGGCTGGAGCATAAGCAGGGTGGCTTTGTGCTGCATTACCGCGCCGCCCCCGAAAAAGCCGAAGTATTGCGCCAGACAGCCGAGCGCTGGGTCAGGGAATCTGATGGAGCCTTTACGCTTCAACCCGCAAAAATGGCATGGGAAATCCGCCCGACCGGGGTGGATAAAGGCTATGCTGTCTCGCTGCTGATGGAAACTGCACCCTTTGCCGGGCGTAAACCTGTTTTTGTGGGGGACGACGTAACGGATGAGGACGGTATGGCCGCAGTCCACCGTATGGGCGGGACCTTCTTCCGTATTCCTGCGGATTTTCCAACACCGGCGGTACTCAGGGCCTGGCTGGCGTCCCTTGTCGCGGGACGGGGGTGAGGCATGCAGAGGCTGGTCATTGTTTCCAACAGGGTACCAGCAGTACGTGACCGCAAACAGCCAGCGGGTGGTCTGGCTGTGGCACTCAGGGCTGCTGTTCAGGACCATCCCTGCCTGTGGTTTGGGTGGTCCGGCCAGCAGATAGGCGGAGACGGTGCGGACAGGGCACTTGGCGTGGATACGGTGGGCCACGTAACCTATGCCACCATAGGGTTGACCCATAAGGAATATAACGGGTTTTATCAGGGATATTCCAACGCTGTCCTGTGGCCTTTGTGCCATTACCGGGCCGGGTTTATGAACTATAATCGGCATGACCAGCAGGTTTATGCCAGTGTGAACACCCTGTTCGCCAGCAGACTGGCCCCCATGCTTAAATCCGACGACATGGTCTGGGTGCATGATTACCACCTGTTCCCGCTTGGCAAGGCCCTGCGTGATGTAAAAGTCAAAGCGCGGATCGGCTTTTTTCTGCATATTCCCTTCCCGCCGTGGAGCCTGATGCGCGCCCTGCCGGAAGCCCCGGCCCTTATGCGCGACTTACGGGCTTATGATGTGATTGGCGTGCAGACCGAGGATGATGCACGGAATATGAATGAGGCTTTCGCGGTTCTGGGGATTCCCGCCAAAGCCCGCGTTTTTCCCATAGGTATTGATCCGGACAGTTTTTCCGCCTGTGCGTGTGAAGGGCAGAATCTGCCACAGGTGCAGCGCCTGCGTCAGGACCTGCGTGGTCTGCCGCTGATTGTTGGCGTGGACCGCATGGACTACTCCAAAGGTCTGCTGGAGCGGCTGCGCGGGTATGATACGTTTCTCAAGCGCTATCCTGAATACAGGGGCAAAGTCACGTATCTTCAGATCACGCCGGTTTCACGCGGGAGTGTGCCTGAATACCAGAGCCTGCGGACCGCACTGGACCAGATTGTGGGGCATATTAACGGCACCTATGGTGCATACGACTGGACCCCCGTGCGCTATTTGACCCACCCGCTCCCGCGTGAACTGCTGGCCGCCTTTTTCCAGCTCTCCAGTGCAGCACTTGTAACCCCTCTGCGCGACGGGATGAACCTTGTGGCCAAGGAATATGTGGCTGCCCAGACCCCGGATGATCCCGGCACGCTCATTTTGTCCTGTTTTGCCGGGGCTGCGGCGGATATGGAGGATGCCCTGCTGGTCAACCCGCATGATTCGGATGAAATCGCGGCCGCCCTGCACAAGGCGTTAAGTCTCTCCGCTTCCGAGCGGCGGGTGCGCTGGGAGCGTCTGCGGGCGGAAGTATGGCGGGTGACGGCGGCAGGCTGGGCACGGTCGTTTATTGCGGCGATGTCAGAGGTAAGAACGACATGAAAAAAAACATGCGGCTGAGTACGGTTGCGTTTTTTGTGATTCTGGCTGGTTTCGCCGCACTTGGCGTGGCCTGGTGGACGCAGCACAGGCTTGGAATCATGCCGTGTGAGCTGTGTCAGTGGGAACGCTGGCCCTGGCGGGTGCTGATTGTGCTGGGGGTTGTGGCCCCGTTGCTGCCAACCCGCATGGGGCGTGGTGCCTTGTGGTTATGTGCGCCAGTCCTGCTTGTGGCGGAAGGGCTTGCAATCTGTCATGCGGGAGTTGAGTGGCGGTGGTGGCCAAGTCCATTCCCTGCCTGCCATGCAGCTCATGTTGTGGGGCATACACTGGCTGAACGCTGGGCCTCCATGCCGCTGGTGCCATCCAAACCGTGCGATGCTCCTACATATCTGATCCCCGGCCTGCCTGTTTCCATGGCGGTTATGGGGGCTGTGTTTGCACTGCTTGTGCTTGCCGGGTTGTGTGTGGGCATGGGACGCATTAAAAAAAGCAACTGGATTTAAGGTTTTTTCAGGTTTTTCCTGAATATTTTCCGCATGATCCATGCGTTATTGAAAAGCCCTGCATTCAAAAGTGGATGTCTGGTTCTGGCGTATGCAGCGCGCGTTGTTCTGGATTCCGGTTTTTCAGGAAGGTGTCTGTGCCTGCATGATGGTTTGGGCAAGTGTGTGCAGGCGCGCGCTGGCTTTTGGTCCAAGCCGGGCGATTTCCTCATAACTGAACCACCGCACCTCCCGCGCATCATCCCCCGCAATGGGGGTAGCCAGGGCAGGTTGTGGCTCGGTGCAGAGCACGGCAAGAATAAGGTAGTGAAAGACAAGCGCGCCATCGGGCGCGTAATGCATGCTATCAAAGACATCCACCAAAGATGTTGCATGTGCCTGTAAGGACGTTTCTTCCAGAAGTTCCCGTTCCGCAGCGTGGAAAAAGGTTTCTCCCCCCTCTACCTTGCCACCGGGAAAGCCCCATAAGCCCGCATCGGGAGCATTGGCGCGCCGGACAAGCAGAAAATTGCAGCCACGGCGTACAATGGCCAGCACACCAGCACGGGGAAACACAGGGACGGGGGCAGCATTCATGGCTCTGTAGTCTATGAGGGTGTGCATGCAGGTCAACCCATCTTTGCTGTAAAACACTGCATCTCTATTCCGATAGGGTGTTTAATGGGGAAAGTGTGGCAATGGTGCCGTAACTGGCCTGTTGGTGCAGAACATAGTCAAGGAGAGTAAACGTGACGGCGGAATTTATAAAAATTGAAGGTATTCCCAAACCGGCCTCGCGTATTGCCCTGGGTACATGGGCCATGGGTGGCTTCATGTGGGGTGGCCCTGATGATGCCAATGCCGCAAAAACAATAGATAAGGCACTCGATGTTGGCATAAACCTGATTGATACGGCACCGGTCTACGGGTTTGGTCATTCGGAGGAAATTCTGGGCAAGGCGCTGGAAGGGCGGCGTGACCGGGTGGTGCTGGCGACCAAGGTGGGCTTGGACTGGCAGGATGGCCACGTATTCCGTGATAGCAGAAAAGCACGGATTGAAGTGGAACTGGACGCATCGCTCAAGCGGTTGCGCACGGACCATATCGACCTTTATCAGGTGCATTGGCCAGACCCTAGAACCCCGTTTGAGGAAACCGCGCGCGCACTGGAAAAAAGCGTGCAGAGCGGTAAGGTTCGCGCCCTCGGGTTAAGTAATTTCTCCCCCGAACAGATGGATGAATTTCGGAAGTTCGCACCGGTTGCGGCCATTCAGCCCCCCTATAATCTGTTTGAGAGGGAGATTGAAAAAGACATTCTTCCTTATGCCGTAAGCAATAATCTGGTTGTTCTGGCCTATGGTCCGCTCTGCCGGGGACTTTTGTCTGGTAAAATGACAGCAGACCACGTGTTTACGGGGGATGATCTGCGCAAGGTGGACCCCAAGTTCCAGCAGCCCCGCTTTGCCCAGTATCTGAAGGCGGTGGAAGGGCTTAAAACCATTGCCGAGCAGCATGGCAAAAGTCTGCTCGCTCTGGCTATTCGCTGGGTTCTGGACCGGGGCCCAACCATTGCCCTGTGGGGAGCCAGAAAGCCCGAGCAGATTACCGGCGTGCAGGACGCCTTTGGCTGGACACTCAGTAAAGATGATATGGCCGCCATTGATGCCATTCTGGACAACGCCATTACCGACCCTGTGGGGCCGGAATTTATGGCGCCACCTGCCCGGGCATAAAACCGGGCCTGTGTCCCTGCCTATGGTGGGGGCACAGGTGCTGCTCTGGCGCAAATGCCGGGAAGGACATCCTCCATACCCTTCCTGCATGCGGGATTGTGTAATTGTGCCGTATCGTCACCGCTGCTCTCTTGCATAGGGGAGCGGAGTTGCCCATCTTGTGGGCATGGGTGCTTCATCTTCTTCCGCCGCGCCGCCCGCGCGTGGCAAAAAACGGGCTTCTCTGAGCGAGCGGGCAGCAAGCCTGCCGCCTGTTACTTTTGTGCCGGAGCAGCAGGCAGCCCGCCCGCGTTTGCGCCGGATGGAGGTTGTCTCCGAATACGAACCGGCAGGGGACCAGCCGCAGGCGATCAAGGAGCTGGTCGCGGGGGTGGAAGGGCAGGAGCGCGATCAGGTTCTGCTCGGGGTTACCGGTTCGGGCAAAACCTTCAGCATGGCCAAGGTGATCGAGGCCACCCAGAAGCCCACCCTCATTCTTGCACCCAACAAAACACTGGCCGCGCAGCTTTATGGGGAAATGAAGCAGTTCTTTCCCAATAATGCCGTGGAGTATTTTGTCAGCTATTACGATTACTATCAGCCCGAAGCCTACGTGCCGCGTTCTGATACGTACATTGAAAAAGACAGCCAGATTAACGAACAGATTGATCGCATGCGGCATGCCGCCACACAGGCGCTGCTTGAGCGGAATGATGTGATTATTGTTGCCTCTGTCTCGTGCATTTACGGTATTGGCTCGGTCGAGACTTACTCCCGCATGGTGGTCAAGCTGGAACTGGGGGGCGAGATTGACCGCGACAAGCTGATCAAAAGTCTGGTGGAACTGCAGTACCGCCGGAATGATGCAGCCTTTGCACGCGGGGCGTTCCGTGTGCGGGGGGAAAGTGTGGATATTTTCCCTGTCCAGAATGAAGACAGGGCTTGGCGCGTCTCTCTTTTTGGCGATGAGGTGGACGGCATCATCGAGTTTGATCCGCTTACAGGTGATAAAACGGCTGATTTGCAGGAAATCACCATTTACGCCAACAGCCATTATGTTACGCCCCGCCCCACGCTTAACCAGGCCATAAAAGGCATAAAGCACGAACTGCGTACCCGGCTGGATGAGTTTACCCATGCAGGTAAACTGCTGGAGGCCGAAAGACTGGACCAGCGCACCACGTTTGATCTGGAAATGCTGGAAACAACAGGTGTGTGCAAGGGGATTGAGAATTACTCACGCTACCTCTCCGGGCGCAAACCGGGTGATCCCCCGCCAACCCTGTTTGAATACCTGCCAGAAGATGCGTTGCTGATTGTGGATGAAAGCCACGTGACCGTGCCCCAGATTGGCGGCATGGAGCGGGGGGACTTTGCCCGTAAATCCATTCTGTCGGAGTTCGGGTTTCGGCTTCCGTCCTGTCTGGATAACCGGCCGCTTAATTTCGCGGAGTGGGACAGGTTTCGCCCCCAGACCATTTTTGTCAGCGCCACACCCGGCCCGTGGGAAATGGAGCGTACGGGCGGTGTATTTGTAGAGCAGGTTATTCGCCCCACGGGCCTGATCGATCCTGTAACGGTCATCCGCCCGGTGGAACATCAGGTGGATGATCTGCTGGCTGAATGTCGCGAGACCATAGCCAAGGGTAGCCGCGTGCTGGTAACCACCCTGACCAAACGCATGGCCGAAGACCTGACTGATTACATGAACGAAGCCGGTATTCGGGTCCGTTACCTCCATTCCGATGTGGATACGCTGGAGCGGATCGAAATTATCCGTGACCTGCGTATGGGTGCGTTTGATGTGCTGATCGGCATTAACCTGCTGCGCGAAGGGCTGGATATTCCCGAATGTGCGCTCGTGGCCATTCTGGATGCGGATAAGGAAGGCTTTTTGCGCTCGCGCACATCGCTCATCCAGACCATAGGCCGCGCTGCGCGTAACGTGGACGGACGCGTGCTGCTATATGCCGATAAAATGACCGACTCCCTGACGTATGCGGTGGAGGAAACCGCGCGCCGCAGGGAAAAGCAGATGGCCTGGAACACAGAGCACGGCATTACACCCCAGAGTGTGCGCAAGCATATTGGTGATATTGTAGGCTCCGTGTTCGAGCAGGATTACGTGACCATCGCTCCTGATAAAGAAACCGGGGTGGCCGAGTTTGTGGGGCAGGACCTGAGTGCGACCATTGCCGGGCTGGAAAAGCGGATGCGCGATGCCGCGGCCGAACTGGAGTTTGAAACGGCAGGCCGCCTGCGTGATGAAATCAAAAGGCTGGAAGCCCTGCAACTCGGGCTGGACGTGCCTCCTGCCTCCCCGGCTGCCAAAGCCGGGATGGGGCGCAAGGGGGCAGGTAAAGAGCCGGTCCCGCGTCCCCTGGGGCCGGGTGGCGGGGGGTATGAGCCAAAACCCGGAAAGGGCCGCAGTAAACGACGCTCGTAACCGCTGGCTCTTGTTTATGCCGCGCAACCCTTCTACCGTTTCGGCGGTTAACAGGTTCACTTTTGCGGACAACAGGGTATGACCACGTCAGAATCCACCATCCGGCCCGATTATGCGGCATTAACGCAGGCTCCTGTCTGCGCAGAGCCGTTTACGCATATTATGGTGCCACACTTTATTCGTCAGGATGACTTGCCCAGACTGTTTGCCAGTCTGCCTGCCATTCATTCGGGCGGGTCTTTTCCTCCGCAATCGCTCGGGCTTACCCCGCTGATGCAGGCGCTGGTGCGGGAGATGGAAGGCCCGGAGATGCGGCAGATCATTGCCCGCAAGCTGAACCTTGATCTGGATACAGCCCCTTCCATGCTGACCATTCGTGGCCGCACGCGTGAGAAGGATGGCCGCATCCATACGGACTCTCTGGCCAAGCGTGTGACCATTCTGCTCTACCTGAATCCCGCAGGTCCCCATTGGGAAAAGCAGGAAGGCTGCCTGCGCCTGCTGCGTGGCCCGCATGATATCGAGGACTATGCAAAGGAAGTGCAGCCTGTAGATGGCACACTGCTCATATTCCCCAACGGGCCAACCACATGGCACGGGCACAAGCAGTTTGTGGGACAACGTTATACCGTGCAGCTCAATTACATGACCGAGGATGCCAAGGCCCGTTCCGAACTGCGGCGGCACAAGCTGTCGGCCTTTGCCAAAAAGCTGCACTTGCCTGCCATGGGGTATTAGGCATTTTTCCTTTGCCGTTTTCCACAGGACACAGGATTTTTCATGACTTTCCGTAAAACGACCATCTCCCGTGCGCGTGGTGTCGCTTTGGTTGCCGGGCTGGCTCTGTGTGGCAGTGCGCTCTCGCCCGTTGGTGCGTTTGCACAGGCGGCACCTCCGTCCATGCCATCGGAACTGGTGCCACCATCGCTCAGCAGTGCTCAGGTCGTGCGGGCGACCCTGCCCAATGGCTTGCGGGTTGTGATCGTGCCCAACAAGCTCGCACCGGTGGTTACGACGGAAATCAACTATCTGGTTGGGTCAGCCGAGGTGCCAAAGGGTTTTCCCGGCACGGCGCATGCGCTGGAACATATGATGTTCCGTGGCAGCAAGGGGCTGGACAAGGACCAGCTCGCTGCCGTGGGCACACGCCTTGGCGGCAGCTATAATGCGGATACGACCGAGGATGTTACCCAGTATTTTTACACCGCTCAGGCGCGTGATCTGCCTGTGCTGCTCAAGATTGAAGCCCTGCGCATGAACGGGCTGACCCTGTCAGATGCAGACTGGAGCAAGGAGCGGGGTGCCATTGAGCAGGAAGTCTCGCGCGATCTGTCCAGCCCTGCCTACCGTTATCTTGAGCAGTTGCAGGCCATTTTGTTCGCGGGCACACCGTACGAGCATGATGCGCTGGGCACGCGCCCGTCGTTTGATAAAACAAAAGCCGCTGACCTGCGTGCATTTTACGAAAAATGGTACGCGCCCAACAACGCCATTCTGGTTATTGTAGGGGATGTAAACCCGGTTACCGCCTTACAACAGGTGGAAGATGCTTTTGACGATGTTCCACGTAAAACATTGCCTGCACGGCACAAGGTTTCTCCGGTGCCGCCGCCAGCCAAAACGCTTGCGCTGGCAACGGACTACCCCGTAGGGTTTGCAACCCTTGCCTTTCCCATGCCCGGCTCTTCCGCCGCGGATTACGCCACGGTGGATATTCTGTCCGATGTGCTGGCCAGCCAGCGTGGGGCATTGTACGACCTTGTGCCACAGGGCAAGGCGCTGTTTGCCGGGTTTGAATACGCCCCCAAAAAGGAAGCAGGGTTTGGGCTGGCTCTGGCGGCGTTCCCCAAGGGAGGGGATGCGACAAAGGCCATGGCAGATATAAGGGGAGTGCTGGAGGCTATTCGCAAGAATGGTGTTCCGGCTGATCTGGTGGAAGCGGCCAAACGGCGCGAGATTGCACAAATGCAGTTTGCCGCCAATTCGGTCAGCGGGCTGGCCTCTACCTGGTCCACGGCACTGGCTTTTCAGGGGCTGGATGCACCGGGGGATCTGGTTGCTGCGTATCAGGCCGTAACACCAGAAGCGGTGAACAAACTGGCAGCGACCCTGCTTAACCCGACCCATGCGGTTTCTGCCGTGCTCACACCGGAAAGTTCGGGTAATCCTGTGTCGGGCAAAGGGTTTGGCGGGGCTGAGTCTTTTGCGTCCTCCCCCGATAAACCGGTCAAACTGCCGGACTGGGCAGAAAAAGCCCTGCTCACGCTGGACAAGCCTGAACCCACTCCCCAGCCTTATGTGAGCACTCTGACTAACGGGATCAGGCTGATCGTCTGGCCTGCCCATGTCAGCCATACCATTCAGTTAAGCGGGCAGGTCCGGCAGACACCTTCCCTCCAGCAGCCCGCAGGGCAGGACGGGGTGAATGATATCACCGAAGCCCTGTTCTCCTACGGGACCACGCAGTATGACCGGCTGGCCTTCCAGAAAGCGCTGGACGATATTCCTGCATGGGAAAGTGCGGGGAGCAGCTTCTCCCTTCAGGTTCTGACACCCGATTTTGCAAAAGGTGTTGCCCTGCTGGCCGATAACGAGCTGCACCCGGCTTTTGCGGACAGGGATTTTCAGGTTGTACGCCAGCAGACGGCACAGGCACAGGCTGGGGAACTGCTCTCGCCAGACCATCTGTTCAGCCGGGCCATAAAAATGGCTGTGCTACCCGCCAAAGACTCCACTTTGCGCGAGGCCACACCGCAATCCATCATGAGCGTGACGCGGGATGATGTGCAGACCTATTACAAAAAAGTCTGGCGGCCAGACAGAACAACCATTGTTGTGACCGGGGACGTAACCCCGGAAAAAGCACAGGCTGTGCTGGAGCAGGCGTTTGGGGGCTGGAAAGCCGATGGCCCCGCACCCGATATTGACCTGCCCGCAGTGCCCCTAAGCAAAACGTCCCACGCACAGGTGCCTGATAAGAGCAGTGTGCAGGATGAAGTGGTTCTGGCCGAAACATTGGGGCTGACTGCGGCCCAGCCCGACCACTTCATGCTCCAGTTGGGGAATGAGGTGCTGGGGGGTGGTCTGTTCTCCTCCCGCCTGTACCGCGACCTGCGGGTTAAAACCGGTTACGTTTACACAGTGGGGAGCGCGTTTGAGTGGGGGCGCACCCGTGGCCTGTACACGGTTAATTATGGCGCGGACCCCGATAAGGTCGGCAAGGCACAGGCCGCGGCGGTACGGGACATCAAGGCCATGCAGTCAGCCCCTCCTTCGGATGATGAACTGGCTCTGGCCAAGGCGTCTCTTCTGCGGAGTATTCCTCTGGCCCGCGCCAGTCTGGACCGGATTGCAGCCCAGTACCTGCATCTGACCGATCTGGGTCTGCCGCTGGATAATGCGGATCGCGGGGCATTGGCCTATTACAATGCAACCGGTGCGGATGTGCAGGCCGCATTCCGTCAGTGGATCCGCCCGGATGATCTGGCATCCATTGTCAAGGGGCCTGCTCCGTCTTTGTAAAAGACGTAGAATATAAAGGTATTTTATGCAGGCGGCGGAAAGTTTTCTTTCCGCCGTTCTGCACTGCACTGCACTGAATTGAATTGAATTGAATTGAATTGAACTGAACTGAACGCCTGCACTCCAGTTGCATTTTACAATGCGAGTGCCTGCCTCAGTGATCCCGACCAAAAGCCCCGGTCTCACGCTGAATGTCATGAACGACAGCCTGATTTCTGGTGTGTCGTGAACAAAAATTCTGATGCAATCATGGAAGTCAGGTTCAAGACTTCCTCAGAAGGGGGGCGAAAACCGGCTTGTCGTGACGTCATGATGCAGGTTGTCGAAATCCTTGATTACGCCAATGATGTCTCACAACCTGACAGCTAGAAGACGCTGTTAAACGCAATCTGGGGCGAGACGTTAAAACCCGTGTTGTGGCCAGCAAAGTAAGTGGATACACCCGCAATAATCCCAAAGCGGGGGGACCAGCTATACTCAATGGCAGGAGCAATCAGCCAGTCGCCGGAGGGGGAGGTTACGGTATCAACCTTTTTGCCCGTGGCGGTTGTGCCCCGTAAATGGGAGCCGTTGGACCAGTCCCGTGCAAGATCAAGGGCCAGAACCCACTTCTGATTCATGCCGAATTCGAGCGAAAAACCACTCTCGCCATACATGCCTGGCTGTGCCCGGCCTTTAAAACCTGCTGATGTACCATAGCTGGTTACGTCGTGCAGGTGTGCGGTTGTGACCGCACGCCGGAAGGTGCTCCATACCCGCAACCGCAGCTCATGCTGGCCGGGCAGGGTGTAGGTGGATTGTTCTGTCAAAGCCAGACGAAAGGTATAGGTCCCAGCACCCACACCATCCTGCGCGCGACCAAGCCTGTTATAATCCCCCGTAGGCATGGCCATGCCCGCAAAAACGCTCAGGGCGGGTATATAGTGTTTGGGGTCTGCATCCACATAACGCCACATCAGGTCCACGGGCAGGTCACCAAACTTTAAACCGCTGCTGGTGTTGTTACCCTTTTTCCAGCGGTACTCGATAACGGGTGTCAACTGGATACTGATGGCATCCGTGATCGCGTATTTATACAGCGTGAAGTTACTGACCGTCTTTTGCCTTGGGTGCAGCGGCTGGCTGACACCATTGCTGTTAAACTGCCCCACCGGCTGGCTGTAGGTCATGTAAGGTTCCCACGCAATCATGCCCTTTTGGGTCATGGCCCCCGAAGGGGAGACGAGAGATCCAGTGTACCACTGGGGTTTTGCCACCTGCACGCTCTGGTCGCGTGTGGCTGTGGTGCTGTTTGCATCCGCAGCCCAGGTCGGTGTGGCGGCCATGGCAAGGGCTGGCACGCCAAGGGTGGCAGGTAAACGCCAGTGTATGGAGCCGTACAGGCAGGTGCGGGCAAAAAGCCGCTTTGCCTGCTGCATCAGGGATACCCTCATGGGGGCGTATGTCGTCCTGTCCCTACGCGGCAAGTCTGCCAGTACTGGTCCGGCCTTGTGCCCGCATGCGCGCTTGTGTGCGGCTTTGACTGCGCCAGCGGGTACGATGTTGGAAAACGGGGAGGGGGGCGCAGTCATTCAGCTAACCTTGCAGGAACACTGTTTTGTAATGGAACTGTGTCGGTTGCCCTGAATTGTCGCAGGTGTAAAGATGCTTGCGGGATCAAAATTAGTGTATAGGCAGGGTATCAGGTTTTGTTGTTTACCCTGTAGTCGTCACTTGTCCGCAATTTTTGAGGGTTTTTCCTCGTGGTATGGTAATTGTGACTTTTAATACATTTTGAAATCAAAACATTTTATGTGTTGTACTTGTTATGGTCAATCTAGCAGCGGATTATGCTGCGCATGCTGTCTTATGGCAGCAGGGAAAGCTGACGGTCTGCCGCAGGCAGCCCCGCTACACTCAGCCCGGCAAGCGATATGCCCAAAAGCCGGACGGGCTTGGCAAGGGGGAGCAGGGGGGCCAGCAGCCGGCTCCCGGCGTCTCGCAAGGCGGCTTCGTTCTGGATGGGTTGGGGGAAGGACTGGCTGCGCGTCAGTTGTGTAAAATCCGAATGGCGGAGTTTGAGTGTGACCGTGCGCCCGTTGATCTCGCGCTTAAGGCAGCCTGCCCAGACCAGCGTTACAAGTTTGT
Organism: Acetobacter fabarum; assembly: GCF_040702925.2. Classification (GTDB taxonomy): domain Bacteria; phylum Pseudomonadota; class Alphaproteobacteria; order Acetobacterales; family Acetobacteraceae; genus Acetobacter; species Acetobacter fabarum_B. The sequence continues at coordinate 95,130 of NZ_JBFCXX020000005.1, read as the reverse complement.
CCATGGCCTGTTCCAGCTCGGGGACGGCGTGCAGGTCCTGTAAAAAAGTTGTTTCTTTTCCAAGGGATTTTCTTGGTCTGTTTGGTTCAACAGGTCGGTTGTCTATGCCGCGGGCAATGCCGTGGTAAAACGTGGCGGCCTTGCCGAAGTGGTGTTTGAGAATATCCAGGGCACAGGCGCGCAGGTCTGCCCCGGTATGAATGCCCAGACTGTTCATGCGTCGGGCCGTGGCCGGACCTACGCCGTGGAAGGTGCCAACCGGCAGGGGCGCTACAAAAGCCTCCCCCATGCCCGGTGGAATAACAAACAGGCCATTGGGTTTGCGGTAGTCCGATGCCAGCTTGGCCAGAAACTTGTTGTAGGAGACTCCGGCCGAGGCGGTCAGCCCGGTCTGTTCAAAAATGCTGGCCCGGATTTCCTCCGCAATGGCGGTGGCGGAGGCACGGCGGAGCAAGGGCTGGGTAATGTCCAGATAAGCCTCATCAAGCGAGAGCGGCTGAACAAGGGACGTATAGCGCGAAAAAATGGCGTGAATCTGGGCCGATACAGCCCTGTAGGCCTCAAACCGTGGGGGAACAAAAACCAGTTCGGGGCATTTGCGCCGTGCAATGAGGGAGGGCATGGCGGAACGCACGCCAAATTTGCGGGCTTCGTAACTGGCGGCGGCCACAACGCCGCGTTCCTGGCAATGGCCTACGGCAACCGGTCGCCCTTTAAGGGCCGGGTTGTCGCGTTGTTCGACCGATGCATAAAATGCATCCATGTCGATGTGGATGATGCGGCGTATGGGCGTAGGCATGACCCGGCCACTATGGCATGAACCGCATTGGAATGGAACAGAAAGAGAACAATTCTTGCGGACTCACTCCCGCATAGTTCTCTGGCTATGGCGTGCCCGGCAGGCTTAACCCGGGTTGTGTTGCGCAAAATTGCGGCGTGGGGGCGCATAACGCCACGAATGGGCGATGCTCATATCCAGATCATGCCACCGCGCGACGGAAAGAGCTGCGGTTGCCGGGTAGGCGGCACGGCTCATGCGCGGCATGGTTACGGGCTGCTGCAAAGGGCGCGCCGCATGGTGGGAGAGCCAGTAGCCTGCCCCCGCAAGGCATGCGCCCAGAGTAGTCAGGGCTGCCACCATGCGCTGGCGCAGGCGCGCAAAGGGGAGCAGGGGGCTCAGCAGGGCCTGCATGTCCGTTTCCCGCTCATTCTGTGCGGCTTCGGTGGCGAGGAGCAGATTATACTCGGTGTCGGTTACGGCCAGTGTGCTGCCGGCGCAAATATCCAGTGCGGGCATTTCATGCGCGGCCATGTCGGTGAGCGCATCCTGAAAAGCTTGGGAGACAGCCATGAACTCCTGCCGGAAGCAGGGCAGGAACAGGCTGCCCGATGCACCCGGAGCAGCCCCACAGGGGGGAGGGGCTCCAGCAAGGCGGCGGATGGTCCACAGAGTCAGCCGTTCACTTGCGGCAAGGTCGGTAAGATACACAGGTGTATGCTGCATGGCGTGATCCGGAGGCAACGCCTCCCTCCCTAGCTATCGGTCATGGAGGATTATTAAATGAGAATCACTCTTAGTTGCAAGTAAAACTTTAGGCAATAATCGTGTGCTTGCAGGGCTGGTTTTTTCTCTTTCCTTAGGGGGCGGCTTGGGGCAGTACAAAAGGTATGTCAGTGCTAGCATCCCTCTCCCTGCCGCTTGTGCGCAAACTTGACCCCGAAAAAGCGCATGAGCTTGCCATAGATGCCCTTACGCTGGGCATTTCCGTCCCTTTCAAGCGCCCCGAGGACGACCCGGCCCTTGCCACGCGCGCGCTGGGTATGCGTTTTTCCAACCCCATTGGCATAGCCGCCGGGTTTGACAAGAACGCCCGCGTACTGCGTCCGCTCGCCCGTTTGGGCTTCGGGTTTGTCGAGGCCGGGACCGTGACCCCCCGCCCGCAGCCGGGCAACCCTAAGCCGCGCCTGTTCCGGCTGGAGGAGGACCGGGCGGTTATCAACCGCATGGGGTTCAATAATCAGGGGATAGATCGTTTTGCCGTGCGCCTTGCGCGCCTGACCCGGCCGCTGCCATCTGGCAGGGCAGGGGGGGCCGGTGTGCCGGTGGGGGCCAATATTGGCATCAACAAAACCGGTGCGGACCCCGAGCGGGACTACCCGGCCCTTGTGGCGCGGGTCAAACCGTATGTGAATTACATTGTGCTCAATGTCTCTTCCCCCAATACGCCGGGTCTGCGCGGGTTGCAGGATGCGGCAAGGCTCAAGGGGATTCTGGACGCCATTGCAGCGCGTCACCCCGAACGCCCGCCCCTGCTGGTCAAGCTGGCCCCGGATCTGGAAGACGATGCCATTGCCCCTATTGTGGATGCTGCAATTCAGGGTGGTGTGCAGGGGTTGATCATCAACAACACCACACTGGCCCGCCCCGATAGCCTGCGTAGCGCGCACAAGGGCGAATCCGGTGGGCTTTCTGGCCGTCCGCTGGCTGCCCGCTCGGCCCAGATGCTGCGACTTGTCGCCAAGATTGCCGCAGGCCGTCTGGCTCTTGTTTCCTGCGGGGGGATCGAGAGCGGGCAGGATATTCTGGACCGTATCCGCCTTGGGGCTGATCTGGTGCAGGTTTACACGGCCTTTGCTTATGAAGGGCCAGCCCTTATTGCCCGCCTCAAGCGGGAGATGCTTCAGATCATGCGCGCGCAAGGCATAGAAGCGCTTGATGATGTGCGTGGGGTGGACCTGTGAGCACCATAACAGACTGGTCACTCCCCCAGATTGCCGGGCTGGAAGCGCTGGCTGATCGGTATGATGGCTACATCATAGACCTGTGGGGCACCGTGCATGATGGTGTAAACCCTTATCCCGGCGCTCTGGAATGCCTGCGTGCACTCCGCAATGCAGGCAAACGGGTTGTCATGCTCTCCAACGCGCCCCGGCCCGCTGCGGTGATCGCCACCCAGCTGGAAGGGTTTGGCGTGGACCGCGCCCTTTATAACGGGGTCATGACCAGCGGGCAGGAAACCCATCGTCAGATGAGGGAGAAGGCAGACCCGTGGTTTGCCAGCCTTGGTCACAAGGTGCTCCATATTGGCGGTGTGCATGATCTGGGTCTGTACGAGGGACTGAACATCCGGCGCGTAACAGAGTTGGAACGGGCTGATTTTGTGATGAACACAGGGCCGGATCTGGAGCGGGGTGTTGCAACGCTGGACCCCTACCTGCCCGAACTGCGCGCCTGCCTTGCCCGTAACTTGCCCATGATCTGCGCCAACCCCGACAAGGTGGTGGTCAAAGGGGGTAACCGGCAGATATGTGCAGGCGCTCTGGCTGCGTTTTATGCCGAACAGGGTGGGGATGTCCGCTGGATTGGCAAGCCCTATCCCGGTGTGTACCAGCCCGTGTTTGATATGCTGGACGTGCCCCGCACACGTATTCTGGCCATTGGGGACGCGCTGGGGACAGACATCAGGGGGGCTGCCTCGGTAGGGGTGGATAGTCTGTGGATTCTGGGGGGCATTCATCAGGAAATGGTCGAGAATGACATGGCTCTGGCTACGGCCGAGGCTCAGGCGGCTGGTCTGCGGCCAACGGCTGCGGTGCACAGGCTGGTGTGGTAACACCCGTGCAGCCCGCGGTTGGGTGTGGCGCGTTCATTCTGCGTGATGGCTGCCTGCTGCTGATCCGGCGGGTCAAGGCACCAGAGGCCGGGTGCTGGGGTTTACCCGGTGGCAAGGTGGACCTGTTCGAAACCGCAGCGCAGGCCGCCATGCGTGAAGTGCGCGAAGAAGTGGGGCTGGACCTGCAACCCGGTCCCCTCCTGTGCGTGGTGGACCAGATTGACCGTGCCGCAGGCACGCATTGGGTGGCCCCGGTTTACAGGACAGGCCCCGTACGGGGCGAACCCCGGCTGTGCGAGCCACATAAACACGATGGTCTGGGGTGGTTTGCCCTGAACGCCCTGCCACACCCGTTAACCACAGCCACACAGGTTGCCGTGCAGGCATTTAACGCGCAGGTGGAATAGGCTTTGCCACCAGCCCGCCGCAGGACGCGGTGAGCTGGTGGGTTTGCCTGTGGCGGATGTGCTTGCCGGCTCAGAAATCCGGTAGAGTCTGGGCCAGTAATCCCCCCTGCCGCAAGGGAGCAAGGCGGCGGGCCAGACCGGTGGCATCGTCCGTTTCCACCATAATGCCGCAGATAGTGGCCTCACCTTCGGAGGGCTGGAGCCGCTCGCCGGGCATTTTGCGCACAAAGCGGGCAACGGCGGGTTCCTTGGTCATGCCGATCACGCTGTTATAGTCCCCGCACATGCCGGCATCGGTCTGGAAGGCAGTGCCTGCGGCCAGAATACGGTGGTCTGCGGTGGGGGTGTGGGTATGGGTGCCCACAACAAGGGACACCCTGCCATCAAGCATATGGCCAAAAGCCCATTTTTCGCTGGTGGCTTCGGCATGAATATCCACCACAATGGCATGCACCGTGGCACCCATGCGGTGCTTGCCCAGCAATTCGTTGGTGCAGCGGAAGGGGTCGTCCAGCGGGTCCATGAACAGTCGCCCCATCACATTGACCACCAGCGCCTTGCGGCCATCGGGCAGAGCCACCACCACACTCCCCTGCCCCGGCGTTGCCGGCGGATAGTTGAGCGGGCGGATAATGCGGGGTTCGCCATCAATATGGCCGATCAGGTCGCGGCGGTCCCATGCGTGGTTGCCAAGAGTAATCACATCCACGCCGCTTTGCAGCAGGGTTGTGGCAATGGCGGGGGACAGGCCAAAGCCATGGCTTGCGTTTTCCGCATTGACCACCACAAGGTCCAGCCCCAGTTGCGTGCGTAGGCCACTCAGGCGGGAAAGAACGCCATCACGCCCGGTGCGGCCGACAATATCGCCCAAAAACAGAATTCTCACGCGTGGGTCTTTCGCACTGTGCAGGGGGGTGGGTTAGCCAAAACGAATAACCTCCTTTTCGGTTACAATACAGTTCAGGGGCTGGTCATGGGGGCCACGGGGGAGGTGTGCCACCTCCTGTGTGGAGGGAGCATAGCCTATGCTGGCGGCATGGGGCAGGGCGGCCAGTGTGCGGTCGTAATAACCACCGCCGTAACCAAGCCGGTTGCCCCTGCGGTCAAACCCCAGCAGGGGGACCAGCACAAGAGCTGGCTCCATAATCGGGCCATCGGGGTGGTGTGTGCCAAAACGGCCTGCCAGCATGGTGGATTCGGGCTGCCACTGGCGAAAAACCAGCGGGGAGCCCCGCGCTGGTGTCTGGGGGAGCACAACGGTTTTGCCCGCTTGCGCCAGAGTGTGGCAGAGCGGGCGCAGGTCCACCTCGTGCGGGAGTGGCCACACGCAGGCAATGGGGCCAGTGCTTGCGCGCAGTAAAGGCTCCAGCCGGTGGATAATCCCCCAATCCCGCGCATAATCCCGCATACGCATGGCTGCAAGGCATTCAACCCGCAGGTTTTTTTTGCGCTGCGCAATGTCAGGCGGGTCATTACAGGGGAGGGGAGTGTGCGGAGCCACCATGGACCGTGGGTCTTTCAACCTCCAGGACCTGCTAGTGCAGGTGGGCGCCGGGTAATGTGACCAGGGCCACAACAGAGCCAGCTCCCTAGGAAGTGCTTATCGGCCCAGGGGATGACTTGCCTCACGCGTCGGGCAGCCCCGCATCTTCTATGTAGGCGCGCTCCATCTCCGCTGCAAGAGATTCCGCAGTATCGGCCAGATCGGCCAGCCGGGTGTTGGTCAGGGCCAGTTCCGCCCGCAGGCGTTCTGCGTCCAGAGCCGCCAGTGCCGTGCTCTCTGGCACACGGCTGCCCGAGAGGTCCTGAATTTCGTCCGCCATCAGCAGTGCGGCCAGAACCAGCACGCGGCTTTCACCGCTGAATCCCAGATTGCGGACCTGCTGCACGCGGCGCTCAACCTGATGCGCCATGGCCTGAACGTGGCGTTCCTGCCCGTTTTCGCACCCGACCGTATAGCTGTGACCGTTGATATTGACTGAAACAAGCGCCATGGGTTCAGTTCCCTTCCTCATGCCGGGGCAGGAGCGGGTCGTGGCCGGGTGTGGCCTGGCCTGTCTGGTCCAGAATGTCGCGCACGCGCATGATCAGCGCATCTATGTTGGCCAGCAGTTCCTCCCGGTTGGTTTCCGGACGGTTCCGTTTTGTCTGCTGCTGCTTATCAAGAGCAAAGGAAATACGCTGCAACGCACGGTCCAGCCGGGTAATGGCCTCTTCCGCAGGTCTTGCGCGGGTGTGCATGCTGGCATAGCTGTTGCCTTGGGGTGAGTGCGGCTCCACGTCTTGATCCTGCATTCTTTTTCCCTTCTCTTGGGGTAAGGAATCACCTGCAAAAGCGATTGCGTCAAGCATGCTCACGGAAAACAGGCCACTTTTCTCATCTTCTGCCACGGGTATCCGCTATGTGTGCGTCCATGACCGTGCTGGTGTGCATGTGGCTTTGCGTGCGGCGGGGCTGGCGGAGTATGGGGGCTGCATTGGCCTGCTCTCCCCCCCTGGTGCGGTGGCATACATGGGTGTTGGCTGGTGGCATGCCCTGATGAACGATGCCGCAGAATCGGCCCGGCAGGCTTTTGTGCATGTGCTCGATTGTGACAGTAGTCCTGCAGGTGCGCTCATGGCGTTGCGTTGTGGCCAGCAAACTGCCATTCTTTGCCCGCAAAACCCACAATATGAGACAATCCGGGCCTTGTATGCACAGGAAAAAGCGACACTTCTGCCACAACGCCCGCCATCATTTAACCTTATCATGCCGTTAAGTGTCATATCGTCTCTTGTCGGGTATTTCGCCCACGGTTATTGCCAACACCAGCATCCGGAAAATAATGCGCCGGACACAAGGCAAAAGAAGGACTGTTCCCCATGACGCTTACCCCGCAGGTTAAGGCTATTCTCAACCAGTATGAGAGCGATAACCCCGGTACAAAGACGAATCTGGCCCGCCTGCTCAATGCTGGCAAGCTGGGTGGAACCGGCAAAATGGTCATTCTGCCGGTGGATCAGGGGTTTGAGCATGGTCCTGCCCGCTCTTTCGCAGCCAATCCGGCCGCCTATGACCCGCACTACCACTTCCAGCTTGCGATCGAAGCCGGGCTGAATGGCTATGCCGCTCCTCTTGGCATGCTCGAATGTGGAGCCGCGACCTTTGCGGGTGAAATTCCGCTTATTCTCAAGTGCAACAGTTCCAACAGCCTTGCGACCGAAAAAGATCAGGCCGTTACCGGCACCGTGGCGGATGCGCTGCGTCTGGGTTGTGCGGGCATCGGCTTTACCATTTATCCCGGCTCCGAATACTGCTTCGACCAGATGGAAGAACTGCGTGAACTGGCGGCTGAAGCCAAGTCCGTGGGTCTGGCCGTGATCGTATGGAGCTACCCGCGTGGTCCGGCGCTGGACAAGAAGGCCGAGACAGCGGTAGACGTATGCGCCTATGCCGCCCATATGGCCGCCCTGTGTGGTGCCCACATCATCAAGGTCAAACCCCCGACCGACGTTGTGGCACTGGATGCCTGCAAGCCGGTGTACGAAAAGAACAAGGTTGATGTGGCAACGCTTGCCGCGCGCATCAACCATGTTGTGCAGTCCAGCTTTGCCGGCCGTCGGATTGTCATCTTCTCCGGTGGTGAACACACCGGCACGGACAACCTGCTGGCCACCATTCAGGGTATCCATGATGGTGGTGGCTTTGGCTCCATTATCGGTCGTAACGTGTTCCAGCGCCCCAAGGCAGAAGCGCTGGCCCTGCTCGACCAGATTATCACCATCTTCAAGAACTGAGCCCCGTAAATGCGCATCGTGCGGAAAGGATAGTCGCAGTGTCGGACCTTTATCTTGTGACGCCTGCGCTCTTGTATGCCGATGCGTTTTTGCCTGTGCTGGAGCAGCGTCTGGCCAACCACCAGCCAGCAGCATTGCTGCTGCGTCTGGTGGAGGGCATGGACCCTGCCGCAGCCATAGCCCTGATCGGGGCTATTCGCCCGCTTGTGCAGCATAAGGGTATTGCCCTTATGCTGGAAAACGCACCCGAACTGGCTGCGCAGACCGGGTGTGACGGGGTTCATCTCTCCCAGTCCTATACTGCGGCCAGTGTGCGCGATGTACGACGCCAGATTGGTGATGAACTGCAACTTGGTGTGGCCGTAGGCAGCAGCCGCGACGGTGCCATGCGCGCGGGGGAGGAAGGGGCGGATTACGTCTGCTTTGCCCCGGATGCTGCACAGAATGCGGAGGACACGCAGGCTGTTCTGGCTCTGGCCCAGTGGTGGTGCATGATGATGGAACTGCCCGCCGTAGCCTGCGCCGCAACACCCGAAGATGCCCGTGCGCTGGCCGGGTGTGATACGGATTTTGTCATGCCCGATACCAGTTGGTGGGATGACCCCGCCCCGTGGACTTTTTAAGCCCAGCCAGTAGCCCTGCGCCGTATGGCGGCGGTATGGGGGCAAAGCCTTTCAAGGGGGGCTGGGGTGCGGAGTGGCCTGTTCCGCTGGTGGCAGAACCAGCGTGCGCGTAAAATACAGCACACCGTTGGATTGCGGAATTCCCATGACCCAGAGCGGGCTGCTTTGCCCGTGAGGTGGGCCGACCATGACCTGCTCTGTTTGTGTGTCCAGCCAGACAGGCAGCGCCTGTCCGTTCAGGGTGGGGAGTGACAGGCTATGGCCCGGTGCGGCAGCAAGGGCTGCGCGTAGGGCCTTGTGGGGCCATTTTCCGGTAACAATCGTATAGCTGAGCAGGTTGCGTACCCTGCTGGTGCTGGCCGGGTCCAGAAGCTGGCCACCATTTTGCGTGTTATAGGTTTCCAGCGCCGCATTGGGCAGGGCGAATACGGTAAAAGGCCCTGCCTGCTGCAAGGTGGGGAACAGGCCGGTCCTGTCCAGCAGATGCGTATAGTCGGCCAGTTCGATGGAGCTGCGCAGGGTGTCCGACAGGGGGCGGTCGCAGAATGCGGGCGTTTGCGGGTTGCCGTAGGCAACGGCGCTATCAATCGGATTGCTCTGTCCGGACGTCGGAGAACCGGATGCGCCACGGAGCCCCTGTGTATATGTGCGCGTGCCAGAGACTGTTGGCATCATATACGCACAGGTAGAGACTGGCGTTGTGTATGTGTCCTGCCGGGCGGGGCTCTGCGCGCATCCGCCCGGCAGGACCATGCCTGCCAGCATAAGTACCGGGGCAGCCAGACGCCCATGCCAGCCGTATGGTGCATGGCGTGGAGTGTGGGTACGCAAAGGGGCTTCCCGGACCGTCATGGCGTTAAAGGGTACAGGCAGGTCGGCAGGCACGGCAGGGTGTATGCGGCCTAGCAGCCATCGCCCCGCATTGTCCAACTGATGACAAGGCCCTTTACGAGTTCAAAATTGGTCTGGCAGCTATAGGTGTATGCGGTGCCCATGCCGCCGCCCCAGCCACCGCCATATCCCCAGCCACCGTATCCCCAGCCACCATAACCGCCCCAGCCGTCTCCCCATCCGGGACCATACCCCCAGCCACCGCCCATGGGCATGGTGGTGTAGTCGGTCTCCTGCGTGATGTAGGCAAGAAAAGTGTGGTCCCCCGTGGTGAACTGGCGCGTAGGTACACCAAAGGTGCGGATAACATCCACGGTTGGTCGCCCGATCATGGAATCGAGCTTGCGCCGCTGCTCCGGACTGGGAACCTGGCAGGCGGCAAGGGCTAGAAGCCCGATCAGTAAAATTCTGTTTGCGTATGTCATGGCACCGACTTGCCCCTTGGTGGAATACGCCTGCGGTATGCGTCGTACGAGTGGAAGATAAGCAAAAACACCTGTTAAGGCCAAATGTTGCAGACTAATCCTGTATCCACAAGACATCCTGTATCTGGCGTGCGCCACTGGCCAGCATGACCAGCCGGTCAAACCCCAGCGCAATGCCCGAACACGGGGGCATGTGGGGCAGGGCGTGGAGCAGTTTTTCGTCCATTGGCCATGTGGGGCGGGTGGGGTAAAGCTGCTGGCGTTCGGCCCTGTCGTGGGTAAAACGCTGCCGCTGTTCTACAGGGTCTGTCAGTTCCTCAAAGGCATTGGCCAGTTCCATGCCTGCGGCATAAAGTTCAAACCGCAGGGCCACACGCGGGTCTGTGGGGTCCCTGCGCGCCAGTGCAGCCTGACTTGCTGGCCAGTGTGTTAAAAATGTGGGGCGGGTCTGGCCAATGGCGGGTTCGATTCGCTCCAGCAACAAGCGGAAAAACAGGTCTTCCCATTGCTCACCGTCGCGCAGGGTGCAGCCTGCCGCATGGGCCAGTGCCTGTGCATTGCCTTGGGTTGGAAGCAGGTCAACGCCAGCATGGTGGCGGAATGCGTCTTCCATGCTCAGCCGTTCAAAAGGCTGGCTCAGGTCCAGCGTGCAGGCGTTGCGGTGTACAACAGGGGGCAGAACGGCCTTGAGCAGGGCTTCTGTCTCGTCCATCAGGCTGCTCAGCGGCATGCGGGGCTGGTACCATTCCAGCATGGTAAACTCGGGGGCATGGGTGCCGCTGGCCTCACCATTGCGCCAGACACGGGCAAACTGGAACAGCGGCAGCCCGGTGGCGGCGATAATCCGCTTCATGGCGAATTCGGGGCTGGTGTGCAAAAACAGGGTCTGGCGCTGGCCGTCGGGTGTTTCCCGCTCGGTCTGGAAGGGGAGCAGGTGCACCTCCTCCCCCGGCACGGGCACGGCGCAGGGGGTTTCCACCTCCACGCAGCCGCGGGATTCCAAAAATGCGCGCACACCCCGCATGGTCAGGTTGCGGCGGATTAAAAATGGCAGCCGGTCGCGAATGCGTTCGGGGTCCGGACCACCAAAGGACAGATGAGATGTTGCAGACACAGACATGGGCAGAGTAGAGCCGGTACATGTCTTCCCCGGTCAAGCCCCCTTTTGCGACCAGCCGAACGCTGCGCACCCCAGATGACCTGATTGCCGCCGGTATGGCCACACCCGCGCAGAAAGCGGACCTGCAAGCCATAGCCCGGCAGTATGCCACGGCCATACCGCCCGCTTTTGCGGAGCTGATGCACAGTCTGGACGACCCGATTGGCGTGCAGGTTGTGCCCACCACGCGCGAACTGGTGGTTACGCCGGAGGAGCGCTCCGACCCTATTGGAGATGACGCGCTCTCCCCCGTGCCCGGTATTGTGCACCGCTACGCGGACCGCGCCTTGCTTAAACCCTTGCTGGTATGTCCGTTATACTGCCGGTTCTGCTTCCGGCGGGAGCATGTGGGGCCCGATGGTGGCGTGCTGGATGATCAGGCCCTGAGCCGCGCGCTGGACTGGCTCCGTACGCATGAGCAGATCCGTGAGGTTATTCTGACCGGGGGGGACCCGCTCATGCTCTCGCCCCGGCGGCTGGGGGAGATTGTGCAGGCCCTTTCCGGCATGGCGCATGTGACCACCATCCGGGTGCATACGCGCGTGCCGGTGGCAGCACCCGAGCGTGTGACAGACGCATTGCTGGATGCGCTGGAAACGGACAAAGCCATGTGGATGGCCGTACACATCAACCATGCGCGGGAAATGGCTCCCCCCGCACGGAGCAGCCTGCGCCGCATTGCCCGGCGGGGCATACCGCTGCTGGGGCAGTCGGTCCTGCTGCGGGGTGTGAATGATAGCGAGGAAGCGCTGGAAGACCTGTTCCGTACCATGGTGGAAAACCGTATGCGGCCGTACTACCTGCACCAGCTCGACCCTGCGCCGGGTACGGCCCATTTTCATGTGCCGGTCGCACAGGGCCAGCGCCTGCTGGCAGGTCTGCGGGGGCGCGTTACGGGGCTTGCCTGGCCCATTTACGTGCTGGATATTCCCGGAGGCTACGGCAAGGTTCCTCTGGGGCCGGAGTATATTACGGGCGAGCGGCAGGTGCGTGACCCACAGGGTGGCACCCATACTCTGGACCGCCTGTAAGTATTGTGGGGGAGGGGAGCTTACTCCCCTATAGCCGCCCCGCCGGGGTGACGGTGGTCGGCCCCTCCATAAAAACGGGCAGGCCCGTGGCTGTTCAGGCTGGGGCCACCCACCAGAATCCCTTCAGGAATACCCCACGGCGCATGTAGGACAAAACTGTACCCTTCCTGTTCCAGCGTTTGCTTGACCTGCGGGGTCAGGGCGTTTGCCTCAACCTCCACACTCTGTGGCATCCACTGTTCGTGCAGGCGGGGCAGGTCTATGGCCTGCTGGATGTTCAGCCCGTAATCCACAACGCCCAGAATAACAGAGAGTATAATGGTGGGAATGCGCGACCCGCCGGGGCTGCCAATGACCATGACCGGCCTGTCATCGCGCGAGATAATGGTCGGCGCCATGGAGGAAAGAGGCGTTTTGCCCGGTGCAATGGCGTTGGCCGCACTGCCGGGAATGCCAAACATGTTCAGCGCTCCGGGTTTGATGGAAAAATCATCCATTTCATCATTCATGATGATCCCGGTGTCCCCCCCCATGACCTTGGCGCCAAACCAGCCGTTAAGCGTATAGGTGGTGGAAATGGCAAATCCGTTGTGGTCGATAACCGAAAACTGGGTGGTTTCGGGTTTTTCGGGCGAGGCCACACCTGCACGCAGGTCAGCGGAGGGAATAGCCCTGTCAGGGGGAATATGCGTGCGTATGCTGGCAATATAGGCCGGGTCCAGCAGGCTGCTGACCGGGTTATGGACAAAAGCCGGGTCGCCCAGATCCCGCCGGTCGGAATAGGCATGGCGCATGGCCTCGATCTCACGCTGGAGAGCGGGGGCTGAGTGCAGGCCAAGGGCGTGCATGTCATACCCGGCCAGAATTTCCAGCATTTCGCACAGGGCTATACCGCCTGCACTGGGGGGCGGGGCTGTTTCCACCAGCAATCCGCGGTAGGTGCAGCTTACGGGGGCCAGTGCGCGGGGCTGGTAGTGCTCAAAATCCATGGCCTGCAAAATGCCGCCGTGGGCTTTGGACTGCTCCAGAATACTGGCGGCAATGGGCCCTTTGTAGAATGCGTCCGCCCCGTTCTGTGCGATCAGTTCGAGCGAGTGTGCCAGATTTTTCTGCACCAGCCTGTCGCCGGGCTGGAAGGGAGAGCCATCGGGGCGCAGGAAAATCTTGCGGGCATAGGGGTCCTGCGCCAGCGCCGCGGTGGAGGTGTTCAGGAGTTCCACATCCCCTTCCTCCAGCACAAATCCATCGCGGGCGAGTTGAATGGCAGGGGCCATGACCACTTTTCGGGGCAGGTGGCCCCAGCGTTCATGCACAGCATCCAGCCCGGCCACAGTGCCGGGCACGGCTACGGCCTTCCAGCCCAGAAGGGACAGGTCGGGAATAACATTACCCTTACTGTCCAAAAACATATCCGGCGTGGCGGCCAGTGGTGCCTTTTCCCGAAAATCGAAAAAAATCGCAGGCTTGCCCGGTGGGCGCAGCATCATGAACCCGCCACCTCCCAGATTGCCCGCGGCCGGGTACACAACAGCCAGAGCATATCCCATGGCTACGGCGGCATCGGCTGCATTGCCGCCTTTGGCCAGAATGTGGGCCCCCACTTCCGAGGCCAGTTTCTGGGCGGAAACCACCATGCCATGCTGCCCGGCCACAGGGGAGGCAACGGACGCAGCGGCCGACAGTGCAGTGCCATAGGCCAGCGGGTCAGCCACTGGTGCCGCGTGGGCTGGCAGGACTATAAGGCCTGTGCTCAGGCAACAGGCCACCCGTCCCACATAACGCGCAACACGGGAGAACAGCGTGGTGGGGGCGGCCAGCATGAGCTTATCCTTTCATCGGGTAGGGGGGGCAGTCATACCCGGCGGGAGAGCGGGTAAAAATTTCATACCCTGTCTGGGTGACTGCCAGCATATGTTCAAACTGCGCGGACAGGGAGCGGTCACGCGTCACGGCGGTCCATCCGTCTTCAAGAATTTTTACTTCGGGTTTGCCAATGTTGAGCATGGGTTCAATGGTAAACACCATACCGGCCTTCAGTTTCATGCCCTCGCCGGGGCGACCGTAATGCAGGACGTTGGGTTCGGCATGGAAAACCTGCCCGATCCCGTGTCCGCAAAAATCTTCCACAATGGAGTAGCGGTGTTTTTCGGCATGGCTCTGAATGGCGTAGCCAATGTCACCCAGAGTGGCACCGGGACGTACAACCTCAACACCGCGCATCAGGCATTCGTAAGTGGTGGTGATCAGCTTGGCGGCCTTGATGGACACCTTGCCCACGGCATACATGCGACTGGTATCTCCAAACCAGCCGTTCAGCTTGGGGGTGACGTCGATATTGACGATATCGCCCTCAATCAGCGGCCGGTCACCCGGAATGCCGTGGCACACAACATGATTGACCGAAATACAGCACGACTTGGGGTAGCCTCGGTAGTTCAGCGGGCCGGGGGTAGCGCCATGTTCAAGCGTGTAGGCGTGAATAATGCTGTCCAGCTCGCCCGTGGTTACGCCGGGTTTGACGTAAGGCGTGATCATGTCCAGCGTAGCCGCAGCCAACTGGCCAGCCGCACGCAGGTATTTGAAGTCTTCTTCGGTATGGAGAACGATACCGCCTCTGCCCGCCATTCTGCACTTCCTCATCGTTGTTGATACTTTTTAGTAAAGCAGCAAGATGAAGAGTGCAGACCACAAAGGCAACCCGCTTTGGTGACAACGGGTGGCCTAAATGGTCAGAAAATATTCAGGTCCGGTTGTGGGCGATCGTGTGGCGGACCATGCTGCGGGAGATGGCGGGGGTGGCAATGGTGTGAACCTTGGCGCCAATAACCGTAGTATGACGGCCATGGCTGACATTGGTAATCGCTGCATGACGGCGGTGTGTCGTAGGGGCTTCCGCTACTTCAAGTGGCGTGTGCCTGTGGCTGGCATCCGCCATGATCAGCGTACCACGGTGGTTGCGGTGGCGCTGGCTGCTGGTGGCCTGCGCTACAATAAGCGGGCGGGCGACGGGGGCTACGCCTTCGGCGTCAAAACCGTGATCAAGCTGGTTGGCCATAACCAGCGAGCGCTGGGTGTTGCTGGAGGCACCCATGACAACGCCAACCAGCCGCACATTGTCACGCAGGGCGGAGGTGACAAGGTTGCGCCCGGCCTCCTGCGTGTATCCCGTCTTCATGCCATCTGCCCCGGCATAGACTTTCAGCATGGGGTTATGGTTGGGAATGTAGCGGCCATGGAAACGGAATGCCGGGGTGGCGAAATAGTGATAGTATTCCGGGAAATCGGCAATCAGGCGGCGGCCAAGAGTGGCCAGGTCCCGCGCGGTCGTCATCTGGTCCGGGTCCGGCAGGCCGGAGGCGTTGCGGAACTGGGTTCTGGACATGCCCATGGCGTGGGCCTGCTGGGTCATCATGGCGGCAAACTGGGGTTCGCTCCCACCCCCGATCAACTCGCCCAGAGCACAGGCGGCATCGTTGGCGGATTTGGTGACCAGCGCAAGCACGGCCTGTTCAACAGTCAGGTGAGTGCCGGGAACCAGCCCGAGCTTGGAAGGCTCCATGGTAGACGCATGAATGGAGACCGGCACGGACTGGGTAAGGGATATGGTCCCTGCGCGCAGCGCGTTGAAGGCCATGTACAGCGTCATCAGTTTTGTCAGGCTGGCCGGGTAGCGCCGCAGGTCCGGATCGGTCTGGGAGAGGACAGCACCAGTTTTGGCGTCCATGACAATGGAACTGATCTGCCCGGCATACTGGGCGCGGGCCTGACTGGCCGTAGTGAACGCCGCCAGAGTTACGCCAGCAAGCAGGCCTGCCCATTTGCGCAGGCGCAGGGGTTTTGCATTGCCGGATGTTAGCCTGCTCTGTTCTGTCATCTGCCGTAACGCCGGTTTGTCTGCCACTGCTACCCCCACCTGTGCCGTCTGGAGCACTATTCCGCCTACTGTCAGGAATCGCAAGAGCATGGCGGCAAAAAACTGGAACTCTGGCGCACGGAATCCAGATAAGCAGCTCCGGCACCCATCCTGCCATGTGGTGTTCATGTGTGGCATAAATATGGCGCGCTGGTTCCATATTGGGCACGCGCACCAGCTATTCTGTCACTCCGCTCTCTTTTATTGTACTTTGGCTTTGCCAATATGGTGGTAAGGAACACCACTCGTTTTTCACCCTGCCTCGGGAGTTTGGTTGCCATGGCCTCGTTTCATCTTCCTGTTCTGCATACAGGCAACGGGCCGTCGCGGCGTGACGGAGGCATGGATTCGGACCGGGATGATGCGGAAATCGGCGTGGTTGTGCGAGCCAAGCCCAAAACCCGCAAACCCGCCATGTACAAGGTGCTCATGCTCAACGATGACTACACCCCCATGGAGTTTGTAGTGTACGTCCTTGAGCGCTTTTTCCAGAAGAATCGTGAAGAAGCGACAGACATCATGCTCAACGTCCACCGCAAGGGGGTGGGTGTTTGTGGTGTGTTTACGTATGAGGTGGCGGAGACCAAGGTGTCTCAGGTCATGGATCTTGCCCGTCAGAACCAGCACCCTTTGCAGTGCACCATAGAAAAAGACTGATACCAGCACCTCTGCCGTTTTCCTGAACACAGTCCGGCTGCCAGCAGCGCTCTGCGGCGCGTGCGCGAGCCCGTGGTCGGTGGGGTGTCGGCCCCGTTTCTGGTCTGCAAATGCGGTTATGCAGGGAGGGCACGCATATTTCTGCGATTGGTCGGGTTTGGTAAAAAGCGCGGAAAACCAGCATTTTTATCAGAGATGCTAACGAAAAATGCGTGAACATGTGTTTTTTGCGTGGTTATGACTCGCATTTCCTGCCGAAGCAGCCAAATATGATTGCAGGGCACCCGATCATGGTCCCGTGGTTGTTTTACCGTGGTCGGAAAGTCCGGGGAAAGGAGCGTCTCGTCATGTTGTCACGCAATCTTGAGCAGACGCTGCATCGGGCGCTTATTCTGGCCGGAGAACGGCATCACGAATATGCCACGCTAGAGCATCTGCTTCTTGCCCTGGTTGATGATGCGGATGCCGTAACGGTGTTCCGCGCCTGTGGGGTTGATCTGGACCGGTTGCGGACAGACCTGACAGGCTTTCTCGACAAGGACCTTGCCGGTCTGGCGTCTGAGCGCCCGACCGAACCCAAACCAACCGCCGCGTTCCAGCGCGTTATCCAGCGTGCAGCCATTCATGTGCAGTCCACCGGCCGCGATGAGGTGACAGGCGCTAACGTACTGGTCGCCCTGTTTGCCGAGCGTGAAAGCCACGCCGTGTATTTCCTGCAACTGCAGGACATGACGCGTCTGGACGCCGTGAACTTTCTCTCCCACGGAATTGCCAAAGCCCCCGATCGCGCCACCCGCCGCCCGGTTGCAGGCAGCAATACCGGTGCGGAAAAAGGGGAAGAACCCGAACGGGCCGAAACCAAGGCGCAGAAAAGTCAGGATGCGCTGTCCACCTACTGCGTCAATCTGAACGACAAGGCGCTGGCAGGTAAGGTTGACCCGCTGATCGGGCGTGATACCGAAATTGAACGCACGATCCAGATTCTGTGCCGCCGTACCAAAAACAACCCGTTGTATGTAGGCGATCCCGGCGTAGGCAAAACCGCCATCGCGGAAGGGCTTGCCCGCCGGATTGTGGAAGGCAGCGTGCCCGAAGTGCTGCTTAAATCCACCATCTATTCGCTGGATATGGGTGCATTGCTGGCTGGCACCCGCTACCGCGGCGATTTTGAGGAACGCCTCAAAGCCGTTGTAACGGAGCTGGATCAGGACCCGCACGCCATTCTGTTTATTGATGAAATCCATACCGTTATCGGTGCGGGTGCAACATCGGGCGGGGCCATGGATGCGTCCAACCTGCTCAAACCCGCTCTGGCGGCTGGCACGCTGCGGTGCATTGGCTCGACCACCTACAAGGAGTTCCGTCAGCACTTTGAAAAAGATCGTGCGCTTGTCAGGCGGTTCCAGAAGATTGATGTGCCCGAACCCAGCATTGATGATGCGGTCAAGATCCTGCGCGGCCTGAAGGGCAGCTACGAAAAGCACCACAAGGTCCGCTACACGGAAGAAGCTATTCGTGGGGCTGTGGAACTTTCCGCCCGCTATATTCATGACCGTAAATTGCCCGATAAGGCGATTGACGTGATTGATGAGGTCGGGGCTTCGCGCATGCTCCAGCCTGAAGGTCGCCGCCGCAAGACGGTCAACCTGAAGGATGTGGAAGATATTATCGCCCGCATTGCCCGCATTCCGCCCAAAAGCATTTCTGCTGATGACAAGGAAGTGCTGCGTTCTCTGGAGCGTGACCTCAAGGGCATGGTGTTTGGGCAGGATCAGGCGATTGACGCACTTTCCGCCGCCATCAAACTGGCGCGTGCTGGCCTGCGTGATCCTGAAAAGCCGATTGGTAACTATCTGTTCTCCGGCCCCACTGGGGTTGGTAAAACGGAAGTGGCCCGCCAGCTTGCCAACGCGCTGGGTATTGAGCTGATCCGCTTTGATATGTCCGAATATATGGAGCGGCATTCCATCTCCCGCCTGCTGGGTGCGCCTCCGGGGTATGTCGGGTTTGATCAGGGTGGTCTGCTGACCGATTCCATCGACCAGCATCCTCATGCCGTGCTGCTGCTGGATGAGATCGAAAAGGCCCATCCCGACCTGTACAACGTGCTGCTACAGGTTATGGATAACGGCCGCCTGACGGACCATAACGGCAAAACGGTCGATTTCAGGAATGTTATCCTGATCATGACCACCAATGCCGGTGCGTCCGATATGAGTAAGGAAGCCGTAGGCTTTGGCCGCAAGGTGCGTGAAGGCGAGGATGAAGAGGCCATCAAGCGCCTGTTTACCCCCGAGTTCCGTAACCGGCTGGATGCGGTTATTCCCTTCGCACATCTGACGCAGGAAATTGTCGGGCAGGTTGTTGAAAAGTTCGTGCTGCAACTTGAAGCACAACTGGCTGACCGGCACGTGACCATTGAACTGTCTTCGGCGGCCAAGGAGTGGCTGGCAGAAAAGGGGTATGACCGCCTGTATGGTGCCCGTCCGCTGGGTCGGGTTATTCAGGAATCCATCAAAAAACCTCTGGCCGAGGAACTGCTGTTCGGGCGTCTGGCCAAGGGGGGAGCCGTTAAGATAGGCCTCAAGAATGGTGAACTGGCGTTTGATATTGTGGAGAGCAATGCCAACGCTGCCTCCAACTCAGGCGAGGATGAGCGCGGGAGCGAAAAGGAAGAGGAAGCCGCAGACTAGTTTTTGCACGCACTCCGTAAAACACATGTGGCTGGCCAGTTTTTTCTGGCCAGCCATTTTTTTTGTTCAGTCGTATTTTGTGCCGTTGACAATAACGTAGCCCGGAATGCCCCATGAGCGGCCAGTGCCACGGTGTGTCCAGTCCACGCCCTGCTGGCGTGCTGAATCATAATAATACCGTCCCACGACTTCGACCTTGTCGCCCTTGGTGACCCACGGCCAGGCGGGGGTATGC
Source organism: Acetobacter fabarum (assembly GCF_040702925.2). GTDB lineage: Bacteria > Pseudomonadota > Alphaproteobacteria > Acetobacterales > Acetobacteraceae > Acetobacter > Acetobacter fabarum_B. The sequence goes on along the minus strand of NZ_JBFCXX020000005.1, from coordinate 75,705 downwards.
ATTTCGTCCAGATTGGTCACAATGCGGATGGAAATATTGGGCGCAACCGTTATGTAAAAATAACCATGTCGACCGCTACGGGTCTGTCTGGCTGTTCTGGAAAAAGCCAGAACAGTTCCACAAATATGCACAGCAGCATCGGCTTTTGGACCACCGTTTTCAAACGCCTGCTGCTTGTTCAGAAAATCCTGATTATCGCATGAGGCAGATACGGAAGTCGGCTGGTCTGTATCCGTATGTCTGTGCCGGGCCTGTGCCGGGGTGTTCAGGGTGGGCAGGGCCAATCCGGCGCATAAGGCCAGCAAGGGCATGCGGCGTGTCAAATGGAGCATGGGAATCCTTGTGAGCGGTCAAAGGGTTTGTCTGTTCATGACCGGACGGTTACATCGTGTCAAATGCACGTGATGGGGGTGGAATAGGTTCATAATCAGGAGTTTACAGGTTCTGATAATTTCGGCAAAACAGAAGGACACAGTATGTTCTGCTGTTGTTATGGCGAGATGGTTATGTGTCCCATTACGTCATATTGTTTCGATTCCGGATTGAAAGACATATCCCGCATGCAAGATGATATCCTGAAACTTGCTTACGAAGTCTCTCAGATGACGCGGGAGAAAATTCATCTGATTGCCTCAGTCATGAACGAAGCCAAGTTCCTTGCCATCAACACACGCATCGAAGCGGCGCGGGTTGGGCAGGCGGGTGCGGCTTTTGGTCTGCTGGCAGATGAAATGGGCCGTATCTCCACCCGCATTGTTGGTATTGCCTCCGAATTGCGTGCTGCAACGGACAACAGTACCGAGCGTCTGTTAAAAGCAGGGAATGATCTGCTGTTGCGTGGCAGGGGGGAACGCCTGACCGATCTGGCGCTGAATGTTGTGGACCTGATCGACCGCAATCTGTACGAGCGTTCGTGCGACGTAAGGTGGTGGGCAACCGATAGTGCCGTTGTGCAGGCGTTGGAGAACCGCACTCCTCAAGCCTACCAGTATGCCGCAGGGCGTCTGGCCACAATTTTAAAATCCTACACTGTTTACCTTGATCTTTTTATTGTGGACCTTTCCGGCAAGGTCGTGGCTTGTGGTCGCCCGCAGACACACCGCGCTCTGGAAGGGAGTGATATGTCGGGCGAGGCATGGTTTACAAAAGCCATGCGCACGCAAAGTGGGGAGGAATATGCTGTAGCAGACGTCAGTCGTGTGCCAGCGCTTAATAATGAACAGGCTGCCATTTACAGCACCGCCATTCGCGCAGGGGGGGAAGCGCGCGGGCAGGTACTGGGTGTTCTGGGCATAGCGTTTGACTGGGCACCGCAGGCCGAAGCCATAGTCAAGGGCGTGCGCCTGTCCAATGCGGAACGGGAGCAGACGCGTGTTATGTTGGTGGATGCCCAGAAGCGTATTATTGCATCATCTGATGGTAATGGCGCGTCTGACGAGTATTGCAAATTCACACCACAGGCGGAGCGTGGCTACTACGTGAACGGGGAGACGCTGATTGCTTATGCCCATACTCCGGGGTACGAAACCTACAAAGGTCTGGGCTGGTACGGGGTGTTGGAAACAACCTTGTAAAACATAGGAGTTTATACAGGTTCGCTCATTTTTCAGCACGTTCCCCCATTGGGGTCTATGGTCCCGATGGGGGAGTGTCTCAGGGTTTTTCTTGCAACAGGCGTGTGCGATAGTCATCAAGCTGATGCATCACGTCGGGGCTGGGCTGAGGGGTAACCTGCCGCAAATTGTGCAACGCCCGGATAATGGTGCCAATCACGACAAGGCGCGCATACCATTTATGATTGGCAGGCACGATAATCCATGGGGCATGTGCGCGCGCAGTCTGGGCAATGGCGTCCTGGTAAGCGGTTGCGTAATCATTCCAGTATTCCCGCTCATGCAGGTCCGAAGGTGAGAACTTCCAGCGTTTTTCAGGAATGTCCAGTCTGGCCAGCAGGCGTTCGCGCTGCTCCTCGCGCGAGATGTTCAGGAAGAATTTGAGCACGACGGTGCCCTGTCTGCTCAGGTAGTGTTCAAGGTGGCGGATATCGCTATAGCGGCCCTCCCAGAATTCGGGGGTGTTGAGTGCTCCGGGAACATGCCCGTTTTTAAGCAGGTCAGGGTGGACACGGCTGACCAGAACATCCTCATACTGGCTGCGGTTGAAAATAACGATGCGTCCGGCCTGCGGTGCCGCGGCATGGATGCGCCACAGAAAACCATGCAGCAGATCAGTAGGGCCGGGCTGCTTGAACGAGGTCACTGCAACGCCTTGCGGGTTCACGCCGGACATGACGTGCTTGATCGTGCCATCCTTGCCCGCGGCATCCATCCCCTGCAGAATGATCAGGAGCGAGTGGGTCTGGTTGGCGTACAGAAGTTCCTGAAGGTCCTGCAACAGACCCTTGACCTGCCTGAGCAGGTTTTTGCCCATGTCCTTGTCCAGTCCCAGTTGCCCATCATCACCGGGGTTGTGGTCGGCAAGCCGGAACTGGCTGCCGTCCGAGATCTTGTAACTGTCGAGTGCATTCAGAAAACGGGAGAGGGTGTTCATGGACATGTGTCCTGAAAATTGAGCAATATGTGTCGGATGCATAGAATTACAGACAACAGTTGTGCTGGCAATCTTGCCAAAAAAGGAAGTGTTTCTCATATCTTGGGAGATGGCATCCGCAAACACTCCCCAACTCGCCCCCGCTGTTATGGATAACGGCCTTTCACTGGCAGGTATGCTGCTGGTGGCAACGCCCATGCTTGGGGGTACCCTGTTCGGGCAATCCCTTATTTACATGTGCAGCCACACGCCAGATGGAGGAGCTATGGGGCTTGTGATCAACAAGCGCCTGCCCCGCCCCGATTTTGATGACCTGCTGGAGCAGTTGCATATTACTCCTGTGCCCCCGGTACGGCGGATTGGCCTGTGTGCTGGTGGCCCGGTGGAGGAAGGGCACGGCCTTGTCCTGCATTCTGCGGAGTGGAGTGGTCAGGACAGCCTGCGCATTACCGAGAATGTTACACTCACCTCCAGTATGGATGTGTTGCAGGACATAGCTAAGGGAGGCGGCCCGCAGGACGCCCTGCTGGCTATGGGGTACGCGGGCTGGTCTGCGGGGCAGCTTGAGCAGGAAATTTTCCAGCATGATGCATGGCTGGTCGTGCCTGCCACGCGCGAGCTTATTTTTGGTATGGATCATACCGTCAAATGGCGGCGGGCTCTGGCTTCCATCAATATTGATCCCGCCCGTCTGAGCGGGCAGGCAGGCCATGCCTGAGCGTATGGGGATGGGCTAAAACGCCATGCCAGATTAAGGCACGGTTACAGGCGGGTCGCTCAGTACTGTTCGACCCGTGTGGTTTCGGTTGGTTTTCTGGCCCAGCGCCAGGCACTTATGCCCTGCCGGGCCAGTTCGCGGTGCATGATCATGATCGGCCATTGGCCAGACCCCTTGTAATGGCCCATGCCATCGGGAGCAGACAGGCGCTTGGCCAGCGCCTCCACCAGTGTAACCGAGCGGTGCCGACCGCCGGAGCAGCCAATGGCGATGGTGGCGTATTTTTTGCCTTCCTGCACAAAGCGCGGCAGCACAAGCTGGAGCATGGCGTGGATCTGGTTCAGAAAAGGCAGGTAATCCGGGTCGTGGGTTACGTAGGCCGCGACATCCTCATCCAGCCCGGTTTTGGGGGCCAGTTCAGCCACGTAGTGCGGGTTACGCAGGAAGCGTGCGTCAAACACAATATCCGCCTCCCGTGGCAGGCCCGCAGGGTAGGCGAAAGACATAAGGGTTACAGTTAGCCCTTCGCTCGCGCCCCCAACCCATGGGCTAAACCGGCTTTCCACAAACTGCCGCAGGTCTGGTGGGGGCATATCGGTGGTGTCGATCACCAGATCGGCTGCGGCGCGCAGGGGGGCGGTCAGGGCTACTTCGGCCTCTATGCCTTCTTTTATGCTGCTGTGGGGGGCAAGCGGGTGCCGCCGCCGGGTGGCGGTATAGCGGCGGAGGAGCACACTTTCGTCCGCTGTGGCATAAATCAGTTCCACGCGCAGGTGGGGGTTAACCCGCAGGCGGGCCAGAGCAGCCAGCACGGCGGAGGCATCAAACCCTCTTGTGCGGGAATCGACCCCTATGGCCACGGGCCGTTCTGCGCGGGCTACAATGTCGTCCAGCATGCCAAGTGGCGGGTTGTCGATCACCTCATGGTCAAGGTCTTCCAGAATCCGCAGGATGGAAGACTTGCCTGCCCCGGACAGACCAGACACCAGCAGAATGCGGCGCGGAACAGACGTATCATCCGCCATGTGCATGGCCGACTCTTCCTTTTTATTGTCCGAACAGAGACGCGCCCCTATCGGGCTGTTGGTGGCCTCCGGCGCGCAATTCGGATGCCGGGCGAGTTTAAAGCAGTTTCATGCGGAAAGAGAAGGCATTCTGCTCAGACCAGCTATACCGGATGCTAAGGAATGAGGCCAACAGGCTCAAGGTCGTGCATTTGTTACGAAAGGGAAAATTGCGGTTCCTGTTCCGCTACCTTACATCATCAGTCCGTGATGAAAGATAAAACCCTGACACGGCCTCCACGTTCCATCGCCAGTCGTCCGCATGTCGTGCAAACGGCGGGGGGCTTTGAGCTTGCCGGGCTGCATGCCCCCCAGTTCCGGGGGGTGGACCTTGCCGACCAGTGCCGGGCTGCCTTTGAAGAGGCAATAACCTTGCTGGAGCCGCATGACCTGACACTGCGCGATGTCAGCCGCATTGTCTGCCATATTGCGGATGCGGATGAATTTCCTGCCAGTTTTCCGGTTTTTCGCCAGTTTTTTCCCGCCACATCACCGGGCATGACCATGATGTGGCTTAAGGATGCCTCCTCTTCGGCGCCCAAGATCATGGTTGATCTGATCATCAGCCTGCCGGAAGAGGAAGGCGTGGGTGTGGCAGTCGGGTTCTGACCTTGCAGGACCTGTCCTCGTCTAGCGTGGCGGCAGGCTGAGCACGCGGGGAAGTTCAATAATGAACCGGGCTCCGCTTATGCCCCCCTTGCGGTCATGCAGGTTTTCTACCGCAATGCTGCCGTGCAATGCCTCTATGATCTGACGGCTGATGGACAGGCCAAGGCCGGAATGCTGGCCAAAATTCTCACTTTTGGGGCGTTCTGAATAAAAGCGGTCAAAAATGGAATCCAGCTTGGCCTGGGGAATCCCCGGCCCCTGGTCCGAGACGGAAATGCGGACCATTTTACCATTGGCCGCGGCATGCAGGGTAATCTGCCCATCGGGTGGAGAAAACGATATGGCATTGCCGATCAGGTTACGCAGCACCTGCACCAGACGATCCTCCACCGCCAGAGCGGTCAGCGGGTGTTCGGGGGTGTCATCGTGCACATCGGTCACCATGACCGGCTGCCCATCCTGACGGGTGGCCTGATGAATTTCCGTTAGAACAGCCAGCAGCGGGCCAACCGCCACGGGGCGGGTCTTGGCGCGCGACATTTCCGCATCCAGTCGGCTGGCGTCGGAAATATCGGTAATCAGCCGGTCCAGCCTGCGCACGTCGTCGTTGATAATGGTCAGCAGGCGGCGCTGCTGGTTCAGGTCCTCTATGCGCAGCAGGGTTTCGATCGCGGAGCGGATGGAGGTCAGCGGATTTTTGATCTCGTGGCTGACATCAGCCGCAAAGCGTTCAATGGCGTCCATGCGCTTCCACAACGCCTGTGCGCTGGCCTGCAGGGCGCGGGCGACATCACCAATTTCGTCCCGTCGGGCCAGCAGGCGTGCGGGCACCGTGCCGGTGCGCCCGGTTGTGTCCCGCATGACCTGTGCCGAGGCCGCCAGCCGCAGCAATGGCCGCGCAATGGTGAGCGACAGATACCACGACAGCAGGACCGTCAGCACCAGCGCCAGAAAGAAGAGCGAGAGAATGGTCGAGCGGATGGCAAACAGCGAGCGATCGACCTGCGAGGCCACTCGCGTCAACTGGATCACGCCAACCGTCCAGCCATCGCGCATAACGGGTTCGGCCACCGTAATAATCAGCCTGCCGCGGGACGTGCGGCGGATATAGGGCGGGGCTTCGGGCGGTGGGTGGTCCGTGCCGTCAAGGCGCTGTGGGCGGTCCGGGCGGTCGGGAATATCTTCCTCATCGGTATTGAGGGTGACAATGCTCGGATTATGGCCAGACCACAGCCACGTTAAAAACCGCTCGTAAATGCCGGGCTGGAACGCGGGAGGGAAGGGAATGGTATGGGAGTGGAAGTGGTGTGGTTCCGGTGGCGTATCCAGCGTGTCGGCCACATCAATCAGATTGTCCGCGACCAGCCGCCCATCGGGGCCAAACAGGCGGGCATGCGCGTTGGGGCTTGGTTCTGTCAGGCGCTGGAGGAGGGGGCGGGCCAGTGCGGCTTCCAGTTCATATCCACGGTCCTGTAGCTGGGCGGCGTGGGGGTGGATGGCGCGCACCGCACTCTGCCCCAGCGCTCCGGCGTAAATGCGGGCCTGCTCGCGCAGGGCGGTGACCTCGGTCGTCAGCAGGCTGTTGCGGAACTGGTTGAGAAACAGCACCGTAAGCCCCAGCAAGGCCAGTGGCAGGATATTGACCAGCAGCACACGGCGCATGAGGGGAGAAATCAGCCGGGTGCGGGACGCCTGATAGGCCGCCGTGGCTTCCACCCCGCCATTATGCGGACGCTGGCCGGGTATGCGCAGGCTGCGGGCCTGAGCAAACAGATGCGCCAGCAGGGGGGGGCGGTTGGTCATGCCCTTGGGTCAGTCTTCCTTATAGCGGTAGCCAATGCCGTACAGGGTTTCGATCTGGTTGAAATCATCATCCACCTGCCGGAATTTTTTGCGGACCCGTTTGATGTGGCTGTCAATGGTGCGGTCATCCACATACACGGTGTCACCATAGGCCGCATCAATCAGCTGGTCGCGGGATTTGACCAGACCGGGGCGCTGCGCAAGGGTCTTGACCAGCAGGAACTCGGTTACGGTCAGGGGGACATCCTCCCCTTTCCATGTGCATTTGTGGCGCAGTTCATCAAGCGAGAGGTTGCCGCGTGTGAGTGCGCCCCCCCCTGTGGGCGCGCCGTTGGCTTCCGCCCGGCTGACCTCGTTGCGGCGCAGCAGGGCGCGAATGCGCTCCAGCAGCAGGCGCTGGGAGAAGGGCTTGGTAATATAGTCATCCGCCCCCAGCCGCAGGCCCATAAGCTGGTCCACCTCCTCATTCTTGGAGGACAGGAAAATGACAGGCAGGTTGGAGCGCGTGCGCAGGCGCTGCAACAGCTCCATGCCGTCCATACGGGGCATTTTAATGTCCAGAATAGCCAGATCGACCGGGTAGGCCGTCAGCCCCTGCAATGCCGATTCGCCATCCGTATAGGTCCGGACGTTAAAACCCTCGGCTTCCAGGGTCATCTGAACCGATGTCAGAATATTGCGATCATCATCAACCAGCGCAATTGTCTGCTTGGTGCGCTCTGTCATCGTTTGTATGTTCCTTTATCCCTTGCCATCAGCGCAAGCTGTTTAGCTTAGGCGCCGCAGGCTTCCAATGCCAAGAGGGGGAATGGCATGATGCGCGCTTTTTTCCGGCCAATGGCTGCCGTGCATAAAATCCTGCATTGCAGGGGGGCAACGGGTCTTGTCGGCTGGAGCGGTGTTGCCTACTTCTTGCTACATGACCCAAGATACAGAACCCACACAGGTCGAGACCCCGGTAGATCCGGCTCCGGCCGAACAGGCAGCCCCCCAGCAGGCAGGCGCTGCCGAAAATACCGCCGATGCACACGTGCAGGACCTTGAACGCTCGGTTACGGAGTTCAAGGAAAAATGGCTGCGTGCTGAAGCCGAAAACCAGAACCTGATGGCCCGCGCCAAGCGCGACGTGGAAGATGCCCGCCAGTACGCGGTGCAGAAATTCGCGCGTGATGTGGTGGAAGCCGCCGAAAACCTGCGCCGCGCGCTGGACAGCCTGCCTGCCCGGACCGAAGGCGAGGATACGGTTGTGACCAAGATGCGCGAGGGGATTGAAAGTACGGAACGCTCCTTCCTGTCCATTCTGGAGCGGCACGGGATCAGGAACGACAACCCCGCGGGCAAGGCGTTTGACGCCAATCTGCATCAGGCCATGGCTGAACAGCCCAGCACCGAGCATACACCCGGTACGGTCATGCAGGCATGGACGCCAACATGGACGCTGCACGGCCGTCTGCTCAAGCCCGCCATGGTGGTTGTGGCCAAGGCTGGCGACGCACAGTAACACTGCGTGGGAGGGAAGATAAAAAACCTTCCCGCAGAGTGGTTTTTCCTCCTTGAAAAAGGGAAAAACGCACCATACATCAGGTTGGTCATTCTGATTGCGCCCCGACTTTGGTCCGGGCTCACTCGGTAGCGATGGAACAGGGCTTTGTCTGATGCTTCGGGTCGGATGAAGTCGCTAGAAGGAGCACGAAATTGAGCAAAGTCATTGGTATCGACCTCGGCACCACCAACTCCTGCGTGGCCGTGCGCGAAGGTAACGAAACAAAAGTCATCGAAAACAGCGAAGGCGCACGCACGACGCCGTCCATGGTCGCTTTCACCGAAGGGGGTGAAATGCTGGTCGGGCAGGCCGCCAAGCGTCAGGCTGTGACCAACCCCACCAACACCCTGTATGCCGTAAAGCGCCTGATCGGCCGCCGCTTTGATGATGCGACCGTCCAGAAGGACAAGGGCATGGTCCCTTACACCATTGTCAAAGGCGACAATGGGGACGCCTGGGTTGAAGCGCGCGGTACAAACTACGCACCATCCCAGATTTCCGCCTTTATTCTGGGCAAGATGAAGGAAACGGCTGAAGCATATCTGGGCGAAAAAGTATCGCAGGCCGTTATTACGGTTCCCGCATACTTCAACGACGCCCAGCGTCAGGCAACCAAGGACGCAGGCCGCATTGCCGGTCTGGAAGTGCTGCGCATCATCAACGAACCTACCGCAGCGGCTCTGGCTTACGGGCTGGAAAAGAAGAGCGGCGGCACCGTGGCCGTGTATGACCTTGGTGGCGGCACGTTCGACGTTTCCGTGCTGGAAATTTCTGATGGCGTGATCGAAGTGAAATCCACCAACGGGGATACGTTCCTGGGTGGCGAAGACTTTGATAACCGTATCATCGGGTTTCTGGCCGACGAGTTCAAGCGCGAACAGGGCATTGACCTGCGCTCCGACAAGCTGGCTCTGCAGCGTCTGAAGGAAGCGGCGGAAAAAGCCAAGATCGAGCTGTCCTCCTCCAAGGAAACCGAAATTAACCTGCCGTTCATCACGGCTGATGCCTCTGGCCCCAAACACCTTGTGGTCAAGCTGACCCGCGCCAAGCTGGAAAGCCTTGTGGATGACCTGATCAGCCGCACGCTTGAACCTTGCAAAGCCGCGCTGAAGGATGCCGGTCTGTCTGCTTCGGGGATTGATGAAGTCATTCTGGTCGGCGGTATGACCCGCATGCCCAAGGTGATCGAAACGGTTAAGGAATTCTTTGGCAAGGACCCCGCCCGTAACGTGAACCCCGATGAAGTGGTTGCCATTGGTGCTGCCATTCAGGGCGCCGTGCTCAAGGGTGATGTCAAGGATGTTCTGCTGCTCGACGTAACCCCGCTGTCTCTGGGGATTGAAACGCTGGGTGGTGTGTTCACCCGCCTGATCGACCGCAACACGACCATCCCGACCAAAAAGAGTCAGGTGTTCTCCACGGCGGAAGACAATCAGGGCGCTGTGACCATCAAGGTCTATCAGGGCGAACGTGAAATGGCGGCTGACAACAAGCTGCTTGGCAACTTCGACCTGACCGGTATTCCCGCGGCACCGCGTGGCGTGCCCCAGATTGAAGTGACCTTTGACATTGACGCTAACGGCATTGTGTCCGTTTCCGCCAAGGACAAGGCCACTGGCAAGGAACAGCAGATCAAGATCCAGGCTTCTGGTGGTCTGTCTGACAGCGACATCGAAAAGATGGTCAAGGATGCGGAAGCCAACGCAGCAGCCGACAAGGCCAAGCGTGAGCAGGTGGAAGCCCGCAACAGTGCGGAATCCCTTGTGCATCAGGTCGAAAAGTCCCTGTCCGAAGTGGGTGACAAGGTTCCTGCCGCAGACAAGACCGAAGCCGAAGGTGCCATTGCTGCCGTTAAGTCTGCTCTGGAAGGCACGGATGTTGAAGCCCTCAAGAGTGCAACGGAACGGCTGACACAGGCTGCTATGAAGGTGGGTGAAGCCGCCTACAAGGCTGGTCAGGAAGCCGAGGGCGCTGAAGCCGGTGCCGCTGGTACCAAGGCAGACGAAAAAGATATCGTTGACGCCGATTTTGAAGACGTGAACGAAAACAAGAAGTCCTGATCGGACGCATGCAACCCCAAGGCCATGTGACAGGCATGGCCTTGGTGTATTATTTTTCCGGCGTCCGTGCTTTTTATAAGGCGGACGCCGTTTTACGTTTTACATTCTGGACAGATGCTGTGCTCATGCAAGAGGCAGCCCCAAGAGGACTTTCATGGCTACTCAGCTTGATTACTACGAAATTCTTGAGGTAACCCGCACGGCCTCTGCCGAGGAAATTAAAAAATCCTACCGCAGGATGGCCATGCAGTTTCATCCTGACCGGAATCCGGGGGATGATGCGGCGGAAGCCAAATTCAAGGAAATCAATCAGGCTTACGATGTGCTCAAGGATGAGCAGAAGCGCGCCGCCTATGACCGCTTCGGCCATGCGGCGTTTGAAGGGGGTGGGGCAGGCCCCGGCGGGTTCGACTTTAACGGATTTGGCGGCGGCGGTCTGGGCGATATTTTTGAGCAGATGTTCGGGGACATGATGGGCCGCCGTGGTGGGCAGGCCCGGAGTGGGAACGACATCCAGACCCATGTTGAAATCACGCTCGAAGAAGCATTTGCAGGCGTTGAAAAGGATGTGCGGGTTATTACCCGTGTTGCCTGTGACTCCTGCCATGGCACTGGCTCCAACAGTGGTGCAGCCGGTGTGGAAACCTGCCCGAGTTGCCACGGGGCGGGTAAGGTGCGTGCGCAGCAGGGATTTTTTGTGGTGGAACGGGCCTGCCCGACCTGCCACGGCGCGGGCCGTGTGGTCAAGGACCCCTGCAAGGCCTGCCGTGGGGAAGGGACCGTGGAGCAGGAACGCACCATAAAGGTGCAGATCCCCGCAGGTGTTGAGGACGGAACCCGCATCCGCCTGACAGGTGAGGGCGAGGCCGGTGGCAATGGCGTGCCATCAGGTGATCTGTATGTGCATGTCTCCGTTTCCGAACACTCCATTTTCCAGCGTGATGGCGCCAACGTATATTGCCGCGTGCCCCTGCGCATGGCGCAGGCCGCTCTGGGGACTGAAATAGAAGTGCCGGTTATTGATGGTAGCCGCACCAGTGTTAAAATTCCGGCGGGCACGCAGACCGGCGCGCATTTCCGCCTGCGGGGCAAGGGCTTCTCGGTCCTGCGGTCCAGTGCGCGGGGGGATATGTATATTCAGGTCACGGTGGAAACACCGCAGGTGCTGACCAAGCGCCAGCGTGAACTGCTTGAAGAATTTGAGAAAGAAGCGGGCGAGGACATCAAGCACAGCCCCGAGCACACAGGCTTCTTCCGCCGCGTGCGTGATTTTTTTGAAGGATCGGAATAACATATATGCGCATTGGTATTGCAGGGATTACAGGCCGCGTGGGGCGCTTGCTGGTTGAGGAAGTGCTGGCAGCCGGTGCGACCGTAGCTGGTGGCACGACCCGTTCGCCCGAGCAGGCCGCAGGCCTGCCTGGGAGTATTCCGCTGTTTACAACCATGTCCGCGCTGGCGGAAGAATGCGAGGCGGTGATCGACTTCACGCATGCCGACACGGTTGCGTCGAGTGCGAAGTCTCTGGTTGGTACAGGGGTTGCGTGGGTGCTGGGCACAACGGGCCTGTCCGCACAGCAGAACCAGATGCTGCGGGAAGCCGCAGATTATATGACCATCGTTCATGCCGCCAACTTTTCACCCGGCGTAACACTGGTGCGCCGCCTTGCCCAGATGATGGGGCAGGTCTTGCCAGCAGAGTCCTATGATGCGGAAATTGTGGAAATGCATCACAGGCAGAAGGTGGATGCGCCCTCTGGCACAGCACTTGCTATTGGTCAGGCCGTGGCTCTTGGCCGTGGTGTGGCGCTGGAAGATGTGCGCGAAAGCGGGCGTGATGGCCTGACTGGCCCCCGCAAGCCGGGAGCCATCGGCTTTGCCGCCCTGCGCGGTGGGCAGATTGTGGGGGAACATGACGTTCTTTTCACATCCGCGGATGAGCAGATTACCCTGTCGCACCGGGCCTTTGACCGGCGTATTTTTGCCACGGGGGCAGTACGCGCCGCATTGTGGACAAAAGGGCGGGAAGCAGGGCTTTACGGCATGGAAGACGTGCTGGGCCTGCCCCCGCTGTAAGGGGTAAACCGGGCAGCATGGGGCGTGCCCCGCGTCTGGCGCAGGGCTGAAAACCGGGGCTTGTCTTTTGCGCCGGTGCCGTATGGCTCTTGACCATTACTTTCTATGCCGCCATAGGATGCCGTCCCCTTTTTTGGGGATGGTTACCTGTTTTCTTTTTTCACTGGCGTGGGGCGAACGGCACCATCATGCGTAAAGACGGCGATTTTCTGTTTACTTCGGAATCAGTTTCCGAAGGTCATCCCGATAAAGTTGCTGACCGGATCAGCGATACCGTTCTGGACGCGTATCTGGCGGCAGACCCTGAAGCGCGCGTGGCGTGTGAAACGCTGGTAACGACCAACCGTATCGTTCTGGCTGGTGAAGTGCGCGGTCCCGAGTCCGTAACCTCCGAGCAGCTGATCCATCTGGCGCGCGAAGCTGTTAAGGATATTGGCTACGACCAGACCGGCTTCTCCTGGCGCCATGCCGAAGCTTCCAACTACCTGCATGCTCAGTCCGCTGACATTGCCGTTGGTGTGGACAGCACATCGGACAAGGACGAAGGTGCAGGCGATCAGGGCATCATGTTCGGTTATGCCTCTAACGAGACAGACACCCTCATGCCTGCGCCGCTGTATTATGCGCACCGTATCCTGCACACCATCCGCGACCTGCGTCGCGCTGGTGATGAGCGCGTTGCCGGCCTCCAGCCCGATGCCAAAAGCCAGGTGACCCTGCGTTACGTCAACGGTCGTCCGGTTGGTGCCACCTCTGTTGTGATTTCCACACAGCATGATGAAGGTGCGGACCAGAAGGTTCTGCGTGACCGTCTGCTGGACGTCACCCGCAGCGTGCTGCCCGAAGGCTGGATGCCGCCTGAAAGCGAATTCTACGCCAACCCGACCGGCGTGTTCGTTATCGGTGGCCCTGACGGGGACTGCGGTCTGACGGGTCGCAAGATCATTGTGGACACCTACGGCGGTGCAGCTCCCCATGGTGGTGGCGCATTCTCCGGCAAGGACCCGACCAAGGTTGACCGTTCCGCAGCCTATGCCTGCCGTTACCTTGCCAAGAACGTTGTGGCTGCTGGTCTGGCAGACCGCTGCACCATCCAGCTTTCCTACGCTATTGGCGTGTCTCACCCACTGTCCGTTTACGTGGACCTGGATGAAAGCGGCAAGGATGTGGATGAAGCCCGTCTGGGTGAAATCCTGCGTGAAGTCATGGACCTGACGCCGCGCGGTATTCGCAGGCATCTGCGCCTGAACCGTCCGATCTATGCGACCACATCGGCTTATGGTCACTTTGGCCGTACGCCGGATGACAAGCTGGATACCTTTACATGGGAACGCACCGATCTGGTGGACGCCCTGCGCAGCGCACTGAAGCGCTGATATAAAGGTAGCGAGTTCATGACGGAGGCAAAAGGTCAGGCCATTACTGGCCAGCCCGAAGCAGTGGATGTAAAGCCCCCGCCGGAAAGGCTGTATGGCCGCCAGCGCGGGCATCCGCTCCGCCCCCGTCAGGAACGCCTGCTGGACGAAACGCTGCCACGCCTGCGGTTTCCGCTGGATAAGGCAGCGGACCCGGCTTCTGTTTTTGGCCATGCGCCACAACAGATCTGGTTCGAGGTCGGCTTTGGTGGGGGCGAGCATGTGCTGGCCCAGACCAAAGCACACCCCGAAGTTGGCTATATAGCCTCCGAAGTTTTTCATAACGGTCTGTGTTCGCTGCTGAACAAGCTTGTGCCTGTTGAGCAGGAAGCCACCGCCCCGCTGCCGGATATGCTCCGCCTGTGGGATGATGATGCGCGTCTGGTGCTGCGGGCCCTGCCCGATGCCAGTCTGGACCGGCTGTTCCTGATGTTCCCCGACCCGTGGCCCAAAGCCCGGCATGCCAAACGCCGGTTTGTGCATCCGCAGAATGTGGAACTCTGTGCCCGTGTGCTCAAACCTGGTGCCGTCTGGCGCGTTGCCAGTGACGACCCGACCTATCAGGCCTGGGTGCAGGAGGTCATGTCCGCGCAACCGTATTTTGAGGCGCCACCCCCGGCGACCATCCGCCCCGATGGCTGGTTCCCCACCCGGTATGAGGCCAAGGCCATAGCCGCAGGTCGTCAGCCATTGTACTGGACGTTTACCCGCCGCTAGACGGTGTCCATCTTCTTTGTTCCGGCTGGTTGCCTCTGCGCGGCATGTTGGCTAATCAGCCGCATTACGTTTTTTGCCGTGCGAAAGGTCCACCCATGAGCCAGACGACGCTTCCTATCCGTCGCGCCCTTATTTCCGTATCCGACAAAGCCGGACTGCTTGATCTGGCCCGTGCCCTTGTGGCGCAGGGGGCGGAAATCCTGTCCACGGGCGGTTCCGCCAAAGCCCTGCGTGATGCTGGCGTGCCTGTTACGGAAGTGTCGGATTATACGGGTTTCCCCGAAATTCTGGATGGCCGCGTTAAAACGCTGGTACCTAAAATCCATGGCGGTATCCTTGGCCGCCGTGACCTGCCCTCGCATGTCGAGCAGATGAAAGAGCATGGCATTGGCCCGATTGATCTGGTTGCCGTGAACCTCTACCCGTTTGAAAAAACGGTTGCGTCTGGTGCAGATGCCGAAACCTGTATTGAAAATATTGATATTGGTGGCCCGGCCCTGATCCGTGCAGCCGCCAAAAACCACGCGCACGTGGTGGTGCTGACCGACCCGGCCCAGTACGAAGGGCTGATTGATGCGCTGGGCGATGGTGGCACCACGCTGGAGATACGCCGTTTTTATGCTGGTGCAGCCTATGCCCGCACGGCTGCGTATGATGCGGCTATTGCAGCGTGGTTTGCCGCACAGGCGCAGGATGCGTTCCCCGAACGGTTTGCTCTGGCTGGCCAGCGGGCCGAAATCCTGCGTTATGGTGAAAACCCCCACCAGCAGGCTGCTTTTTACCGCGATGGCAGCACCCGCCCCGGTGTGGCCACGGCTGTTCAGGTGCAGGGCAAGGCGCTGTCTTACAACAATATCAATGATACAGATGCCGCGTTTGAAGCTGTTGCCGAGTTTGATGCTCCGGCTGTGGTTATTGTCAAACACGCCAATCCCTGCGGTGTTGCCGTTGCAGACACGCTGACCTCGGCGTGGGATCAGGCCCTGCGGTGTGACCCGGTTTCTGCCTTTGGGGGTATTGTCGCCCTGAACCGTCCGCTGGATGCGGTAACGGCGGAAAAAATTTCCACCATCTTTACTGAAGTCATTGTGGCCCCCGATGCAGCGGACGATGCAAAAGCCCTGCTGGCGCGCAAAAAGAACCTGCGCCTGCTGCTGACCGGTGGCCTGCCTGACCCCACTGCCGCGGGTACGGTTGTGCGCTCGGTTGCTGGGGGCTTTCTGGCCCAGACGCGCGATAACGGACGGATTGCTCCCGAAGCGCTCAAGGTTGTCACCAAGCGCGTTCCCACGGAACAGGAAATGCAGGATCTGATCTTTGCCTTCCGGGTGGCAAAGCATGTCAAGTCCAATGCCATTGTATATGCCAAGGATTGCGCCACAGTGGGTATTGGCGCAGGGCAGATGAGCCGCGTGGACTCCGCCCGCATTGCGGCCAGCAAAAGCGGGGAAGCCGCCAGAGCCGCAGGCCAGTCCACTCCCCTGACGCAGGGCTCTGTTGCTGCCTCCGATGCGTTCTTTCCCTTTGCGGATGGGCTGGAAACCATTGTGGCCGCAGGTGCGACAGCCGTTATACAGCCCGGCGGGTCCATCCGTGATGAGGAAGTGATTGCCGCAGCCGATGCCGCAGGCATTGCCATGGTGTTCACCGGTATGCGTCATTTCCGCCACTGACACGCTTTTCCCGCTCTTGCGGGAATGGTCCTTCATGGCAGAGTATGCAGACGAGTCTCACGCATTGCCGTATTCTGTCCCGGTGGGGCAGAACGTGCCTGTCCTTAGTGGTTGTTTCATGCGCTCTTTGCTTAGTTTGTCTGGTTTGATTCTGGCGTCTTCTGTTGCGGTGGCAGCCCCTGCGCATAAGGTGGCGTCATCCGGCACGACCTTTGCCTCCAGGCAGACCGTAACGGAAAAGCAGGCGACAGGCGTGTATGACCTGTCCACGCTGCCGGTGTTTACGGGGAGCGTGGTCCAGTTTCTGCCAGCGCCCCACGGGGGCATTGTCGGTTTTGTGCTTGAGGATGGCACGCAGGTTTTTGTCTCATCCGAACAGGCTCATACCTTCGCAGGCCTGATCAAGGTCGGGGACAAGGTGGACATCCGCGGCATCAAAGGGCAGGTCCTGCCGATTATCCGCGCCTTTAGCGTGACTAGTCCGCGTGGGCGCACGGTGCAGGACAGCTTTATTGAAATGCCGTTGCACTCCCCCGAAATGATCACCGGGCCCGACCTTGTGCTGCATGGCGAGGTCTGGATGCCGCTTTATGATGCAGGCGGTCATCTGAGCGGTGCCGTACTCAAGGATCATTCGGTTATCTATCTGTCTCCGCGCGAGGCCGCACGGGTTTCTGGCCTGCTTAAGGCCGGGCAGACGCTCTACGCCGTGGGGGGGGGCAGCAGTGGTGATCTGGGCATTGCCATTGATGCGCGTGAAATTGGGCCAGAGGCGGATAAGCTGATCGGTATTGCCGTGGGCAATGTCCCCCCGCCCGGTCCTGCTCCGGGGTCTCCGGGTTATGATCTTATTCCCGGGGCGGATGAGCACTAGGCTTTCGGATACAAAGTGTCATGCTGGAATGGCGACCACAGAACCGTGGTCGCCATTTTGCGTTAAACATCTACGGAAGCATGGCGCATACAGGGCATGAACAGGGATGATGGGAGGCCAGAATGGCGTTGATACGGTGGATTATTGTTTTTCTTATTTTTGCTCTGCTGGCATCCCTGTTCGGATTTAATGGTGCGGCCTCGGGGTTCTCGGAAATTGCCAAGGTTCTGCTGTTCATTTTTGTGGTGCTGCTGATCATCAGCCTGTTTTTTGGTGGTCGTTCGCGTTCGGGGCCATAAAAACAGGCAGGGCCTGCACGATCCACTCATGCAGGCCCTGTAAAAGGCGGAATACCCGTTTGTGTATGCCCCCACCTTCGGGAATGGAAGGTGGGGTGTTTTTTAGCCTTCGATCTGGCTGAAGTCGGCAATCAGGCGCATCATGCGTACAAGGCGGGACAGGAGTTTAAGCCTGTTCTGGCGGAGTGCGGCCTCTGGCGCGTTGACGGTGACATCTTCAAAAAAACGGTCAAGGGGCTGGCGCAGGCTGGCTGCGGCCCGCATGGCATCGGCAAAGTACTCGGCGGCAAAAGCCTGTTCCACGGCGGGTTCAACTATTTGCAACGTTGCATAAAGGGTGCGTTCCTCGTCCTGCTCAAACAGGGCGGGGGCGGGCATGCCTTCATGCGGGCCGTCTTTTTTATCCTCAATCCGCAGGATATTGGCGGCACGGCGGGTGGCGGCCAGCAGGTTCTGGCCGTCCTCGGTTTCCAGCATGGTCTGCAATGCCTGTGCGCGGGCGAGCAGACGCACGATGTCCGTGTCTTCATTATCGACCGAAATCGCGGCAAGGCAATCATGCCGTGCCCCTTCGGTGCGGACCTGTACGCGCAGGCGCTCGGCAATAAACTGGGGCAGCAGGGCCAGATCCGGTGCATTGCGCAGGGGTTCGGGCAGGGCTTCTGCCGCCAGCGTGAACAGTTTGACCAGATCCAGCCGCAACCCGTTCTCACGGATCAGGCGGATAATGCCAAGGGCTGCGCGGCGCAGGCCAAACGGGTCACCCGAGCCGGATGGTTTTTCGCCAGCGGCAAAAAAGGCCGTCAGCATGTCAAACCGGTCCGCCAGTCCCAGCACGACGGAAACCGGGGCTACCGGCACCTCGTCCCCCGGGCCGCGCGGTGTGTAGTGCTCGCTGATGGCCTGCGCCACTTCGGGCTGTTCGCCATCATGGCGGGCATAATAACCACCCATGACCCCCTGAAGTTCGGGGAACTCCCCAACCATGCCAGTTGTCAGGTCGGTTTTGCTCAATGCGGCTGCGCGTTCGCACAATGCGACAGGGGCGCCCACCATGTCGGCCAGAATGGCCGCAAGGCGCACCATGCGGCGGGTGCGTTCGCCCTGCGAGCCCAGTCTGGCATGGAAGGTGATGGTGTTCAGCCCTTCCACGCGGGAGGCAAGGCTTTGCCTGCGGTCGAGGTTCCAGAAGTGGCGGGCATCGGCAAAGCGGGCGCGCAGCACGCGCTCGTTCCCGCTGACAACCAGAGAGCCATCATCTGTCGGAATGATGTTGGCGACAAAGGCAAAGCGCGGTGCTGCCGAACCATCGCTGTTGCGCAGGGCAAAATAGCGCTGGTTGACGCGCATGGACACCTGCATGACCTCGGGGGGGAGGTCCATGAAGATGGGGTCGATCTGCCCTATGAAGGGAACAGGCCATTCGACCAGCCCTGCGACCTCATCTACCAGCCCGGCATCGGGCACAATGCTCAACCCTTCGGCCTGTGCCAGTGTATTCAGTCCCTTGGTAATGGCCTCACGACGCTCGGCGGCATGCACCATCACATGGCGTTCATGCAGGCCCTGCTGCCATTGTGCGGCACTGGTCACGTCCATGACACCGGGGTTGAGGAAGCGATGCCCCTCGGTCTGGTTGGAAGCGCTCAGGTTGTGGCCGTTATCGTCTGCCGCAGCCATGGAAAATGGTACGATCTGGCCATCCAGCAGGCAGACAATCCGCCGCAGGGGGCGGACCCATGTCATGGTGCTGCCAGCACCCCAGCGCATGGATTTGGGCCAGGGGAAGCGGCGCAGCAGGTCGGGCATCATGGCGGCAATATGTGCCGCGGCCCCGATAGGAGCTTCCTCACGCTCAAGCACCCAGAACCCGTTTTGCAGGGTCAGGGCGTCCTTGCTCACGCCATGTTTGCGGGTAAAGCCTTCCAGTGCCTTTTCTGGCGCGTTCTCACGCGGGCCCCGTTCGGAAACAGTGCGGCCGGGCACCATGGCGTCCAGATTAAGGGAGGCGGCAATCCGGCGGGGGCCGGTATAGCTTCTGGCATCCACGGGGTTGAGTGGGGCCAGAGCCTCGCCCAGCAGGCGGAGCAGGGTTTCGCCTGCCTGCTGCTGCATGCGGGCGGGGATTTCTTCTGAAAAAAGTTCAATCAGCAATTCGGGCATGGTCTTATTTGTCCTCGCCTGCCAGCCAGGTTTCGCAACACAGTTTTGCCAGTGTGCGCACCCGGCCAATATAGGCCGCGCGTTCGCTTACGCTGATGACGCCGCGCGCATCAAGCAGGTTGAACAGATGGCTGGCCTTAAGGCACTGGTCATAGGCCGGCTGGGCAACGCCTGCCTCGGCCAGTGCAACACTTTCCTTTTCCGCATCGCTAAAGTGCTGGAAAAGACGTTCCGTGTTGGCCAGTTCAAAATTATGGCGTGAGTAATCCTGCTCGGCCCGCAGGAATACATCGCCATAGGTCAGGCCCGCGCCGTTGTAGTCGAGGTCGTACACGTTTTCCACGCCCTGCACATACATGGCCAGACGTTCCAGCCCGTATGTCAACTCCGTGGAGGGCAGGGTTACGGGAATACCGCCAACCTGCTGGAAGTAGGTGAACTGCGTGACTTCCATGCCATCGCACCACACTTCCCAGCCCAGACCCCATGCGCCAATGGTCGGGTTTTCCCAGTCATCTTCCACAAAGCGGATATCGTGCCTGTCGGGGTCAATACCGATGGCACGGTAGCTGTCCAGCAGCAGTTTCTGGCTTTCTTCGGGGGTGGGTTTGAGCAGAACCTGATACTGATAGTAATGCTGGAGACGGTTGGGATTTTCCCCGTACCGGCCATCGGAGGGACGGCGGCAGGGCTGCACGTAGGCGGCCTTCCAGGGTTTGTTTCCCAGAGCCCGCAGGGTTGTGTGGGGGGAGAGTGTGCCTGCGCCTACTTCCTGATCATAGGGCTGGAGAATGGCGCACCCCTGTCTTGACCAGAACTGGTGCAGGGTCAGGATAAGGTCCTGAAAGGAGAGGGGCCGCTCTGTGGGGCGGGGAGACGCCGGGTCCATGGTATGGATGAAACTCCGCAATATGACGGTCAGGTTGAATGTGCGCAGGGCACGCGTGGCGATACCATACAGCCCCATGCGCCAGACCGGAAGAGAAGGCAGGCCTTATGGCAGGGTTTCCTTTGTGGGGGTCTCTCTTGTAACAGGCTTGTGGGCGCGCCACATCTTGGCCAGAGTGTTCTGGCACAAAGCTCTGGTGCTGTAATTGGCCCGTCAGGGTGGGAAGGTATGGAATGACAAACGAAGAACGCGACCTTATTGAAAAATTTATGGCCCGTGTTGGCAGGGCGGCCCAGAGCGGTTTTGGCAGCGTACCGGCAAGCCAGCCCAACCTGCCTGCGATTGACCCACAGGCAGACCAGTTTATTGCACAGGAATTCCAGAAATATCCGGAAGCCCGCTACCGCGTGACCCAGATGGCCGTGGTGCAGGAAGCTGCATTGGTGCAGGCACAGAATCGGATTCAGCAGCTCCAGTTCCAGCTTCAGCAGGCGGAGCAGGCCTTGCAGGCCGCACAGCAGCAGAGCAATGCCGGGCAGCAGAAATCTGGTGGATTTTTTGGTGGCCTGTTTGGTGGTGGGCAGTCTGCCCAGCCGCAGTCCGCACAGCCACAGTCTGCGCCGCCTCCGGGCTGGGGTGGGCGTCCGGCCATGCCACCGCAGTATCAGCCGCAGCCTATGCCTTATGGCATGCAGCCTTCCGCATTCTCGGGCGGGTCGGGCTTTCTGGGGAGTGCGCTGACAACAGCTACGGGTGTTGCAGGTGGTATGCTGGCGGCCAATGCGCTGACCAGCCTGTTTAGCGGCCATCATGATGGCGGCATGGGGGAAGGTGGCGCGGCAGGTGCAACCACGAACGAAACCATTGTAAACAATTACGGCGATACAGGAGCCGACCCCTTTGCAGGTGCTGGCGTACAGGCCGATCAGGGCTTTGATGCCGGTGGTGGCGACTGGGGCGGAGATGCCGGCGGGGACTGGGGTGGTGGTGACGATCAGAGCTTCTGATCCCCGGTTTTTCTCACCATAGAAATCAGAAAAGGGTGGCGTGCAGGTGTCACTCTTTTCTGCGCATAAGTATGAGTAGGCTGCTGGTAATCTGTGCTGTCAGCCCGAAGTATTGGGCCGGCCCATGGACTGGATAAGGTCCAGCATTTTCTGCCGCAGGGTTTTGTCCGGAATCTGGTAATAGGCGCGCACCAGATCGAGTGTTTCTTTTCTGGCCAGCAGGTCCTGTTCTTCCGCCATGGCCTGTGTGGTGGGGGTAAGTGGAGCAGGCGCGGGTAAGGGAGAGCCAAAGGGTTTGCGTGTTTCGGCAAGTCCTGTGGGGGGCGTGCCGGGTATTGGCGGGCTGGCCATATCATCAAAAAAGAAGCTGATTGGCACGTCCAGCGCTGTTGCAATATCGTATAACCGGGAAGCCCCTACCCTGTTGGTGCCCCGTTCATATTTCTGAATCTGCTGGAAAGTAACCCCAAGTGCTTCGCCCAGCTTTTCCTGTGATAACCCCAGTAATGTCCTGCGTAGCCGAATACGTTTGCCAACATGGGCATCTATTGTTTCGGCATGGCTGGATATCGTGGAGGCTGGATCCGTCAAAGGCTCGGTTTTGCTCACGACTGGATTTTTTCCCGCGGCTATAAAGGCTGGAACAAGATGACGGATAACATGTAATCTTAACGTTTCATAAAGGAAAATTGGAAACGTTCGAGAAAAACATGAAATAATGCCGCCATAACTGGGCCTGCCTTTTCAAAACTGTGTTGTAATGTTAGGGGGACTAGTCGCTTGCTGGCGATTGCAACGGGGCAGACAGGCCAATACTAGCACCATAACACAGAGTGACAGTGGAATGGATTGTCCCATCCTGCTAAACAGTGTTGGCGGAAGTGAGGCAGGGAGTGCTACGACCAGCACACCTGTTTTGCCCCATCCCAGATGGTCCAGCATACGGCCCATACCATCATAAGCGGTGGAAATACCGGTATTGGCGGCACGGGCCACAGGAAGTCCTTCCTCCACAGCCCGCAATCGCACGGAGGAAAGGTGCTGGCGTGGGCCTGCGCTGTTCCCGAACCATGCATCGTTCGTCACGTTCGCCAGCCACCGGGGGCGATCGTGGGCGTTAACCACGTCGCCCGAAAAAATAACCTCGTAGCACACAAGGGGACCAACTGCGGGAATATCGGGCAGGTGCCATGTCTGCGGGCCGGGCCCTGCGGCCATACCGCCTTGTGGAACAATCTGGAGAGGGATGAAAGGAGGCTGATATTCACCAAACGGTACAAGCCGGGCCTTATCATAGACGGCCTGTATGCTGCCATCTGGGGCCAGCGCCATAACGGAGTTGCGATAATGCCCTCCATCATCCATGCGGAGCGCGCCAATAATGCCTGCATCGGCCCCGACCGCCCATTCCATAATGGCCTGTCGCGCACGGGGGCTGTCCTGCATCAGGTCGTAGCCGGGAAAAGCGGTTTCAGGCCAGAGAAATACAATGGGGCGGAACCGCTCATCCGGCTTGCGTAGTGCCCCCTGCAAGGTCTGTGCGTCCTGCACACCCTGAGCGGTCAGGTGCAGGTAGCGTGTAAAAACATCACGCGGGCTTTGTCGGCCGATCTTTTCGGATTCAGGCACATTCCCCTGCACAATGACAGCAATGGGACCGGGTGCGCTGGTTGGGTGAACAGTGTAAAGCCGTACAGTGCCTGCGATGCACCACAGCAGCATGCCAGCGATGGAGGCCGCAAAAACACGTCTGCGCACGGCCGGTGGCAGAGGGGCAGGGGCATGATGGGGGCCAGACAGCCGGTCCGCCCAGCGGGTGAGTGGCGTCTGGTCCAGCAGGGATGCCCCGCAGAGCAGGGCAGGCAGAACCAGAGCCAGAGTCAGGCCGTCCTCTCCCACCCATGCGGCTGGCTGGATCAGCAGGGTGCCCACAGGGCCGGGTATGGCAAGGCAACTCCCCAATGCGTTCCATGTAAAACCGCTGAAGATGAAGGTGCGGCCCATATCAAACAGGGTCCACAGGGCGGCAAAGGCGCTCAGGCGGCGCAGGCCGGGGGGAAGCAGGGTGCATAATGCAGCCGGAACCGCCACTGTGGGGGCCAGAATGAGCGCGCAGCCAAGGGAGGGGAATGGAACAAACCACCAGAATTCATTTGCCCGGATCAGCACGGCATTGACCAGCCAGTACAGACCGGCGGCATAAAAGCCAAATCCGAACAGAGCACCCGTCCATGCCGCGTGCCGCCAGTTCCGGGTTGTGTTGAGTTTTTGCCCAAGCAGACCAAAGCTCAGGAGAAGCACTGGCAGAATATGGAGCGGTGGCAGCGCCAGTGTGGATATACCACCAAGCCCCAGCATAAAGATAACAAAACAAAGAGTTTCCCGTTTTGGACAAAAGCGGGAAAACACGTTTTCTGAAGGCATGGGAGCGCTCATGGCACAGGCAGGCGGCCTGCCTGTCTGATGAATCCGTGAAAGATCAGGATGACGGGCAACCTGTCATATACGACCTAGTCCAGCGCATCGCGCAGGCGGCGTTCGTAATGACGGTAATATTTGTCTGCCAGCAGTTCGCTTTTGACCAGAATGGCAACATCGGTGGTGTTGAACTGCGGGTCAATGACGGCGCCATCCCCAACATAACCGCCAAGGCGCAGATACCCTTTGATAAGGGGCGGCAACCCCACCAGACAGCGGCGTACATTCAGCGTGTGCGGGTCTGTGCGCAGCATTTCCACCCGGCGGTTTTCCAGCGCACGGACGCGCAGGGCAGGGGGAGCCAGATGATTGTGGTACAGATAGGTCAGTTCATCTGCAATCTGGTCCGGGTCCGTGCAGGGCAGACTGGCGCAACCAAAAAGCAGGTCTATGCGGTGCAGAAAGATGTAGGATGCAATGCCGCGCCACAAAAGCTGCATGGCCGCCCGGCCACGGTAGTTCTTGTCCACGCAGGAGCGCCCGACTTCCAGCAGACGACCGGGGAATTCCTTAAGCGGGGTAATGTCGTATTCGTTGGAGGAATAGAAGCGCCCGATCTTCTGGGCGGCATCCCCCTGCACAAGGCGGTAGGTCCCCACAACACCGCGTGCGTCCGAGGCGATGGCGTTGTCGATGACCAGAAGATGGTCGGCAACGCTGTCAAACTCGTCAATATCACGCTTCAGGCGCAGGGTTTCCGGGCTTGGGTGAGCGCCCATTTCCTCATAAAAAACGCGGTAGCGCAGGGCCTGTGCTGCGTCGCGTTCGTCATCGGTTTCAGCAATGCGGACACTCAGGCTGCCGCCATGCAGTTCGGGAAAGCGCGAGCGGTCAAGATCAAGCGTGGAGAGCCCGCCACTGGTTTGTGTGGAATTCATGTCTGCTCTCCCTTGCGGCGTGAGCGGGGCGTTGTTTTGCCCGGGGAAGCGCTGGCTGCGGGCTGGCGTTTTTTACCAAACAGTTCCAGCCGCATGGAGACAAACTCGAATCCAAGCCGGTTTGCCACCGTCTTCATGAAAGCCTCATGTTCGGGGTCTTCAAACTCGATCACTTTCCCGTTATCCACGTCGATCAGGTGGTAATGGTGCCGACCATGTTCCGTTGCTTCGTACCGAGCACGTCCACCGCCAAAGTCCCGGCGTTCCAGAATGCCTTTTTCCTCCAGCAGCCGCACCGTGCGATACACGGTGGCCACCGAAATGCGGGAGTCCAGCACAGCCGCGCGGCGGTACAGTTCCTCCACATCCGGGTGGTCATCTGCTTCGGAAAGAACACGGGCGATAACGCGCCGTTGTCCGGTCATTTTCAGGCCGTGTTCGATACACAGCTGCTCAATCCGTGATTCTGCCGCTTGTACCTTCAAGGTCACAAACCCTGCCTCATGCTATCATCTCTGCGTTCGACATTCAGGTAGCCGAAGTCAGAGGTGTTTGTCCAATTTTACACGATCATACAGTTTTTTTATGGTGTGTATGCCTGCCTGTATGATGCTGGCGTGTCATTTTTCCCTTTGAAGAAGGAAAATCCGCATGAATGAGACCCTGCCCCCGGGACAGGACGAGGCTGCCAGCACGGCGGTGCTGGATATTACAGGGGAAAAATGCCCCATGACCTTTGTGCGCACCCGGCTGGCGCTGGATGGTCTGCCCCCCGGTGGTCTGCTGGCGGTGCGGCTTATGGGGGAGGAACCACACCGTAATGTCAGCCGCTCCGTGCGGGCGTTAGGGCATATTATTCTGGCAGACGCCCCCCAGCCTGACGGGAGTGTGGTGCTGACAATCCGCAAAAAAGAGGCCGCATCCGCTTCGGCCTGAAAAAACAGACACTCAGCAGATGCGGCCCGCCTGATCCACAGGGCCGGGCCCTGTGGCTGGCCTAGTTGTTCATGGCTTCAAAGAAGTCATTGTTGGTTTTGCTGTATTTCAGCTTGTCGAGCAGGAAGTCCATGGCATCCATGGTGCCCATGGGGGCCAGAATCCGGCGCAGAACCCACATTTTGGACAGGGTGGCCCGGTCAACCAGCAGTTCTTCCTTACGTGTGCCGCTCTTGGTGATGTCAATGGCGGGGAAGGTGCGCTTGTCGGCCAGCTTGCGGTCGAGGATGAGTTCGGAGTTACCCGTACCCTTGAACTCTTCAAAGATGACTTCGTCCATGCGGCTGCCGGTATCAATCAGGGCGGTGGCGATAATGGTCAGGGAGCCACCTTCCTCAATATTACGGGCTGCACCAAAAAAGCGCTTGGGCCGCTGCAGGGCATTGGCGTCCACACCACCGGTCAGAACCTTGCCCGATGAGGGTACAACCGTATTGTAGGCGCGTGCCAGACGGGTGATGGAGTCCAGCAGGATCACCACATCGCGCTTGTGCTCGACCAGCCGCTTGGCTTTTTCCAGCACCATTTCCGTTACCTGCACATGGCGATGCGCCGGTTCATCGAAGGTGGAGGAAATGACTTCGCCGCGCACGGAGCGGGCCATGTCGGTCACTTCCTCGGGCCGTTCGTCAATGAGCAGCACGATCAGGAACACTTCGGGGTGGTTGGCACTGATGGAGGAGGCAATGCTCTGGAGCATGACCGTTTTGCCCGTGCGCGGCGGTGCCACGATCAGGGCGCGCTGGCCCATGCCAATGGGGGATACCAGATCGATCACCCGTGGGGTGAAGTCCTTCTGGGAGCCCTTTTTGTTGTTTTTATCGCCCTTGGGTTCGGGGGCGGTGGCCTGATTTTCCACTTCCATCTGCAGGCGGCGCTCGGGGTAGAGCGGGGTCAGGTTATCAAAATTGATCCGGTGACGAACGGCATCGGGGGACTCAAAATTGATCGTGTTGATCTTGAGCATGGAGAAGTAGCGTTCGCCATCACGCGGGGCGCGAATCTGCCCTTCAACCGTGTCACCCGTGCGCAGGCCAAAACGGCGGACCTGTGTGGGGGAGATGTAGATATCATCCGGGCCGGGAAGGTAGTTGGATTCGGGCGCACGCAGGTATCCAAACCCGTCATGCATGATCTCAAGCGTGCCTTCGCCATAAATGGCCTGATCATTATCCGCCAGCGTTTTGAGGATGGCGAACATCATGTCCTGCTTGCGCAGGGAGGACGCGTTTTCGATATTCAGGTCTTCAGCACAGGCCAGAAGGTCGGCTGGGGACTTGGCCTTGAGTTCCGCAAGATGCATCTAATAAATGCCCTGACTGGCAAGAGAAGTTCAAAAGGGGAAGGTCCGGATCGTTCCATGCTGCGGCAGAGCCGGTCGGGGAGACCGGAGGCAGGCATGCCTGATAAGGCACGGCCGAGCCAGAAGGAACCTGACGGGAAGGAATACCGCTGGGCAGGTGAAGTCAGCCAGCGTCTGGAAGCGGATACTACGCGCGGCGGGCCTGATCGTCAACACAGGAATGAGGCTGGCGCGCCGGAGGTCAAGGCTACTTGATGCCGCCCAGCCAGCCTTTTTTCCAGAACCACAGCAGGGGCAGTACAATGGTGGCCGCCATGAGCCCGAGCGAGTACCAGTAGCCGAAAGACCAGCTCAGTTCCGGCATGTCTTTGAAGTTCATACCGTAAATACCAGCAATCAGGGTCGGGGCGACCCCAATGAAGCTGACAACGGTCAGCACCTTCATCACCCCGTTCTGTTCGATGTTGATGAACCCCAGAGTGGCGTCAAGCAGGAACTCCACCTTGTCCTGAGACTGGGAGACATACGCATCGAGCGAGGACAGGTCACGGCTGACTGATGTAATGCGCGCGCGCAGAATGCCCGATAGCGCATAGGCCGCCGTTGTCTTGCTCTCTTCTCCCGGTGCTGCTGTGGCAAGTGGGGTGGGCGGTGCGGTGCGAGGTGTGCACAGGGCAAACCCCGTGACAGGAATGGTGGATGCGGTTTTGCGGCTTTCGCCCAGAAACAGGGCAATGCGCTCCATGCCCAGCAGTGTGTCCCGCATGCGTGAGCACAGATTGCCCGCCTCGCCAACACGCTGGAGCAGGTTGCGCTGCCATACGGCCACGTTACGGATGGGGGGCTGCTGTGTGCGGGCACGAAAAATATCGTGCGAGAGCGTATCCAGCAGGTTGCCCATGCTTTCCAGAATATCGGCCAGCCGGTCCACAATGGCTTCGATCAGGGCGACCAGTATCTCGCTCGGGTGGAGCTGGGTGTCGTGCTGGGGCGGGATCTCGGTGGGTGGGGGGGATGTGCTCGGGCGTTCAGGTGCGGCGTGTGGTGGGGGCATGGCGGAGGTCATACACCCCGCTACAAGCTGGGCTACGCTCTCGAACGCCAGATAGAACTGGAAACGGATGGTAAAAAGCCGCTTTTCGGTCAGGATAAAACCCACAGGCATGGTCTGGAAATCCGACCCGCTCTTGCGCAGCAGGGGGGAAGACAGAAAAGCCGCGCCATTGCGGACACTGATGCGTGATGAACTTTCGATCGCACTCAGGTCTTCCAGTGAGGGAATGGGCTGGCCACAGAGTTTTTCCGCCAGAGCCAGTTCATGGGAAGTGGGGTTGAGGAGATCCAGCCAGACAGCATTTCTGGCATCGTCTTCCGTTTCAACGGCGCGAGCAGGCATACCGGGCCTGTGGGCCAGAAACATGCGATTCTCCCAGTTCGTGCCCTGTGGGCCTGTATAGCTTGCTATTGTCCGGTTCTGGCGCTTGCCTGCCGGAGCACGTGCATGTTCAAGTATGACGCGTTTGTCGGGTTTGTGGCAAGATGACCACGCGGGACCGTGCAATGCGGTGGCGCATCTGGTAAGCCATTTTGCCAGTTGAAAAGAGTAGAATACGGGGTGCCCCAGCAGGGCGCGCCATGGGGTTAAAGGAGCGGCAGAACGAGTAATGGCGAACCCGATCGAACACGGCGGCGCAGCGGCGCAGAGCAATTCCTTCAGGCAGCAGCCTGACGAGCACGGGCATTTTGGTGGCCGGTACGGTGGCCGCTTTGTGGCCGAAACGCTCATGCCGCTTATTCTGGAACTGAATGAGGCGTACGAGGCCGCAAAGGCCGACCCCGCTTTTCATAAGGAACTGGCATATTACCAGACCGATTATATCGGTCGGCCCAGCCCGCTATGGTTCGCCCGGCGTATGACCGAAGCGTTTGGGGGAGCAAAAATCTACCTCAAGCGTGAGGAACTCAATCACACCGGTTCGCACAAGCTCAATAATGTCATGGGGCAGATCCTGCTTGCCCGCCGCATGGGCCGCACCCGCATTGTGGCAGAAACCGGGGCCGGCCAGCACGGCGTGGCGACCGCAACCGTATGCGCCCTGTTTGGCATGAAATGCGTGATCTACATGGGTGCTACCGATGTGGAGCGGCAGAAGCCAAACGTGTTCCGTATGCGCCTGCTGGGGGCGGAGGTTGTGCCCGTAACTGCTGGTGCCGGCACGCTCAAGGACGCCATGAACGAAGCCATGCGGGACTGGGTGGCCAATGTGGCCGACACCTACATGCTGATCGGCACTGTGGCTGGCCCGCACCCGTACCCCGCCATGGTACGTGATTTCCAGAGCGTGATCGGTGAGGAAACCAAAGCGCAGATGCAGGCCGCCGAAGGCCGTCTGCCCGATGTAGTGGTAGCCGCCATTGGGGGTGGCTCCAACGCCATGGGGATTTTTTACCCGTTTCTCGATGATGTGTCCGTGCGCCTGATTGGCGTGGAAGCCGCGGGTCACGGGCTGGATAGCGGCAAAACCGCCGCCTCCATCGAGCGTGGTCGCCCCGGTGTGCTGCACGGCAACCGCACTTACCTGCTGCAGAACGCGGATGGCCAGATTGACGAGGCCCATTCCATCAGCGCCGGGCTGGACTACCCCGGTGTCGGCCCCGAACATTCCTGGCTGAACGATATCGGGCGCGCAGAATACGTGGGTGCGACCGATACCGAGGCGCTGGAAGCCTTCCAGCTCTGCACAAAGCTGGAAGGGATTATTCCCGCTCTCGAATCGGCGCATGCCGTTGCCTATGCGGCCAGAATTGCCCCCACCTTGTCCAAGGACACATTGCTGGTGGTGAACCTGTCCGGCCGGGGGGACAAGGATATCTTCACTGTTGCCGAACATCTGGGAGTCACGCTGTGAGCCGTATTGCCGCCCGTTTTAAAGCCCTTGCTGCCCAAGGCCGTGGTGCGCTCATCCCCTATCTGGAGGCGTATGACCCGGACCGGGAGACTTCTCTGGAACTGTTCCGCGCCATGCCAGCGGCTGGTGCCGACCTGATCGAGGTTGGCATGCCTTTTTCCGATCCATCGGCCGATGGTCCGGTTATTCAGGCCGCCGCCCTACGCGGGCTCAAGGCCGGTGCCACGCTGGTTGGCGTGCTGGATATGGTGGCCGAATTCCGTAAGGGGGATGATGAAACCCCGGTGATTCTGATGGGGTACGTCAACCCGGTTGAATCCTATGGTTACGAACGTTTCTGCAAGGATGCCGCCGCCGCAGGGGTGGATGGGCTTATTCTGGTTGATCTCCCCCCCGAGGAAGGGGCAGTTATCGCCGCTCCCGCACAGGCTGCGGGGCTGGACATTATTCGTCTGGTCGCCCCCACCACGCCGGATGCCCGTCTGGAGTACGTGCTGGGGCATGCATCGGGCTTTGTGTATTATGTGAGCATTGTGGGCATTACGGGCACCCGCTCGGCCAGTGCGCATGACCTTGCTGGCGCCATTCCCCGCATACGTGCGGCCACAGACCTGCCCATAGCCATTGGTTTTGGCGTTCGCACGCCCGAACAGGCCGCGCAGGCGGCCAGCATTGCCGATGGGGCCGTTGTGGCCTCGGCCCTGCTGGCCACACTGGCGCAAACGCTGGATGAACAGGGGCGCGCCACACCCCAGACCCTGCCGCGTGTGCTGGAGCAGATCCGTGGTCTGGCACAGGCAGTCCGTGCTGCGGGCCAGTTGCCGGAATGACAGGCGGTCGTGACTGCCCATGACCAATAAGCCGCGTAGTGTTGTCGTGGGCGGTGGCCCGGCCGGGCTTGCCGCAGCCGAGTATCTGGCCGAGCGCGGGTTTGGCGTGCAGGTTATGGAGCGCATGCCAAGCCTTGGCCGCAAGTTTCTGATGGCTGGGCGGGGTGGGCTGAACATTGCCCATTCCGAAGCGCATGGGACGGTGCTGGAGCGCTATGGTCCCGCCAACTCCTGGCTGCGTCCCGCGCTGGACGCATGGACCATGCAGAACATCCGGGACTGGATGGCAGGGCTGGGGCAGGAGAGTTTTATTGGCTCCTCTGGCCGGGTCTTTCCCGTGGGGATGAAGGCATCCCCCCTGCTGCGGGCATGGCTTGCCCGCCTGAACGCTGCTGGCGTGACTTTCCAGACCCGTGCGGACTGGCAGGGGTGGGGGGCGCATGAACAGCTCGTGTTTAACCTGCAACAGGCAGGGGATGGAGCGCCCCATAAGGTTGAACTGGCGGCAGATGCCGTAGTGCTGGCCCTTGGTGGGGCAAGCTGGCCACGGCTGGGCAGTTCCGGTGGCTGGGTGCCCCTGCTGCAACAGCGTGGGGTGGACGTGGCCCCTCTGGAGCCTGCCAATTGCGGGTTTTGCACCCCATGGTCCACCTCTTTTGCCGAGCGTTTTGCCGGAACCCCCCTAAAACCTGTAGCCCTCACATTTGAAGGCAGGCGTGTGCGGGGTGAAATTGTGCTGACCCGTACAGGCATGGAAGGGGGCGCGCTCTATGCGCTCTCCCGCGCCGTGCGGCAGGTCATAACAGCGCAGGGGCAGGCAACCGTGCTGTGTGACCTGCGCCCCGACCTGAGTGGGCAGGACCTGCTGGACAGGCTACGCGCCACCCGAATGCGGGAGAGCCTGAGCAACCGCTTGCGCAAGGCTATAAAGCTGGCTCCCGCAGCCGTGGCGCTGCTGCGGGAGGCGAGGGACGTGCTGCCAGCAGACCCGCGTGCCTTGGCCGCCCTGATCAAGGCTGTTCCTGTCACTTTTTACGCGCCAGAGCCGTTGGCCCGCGCCATTTCCACCGCCGGAGGGATTACACAGGCAGCGTGTGACGAATCCTTTATGCTCAGGGCGCTGCCCGGTGTGTTTGTTGCAGGCGAGATGCTGGACTGGGAGGCCCCGACCGGGGGCTACCTGCTCCATGCCTGCCTTGCCACCGGCCGTGCGGCGGCAAAGGGGGCAGAGGCATGGTTGCGCAAGGGTGGGGCAAAGCGGTATCCCCTCCAGCCATGAACAGCATGATTACAATGGGGGAGGTGCCGGGTGGCGGTCCGGCACAGATGGACCTTGGCGAACTTCTGGCTACGCGTCTGCTGGTTCAGGGGAACTCCGGATCGGGCAAGTCGCATCTTCTGCGGCGGCTGCTGGAGCAGTCTGCCCGTATGGTGCAGCAGGCCATTATTGACCCCGAAGGCGATTTTGTCAGTCTGGCTGAAAAATTCGGCCATCTGGTCATAGAGGGTGCCGATCATTCAGAAATGGCCCTGCACGCCGCAGGTGAGCGCATGCGCATGCACCGCGCGTCCGTTGTGCTTAATCTGGAAGGGCTGGATGCGGACCAGCAGATGCGCTGGGCGGCGGCTTTTCTGGGCGGTATGTTCGAGGTGCCGCGTCAGCACTGGTACCCTGTGCTGGTGGTGGTGGACGAAGCCCAGCTGTTTGCGCCAGCCGCAGCGGGCGAAGTATCGGACGAGGCCCGCCGGGCCTCCCTTGGCGCCATGACCAACCTGATGTGCCGTGGGCGCAAACGTGGCCTTGCCGGTATTATTGCAACCCAGCGTCTGGCCAAGCTGGCCAAGAACGTGGCGGCGGAAGCCTCCAATTTTCTGATGGGCCGCACGTTTCTGGATATCGACATGGCACGTGCGGCCGACCTGCTGGGTATGGAGCGCAGGCAGGCCGAAGCGTTCCGGGACCTCGCCCGTGGTACGTTTGTCGCCCTTGGTCCGGCCCTTAGCCGCAGGCCACTTTCGGTCCGTATTGGCGCGGTGGAAACCGAAAGCCGCTCGGCCGGGCCGGTGCTTGCCCCCTTTGAACCGCCAACCGCGCCGGTGCACGAGCTTATTCTGGCTCCCGTGCCGGTGCATGACCTGCCTGCCCGCCAGCGCAAGGCCCCTGCTCCTTCCGCCCCCGACCTGCTGACGCAGCTTGCTGCCCACGGGGAGGCTCAGGCCAGTGTGCAGGCCGAGCAGGAGCAGGAGGAAGACACGGCAGAAACCCAGGCCGAGCGCGAAGCCCGTATGACCGCCGTCCTGCGTGACATGATGGAGGATGAGGAGTCGTCCTTCAGGCCCGTGCCAGTTCTGTATCAGGACTTTCTGGTGCGTTGCCGCATTGCCGGGCTGGGGCGCAATGCGCTGGACCTGCGGCGCTTCAACCGTGCGCTGGCCACAGCACGTAGCGGGGTAAGCGAAGATACCTCCTCCTCCACGCAGTGGCAGGAGGCCGAACTGCGCGCATCATCCCTGCCGGAAGATCTGCAGGCGGTCTTTCTGTTTCTGGCCCGTGCGGCCATTGAGCGCACGCCATGCCCGTCCGATGCCCAGATTGCCAAGGTGTATGGCACGGTTTCGACCGGGCGTGCACGCCGCCTGCTGGCATGGCTGGAGGACCAGAATCTGCTCGTATTGCGGGCCGATGGCATGGGGCGGCGGGTGCTGACCTTTATAGGAACAGGGTGGGAAACACTGCCCGGTATGGCCGATAGCTGACCAGCCCGCCCGTTTTGTGTGGCAAAAGGCGCAAAAGAACACGCCCGCGGGCATGACGGGCGGAACGGGGAGTGCTATAGGCCGAGGCATGACGGACGACCCGCCCTTTAGCCCGGCCCTGCTGCCTGCTGGCTTTGTAGATCTGCTCACCCCCGATGCCCGAACGGAAGCGCGGGGTGTGGCTACTCTTATGGATGTGTTTGCCTCCCACGGCTACGACAGCGTCCGCCCGCCTCTTATGGAGTTTGAGGAGACCTATCTTGCCGGTGCGGGGGTGGCTCTGGCGGAGCAGTGCTTCCGGGTCATGGACCCTGATACGCGGCGCATGATGGTCTTGCGCCCCGACATTACCCCCCAGATCGCGCGTATGGCCGCGACTCGCGTTGCAGGGTCGCCGCGCCCGCTTCGTGTCTCTTACGCCGGGCCGTGTGTTGTGGTGGCCCCTGTGGCGGCGGAGGAAAGCAGCCGCCAGATCATGCAGACCGGCATAGAACTGATCGGCCCGGATTCCCCCGAAGCAGATGCCGAGGTCATGTCCATCGGGGCAGAAGCACTCAAGCGTCTGGGGGTGAAGGATGTCTCCTTCGACCTGACCATGCCGCCCTTTATTCCCGCCCTGCTGGAAGAGGCCGGTGTGCCCGCCGCCCAGCGCCCGGCACTTATGCGCGCACTTGACCGCAAGGATGCCGCCGCCGTGGCCCAGCATGGGGGTGCATTGGCCGCCACGCTTATTGCCCTGCTGGATGCCACCGGGGCTGCCGAACATACTGTGGCGCAACTGGCAGAACTGACCCTGCCTCCAAAGGCCCGCATTGTTCTGGACCGGCTGATTGATACGGTCGCAGCCGTGCGCGAAATCTGCCCGGACCTGCGCATGACCGCGGACCCGGTGGAGTTCCGGGGCTGGAAGTACCATACCGGCGTATGCGTAACCCTGTTTGCCGTTGGCCGCTCGGAAGAACTGGGGCGTGGCGGGCGTTATCTTTGCAATGATAACGAACCGGCCTGTGGGTTAACCCTGCGCCCCGATGTGCTGTTCCGCATGATCCCCCCCACACCAGCCCGTGCGCGTGTGTATCTGGCAGCAGATGCCAGCAGGCAGGAAGCAGCCGCTTTGCGTTCGCAGGGATACGCCACGGTGCGGGGTTTTGCTTCCGGTGCGCAGGCCGAGGCCGAGGCACGGCATTTGGGTTGTGGCATCATTCTTTCAGGCACTCAGCGGGTGGATCTGGCCTGAGGGCTTGCCCTTGGGTGCGATTGTTTTCTTTTTGACCAGCAGGCAGTTTTTTTCAGGAGCAGACCGTCTATGTCCAACGTAACCGTGATCGGTGCCCAGTGGGGCGATGAAGGCAAAGGCAAAATTGTTGACTGGCTCGCCAGCCGGGCCGACGTGGTGGTGCGTTTTCAGGGTGGTCACAATGCCGGCCATACGCTGGTGGTTGGCAATCAGGTTTACAAACTGTCGCTCCTGCCTTCAGGCGTTGTGAGTGGTAAGCTGGGCATTATCGGCAATGGCGTTGTGGTGGACCCGCAGGCTCTGCTGGCCGAAATTGCCCGCATTGGCGAACAGGGGCTGAAGGTTACGCCCGAAACCCTGAAAATTGCTGAAAACGTGCCCCTGATCCTGCCCGTGCATGGTGCGCTCGACCGCGCGCGTGAGGCCGCCCGTGGTGACCGCAAGATCGGCACCACAGGCCGTGGCATTGGCCCTGCGTATGAAGACAAGGTGGCCCGCCGTGCCATCCGCCTGTGCGATCTGGCAGAGCCTGAAACGCTGGACTGGAAGCTGGACGAACTGCTCCTGCACCATAACACCCTGCTGGCAGGCCTTGGCGCGCAGACTTTCTCCAAGGAAGAACTGCTTGCCTTCCTGAGCGATGTTGCCCCCAAGGTGCTGCCATACATGGCTGCAACATGGGACATTCTGGACGATGCCCGCCGTAATGGCCGCCGTATCCTGTTTGAAGGTGCGCAGGCCGTTATGCTGGACGTGGACCACGGGACGTACCCGTTTGTGACCAGTTCCAACACGGTTGCCTCCAATGCGGGTACGGGGGCTGGCATGGGACCGTCGGCTGCCGGGTTTGTGCTGGGTATTGCCAAGGCATACTGCACCCGCGTGGGTGAAGGGCCGTTCCCGACCGAACTGCATGACGGCATTGGCCGCCGCCTTGGTGAGCGCGGCCATGAATTCGGCACGGTTACGGGGCGTCCGCGCCGTTGTGGCTGGTTTGATGCGGTTCTGGTCCGTCATGCTGTGCGGGTTGGTGGCATCAACGGGCTGGCCCTGACCAAGCTGGACGTGCTGGATGGTCTGGACGAGATCAACATCTGCATCGGTTATGAACTGGATGGCCAGAAGATAGAGCGCTTCCCGTCCGGTTCAGCCGCACAGCAGCGTGTGCGCCCGATGTATGAAACGATGGAAGGCTGGAAAGAAACCACACAGGGTGCCCGTCGCTGGGCAGACCTGCCCGCGCAGGCCATCAAGTATGTCCGCCGGGTGGAAGAACTGGTGGGGGCACCTGTAACCCTGCTGTCCACCAGCCCGGACCGGGATGACACCATTCTGGTGCGTGACCCGTTTGAAGACTGAATTTATGATGGCTTTACGACAAGCCCCTTAAAGCCCCGGCCTTTGCGCCGGGGCTTTTTTGTTGGGGGTCTGCTGCTTTCGGGGGTGAGTCATAAAACATTCATAAAGTGGTTTTTCCCGTGTGAATGGCGGCTTTTATGGGGGTGCAGAGGGGCATAATGCGGCCAGCCCGGGGTTTGGGGCAGAGGGGCGGTTGTTTTTTGTCATCTGCGCGTCATATCCTAGGTGCAGGTTTTTAAAAGGCATTCTGGTATGCATAAGGCAGATCTTCTGGTTGTTGAGGATGATCCGGCACTCGCCCGGCTTGTTAGCTACAATCTGGAAAAACAGGGTTACATGGTTCGCCACGCGGCGGACGGAGAGGCGGCCCTGGATTACGTTCGGCAACGTCGGCCGGACCTGATCCTGCTGGACTGGATGCTGCCAGGTATTTCCGGGCTGGAAGTTTGCCGCCGCTTGCGCGAGCAGGCCAGAACGGCAGCCTTGCCCATTATCATGTTCAGTGCCCGTGGCGAGGAAGCAGACACCATTCGTGGGCTGGATACAGGGGCGGATGATTATCTGGTCAAGCCCTTCAGCATGGATGCGCTGTTTGCCCGGGTTAAAGCCATTCTGCGCCGGGCCCCCCCGGCGGATAAAACCCTGCGGTTTGATACGTTGGTCATGGACCGAGTGAGCCACAAGGTTGAGCGTGATGGTCGTCTGCTGTCTCTGGGGCCAACGGAATACCGGCTTTTAGAGTTCCTTATGCTGCACCCGGCACAGGTTTTCTCGCGTGAGGAACTGCTTAAACATGCATGGGAGCGCAGCTCCTTCGTGGAACTGCGCACAGTGGATGTGCATATCCGCCGCCTGCGGCAAACCTTGAACGAAGGGGGCGGGGTGGACCTGATCCGTACCGTGCGGGCCCGTGGCTATGCGCTGGATAAAGTGCAGGACCCGGACTAAGCAACAACCGCAAAAAGGGGCGGCTGATCATGCATGCTTGGCTGGCGGCACTCTGCGGTATGGCAGGGGGCGGTGCGTTGGCGGCTCTGTCGCTGTCTATCGCCCGCTCGAGCCGCTTTGAACCCTTGCCGGGAAATACGGAACGGCAGAAAACCCGGATCGGGCGCGATGCCGCTTCCGCAGTAACGCTGGATGAGGTTATGGCCTGCCTGCCTGCGGCAACACTGGTGCTGAATGACACACGCCTGCCATGTGTGATTTCGGCCGAGGCCAGACGGCAGTTTACAAACAGCCTTGGCAGCATTATCCGCCATCCGGCTTTTCAAAGTTCGGTGGACAGGCTTCTGGCGCAAAAAAAGGAAGACCAGCAACCGGCGGAAGCGCTGATCGTGCTGGATATTCCCCATTACCGCGTTGTGCGGGCGTGGCTGCAGAAGAAAACGGTGCCAGATGCCTTTCTGCCTGAAGGCTACCGCAAGGGCGGTGGAGCGTTTTCGTCCAGAATAACGCTGGTCTTTGTTGCCTTGCATGATGAGACCGAGGCCGTTCTGGCCGAGCGGCAGCACACGGATTTTGTGGCCTTTGCCAGCCATGAACTGCGCACGCCGCTGGCTTCTCTGCTGGGGTTCATAGAAACCCTGCAAGGTCCTGCGGCGGATGATCCGGTTATTCAAAAAGAGTTTTTAGGTATTATGTCCGAGCAGGCCAGACGTATGCAGCGTCTGCTTGACGGGCTGCTTTATCTGTCCCGTGTGCAGATGCAGGAACATCATAGACCCAGAGAAACAATAGGCATTGCCGAACTGCTCAGGCGTTTGTCGGATGAGGCAGCGGGGTTGATTGCGGGTAAACCTGTCCATTTTCAGGTGCAGGCGGATGATGCGCAGGAACTCTGCGTGCAGGGGGATGAGGCCCAGCTTTTGCAGGTGCTGATGAACCTTGTGGAAAATGCGCTCAAATACGGCCTGTTTGATCGGGGTAAACGCAATGAAGACCCGTTGGACATTACGGTTTCCTGCACGCGGGCTGCCAGAAATTCTGGCTGGCCTGCCGAACCGGGGCTGGTGCTGAGTGTTACGGATACGGGGCCGGGTATTCCCGCGCGGCACCTTAACCGCTTGACCGAACGGTTCTACCGCGTGGCCAAAACGGCCGCCAGTGTGCAGGGCAGTGGGCTGGGTCTGGCCATTGTGCAGCAGATTCTGGCTCGTCATGATGGGCGTTTTGTTGTGGAAAGCACGGTGGGTGAAGGAACAGCCTGCCGGATATGGCTGCCGCTGCTTAACTAGGTCTGCCGTGTCATAAAACCGTCATTCAATTGTCCCGAAAGCATAACACCATTCTGTTCTGATTTACTTTAACCCGGAACGGCACGGCACGTTTTTGTAGCCGTAAACTTTTGCAATTGGCTCAGGGAAAAAACCAACATGCGTTTTTCAGTCAGGTCTGGAATGTGTCTGGCCGTTATGACCACCTTCCTTACGGCACTTCCAGCAGCATCTCGGGCCGAGAGCGTGACCGGCGCAGGTTCTAGCTTTGCCGCTCCGATCTATGAGGCATGGGGTGCGGTTGCAAAGTCCGCTACTGGCGTGACCGTCAACTACCAGAGCGTGGGTTCCAGCGCAGGCCAGAACCAGATCGTGGCTGGCACGGTTGATTTTGGCGCATCCGATGCGCCGATGGATGCCCAGAAGCTTGAAACCAACCACCTCTTCCAGTTTCCCACGGTTATGGGTGGCATTGTTCCGGTTGTGAACATCCCCGGCGGGATCAAGCCCGATACGATCACGCTGAGTGGTGATGTGCTGGCCGCAATCTATGCAGGCACCATTACCTCATGGAACGATCCCAAGATCGTTGCGCTCAATCCCGGTGTCAAGCTGCCAGAAGTGGCCATTGCACCTGTTCATCGTGCGGATGGTTCGGGCACGACCTTTGTGTTCACGTCCTACCTTGCCGGTTCTTCCTCCTCATGGAAGGAAAACTACGGTGCAAGCACATCCATCAGCTGGCCCGGTGGTCTGGGTGCGCGTGGGAATGACGGCGTTGCCGCAACCGTGCAGAACACCGAAGGTGGCATTGGTTATGTGGAATACGCTTATGCAAGCCGTAACCACCTGACGACCGTTCGCCTGCGCAACCATGCAGGGGCCAGCGTTGCAGCGGGCATGACCAGCTTCTCCCACGCAGCACAGGCAGCAGACTGGAGCCATGCTTCCCACTTTGCCATTAACCTGCTGGACACGGATGGTCAGGAAGCCTGGCCGATCATGTCTGCAACTTACGTGCTGGTTCCCGTGCCTGCCCGTAACGCCGGGCGTGATCAGGCCGTGCAGAAGTTCTTTGGCTGGAGCTTCAATAACGGTGATAGCGTTGCGACCAAGCTGGATTACGTTCCGCTGCCCAAAACCGTTAAGGACAGCATTATGTCCGCATGGAAAAGCGGCAAATAATCAGCTGTCTATAATTTTTACTGCGTATTTGAGCTTATTTGAAAGCGGCCCTGAAACGGGCCGCTTTTTTTCATAATTCCGTAACAAAACCATCACCGAAGCATCACGCACAAGAAAGTTATGGCGGGTTATTCACTCCTCATCGTTCTTATCATGGAATGGCCACAATGCGCTGTAACTCGCTTTTTTCTTCTGTTGCTCTAACGTCTTTTATGTTGGCTGGAATCGCTCCTGTGGCCGAGGCAGCTTCCACTGAGGATTCCGAAATCCGTTTGCTGCGTGCGGAAATGTCCCAGATGCGTCGGGATATGCAGCAGCAGATCGTCATCCTTAAGCATCAGCTGGCCAAAAGCGATGCAACCACAAACAAAGGCCGCATGGGTCAGGCAGCTGGCCACGGCCGCCATACCACGCATGTTGCTGATGGGAACTATGATCCGAACGTGCAGTTTGGCGAGCAGGAACCCATGAAAAAGGTTGCGCCCCTGTCCGGCGTGGGCACTCCCCCGTCTGACCGTGGTGACACTATGTCCTGGAAAGACTTCAAGGCTGCCACGGCTTCTGATGAAGAAGTACGCGTTGGCGGCATGATTGTCGGCTTCCCCAAAGGTCGCTTTACGGTCTCTTCCGAAGACGGTGTTTACGGCTTCTCGGTCGGTCTGGCATTTCATGAAGACTTTGGTGGCTTCCTTGATGCTGGTCCGCGTGGCAACGAAGCTCATGGCGATTTCAATGGCTTTACCGAAAATGCCCGTCGTCTCCGTATTCCTTTCACCTTCCGGTATAAAGACTGGGTTGCTAACGTAACACCTGATTTTGGTGCTGGCGGTCCTGATGGTAACTCTACGGATCAGGGTTTGTATGAAGCTAACCTGAACTATACAGGTCTGCACAACACGATCCTGACGGTTGGTTACTTCCAGCCACGCGTGACGGAAGAAGACTCCGAAAGCTCGAACGACTTCGAAATGATGGAACGTCCTGCTATTACCGATGCCGTACGTAAAATTGCCGCAGGGGACGCCCGCTTCAGCTTCGGTGGCCTGCATTACGAAAAACGCTGGTGGATTGCTTCTTACTTTACAGGGCAGACCTACGGCGACCGTAAGGGTAACTCCGGTACTGCGAGCGCAACCAACCAGTACAATATGAATAGCCAGACGGGTGCTACGTTCCGTGCTGCTGGTCGTCCATATGTGTCAAAAGATATTGACGTGCACGTGGGTATTTCTGCCATTAGTGCCTTCAAGGTCGCGGAATACTGCAATAATTTTCAGAATACTGCCAATAATTGCAGTCGTACCGCTAGATTCGGCCAGTCGCCGGAAGTTAACTTGACCAGCACTAATCTGGTTAGCGCGGCAATCAGCAACGCATCATCAATCTGGTCCGCAGGGCCGGAACTTGGTTTCCGTTGGAAAAAGTTGTTACTTAAAGGCGAATACTACAACATTGGTGTAGAGCGTGGTAATCAGGCAACCACTGCTGCAGCACAGAAAACTGTTCATCTTCAGGGTTATTATGGCGCTGCCAACTACACCCTGTTTGGTAAAGGCCGCCAATATAACATCAAAGAAGGTGCGTTCAGCACTCCAAGTGTTGAACACGAATTTGACCCCTCACGTGGCTACTGGGGTGCGCTGGAAGTTACGGGTCGTTACAGCGTAACCGACTTCAGCGATGTTTCGGCCAATGTGAATGGTGGACGTCAGACCGTATGGTCCGGTGGTCTTAACTGGTATCCTAACCGTCACTTTCGCTTCATGCTTGACTTTAATCACTTCATTGTTTCCCAGAATGGCTCTGCGTGGAACAGTGCTGGTCGTAACGGGAACTCTCTTGCCGCCCGTGTGCAGGCTGCGTTCTGAAGCAGTCTGTCGCTGGCTTTGGTCAGAGATCAGTATGGGAAAGGGTCATTCGCAAGAATGGCCCTTTTTTTTGTCAAACCGTAAAAACAGGAGAATAAAAAACCATGCCTTCTGGCATGGTTTTTTATTTGAATCAGCACTCGTGGGCAGCTGTAGGGAAGCTTGTCATGTGCAGTGGCCGCCGCCGCACAGCTTGCTTGCAAAACCTGTATGGCCCAGATATTATGTGGATATCCGGGCCTAAGGTTAGCGTGAGTACCCATATCCGTAAGCGGGCTGGGGAGCGGGCAGGACGTTCTTGTAAGCAATCATGCAGGCCACATAGGCATTGTTATACTGTGTTTGAATGCCGCCCTGCTGGCTGTTGGAATAGAGACTTCCGCCCAGACCGCCACCCATGGCCCCTGCGGCGGCCCCAATGCCCGCACCGGCGCCACCGCCTGCGGCGGCCCCAAGTCCCGCACCCAGAGCAGTTGCAGCCAGGCCGCCGTAAATGGCCTTATGATTCTGGCGTTCGGCCTGCCCCTGCACGGCGGCGGCTGCCTGAGAGCGGCAGAAATTCTGTTCCTGCAGGAATTGTCCATACTCCTTGCCCGGACCGGGGAGGACCTGCGCGGTCGGCCCCATTGGAGTTTCCGCACAGCCAGCCAGCAAAAGAACGGGCAAAAAAACAATAGGAAGTGCTATAAACTTCATTTCACTTACTCCAGATTATATTGGACGATGTTCGTGTGAGGGAAGTATGTCATTTTTTTTCTAGTATAGGAATAATAGAAAATGTGGGGAGCAGGGCCGCCAGACCTGAGCGGCCCCTGTTTGTCTTAATCTGACGTGTAAGCCTAGAGGGCTGTGTTAAGCCGCGTGACCAGCAACTGGTTGATGCGGAAGCCTTCCACGTCCACCACCTCAAACCGGAATCCCGCTGCATCGACCCTGTCGGTCTTGCGGGCCATACGGCGCAGGCGGTGCATGATAAAGCCGCTGATTGTATCAAACTGTTCATGGTCGGGCAGGTTTGCAATATCCAGCTCACGCATGACTTCCCCAATGGGGGCCGCGCCATCCACCAGCCAGGAATTGGCGTCACGCTGGACAATGGCCTGTTCCTCAAACGGGCTGGCCAGTCCATCCATGAGCACACCCATGATGTCCTTGAAGGTGATCAGTCCCACAACCAGTCCGTATTCGTTGACCACCAGTGCAAAACCTACGCCAGATGTATCAAACTGGGCCAATGTATCCCACAGGTTCAGTGTTTCGGGCACGGAGGATACGTCCCGTCGCATACGGGCGATGGGGTTGGAGTGCGGGCGGCCCGATGGGGCGGTGGAGGGGTCCACGACCGAGGCCAGAACGTCTTCCGCACGGATGGAGCCTATCACCTTATCCAGCCCGCCATTACAAAGCGGGTAGCGTGAATAGGGTTCCATGCGCACTTTTTCGTGGTTGTGTTCTGGCGTGTCCTGAATATCGAGAAAAATGATCTCGTCCCGGGGTGTCATGGCGGATGTAACGGACCGGTCCTGAAGTCCCAGCACGTTCTCGATCATCTGGTGTTCCTGCTGGAGCAGGGCGCCAGAGGCGGTGCCTGCAGCCAGAATGGCGTGCAGGTCCTCAGGCGTTACGGGTTCCACCGCAGAGGCTGCCGGAATTTTGAGCGCTTTGAGTACCACATCGGAAATTTTGGAAAAAACCCAGACAACAGGGTAAAGAATCCGTAACGCCAGCCGTGGGAACCAGCCTACGGCAAGGGCCACCTTATCCGGGTTGTTCATGGCGACCCGTTTGGGCAACAGGTCGGCAAACAGCACGAACATGCCGGTGACAAAAATAAAGCTGAGGGTGGAGGCCAGATTTTGTGCCCACCAGTTGGAAAGCTTCCACTGGGTGAAAAAATCAGCCAGCGGGGGAGACAGCATTTCGGAGCTGACAATACCGCCCATAATCCCCACGCCGTTCAGGCAGATCTGGATGACGGTTATAACCTGTCCGCTGTTGCGGCGGAGTGCCAGAAAAGCCTGGGCACGCGGGTCTCCTGCTTCTGCGCGGCTGCGGAGCCTGACTTCCCGGGCGGCGGCAAAGGAGATTTCGGAAAGCGCGATCAGGATGCTGATCACGATAAGCAGAACAAGGGTCAGCAGACCCATTATAAACAAAAGCAAGAGAACGTCCGCTATACGGTTAGAATGTCGCAGTATGACCAAAAAGTGTGCCGCTGACCAGCGTGATTCCCGATTGTATTTTTTATGTCACGCATGACATGCGAAAGACTTCAAAATTCTGTCAGCACGGGACGCAGAGGCTTTGCGTGCGTTGGTGAAGAACTAGTGTGCCTTGTTGTTCTCTTCGGCCGGATAAAAATTGATGTTTGATGCGCTCTATCTTGAACAGGCAGGTCAGACGGCCACCCTGCAGAAACTGCCCGAAAATACCTTGCCGGACGAGGAGGTAACAGTCCGGGTTCACTGGTCGGGCCTGAA
Organism: Acetobacter fabarum; assembly: GCF_040702925.2. Classification (GTDB taxonomy): domain Bacteria; phylum Pseudomonadota; class Alphaproteobacteria; order Acetobacterales; family Acetobacteraceae; genus Acetobacter; species Acetobacter fabarum_B. The sequence goes on along the minus strand of NZ_JBFCXX020000005.1, from coordinate 31,749 downwards.
TTACAAGGATGCGCTGGCCATTACCGGGCGCGGTCCTGTGGTGCGGGCATGGCCAATGGTGCCGGGGATTGATTTTGCTGGCGTGGTCGAGCGTTCCTCCAGCCCCGATTTTACAGTCGGGCAGCAGGTTATGCTGAATGGCTGGGGTGTGGGCGAAAAGCACTGGGGCGGCCTTGCGCAAAAAGCCAGCGTTCCCGGGGCATGGTTGCTGCCCTTGCCGCAGGGTTTGAATGCCCGGCAGGTTCTGGCGCTGGGCACGGCGGGTTTTACGGCCATGCTGTGCGTACAGGCACTGGTGCGTGAAGGTGTTGAACCCGGCTCCGGCCCGGTTCTGGTCACAGGTGCGACGGGTGGGGTTGGCAGTGTGGCAGTCATGCTTCTGGCCCGACTGGGATATGAAGTTGTGGCGGTAACTGGCCGTCTGGAGGAACAACCCTACCTGCAAAGGCTTGGTGCCTCCGAGGTGCTTGCGCGTTCACATTTTGAAATGCCCTCCCGCCCATTGGAAAAAGCGCGCTGGGCGGGGGCGGTGGATGTGGTGGGCGGGCAGGTTCTGGCTTCTGTCTGCGCATCCATGAAGCCGCAGGGCGTGGTAACGGCCTGCGGTCTGGCGGGGGGGATGGCGTTCCCTGCGACTGTCGCTCCCTTTATCCTGCGCGGCGTAACACTGGTGGGCATAGATAGTGTGATGTGCCCCAAGGAGGTCCGGCAGGACATGTGGGATCGTCTGGCGCTCTTGGTGGACAGGGACCTGCTGGCGGAAATGACACGGGTTATTCCTTTGTCAGGCGCCGTAGCTGCGGCCACGGATCTGCTGGATGGCAAAATAAAAGGCCGCATTGTGGTTGAGGTGCCATGAGTCGCGGTGTTTTTTTGCAAAATCTGACGCGGATGATCATTATTTTAGGCATATGATAATTTATTGGTTAATGTAACTATTTTGGTTTTTGTGCGGTTGTGTGAAAATTTTGGAAGGCTAATGGACTGCAAAAGCGTATAAAAACCAATAAAATAGTGATTTGTTTACAACAAAAAAACAAAACTCGCGGTTAAGATAAATGAATATCCATATTTATTTGTCTGTATGGAAGATATTAACCAGATTTAAATTCTAACGTGGGATTTGTTCAAAATATCTTTCTGGGTTGGGGAAAGAGTAGCTCTTTCTTGTAGTTGAGAAAATTCTCAACTCCGTATCGCTCTTGACTAAAGTTACAGATAAATGTAACTAACAGAATTGTTAAGAAAATTATGTAAGTATTGAGCCATGGACGCCACACCCGCCCGATCAGACGGCGCAGATATGACAAAGGGACTGGCCCGTCAGGTGCGTGGCTGGTTGCTTGGTTCTGTTGTGTGCGGTGGTGTGTCGGCTGTTCTGCTGGTGTGCCAGTTTATCCTGCTGGCCCATCTTGTGGATGATCTGGCGTTCCATGGTCGTGGTCCGGGAACGGAAATTTCTGTGTTCGGGCTGATTCTGGCCTGTCTTGTGGGGCAGGTGGGGGCACGTTTTGCGTCTGATATCCTGGGAACGCAGGCGGGTCTGCGGGTGGCGGGCCATGTTCGGGGGCGGCTGCTGACGCACCTGCTTGCGGCGGGGCCCGTGGTGTGCGCTGGTGTGCCCGCAGGGGAGATCGTGACCACGTTTACAGAGGGCGCGCGCGCGCTGGTCCCCTATTTTGCCCGGTATGTGCCTTCTGCCGCCATGATGGTGGTGTTGCCACTCCTTATTCTGGCGGTGGTGGCGGGGGTGGACGGGTGGAGCTTGGTCGTGCTTGCCTGCACTGGTCCGCTTGTGCCGGTTTTTATGGTGTTTGTGGGCTATGGCGCGCAAACCATCATGGACCGGCGGTGGCGGGAACTGTCCCTGCTTGGGGGGAGTTTTCTGGACGCGTTGCGGGGGTTGAAAACCCTGCGTCTGTTTGGTCGCACGCAGGACAGTCTGGACCGGATTACCAGACTGGCGGAGGCGCACGGACGCACAACTTTGTCTGTCATGAAGGTGGCGTTCCTGACATCGGCCGCACTGGAGTTTTTCTCAAGCCTGTCCATTGCACTGGTTGCCGTTGTTTTTGGCACACGCCTGCTGGCTGGCACGGCGGATTTTCGGTCTGCTTTTCTGGTTCTCTTGCTGGCTCCGGAATATTTTATGCCTCTGCGGACATTTTCTGCCAGTTACCACGCACGGCAGAACGCCCGGGCGGCCATGGAGCATATGGGTAAACTGTTTGCCCTGCCAGCGCAGGCAGGGCGTTACGGTATGCAGACACCGCAGCCGGTTGGGAGTGTTGGTACTCTGGCATGCACCGGGCTTGAGGTGCATGCTCCCGATGGCGCAACTGTTTTGCAGCATGTCACCTGCCATTTTGCACGTAACCGCCTGACTGTTTTAACGGGGGTAAGTGGTGCGGGCAAAACCACGTTGCTCAATACCCTTTTAGGTTTTTTGCAGCCCGCTGCCGGACGTCTGGAAGCTTATGATACATCCGGACGGCCCATGGCGCTTGATGGTGTGCGCATGGCCTGGGTCCCGCAGCACCCGCTTATGATTTTTGGCACTGTGGCCGACAACCTGCGTCTGGGTGCGCCGGGTGTGGATATGCAGCAGTTGCGGCAGGCAGCAGATCTGGCGGATGCGCTGGGATTTATAGAAGCCCTGCCCGATGGGTTTGAAACGCATATAGGCGAACGGGGCAGCCGTCTGTCAGGTGGTCAGGTCCGCCGTCTGGCTCTGGCGCGGGCATTGCTGCAAAATCCGGATGTTCTGGTGCTGGACGAACCCACAGCAGGGTTGGACGTAGCGAGCGCATTGCATGTGGCCAATGCCCTGCGCCGGTGTGTGGCCGGACGCATTGTGGTGGTTGCAACGCACCGGCAGGCGCTGGCTGACCGGGCAGATGTGCTGCTGCATGTGGCTGGCGGCACAGTAGAGAGTCTTCCCGTGCAGAAGGAGACTGTTGCATGAACATGCCACAAGACTCTCTGGCCGGTGGGGCGCAAGGTTTTTTCCGTCTTTCGGTCGCGCTGCGCTGGCGTCTTGCTCTGGGTGTCGCGTTCGCCTGTGCTGCGGCCCTGGCCAGTTTTGGGCTGCTTTTCCTGTCAGGCTGGCTGCTGGCGGGGGCTGCGGTTGCAGGGCTGGGTGGGCAAGCCGTGGCGCGGGCCTTCAATATTGTGCTGCCAGCAACCGGTGTGCGGTTTTTTGCCATGGTCCGCATTCTGGCCCGCTATCTGGAGCGGGTTGTGGCGCATGATGGCGCACTCCGTCTGGGCGGGCAGTTGCGTGCATGGGTTTACGCACGCCTTGCTCCGCTTGCCCCTGCCGGGTTGGTGGACCAGCAGGGTGGTGATCTGCTGGGGCGCTTTGTCTCTGATACGGACAAAGTGGCAGCATATTACACGGATGTCGCATTGCCCTTTTTGCGGGCGTTGCTGTGTGGTGTTGTGTTTGTAGGCGTATTCGCCTGCTTTACGCTCTCTGCGGCAGCGCTTCTGGCCGCAGGGCTGTTGCTTGGCGGCGTTCTGGTACCCTTGCTGGCTGGCCCTGCAATGGACCGGCTGGTGCGGGTAGAAGCCGAAAAGCAGAGCCACATCCAGGCGGAACTGGCGCAAACACTCCAGAATATGGGGGAATATCTGCTTTTGGATGCCGCCAGTGGCCGGGCCAGACTGTGGCAGGTGCAGCAGGCCGGAATGGACAAGGCATGCTGGAAGCTGGATGTGCTGGAAAGTGCCGCGCGGGGGCTGATAACCCTTATCACCTTTGCTACGGCGCTGGGGGTTCTGGTTCTGGCTGTGAATGCCTGTCGGGTGGGGCAACTGAGTGTTGCGGAAGTTCCCATGCTGGTGCTGGGGGTTCTGGCTGCTTTTGATGTGGCGGCTCCTTTGCCTCTGGCGCGTCAGGCCGCAGCGCAGGCAAAGCTTGCCACCATGCGGCTGGATGCTGCCTGCCCTTCCAGCGCGCCACGACCCGTGGTGCAGGGGGCAGATCTCCCGCACGCACCATATGATCTGGTGGTGCGTGACCTGAGCTTTGCATACCCGAAAACCGTAAGCCCTGTTTTGCAGAATGCTAACCTGATCATCCGCCAAGGTGAGCATGTAGGGCTGATCGGACCTTCCGGTATTGGCAAAAGCAGCCTGATCAACCTGCTCTTTGGCTTTTACGTGCCTGATAGCGGCAGTATCAGCTTTGGCGGGGTGGATGTGAGCACACTGTGCGCAGAAGATATGGCTGCTTTTGTAAGTGTGGCCGCACAGGACTTCCACCTGTTTGCAGGTACACTCAGGGACAATCTTCTGCTTGCCGCCCCACATGCCACGGAGCAGGAGTTGGCAGATGTGCTGGAAACAGCGCAACTTACACAGTTTATTCAGTCTTTACCACAAGGTTTGCAAACCTGGGTTGGTAATGATGGCCTGCGCCTTTCCGGTGGGCAAGCGCGCAGGGTAGCGGTGGCTCAGGCCCTGTTACGCGGCACACCATGGCTTGTTCTGGACGAGCCAACAGAAGGGCTGGATGCTCCTCTGGAGCAGGCCCTCATGGCCGCGCTGGTGCAGCGGTGTGAGCGGACAACCATTGTATGCATGACCCACCGGCAGGCGGTGCTTCCGTTCATGCACAGGGTTATCAGGGTGGAGGACGCGTGTTTTCGCCCCGGAGGAGGGAGCGACATGAAGAGCTGAAAGTGAAAAACGCTTTTATTCAGTAATAAGGTTAAAAAAATGGACTTAATTAATCCTACGGTCGTTGACCTTTCGCGTTTTCAGTTTGCGTTAACGGCCCTTTATCACTTCATGTTTGTCCCTCTGACATTGGGACTGACCTTTATGCTGGCTGCCATGGAGACGGTGTACGTCGTAACCGGCAAGCAGGTGTACAAGGATATGACCCTGTTCTGGGGTAAGCTGTTTGGCATCAACTTTGCTCTGGGCGTGGCAACCGGCCTGACCATGGAGTTTGAGTTCGGCACCAACTGGTCCATGTATTCCCGCTTTTTTGGCGATATGTTCGGAACACCACTGGCCATTGAAGGGCTGATGGCCTTCTTCATGGAATCCACGTTTATCGGGCTGATGTTTTTTGGCTGGGACCGGCTGAGCAAGCCTGGGCATCTGGCCGTTACCTATCTGGTGGCGCTGGGCTCCAACCTGTCCGCATTGTGGATTCTGGTCGCCAATGCCAGCATGAACATGCCCAACGGTGCGCATTTCGACCCCGAAACCTTGCGGATGACATTTGACAGCTTTGTTGGTGTTGTCTTCAACCCCGATGCACAGGCCAAGTTCGTGCATACTTCGGTTGCGGGTTATGTGGCGGCATCCCTGTTTGTCATGGGGATCAGTGCGTTCTACCTGTTGCGCAAGCAGCACCGGGATTTTGCCGCGCGGTCTTTCCGTATGGCGGCTCTGTTCGGTATTTTTTCCACCGTTGCCGTTATTACGCTGGGGGATGTGCTGGGGCGTCTGGATTACGAACACCAGCCCACCAAGATCGCGGCTATGGAAGGGCTGTGGCATACCAGCAAGCCTCCCTATGAGCCCTGGATCATCGCGGCCCTGCCCAATGATGCAAAGCAGGAAAGTTCTTTTGAGATCGGTGTGCCTTTTGTGCTCACACCCCTGATCACGCACAGCTTCAGCATGCCCATTACAGGCATGATCGAACTGGAAGATGCTGCTGCTCCGCGCATTGCGTCTGGCATTACAGCCGTAAGTGCCCTGCGTCGGTATGAAGAAAACCATCAGGCGGCTGATCTGGAAGAGTTCCGTGCCCATCAGGACGACATGGGGTATGGTCTGCTTGCCTCCCGCCATGCGCCGGGTCAGGACGTCACCGCCATTGCACCCGAACAGCTCCAGAGCGTTATTGAACAGACAAAGCCCGATATTCTGCCCAATGTTTTTGTAACCTTCTGGTCGTTCCGCCTGATGGTGTTCCTGGGCGTGTTCTTTTTCGTGCTGTTTGCCATGGCGTCTTACCTGAGCCTGAAAAACCAGCTTGAGCGTAACCCGCTGTTCCTCAAACTGTGCATGTGGTCCATTCCCCTGCCAGTTCTGGCAACCGAGTTCGGCTGGATTACGGCTGAGGCCGGTCGGCAGCCCTGGACCGTGTTTGACCGTCTGCCCACCTTTATGTCCGCATCCACACACAGCGTGTCCTACATGCTGTTCTCGCTGGCCGGATTTACTGTGCTTTACAGCATATTTATCGCGGTTGAGCTTTACCTGATGTTCAAGTTCGCCCGGCTGGGGCCAGAAGCGCATGGTCCGCATGAAGATGCAGATCCCGCACACCTGTCCGTTGTGGCGCATTAAGGAAGGTCCTGCATCATGGATGTTTATGTTGTTCTCAAGCTTATATGGGCTGGCCTTTTATGTGTGCTGCTGATCGGGCTTGGCCTGATGGTGGGCATGGACATGGGGGTAGGCACCCTGCTGCGCTTTGTGGGGCGCACGGACGGGGAGCGCCGCACCGCGCTCAACATCATTGGTCCGCACTGGGATGGTAACCAGGTCTGGTTCATTCTGGGTGGTGGCGCCATTTTTGCGGCGTTCCCCACGCTGTATGCCACGTCCTTTTCGGTGTTCTATGTGGTCATGATCCTGCTGCTGTTCAGCATGATCCTGCGACCCGTAGCCTTTGAATACCGTTCCAAGGTGGAAGCCCGCCTGTGGCGTGCAAGCTGGGACTGGGTTTTTCTGATTTCCGGCTTTCTGCCCATGTTTGTCTATGGCGCAGCCTTTGGCAATATTCTGCAAGGTGTCGGCTACCACTTTAACTGGACCGGGCAGTACTTTCAGGATGGGTCCTTTCTGGCGTATCTGCTTAATCCCTTTGCCATTCTGTGTGGCCTTATGGCTGTCTGCCTGAGTGTCATGCAAGGTGGCATCATGCTGATGATCCGCTCGGAAAACCCCATTCATGACCGGGCACGGTTCTATGCCATTCGTGCGGGGCTTGCGGCGGTTGTTCTGTTCGTTGCCGGTGGCGTATGGATCCGCAGCATATCGGGTTTTGTGCTTGAGCAGGGCGACCCTGGCATGGCGGCAAATCCCATGCAGGGGCAGCATGTGAGCATGCAGGTGGGCGGGTGGTTGCATAACTATGCAGCACATCCCATTTTGTGGCTGGTGCCTGTGCTTGGTGTGTTCAGCATGCTGGCAGGTGTTGCTCTTGTGCGGGCTAACCGGTCTCATATGGCCTGGTGGATGGGCCTTGGTTCCTGGGTGGGTACAATTGGTACGGTTGCGGCCGCCATGTTCCCGTTCTTCATGCCCTCCACCACACGTCCCGATCAGAGCCTGACAATCTGGAACAGCTCAGCCAGCCAGTATGGTCTGGCCTGTATGCTGGCCGTGGCCCTGATCTTTGTGCCGATTATCCTGTGTTACACATCCTGGTGTTATTACGTGATGCGGGGGAAAGTCCGCACCGCAGATATCATCAAAGATACGCATAGTTACTGAAAAGGAGAGAGCGCATGATCACATTGCTGCGTTTTGCGGGGCTGGGTCTGGCTCTGGTGGTGGCTCTTCTGTTTGCCGTTTTTGTGGGTGATCAGGGGCCTTGGTATTTTGCATGGGCCGTTGGTACGGTCATGATCATTCTGGTCGCAGCCGCAGGTGGCGTCCTGTTTGATGCACAGGCCGAAGATGCCCTATCGGAAGGGGAGTTCTGACCATGATGGGAGATCTGGAAGCTATTATATTTTTTGTACCGTTTTTGTATTTATCGTTTTATATAATAGCATTTTCTGTTATAAAGAAGATGTTTCCCTAGCCTGCGATTCTAGCATCAGGGAAGCCTCACAAAGGGATAGCCTGCATACCTATGGTATGCAGGCTATTTTGTTTTGTGGGTACAAAAAACCCGCCCCCATGAACTGATTATGAGAGCGGGTTATAAAAACCATTATTTATTATAAAAGTTTAGGAAGTTCTGGGTGGCTTCAGGCTTCTAGCCCACCATCAACAGGCAGGGCGGCGCCTGTAATGTAGGATGCTTTGGGGCTGGCCAGAAAAGCAGCCATGGCGGCAATGTCATCCACTTTGCCATAAGTGCCAGTTGCGACAAAACTGCTGATAAGGGCTGCATTTTCCCCATCTTCAGGGTTCAGGTCGGTGTGGATCGGCCCGGGTTCGATGACATTGGCTGTAATGCCACGGCTTCCCAGATCCCGCGCTACGCCCTTGGCAAAGCCACGCAGGGCAGCCTTTGTGGCGGCATAAAGCGAAATACCGGGGAAAGGTGCGCGCGCACCAAAAGCGGAGCCGATGTAAATAATCCGCCCACCTTCCTTCATGTGTTTTACGGCTTCCATGGTTTCCACCATGACGGCACGGACATTCAGATTCAGGATGTTTTCAATCTGTGCAACCGTCATTTCATCAATCGGGCCGTAGGGATACGTGCCAGCATTGCAGACAAGTACGTCAATACGGCCAAGGGCAATAATGGTTTCGGCAATGACTTCACGGTTGCCTTCAATTCTGGCACCGTTGGCTTTGATGGTTAGTGCCTTGCGGCCCATGGCACGAATTTTTTCCGCAACCTTTTCCGCAGCAGCCGAACTGCTGGAATAGGAAATGGCAATATCATACCCGTCTTTTGCCAGAGCTTCTGCAATGGCGGCACCAATGCCCCGGCTCCCGCCGGTTACAATAGCAACTCGATTGCTCATGATTGTTAAAACCTTTCAAAATTCAAGCCAGTTTTCAACCGTCTTTCAAACCCAGCATCAGGCTGATGTTCTGCAATGCAGCCCCGGACGCACCTTTGCCCAGATTATCCAGACGGGCAGTCAGCAGGGCCTGTCTGTTCTGGGTGCTGGCATGCACACGCAGTTCCATGTTGTCGCTCCCTGCAAGGGCTTCGGCCGAGAGATCGGGTTCGTGTGGCATAACCCGCACATGGGCCTGTCCGGCGTAGTGTTCGTGCAGAATGGTGTGCAGATCACTCCCGGTGATATGGCCTTTCAGGTCATCCAGATGCAAGGGGATGGAGACAATCATCCCCCGTGCAAAATGCCCGACCGAAGGAACAAAAACCGGACGCCGCGCAAGGTTGGCGTGCTGGTGGATTTCGGGCACATGCTTGTGTTCCAGACTGAGCCCATACAGCTCAAACGCCGGCCCGCCTTCATGCTCGTGCGCCTCAATCATGCTGCGTCCACCCCCGCTGTACCCACTGACCGCGTTAATGCACACCGGATAGTGGGCATCCAGCACCCCGGCGTCCACCAGCGGGCGGAGCAAGGCAATGGCTCCCGTGGGGTAACAGCCGGGGTTGGACACGCGCAGCGCGCTGGCAATGGCCCGGTCCTGACCTTTTGCCAGCTCGGGAAAGCCGTAAACCCATGCGGGGTCCGTACGGTAGGCGGTGCTGGCATCCAGCAGGCGAGGGGCGGCATCACCCAGAGTTGCGGCCATATGCACCGCCTCGCGCGAGGCATCGTCCGGCAGGCACAGAACAACCAGGTCGGCTGCGGCCATGGCGTCCTTGCGGGCAGCAGGGTCCTTGCGCCGGGCGGGGTCGATTGAAAACAGCGTAACAGGCAGGGCCGAGAGGCGCTCGCGTATTTCCAGCCCTGTTGTGCCTGCCTCGCCATCAATGAAGATAACGGGTTTCTGTGTCATGCCTTTGTCTCCTGTTTCTGGCGGTAGATTAGGCTTTCTGCCTGCAAGCGCATAGACGCGGCACAGGATTATGGCACAATGTTTAACACATAAAGTCCCGCGCTGCCCGCGAGGCAGGCCACCAGAACAGGCAGAGATCATGACCCGTAGCGCACAATCCCCCGCAACGTCCCCTGTGGATGCCGTGCAGAACCGGCACAAGGCTGCGCAGAATATTGAGCGGCTGCTCGCTCTTATGGCGCGTCTGCGCGACCCGGAGGAAGGTTGCCCGTGGGACCGCGAGCAGACACACCTGACCATAGCGCCCTATGCCATTGAAGAGGCTTATGAGGTGCTCGACGCTATTCAGCGGCAGGACTGGCAGGCTTTTCCCGATGAGCTGGGGGACCTTCTGTTACAGGTTGTCTATCAGGCGCAGCTGGCGGAAGAGGAGGGGAAATTCGCTTTTGCTGATGTGGCGCAAATTGTTACGGAAAAAATGATCCGTCGGCACCCGCAGGTCACCTTTGGCAAGGATGTGCTGGGGAGTGCCGCTCTGTCCCAGCCCGTAGCGGCTGAACTGTCCGCACGCGCCATGCCGGGGCAGTGGGAGGCGATCAAGGAGCAGGAGCGCAGACGTCTGGCGCAATCCGGGGGGGAGGCAACGCGGCGCTCTGGTGCGCTGGCGGGTGTGCCGCCTGTTCTGCCTGCCCTGCTTCGGGCTTCCAAACTGGCATCCCGCGCGGCCCGTGTTGGGTTTGACTGGCCCGATATTTCTGGTGTGCTGGACAAGGTGCATGAGGAAATAAACGAGTTTGCGGTAGAAATGCAGAAGAATGACCGGGAAAAAATGCAGGATGAACTGGGCGATGTCCTGTTTTCTGTCGCCAGCCTTGCACGCCGCCTGAAGCTGGACCCGGAAGCCTGTCTGCGTCAGGCCTGTGACAAGTTTACCCGCCGGTTCGAGGCGGTGGAAGCCCGTCTGGCGCAGGATGGCCTGAGCATGCAGGACCAGAGTGTGGAGATGCTGGATGCCGTATGGAATGCGGTCAAGCAGACTGAAAAGCCCTGAAAAACAGAACGGCTGGAGCCTTTGCTCCAGCCGTTCTGTTTTGCGGGCGTAAGGGAGCGCGCTCCCTTACGGTTAGCCAGCACGACGTTACTGTGCATTGGCGTCCTGCGTGCCACCAGCCAGATAATCCATGATCCGGCGGGAAAAGGCGTTAACATCCTTTGGTGTTTCACCATTCTGGATGCTGGCAACATCAAGCAGGATATGGGCCAACGTATCAATTTTATCCCCTGCCTGCACCTTTTGGGCCAGAGAATGGATCATGGGGTGTGCAGGGTTAAGTTCCAGCACAGGGGTAACGTCCGGAATGTCCTGCCCACTCCGCTGCATGAGCTTGCGCAGTTGCAGGTCCGGCCCGCCTTCTGGCGCACTGAGCACCATGGCGCTGGAAACCAGACGATCCGTTGCGCGGATGTCGGATACAGCATCCCCCAGAGCGGTTTTCAGGGCTGGCAGCAGGGTCTCCATATCCGCTTTTTCAGCGGTACTGGCTTCTGGTGCGCCAAATTTTTCAAGGTCATTCAGGCCCTGTGCTACATTGCGCAGGCTTTTACCCTCATATGTGCCAAGCCGTTCCGGCCAGAAGGAATCCACCGGGTCGGATAGCAGCAGCACTTCCACCCCACGGGCCTTGAAGCCTTCAATCTGGGGGGAGGCATTCAGCACGTCTGCATTGTCGCCTGTTACGTAGTAAATGGCATCCTGCTCGGGCTTCATGCGGCTTATGTAATCGTCCAGCGAGGTCAGGGTATCCACCGCACTGGAGCGGAAGCGGCTAAGGGCTGCCACATCGGTTTTATAGGTGGGGTCGTCCCACATGCCTTCCTTGAGCACGGGGCCAAAGTTGTCCCAGAACGTTGCATAGGCCTGCGCATCCTTGGCGCGGGTTTTCAGCTCGTTCACAACCTTGGTGGTCACGGCCTTGCGGATACGGGCCAGAACGGGGGTTGCCTGCAACATCTCGCGCGAGACATTGAGCGGCAGGTCCTCCGTATCCACCACACCTTGCACAAAGCGCAGCCATGGGGGCAGGATTTCGGCATCATCGGTAATGAACATCCGGCGCACATGCAGGCGCACCTTGCTCTCACGCGTCTGTTCGCCAAACTCGAACGGACGGGTGGAAGGGATGAACAGGAGGGCGGAAAACTCCATCGTGCCCTCTGCACGCCAGTGCAGGGTATCCCATGGCTTGTCAAAGTTGTGGGAAATATGACGGTAGAACTCTTCGAGCTGTTCTTCCGTCACATCATTGCGGGACTTGCGCCACAGGGCCGTGCCTTCGTTGGCGGCTTCCTCCTTGCCATCACGCATGATGGTCACGGGCCATGCAATATGGTCCGACCATTTGCGAATAATGGCCTGCAGGCGCCATGGGTCCAGAAATTCATCCGCATCGGATTTAATGTGGAGTGTAATGTCTGTTCCCGCTTTTTCGCGTGTTGCGGGTTCAAGCGTGTAGGCCCCCTTGCCATCGGACGACCAGCGCCATGCCTCATCCGACCCGGCCCGGCGGGACACAACATCCACCTTGTCCGCCACCATGAAGGCCGCGTAAAAACCAACGCCAAACTGGCCAATCAGGCTTGGGCGGTCTTCGGGTTTGGCGGTTTCAAGCTTCTGGCCAAAAGCGCGGGTGCCGGAGCGGGCAATGGTGCCAAGGTTGGCGACCAGTTCATCCCGGCTCATACCCGACCCGTCATCGCTGATCGTCAGCAGGCGGGCGTCCTTGTCGGGGTTGATGCTGATCTTGGCGTTTTCGGGCAGGGCCTGTGCGGCATCGGTCAGGGCTTCAAAGCGGCGGCGATCGGTGGCGTCCGCTGAGTTGGCGACCAGTTCACGCAGGAAGATTTCGCGCTCGGAATACAGTGAGTGCACAACCAGATCGAGCAGCCGCCCCACTTCGGCGCTGAACTCGCGTGTTTCACTTCCCTGATGTGTCGTGGCGTTGGGGGGTGTTTCTGTCATGCTACTGGCCCTGTTATTTCTTATAAACTCTGTACGTGGGCAGTGTATGCCACGCCTGATTGGTCGTGCATCCCTGCCTGTTCCGGTTGCACAGATGTGGTGGGGCGGGCCTGTTTTCAATATCTGGCGGGGGCATGTCAGCCAGAATTGTGCGCTGGTTTTTCCTGCGCGGGAAAATGCGCCAGAACCTGAGCGACCAGAATGGTCAGGGCTTCTGCCAAGGCGGCAAAACCTTCATGCGGTGTGTGTGTGGTTTCATCCATATACAGGCCGCGTCGTATTTCTATTTGCAGGGCGTGCATGTTCCGGGTGGGGCGGCCGTAATGGCGCGTAATATACCCCCCTGCGTATGGCGCGTTCCGGGCGGTTTTAAACCCCAGTCCCTGCAAGGTCTGCTCCGCCAGATCTGTCAGGCGTTGCGTGCAGGATGTGCCATAGCGATCCCCCAGCACAAAGTCGGGCGAGCCTGCCTGTGGCGCATCGGGCATGGAATGCAGGTCCAGCAGCAGGCAGAAGCCGTACCGCGTATGGGCGGCCTGTAGCAGATCAGCCAGAGCTGCGTGGTAGGGCATCCAGTAATGGCGGATACGTAAGGCGGCCTCCATAAAGGGGAGGCGATGCCGGTAAATGGGGCGGCGGTCTGCAACAATTCGGGGTATGGAACCCAGCCCAGCCCGCCCCTGCTCAGAGGGTGCGACAAAGGAAGGAATGGCGCCATGGAACATTCGGCTGTCCAGGTCCCATGCCGCGCGGTTTACATCGCAAAACACACGGGGGAACGTGGCGCTCAGCAGCGGTGGCCCCAGATTATGGGCGCCTAGGGCCAGTTCATCCACAAAGCTGTCTTCACCACTTCGCAGGATGTCGAGGGGCTGGCGGGCAATACGTATAAACGTCTCCGGATAAAAATATCCCGAATGAGGGGAGGCCAGCACCACGGGGCTGGTTGCGGGTGTGCCGCAGACCAGAACCGGATTGGGAGACGCCTGTCTGTTGGCTGTGCTCTCTTCCTGCATATCCTGCTGAGGCTGAAACAACCGCTTCAGGCTGGGTGGGAATAAAGAAGACGCAAAATTTTTCATATTCCCACTATTGTGGGCTTGCGCTTGCAAGGCAAGGAGGATAAAAGGCCCACACACATCAGGAATGGGCGCATAGCTCAGCGGTAGAGCACTACCTTGACATGGTAGGGGTCACAGGTTCAATCCCTGTTGCGCCCACCATTCCTGAGCCGCAGAATACTGCGGTTTATACCATGTCTCCCGCTGAAATTTTCCACTCGTTTAAATCTATTTCAGTCCACCATTGTCTATGGTTTCAGACTGGTATCTGTGGAAAATCCGTGGAGCATTTTAGTCCGCATTCCCCACGTGCGGCCCTCCCCTCCACCACCTCTCTATCTGGTCCTTATATGCCTCTGGCATCAGCTTGGCGTATATTGTCACCGTGTTGATGTTGCTCCACGCGCCGTCCGCTTGGAGCCGGAGAAGGTCTCGGTGTGCGCAGTAGTGCCAAGAGGCCCACGTGTGCCGAAGATCGTGTGGCGTGAAGTCGGGCACAAAGCACGATTGCAAAGAAGTTTGGCCCACAGGAATCCATTCACGCAATCTTCCTGGCAGACCCGCACGTCTGCAAGCCCCAGCCCAACCGTTTTTTATCTGGCCCCCATATTGTCTTGCAGAGTTGTGGTAGCGCTCACCGATAACGGAGCCTTTTCGGGTTTGCGTGACGGGTCGGAATACGTGACCTTCCCGCCATTCTATGCGCTTCAGCCAGTCAATTACGCATGGCGGCATATCAACGTGCCTCTGGTTCCCCTGCTTCTGCCAGACGACAGCGCGCGCGCCCCACAAATCAACATCACTCCATTCCAGATCGAGAGCTTCAGACAGTCGGCAGCCGGTCCCGATCAGAAAGACGAATAGGGGCTGCAGGTGTGGGGCGGCATGAGCCACAAGCTGCGTTGCCTCGTCTGGGCGCAGGAATTTCTTTGGCTTGGATTGTATAGAGATAGGGGCAAATGCTGGTCGGTCGCACCAGCCCTGTATTGCCCCAAACTCTAGGCTCAGGACTTATTCTTTAAGATAGAAGATGACGCTTGCTGCGGTGTGGATTGCGGACATGAAGGTATGAGCGCACCGGTCATATCGGGTCGCAACACGTCGCCAGTCCTTCAGCTTTGCGAACATGTTTTCGATGAGGTGGTGCTAGAGGCGTTCGAGGGGCTTGGGAGACGGGCGCGGCTGGCGGTCGGGCTGGCTCGGAAGCTCGGGGAGCGGGCCGAGAAGGAGCGCGAGGCCGAGCGCCGGAGGAAGGAGCTGGCCCGTCAGGCCGAGGTCAAGCGCCAGCAGGAGGAACGCGATCGGCAGCGCCATCTCGCGCGGGAGATCGAGGAACCGACCTTCCGGCGGTCACGGGGAATGAGCCGAGGGCCGGATATGGGGTTTTGAATTCTATAAAATACTCGGCGATCAGATACAATGTACCGGCTCCACGTCGAATCGGTTCCATGCGAGGGTCCGACCTGGAAGGGATTGGCGCATGAGCGGCGGAATGACCGCGTCAAGTGCCTCGGCTGGAGGGTTCTCCGGCGCGTAGGATTCTTTCTTCAAGAAATGGTCTGCATCGAACGCGATCGTCGACCGTGTGTAGAAACCACTCATGAAGCGAGTCCTGATTTCGGACACCAAATGAAAGGTGTTCTGCTGGAATCCAGGTACTCGTGAGAAGTCATTCCCGTAGTCGAGCATCTCGCCGGGTCTCGCCATATAGAAGGCCCGCAACGCCGTCGCCTTGTCGCAACGTGCTTGGCGGATGATCCAGACGAACGGCTCTACGCCGAAACCCCAGTTAAGATCCGATACGGCCCGGTACCAATCGTCCGTGGTGGCTTTGTTCCGAAGCCAATCCGCAGTGCCACGAATCGCTTCTTCATCGATCTCTCCCGCGTATTCTGCGACCCACGGGACCAGAACATCCTGATCCTCTCTTTCCCACCATTCACTCATCGGCTGCTCCAAGATACATCATCGTTTCAGAATATCACACGATCGATGGTCCTGCCATCATGAAATGCGCGATGAACTACCCCCTATGGGGGGCGCGGCGACCTCTATGCGGTAGCATATCCGATCATCTAGGGGTCACAGCACGAAAGTGCGTTTTACGTACGCTTGGGTATTCTCGCACGCTTATCAGAGAGGCAAGGAAGGTTCGTCAGAGGCGGGGGGTCGAGTTGGCCAAGAAGCTGCTGGCCAGCGGTGTCCCTCCCAAAGACGTGGCCAAGAACCTCGGCGTGTCTATTCCGACGCTCTACCGCTGGGTGCGAGTCTCATCGCACGCTTAGCGTACGATTTTTTCCGTTTTCTGAGACGACCCCTTGATCTGTACACGACAGGTTGTGCTGCCACGCTGGTGGTCAAGCGGCACATCAAGTTTAACAGTCTCGTCGAACTCTACGATGTAACCCATTCCCGTATGCGCTCTGACAACCCTGCACGAGAACAGGCCCCGGTCCATCCATTTTTTATTTGGCCGCCATATTGTCTGCCAGAATCATGACACCGGTCACCCAATATAGTCCCATTTCGGGTTTTTATAGGGGACCGGAATACATACCTATCTGTATAGGCAATGCGAGCAAGCCATTTAATAACGGCGGAGCGGTTTTTGTAGTTGGCTGTGCAATTGCTCCACGCCAGAAGATATTCCAAAGAATGAGGAGTTATAGATCCAGTCGGGCGCTCAGGGTGATTGTACGTGGAGCACCGGGGAAGATATTATAGTTGCCACGACTCATCCAATAACGGACATTACCAATATTTTCGACATTGGCACGGATTGTTACAGCATGTGTGTCCACATGCGTTATATAGGCTGCACCAATTTCTCCTACGATATAGGATGGAAGGTGGACTGTGTTCGCCGCATCAAGCCAACTGCGGGAGACATAATTGAAGCCACCATTAACACTTAAACCTCTGACGGCAGGAATGCGGTAATCGGCGTTTAAAGCAGCCTGCAGGGGGGCTACCGCTTCAAGCTGATGCCCGACATAGCTTGCGGCTGCGCGAATATAATGGGCATCCAGATAGGCAAGACTTGCATTCAGGTTGAGGCTTTTTGTAATCAGCCATGATGCGGAGGCCTCAACACCCTGATAGCGTGATATGCCATTCTGGATATAATAATTCTGGGCGTTTGTGTAGGCCGCTCCCGTGTCCATACGGAAAAGAGCGAGTGTGCCGCTGAATGTCCGGCGCTGCACTTTGACACCCAGTTCGTACTGGTCACTACGGATAGGACTGAAAACCTGTGAATAATTTTTGGTGCCTTGTGGTGCCTGCCCGCCAGTCTGCACAGCCTGTACCCAACTAAAATAGGTGTTGATCCACGGTGCAGCCTTGTAGGTAAGCGAGACAATGGGTGTGACGGGGTTGTTGCGATGAGAGCCGTTGGACGCACCAGTTTTGGTAAAATCATCTTCTGTGTATGCTGTGTAGCGGGCGCCAGCCATGAGCGACCATTTGCCCAGTGTTACGGTATCGTTCCAGTAGGGTGCGAGCTGCTGGTAGTTGATATAGCGGTACATCTGGGGTGAAAAATCCGGACCATTGCTTATAACGGGTCGGTTAGTATTGATGTTGCCGTATTCAAAAGGCAGCTTGGCCCCCACATTGGCGTCCCAGTCAAACATCTGGCGCAGATACGTCATGCCAATCAGCACGTCGTGGCGCAGTGCGCCGGTATTGAAGTGGCCTTGTGTGGTAAAATCAACCTGATGGTAGGTCAGTACCCGCATCTGTTCATAGGCCTGACTTTTATAGTCACCATTTGTTCCGATAAAAGTTAACTGGTTGGAGGGGAACTGCTCATTCAGGTGTGTGTAGGCGTATGTCAGGTTTGCGGTCCAGTTTTTGGCGAAATTCCAGTCAAAACCAGTACTGAAACGTCTGAGGTCATTTGTTTTCCAGGAATTTTCCGCACCAAAGGCCGTGCGTCCGCTGACAGGTGTTACTGCGCCCAGTCCGGGAGTTGTCAGGATGGTGTTGACCATGCCCTTTTGCAGGGTATTCATGTAAAAACTGTTGAAATGCCAATGTAGCGCATCGGTAATGCGTACGTCGGTCGTGAACGACATGGAAAGATTGCGTTCAAAGCTGGAGTTATACTGCTCGCCCACTTCGCTCCCAAAAGACAGGCGTGTCTGGACACGGTGGGCGGAATCCAGTGATCCGCCAACGTCGAGCATCTGGCGGAATACGGCATCGGAACGGTAGCCTGCCTCAAGCGTGATCTTGCGCTGCTCCACAGGGGCTTTGAGCCGGTAGTCCAGTACACCGCCGGGAGAGCCAAATCCATACATAAAGGCGGAAGCCCCTTTGTAAACCTGAATGGTGTCAAAATTGGCAACAGGCAGATCTATGTACCAAAATGGAATGGCCAGTCCGTCGATCTTATAACCATTCGTCCAGTCCAGATTCAGTCCCCGCACGCGCACACTGGAGCCAGACGCTGTGGAACCTCCATTGGACGTAGCCTGTACCCCGGGTTCGTAACGCATGACATCGTTAATATCATTGGCCTGCATGGCCTCCATGCGGGCTGCCGAGATTGAACTGACAGAAAAAGGCGTATCAAATTCGGAGCGATTACCTAACGCGCCCAGTGTCACCTTGCGGGCTAGGTGAGGTGTGTTGCGGATGGTGCGAACGGTTATGGCTTCTGCGTTACCCTGTAAAGGATTGGATGTTTTTTTGTGTGTTTTGGATGTTGCCGCAGGGGGAGTAGGGGAGGCGTGCAGACTGGCGGCCTGCGCCGCCGTAAAACCCGGAAGCGAGGCAAATAGAAGAACACGGAACCCGGTGCGGATCATGATGATGACATCTCCAGTGAAAAAATAAGTGATTTTGACTGGCTCTACGCCGCGTGACTGTTTTTGGCTTCTTCCTGTGCGACCAGTTCCCGCACGCGTGGGATCAGTTCGCGGCCGAATACAAGCGCATCTGGTAGTGGATCAAACCCCCTGATCAGGAAAGTATGAATGCCAAGACGATAGTAATGCAGAAGACTCTGTGCGACCTGTTCTGGAGTTCCAACGAGCGAGGTTGAGTTCCAGCGCCCTCCCGTTGCCTGGGCAACTCCTGTCCACAGCCGTTCATCATGGCGTGGGCCACGGGCTGCAATAGCCTGCAGGCGACGCGAGCCTTCGTTGGTGGGGAGTGTTTCGGCTGTTGGTTTTCCGCCTGCCGTGTCCAGAGCTATGTCTGCCGCATGTTGTGCCTGATTCTGGCGTGCGGTCAGTGTGGCTTCTATGGCGGCAGCCCGCTCCCAGGCTTCTTCTTCCGTTTTGGCCAGAATAGGGCGGAAGGAAATGGAAAAACGTAGGGATCGTCCATGGTTTGCGGCGGCGGCTTTGACGCGCCCTACCAGTTCCGCAGCCTGCTCCAGAGGTTCGCCCCACAGGGCGTAGCCATCTGCCTGCTCTGCGGTAACGGTAATGGCTTCATCCGATGCTCCGCCAAAATAGACAGGAATGCCCCTCGCCTGTTGGGGCAGAATGGCTGAGTGCGCGCCTCGGATGTGGTAAAAGGCCCCATCATGATCAAATGCGTCTCCGCCCTGCCATTCCCGGCGTACAATGCGGATATATTCCGCAGCACGCGCATAGCGTTCGGCTTTGGTCAGGTGGTCTCCATCGGCCTGGAGTTCAAGATCATTGCCGCCGGTAATGACATGTATGGCAACACGTCCGCCGGTCAGGGCATCGAGTGTTGCAAACTGCCGGGCAGCCAGCGTTGGGGCAACAAAACCTGGCCTGTGTGCGACCAGAAGCCCCAGTCTGGATGTGGCGGAAGCGGCATGTTGAGCTATGAGAATACTGTCTGGCGAATGGGAGTGAAACGCCACCAGAATACGGTCAAACCCACCGCGTTCGTGCAGGAGTGCGGCATTGGCGATATAGGCAGGATCAACCTGTGGGCCGTAGGGGCCGACCACTTCGGTCTGCTCACGAGCACTGACATAGCCAATAAATTCTACAGACATTCTGTGTTACCCTAAGTTCAGTTCATTAGAAGAATTTTGCAAAATTTTTCTTTGAAAATCATGCAAGAAATCAAAAAGGATAACTTTTTGAATTATCGCCCTCTGAGGCGCGGGAATATGGCCAAAAAAAAGATATGAAGTTTGAGGAATATCTATGAAATCAAAGGTATAATTAAAAATTCTGCATAATCGCTCTCGGTCACGCACCATGGGTGGATGCCATGGATTCTTTTGTTATTGATGAATATTCCATTAGTATTTCTTGTTATTCACAACAAAATACACACGCCATACTCATTACGGTTTCTTTAATCGGCACAGCATACTGAACAGATTTTATAAAATAAGGATACCGATGACATGACACAGGATCGCAAACTTAAACTGGGGTTTATCCTGCACGGCGTAGGCCGGACATGGGATGACTGGCGTCATCCAGAGCGAACTGTACGGGACAGTACGAATTTTTCTTTTTATCGCAAACAGGCCAGGCTGGCGGAAAAAGGAAAATTCGATTTTCTTTTCGTAGCCGATAGTCTTTCCATCAACGATAAATCCAGCCCGCATTATCTCAACCGTTTTGAACCGCTGACAATTCTATCTGCCCTTGCCGGGGCGACTGAGCATATTGGTCTGGTTGGCACCGTGAGCATTGCCTATACGGAACCGTTCAATGTTGCGCGGCAGTTTGCATCGCTTGATCATATCAGTCACGGTCGCGCGGGATGGAATGTTGTAACTTCGTGGTTGGCCGATACTGCGGCAAATTTTAGCCGGGACAGACATCCGGGGCATGAGGAGCGTTACCATATTGCCGCAGAACATCTTTCGGTCGTCCAGGGGTTATGGGACAGTTGGGAAGATGATGCGCTGGTTGGCGATAGAGAAAAAAATGTGTTTGTTAACTCGGCAAAGCTGCATCGTCTGGAGCATACGGGCAAGTATTTTCAGGTCAGGGGACCATTGAATATTGATCGCTCCCCACAGGGACAGCCGGTTATTTTTCAGGCCGGTGCTTCCGAAGATGGCAAGGATTTTGCGGCCCGGCACGCTGAAGCCGTGTTCTGCCTACCCCAGAATCTGGCCGAAGCCCAAACCTATTATGCCGACCTTAAATCCCGTGCGGCCCGTTTGGGCCGTCCTGCTGGGCTGCCTTTTATCTTACCCGGAGCAAGTCCTATTGTTGGGCTGAGTGAAAAAGATGCTGATGCCCGTTATCAGGAACTGGCTGCTCTGACCTCCATAGAAACCGGGCTGGGTTATCTTGCTCGTGCTTTTAATGACCACGATTTTCATCTTTATGATCTGGATGGACCTTTTCCTGATGTGGAAGCAATTGGCCTTGAAAGCAACCAGAGTGCATCATTGCGCATTCTGGAGCGCGTGCGCGCCAAAAATCTGACAATCCGCCAGATTGCTCAGGAACTGGCGACCCCGCGTGGCGACTTTGTTGGCACACCCCAACAGGTTGCTGATGCCTTGCAAAAATGGTTTGAGCAGGGAGGGGCGGACGGGTTCAATATTTTTGAATCCCTTCCCGGACAGCTCGATCTGTTTGTTGAACATGTTGTGCCTATTTTGCAAGAACGTGGCCTGTTCCGCCAAGATTATGAGCATGACACATTCCGTGAAAATTTTGGCCTGACGTTTCCCGTCAACCGTTATGCCCTTATTCAAGCCAGTGTTGGCTGAATTCCCGGTTTTTCTCTATTACTCCCAGCCGCATCCAAGCCGGGTGCGGTTAGGGGGGGGCTCGCAACTGGATACAAAGAGCATGACTGTTTTTGCAAAAAGAGAGGCGCGTCCTGCCGTGGCGCAGTTCATTCTCAACCGTTGGTCTGCCCGGGCTTTTACACCTGTGGACATCACACAGGATGCTCTGTTCGACCTGCTGGATGCCGGACGTTGGGCGCCTTCGGCCTATAACAGTCAGCCATGGCGTTTTATTTATGCCCGGCGGAATACACCAGACTGGGAGCGTTTTCTGGGGCTGCTGATTCCGTTCAATCGCTCATGGGCGGAAAATGCTTCAGCTATTGTCTACATAGCCTCTAGCACAACCATACCGGACAGCAAAACAGGCGAACCTGTTCCGGCTCCAAGCCATGCGTTTGATGCGGGTGCGGCGAGTGTACTTATTCAGTTGCAGGCCAGTCAGAATGGCTGGACTGCTCATCCAGTCAGTGGTTTTGAAAGTGAACTGGCCAGAGCCAGCCTGAAAATTCCTGAAGGCTACGCTTTGCACGCGGCTCTTGTTATTGGCAGGCGTGGAGATGGCGACAGCCTACCTGAAAGTCTACGTGCGCGTGAGTATCCATCGGGGCGTAACCCGTTATCCGCATACGCATTTGAAGGGCGTTATCAAACCAGATGATTTTCTCATCTAGTTTGCATATTTCCTCCTCCATACAGCCGTTATGGAGGGGGGAAATTCAGCTCAAATGCTTCGGTAATCGGTTGGGTGGGGGTCAGCAGATGGGCTGCGTGATAGGTTTCCAGCACATCGGCTTCAGCCTGTACAACATCGGGTGTTACGGAGGAGGGAATACCAATCAGTTTTTGGGCGACAGCTCCGGCAACATTGGGCGGAATGCCTGTCTGTTGTGAGAGTATTCCTGCATAATCGGTTGGGTGTTTTATGCCCCAGCTATAAGCCTGGGTCATACGATGGTAAAAATCAGCCAGCAGTTGTGGTTTTTTGCTCAGGGCATCGGTGTTGGCGATAAAAAAATCATTATTGGGCATGATCCCGCTGGCATCGCCCAGAATGTGCCCATGGTTTCCAATTGCCTCAAGGGAGACATAGGGCTCCCATGTGGACCATGCGTCAACCCGGCCTGTATCCAGTGCGGCTTTTGCCTGCACGGGGGAGAGGAAGCTGATTTCGGGTGCTGGCGCTGGTATGGCGTGATTTGCCAGCAGGCGCAGTAGCAGAAGGTGGCCAATGGAGCCCTTGCCCGTTGCAATCCGCCGTCCTGAAAGTTGGGCAAGAGATGTTATGGCAGACCCTTCGGGCACAACCACGGCCGTTGCACTGCCACCTCCTTTTGGTGGCAGCATATAGGCCGCTTTTATGGGCAGTCCCGCCCCCCATGCAAACAGGAACGGACCATCACCTGCTATGCCGGTATCTACCGCACCGGCTCCAAGGGCCTGAAGCAGGGGGGCAGCTGCGGCAAATTCCACCCAGTGAATATGGTAGTGTAGATCTTTGTCTGCCCCTGCGGCTTCCATAAGGGCTTTTTGTTGCCCCTTCTGGTCTGCGACAATCAGTTCTTCTTCGGCGCTGGCCGCGTGCGGCAATGTAGCAAGCCCAAGGACAACCAGCAGAATGCCAGACAGATGGTATTTTAGGGTTCGGTTCATAACAGAATAAAACCATCTTGCGCGGTGATATACAACATATATGTATAAATTAATCGCATTAATTTTTTTAATACACAATTTTATCGTGTTTATGGGAGAATGCACATCACAGGCACGCCATCTGGAGGGACTCCCGCTTATGTCCGAAACAACCCTGCACACCACCGCGCAGCACCCCCCGCATACCGCGCGTGTCCGTGGTCGTGCATTTGCAAATAGATCCGGTATTTTGAAAAAATTCCTGTCTTTGTCCGTGAGAGGGCATTGGGCACGCGTCCTTTCCCGCTTTCTCTCTCCTCTTTTTCTGCTTCTGGCGTGGCAGGTGGCCTGCTCAACCGGTCTGCTCTCGGTCCGGTTGGTGGCCTCTCCCCTTCAGATCGTCAGCACGGCGCGTGTGCTGATTGAAGATGGGACTCTGCTTGGCAATCTGGAGGCCTCGCTGGGCCGTGCGGCGTCTGGTTTTTGCCTTGCTCTTGTGGTTGGCATCCTTCTGGCTCTGGTTTCCGGTCTTTCCCGCCTTGGGGAAAATATTGTGGATGCTCCTTTGCAGATCCTGCGCACTCTCCCTGTTCTGGCGCTTGTTCCGCTTTTCATTCTCTGGTTCGGCATTGGCGAGAGCCCGAAAATTCTGCTTGTCATGCTTGGCTCCCTGTTTCCCATCTATCTTAATCTGCATAAGGGTATCCGCTCGATTGACCCGAAACTGCTGGAGATGGCCCGGACGCTGCGTCTGTCGCGTTGGCAGACGATCAGGGATATCATTCTGCCGGGCAGCCTGCCTGACCTGCTGGTTGGGGTGCGCTTTGCTGTTGGCCTGTCCTGGCTGATGCTGGTGGTGGCCGAGCAGGTCAATGCCC
This sequence comes from Acetobacter fabarum, assembly GCF_040702925.2. GTDB lineage: Bacteria > Pseudomonadota > Alphaproteobacteria > Acetobacterales > Acetobacteraceae > Acetobacter > Acetobacter fabarum_B. Next base: position 7,824 of record NZ_JBFCXX020000005.1, on the reverse strand, counting down.
AAAACGGGATCGGGCATATGATGATGGACGCACAGGATTTTCTGAGAACCGATATTATTTTCGTGGGTCTGGCAGTTTATGGTCTTCTGGGTCTTATATCGGACCAGTTCGTGCGTTTTCTTGAGTACCATGCCCTTGTGTGGCGCAGCACCACTCAGGGGGGAGGGGTTGCCCGATGAACGCTTCTTTTACCCCGCCACCTGCGCATCTTGCAGGGCAAACCAGCGCTATTCATATCCGCGGGTTGAGCCGCCGCTTTGGTCATGGCCCTGCTGTCCTGGACCGGTTGGACCTTGATATCGCGCAGGGCGAATTTGTTGCCCTGCTGGGGCATAGCGGGTCTGGCAAGTCCACACTCCTGCGGACTCTTGCCGGGTTGGACCTTGTGCAGGAAGGCCATGTTTCCTGCCCCAGTGAAATTTCCGTGGTGTTTCAGGAAAGTCGTCTGCTGCCGTGGAAACGTGTCTGGCAGAATGTGGTGCTTGGGCAGGAGGGTAAAACGCGTGATCAGGCAAGGGAGGTGCTGGAAAAGGTCAATCTTGGCCACCGGCTTGACGCCTGGCCTCTAACCCTGTCTGGCGGGGAGGCGCAACGGGTCGCACTGGCCCGCTCCTTGATCCACGAACCACGTTTTTTGATGCTGGATGAACCGTTTGCCGCTCTTGATGCTCTGACCCGCCTGCAAATGCAGGATCTGGTGGCGCGTCTGTGGCAACATCATCGCAGCGCGGTGCTTTTGGTCACGCATGACGTGGATGAGGCTCTTTTGCTGGCGGACAGGGCGGTTGTGCTGGAAAAAGGGCGGATCAGCCTTACGCTGCCAATCTCTTTGGCAGGCCCGAACCGACATGCCGACCCCGGATTTGAGGCATTGAGAACAACATTGCTCAATGCGCTCGGTGTGTATCAGCACTAAAACACACGGTATAAAAAATGGGGCGCGAGATAACGCCCCATTTTTTGTATGTATTATGGCTCGAACAGTCCGGTCGTTACGGTTTATTCCAGAACCTGAAAGCCATGAGTGCCATCCCGTTCCAGTTGAGCCACAAGACCGAACTCCCAGTCCAGATAGGCCTGCATGGCGGCCCCGGCATTATCCGTGCCTTCGTACGGGCGTTTGTAGACATCCACGGGTTCGGACAGGGCATTGGTGTTTGAAAATCCGCTTACCAGCGGATAACCCGCCGCCTGCCACGCAGCGGTGCCGCCCGCAAGCACATGGATTGTACCCGGATGTGTGGTGGATAAGCGTACAGCCGCGCTGTGTGCTGCTACACCATCGGAGGATGTCAGCACAATCTGCTCTGCTTTATGCACCTGCGGAGAGGAGAAGATGTCTGTCGGGATAATGAAAAATGACCCGTCTATATGATTTTTTTTAAAGTTCGGGCTGATATCCAGATCAAGGAGCAGCGGAGGAGAATCCGATGCCAGAGCCACAGCCAGATCTGCGGGGGAGAGTGTGGCTGTTTCGGGGAGGGGGGCTGCCAAGCGGGGGGGAGGGAAGCCCGTTGCATGGTCCAGCCCTGTCCAGTCATCCAGCACGTAGGTTTCCTGCCATCCAAGCTGGCGTAACCAGTGGGCTGTCATGCGGGCACGGACCCCATCCGTATCGGTCAGGATAAGTGTGGCATGGCGCACACCGACCCATTCGTCCGTTGCCTGCACAAGCTGCCCACCAGGGGCAGAGCGAAAGTCGCTCAGGTGGTCGGCTGCATATTCCTCCGGGGAGCGGACATCCAGCAGGTAGGTTGTGTGTTCGTCCCTGTTGATCAGGGTAGTAAGCTGCTGTGTGGTAACCGTGCGCACCCCGGCCCGTTCTGCCAGATGCTGTGCCCGTTCACGAGCAAGGGCATGATGTGTGGCAGAACTTTCGGGCGGGGTGCGTGTTGCCCCGTGTTCAAGGTCAAACCCGGCAAGTGTCCAGCCGATTGTGCCGTTGCGCAAGGCATAGACCGGGTTGGGAATATTGGCGTTGATCAGGGATTGTGTGCCAATGATCGAGCGCGTACGGCCTGCGCAGTTGACAATAACGGTGGTTGACGGTGATGGCGCAATATCCTGCACCCGCAGCGCCAGTTCGGCCCCCGGTACCGAGCGTCCCTGCGGTATGGACATGACAGTATATTCAACAAACCGTCTGGCATCGAGAATAACAAGGTCATCCCCCCGTTCAAGCCGGGCATGAACCTCCTGCGCGGGAAGGGAGGGCGTGTGGCGGACATGCTCCACCAGTTCGCCAAATGCCTTGGAGGGAACATTCACGTCAATAAAGATCTCCCCTCCCGAAGCAATCCAGCCTTCCAGCCCCCCGCTCAGAAGTGTGACCTGTGTATAGCCAAGCCGTTGTAGTGTGCTGAGTGCGGCTGCCACACGGTTTTCACCATTGTCATACAGTACAATGGGCGTGGTCTTGCGCGGGATAAGGTCTGCAATCCGCTCCTCAATCCGACCAAGCGGCAGATTAACGGCAAACAGGGGGTGCCCTGTGGCAAATGCCCCTTCCTCGCGGAGGTCCAGCAAAGCAGTTTCGGTTCCGCTACGCAGGGCATGGCGTATCTGTTCTGGCGTTGTCTGCGGTAAGGGACCGTGCTGGGGTTGAGCGTTCATGCGGCTTTCCTTTCGCGCGAGCGGTCCCACAGATTGGGGGTTTCGATCCGGGAATAACCGGAGATGAAAGTTTTTTCTTCGCCGGTCTGGGGGTTGTAGGTTGCGCGGGAGACCCCGCCAATGTTGTCGCCATAGACATGGATGGAAATGGAGGTTGCCTCCGGCAGGGCATTGGCGACCAGATGGTAGTCGTTGGCATCCGGCGTCAGGGATGCGACTTCGCCCGGCTCAAGCAGGGTGGTGGCACCTTCATGGAAGTTTCCGCGGGCGTCGCGCGTATATTGCGTTTCGCTTTCTTGGCCACGCAGCATCCCGATCAGCCCCCACACACGGTGGTCGTGCAGAGGGGTTTTCTGCCCCGGCCCCCAGACAAAACTGACAACCGAAAAACGCTCCAGAGGGTCGCAATGCAAAAGGTACTGGCTGTAACGTTCCGGGCTGGGTCTGGCAAAATCCTCGGGCAGCCAGTCATCGCGGGAAACAAGGGTGCGCAGCAGCTCTGCCGCATGGGACTGTATGGCGCTGGGGTCTTGTGTGCTGTCATACAGGCGGGTCAGATCAACCACAAAATTGCGCAGGGGCGTGATGTCAGTCATGGGTTTCTTTCAGATGTCGCTCTAGGCTGTTTAGCTGGGGCGTATCGGCCCTACGCGTCTGCTCAGGCGGCGACCCCCGTGGTGCGCGCATCTTCCTGGGTCACCAGTTCGCGCACACGGGGCAACAGGTCGCGGCCATAGGCGTAAGCATCGCCCAACGGGTCAAAACCACGAATCAGAAATGTGGAAATGCCAAGCCGGTAGTAGTCAAGCAGGGCTTCGGCAACCTGATCGGGCGTTCCTACAAGGGATGTGGAGTTTCCCCGCGCCCCCGTCAGCGCGGCCATTGCGGTCCATAGGCGCTTGTCCAGACGGCTCCCTTTCTCTGCTGCGGCCAGCAGGCGGCGGGAGCCCTCGTTGGGAATGGTCGCCGGGCGGGCAAAGCCGGTCTGTCCCTGAAGTGCGCGGGCAGTCTCAAGAATATGGTCAGCGCGCTTCCAGGCCGCGTCCTCCGTTTCAGCAAGGATCGGACGGAGGGAGAGGGAAAAACGCGGGTTACGCCCATGTCGGGCTGCGGCAGCACGAACCTGTGCAATAGTCTGGGCGACCTGCTCATAGGTTTCGCCCCAGAGGGCGTAAACATCGGCATGTTCGCCAGCAACCTCAATTGCCTCGGCGGAAGATCCGCCAAAATAAACCGGAATACCCCCTTTCTGGTAGGGGTGGACGGCGGAGTTGGCCCCTCGCACGTCGTAGAATTTTCCCTTGTAGTCAAAGGGGGTTTGGGCTGCCCATTCCTTGCGGACAATATCCAGATACTCTTTTGTGCGGGCGTAGCGTGTGGCTTTTGTGGTGTGGTCGCCATCAGCCTGGAGTTCCGTATCACTCCCACCCGTAATGATATGTACGGCAATGCGCCCTTTGGTCAGGTGGTCAAGCGTTGCCAACTGGCGTGCCGCTATGGTCGGCGCGTTAAAACCGGGGCGGTGTGCGATCAGCAGCTTGAGGTCGCGCGTAAAGGATGCGGCATGTTGCGCGATGAGAATACTCTCCGGCGAGTCGGAGTGGAAGGCGATCAGAGCACGGTCAAAGCCTGCATTTTCATGAATTTTGGCTGATGTTTCAATGTAGGTGGGGTTCACTGTTGGCCCTGTGGGCACAATGGTTTCGGACTGGTTTCGGCTGCCGATAAAGCCAATAAATTCCACGGGCATGTTTTTGGCTCCTCCATATTAAACGTATATTAATAGTGCATTCCATAATTAACTATTGAAAAATGAGTGAAATCAAGAAAGAAATAATCATAGCGCACTTTGTGGGCGTTAATATGGCCTCTCGCTACGGGTAGGGCCGCAGTTGGAGAACCCGCCATGTCCCATTCCGTCGTGTTGCCACAACGCATGGTCCGCAATGTACCAACGGAACTGCTCCGGTCGTTTCTGGCCATTGTGGAGGCAGGGTCCATGGCGTTGGCGACCGAAACCATTTTTCTGACCCAGTCTGCCCTCAGCCTGCAAATGAAAAGGCTGGAAGATGTTTTGCAGCAGAAGCTTTTCAGGCGGGATGGCCGTCGGCTAGTTCTAACCCCGATTGGCGAGGAACTGGTTGGGTACGCGCGCCAGCTTTTATCCCTTAATGATCGGATCATGATCACTCTGGGGCAGGATTTGGAACCCGAACCTATTGCTGTGGGCATGGTGCAGGATTTTGCCGATACACTCCTCCCCGAAGTGCTGGGGCGCTTCCGTCTGGCGCACCCGCGCGCACGGCTTGTTGTGCGTGTGGGCGGCTCGGCGGAACTGCTCGAAATGTTCGATCATTTCCGGCTCAACATTGTTCTCTGTCTTGGGCAGCACGGAGACCGCTCAGGAGCTACATCGGCAGTGGTTGGGCATGACCGTATGACGTGGATTGGCAACCCAGAAATTGCAGAGCGTTCAGAAGTTCCTCTTGTACTGCTGGAACCTCCCTGCCGTTTTCGGGATGCGGCACTCCAGGCATTAATGCAAAGCCGCAGAGATTACCGCCTTGTGCTGGAAACGCCCAACCTGCCCGCTTTGCGTGCGGGGGTGCAGGGCGGGATGGGGATGAGCTGCCGTACCCGCCGTTTTGCCACGGTGGAAGGTTTGCCTACCATCACAGGGGATGCGCTTCCCGCTCTGCCCGAAATTGAAAGTGTTCTGGTGCGGCGTAATCACCTTTCCGATGCAGCGGCCGATCTGGCCGATCTGCTGGCGTCCTCTGCGGGGGCATGAGTATTGCTCAAGAAAAGGATAAGAAAAAATCCTTATGAATGGACAGGAATTTTGCGGCAGTATCAGCATGAATCCGTTTCTGTTTCGAGGCTTTTCATGACATCATCTGCATTAAATCTGCCATTGAGGGCAAAATTCAGGGTTCTGGAAGAGGAGCGGGAACGTACCTGGAAGCCAGAGGCGCTGGCGGTCAATGTTGAGCAGCGTAAGACGCTGGTGGATCAGCATAATATCTCCTCTCCTTTTGTTAAAACAGGTGATGTATTTCCACATGCCGTGTTGCCCACAGTCGGTGGCGGCAGCATAGATCTTGATGAATTTGTTCAAAAAAGAGGGGGGGTAATAATATTTTTCCGTTTTTCAACATGCCCTGCCTGCAACATCGCGTTGCCCCACTACCGGGACACCTTGTGGCCGCTCCTGTCGGCTGCGGGTATTCCCCTTGTGGCCATTTCACCCCAACCTGTGCAGGCGTTGAGTGAAATTGTGGTCAAACATGCCCTGCCTTTCACGGTTGCATCGGATACAGGTCTGGCCCTCTCGCGCAAACTGGGCATTACCTATACGTTTGATGACGCGTCCCGCAGTGCGGCCCTATCCGGTGGTGGAAAAAGCTCCAGCCTGAACGGGCTTGATAACGTATGGGAACTTCCAAAACCAGCCATTTTTGCCGTAGGGGCTGATCATATCATCCATTTTGTGGATGTCTCGCCAGACTGGATGGACCGTACGGAAACGGAGCAGGTTCTGGCAGCTCTTGAATTGTAAAAGTCTTTGTTCGTAAAATAAGGAGGTATTTTTTAAATATAGTAATTTTCGGTTATAAAGTGGAGATAAATGCAATGAGTATTCAGCTTGGTCAGATCGCGCCGGATTTTGTGCAGAACAGCACGCAAGGTCCTATCAGTTTTCATACATGGCTGGGTGAGTCATGGGGTGTTCTGTTCAGCCACCCCAAGGATTTTACCCCGGTCTGCACGACAGAACTCGGCACTGTTGCGCGGCTGGCCCCTGAGTGGGAAAAGCGGAATGTAAAAGTTCTGGCTCTTTCAGTCGATGGTTTGCAAGAGCATGAGCTGTGGCAGAATGATATTGAAAAAACACAGAATGTAAAAGTGTCCTATCCGGTTCTGGCCGATACGGACAGAAAGGTTGCAAACCTGTACGGAATGATCCACCCGGACACGGACCCGGGCATTACCGTGCGCAGCGTCTTTATTATTGATCCGGAGCATAAGGTAAGGTTGACACTCACATACCCGCCTTCAACTGGCAGGAATTTTTCTGAAATTCTGCGTGTCATTGACAGTCTGCAACTCACGGATCGCTTCAAGGTTGCAACGCCTTCTGACTGGCAGAGTGGTCAGGACGTTATTATTGTACCTTCCGTAAGCGAGGCACAGGCAAAAATTCTTTTCCCGCAGGGCTGGAAAAGCATCACGCCATATCTGCGCTATGTGTCTTCTCCCACAACCATACCGCCATCATAGGCGGGTCTCTGGGCAAACGCATGGCTGCAATTTTTGGGGCAGGTATGGAGAGCTATATGATTCCGTGGGCTGAAGCCGTCCGACCGTTCCACATTGTAACGGTGCCCGGGCTGGATGGGTCTAATGCCAGCCATTGGCAGACACAATGGGAAAGCACTTTGCTGCGTAAGAACATTCTGTGTAACCGTGTCGAGCAGGAAGATTGGTCAAGACCGTATTACGCGCAGTGGAAGCAGGCGCTGGAGCGCACGCTGCTGGCTTGCGCACATCCTGTCCTGCTGGCAGGCCATAGTCTGGGTGCATTGCTGGTGGCCCGTTGGGGTGGAGAAAATCCGTCATTAGCGCGCCGGGTTGCCGGGGCGTTACTTGTTGCTCCTGCCGATGTTGAGCAGCATACAGGGGCCGATCGCGAGCGGGTTGCGGATTTCCGTCCTATTCCTCGTATCAAGTTGCCATTTCCTGCCATTGTCGTGGGGAGCAGTAATGACCCATGGCTGTCCATGACCCGTGGCTCTTGTCTGGCGCAAAGCTGGGGTGCAACCTTTGTGTCCACCGGGCGCAATGGGCACATGGGCAATGATAGCAATCTGCAGCAATGGCCTGCTGGACTTGCCCTGTTGGGGCAGGTTGCAAAGCGCAGTCGATGGTCTTTGAAATGACTGAAATACAAAAAGAGAAGCAGAAAAAACCTTTGTCCGGTTATGGTGCAACAGTGCCCGCCGCGCGGGAGGACAAGAGAATATTTGGCAGCAACTCCACCATTGTCCTTGCGGTTTTGGTGGCAGGGCTCGTTCTTTTCCTGCACATTCTTGGCATATGGGGACTGATCTACGGGATGGGCAAAGGCGACAGCCCGCCCCCACCTGCCAGGCCGCCCATTCAGACGCGCGTTCTGCCGCCGCCCCCTCCTCCTCCTCCGCCCCCTCCGCC
>NZ_JBFCXX020000058.1:0-470 GCF_040702925.2 Acetobacter fabarum | reverse complement strand
ATTCTCCAGCGCGTGCCTTCAACGTTCACGAGTTCCTGCAGGGTTGTTCCTTTTGGACACCATGTCGTAAAACAGGCAAGGTCTCCATCGGCGATGTTCCGGCGGATCAACAGGCCACGTGTCCATGGGCCGGCTATAGGGCAGTCAAATTCTTCAGCATCCAGATCGGCAAGCGGAAGATACGCCCAGTCGTATAACCGCTTACCCTTTGTGCCGCTTCCCGCTGACAGACGGCACCAGGCCTGCTCTGGAAGATTTGCAGCAATATCTTTGGCTTCTCCTGCAATCAGCGGGCCTGTCGCCCACGACCCGAACCAGTGATTGCCTCTGACCCCAAGGACATATCCAATTCCTGCCCGGCGAAGCGTGCGTTCCACATCGCCGACGCCATACACGCTGTCTGCTGCAACCCAGCGGAAGGGCACACCGGCCTCAATACTCCGCTCAATCATCATCGAGGCTAACGCCGG
>NZ_JBFCXX020000057.1:0-476 GCF_040702925.2 Acetobacter fabarum | reverse complement strand
GATGACATTGAGGCATCCAAGCGGGTCATGAAAAAAATGACGACGCTCGAAGCCCGCAAGGAGGAACTGGAACAGAAGGTCGCCAATACCGAGGAGCCGCCTCCCCTGCTGCATCCGAACATGGCGGAGATTTATCAGCAGCGGATCGCGTCTCTTTATGAGAGCCTTCAGGCTGAGGAGACAAAGAGCGAGGCAGCCGAGCGTCTGCGCACACTCGTCTCGCAGATCACGCTCCAGCCGGCCGACGGCGAACTGGCGATCATCCTGCGTGGCGATCTGGCGGCAATCCTCCAATTCGCGGCGCACAAGAAAAACGCCACGGTCCATCCGGACAGTGGCGTTCTTGATGCGTTCGTATCGCAAGTATCGTTGGTTGCGGGGAACCGCACACTACGATCCCGGCGAAATGTGGCGAATGGTCATTCGCAAGCGTCGTTGGTTGCGGGGGTAGGATTTGAACCTACGGCCTTCAGGTT
>NZ_JBFCXX020000056.1:0-512 GCF_040702925.2 Acetobacter fabarum | reverse complement strand
TGTTGATTTTCACTGAGAACTGACCCGGGTAGGGCGGAAATTTTCATCGAGATTTGACCCATGCCTTCACACTCCCCGGCATCATCTGCTGGGGGGTTTTTGGAGTGATTGACATGGAGCTTCTGAGTGTGATCCGCCGGTGGCACTGCCGGGATCATCTTCCGATCCGCGAGATCGAACGCCGGACGGGACTGTCACGCAATACGATCCGGAAATATCTCCGGGCACAGAGTATTGAACCGCGGTTCCAGGTCCCCGAACGTCCCAGCCGACTGGACCCGTTTGCTGACAGGCTGAGGGGATGGCTGGTCCTGGAAGCCGCTCGCCCCCGCAAGAATCGGCGCACGGCGCGACGACTGCATGAAGACCTTGTGGCACTGGGTTATGATGGATCCTACGGACGGGTGGCCGCTTTCATCCGGCAGTGGAAACACGAACTGTTGATTTTCACTGAGAACTGACCCGGGTTTTTCATCAGGAATTGACCCAGCCAGATGCTATTTCAGGCACAG
>NZ_JBFCXX020000055.1:0-834 GCF_040702925.2 Acetobacter fabarum | reverse complement strand
GCCCGGTTGCGCTCGCGCTCCTGCCCCTGCGCTTCGATGGAAATCAGCCGTTCCATCATGGCGCTCTGGCCGGACTTGAGTGTGTCCACATCGTCCTCCAGCCCATCAAGGCGGCGGGCGTGGCTGTCCACGATCACGCGCAGGTCATCTTCAGCCGCGCAGGGTCCTGCGCACTGTGTTTCAGTCATCTGTTCCATCCGGACATAAAAAAACCGCCTCAAAAGGGCGGCGGGTCTGCGGGGTGCGCTGGTTTGGCTCAGGACGTGCCGCTACTGGCCGCCATCACATCCGCAGGTTGGGCAGGTAGTGCCGTGCTGGTGGTATCCGCGCCGCTGGCTATGGCCGCAATGGCACGGACATAGGCCTTCATATCAGCCGTAAAGACCTCGCCCATGGCAGAAGCCAGATTAGCCTGCTGCTGTATCCATGCCTGCGCGGTGGTCGCCTGTGTTTGCAAAGGAACAGCAACAACGGGCAGCGTGTAAGTCTGGACGGCTCCATTCACCATAATCTGGGTTCCCGTACTGCGCGCCGTCCATTCCGCCTCTGTCAACGCGATCATGTCGGACGCAGCAGGCAGCCACGCCGGGGCGGACGGGAACACATTAACGTCCACCCACATAACAGACGGATACCCGCCAATAAGTGCGCTGGAATTAGGGCAGACATAATACCGGGCCGGATAGCTTGTTGCCCACCACTCGGATGTGGTTATGGGTGTGGTTGTGGTCATTGTCTCGCTCATGCTCAATACCCCTCAACCCACCATGTTGCGTAACATGGCCACGTCAGCGAGGGGTCCGCAGTCACAGCCATATTAACAGTAATCGACGA
>NZ_JBFCXX020000054.1:0-1146 GCF_040702925.2 Acetobacter fabarum | reverse complement strand
CCATGCCAGGAACGGGTTTCGTTATGATCAAGACCGAATTCGTTTTTGGCCGTCTCGAAACATTCTTCGATTCTCCAGCGCGTGCCTTCAACGTTCACGAGTTCCTGCAGGGTTGTTCCTTTTGGACACCATGTCGTAAAACAGGCTAGGTCTCCATCGCCTATACTCCGACGGATCAACAGGCCGCGTGTCCATGGTCCGGCAATAGGGCAGTCAAATTCTTCAGCATCCAGATCGGCAAGCGCAAGATACGCCCAGTCATACAGCCGCTCACCTTTTGTGCCGTGTCCCGCAGATAGGCGGTACCAGTCCTGCTCTGGAAGGTTTGCAGCAATATCTTTGGCTTCCCCTGCAATCAGCGGGTTGGTTGCCCATGACCCGAACCAGTGATTGCCTTTGACGCCAAGGACATATCCAACGCCTGCCCGACGAAGCGTGCGTTCCACATCTCCCACGCCATAAACGCTGTCTGCTGCAACCCAGCGGAAGGGCACACCGGCCTCAATACTCCGCTCAATCATCATCGAGGCTAACGCCGGTTTGGTTGCAAACACCACGTCATCGGGAACGTGGGCCTGCTGCAGGCGCTCACGGTTCGATGTCCAGTCTTTCGGGAGATACAGGGCGCGGTCAATAAAGGCATGGCCCCGCGCCGAGACATAGGTGGCAAATACCCCAATCTGGCAGTTCGTGATCTTGCCGGCAGATCCCGTATACTGCCGTTCGACACCGCATGACGCCTGACCTTTCTTCAGAAAACCGGTCTCATCAATCACCAGCACACCATCTTCAGTGCCCAGATGCTCGATCACATAATCCCTGACGACATCCCGAAGGGCATCGGCATCCCAGTGCCCGCGCCCCAGAAGCGCCTGCTGCCGCCATGGACCAGGATCTCCTGCGGCTTCCGCTCGCATCCATCCCGTCTTGCGTGGTTCATTGCCAATCAAAATATCAAGAAAAGCACAGGCTGAATCTACGACACGTTTTTGCGTGAACAGTGGAGCAATCCGCTCCTTGGCGGACCGAAGCGAGCGCGCCCATAATTCCAGCGTCTCTTCAACAGACGCACCGCCACTCATCATATCCTGAATCATGGTTACCCATAGATTCAGAACTCAACACAAAATGCAACTGTAGTGCTAG
>NZ_JBFCXX020000053.1:0-1159 GCF_040702925.2 Acetobacter fabarum | reverse complement strand
CGCGGGGTGGAGCAGCCCGGTAGCTCGTCAGGCTCATAACCTGAAGGCCGTAGGTTCAAATCCTACCCCCGCAACCACTGAATTACATTTAAAAACAAGTAGTTAGCCCGCTCTCCGAGCGGGCTTTCTGCGTTCCAGAGCACCAACTGGAAGCATATGGGAATCAGCTGGAAGCGAATTCACACGTAGTTTCGGGACGCGTGGGGTGCGCCAGTAGAGGGCCGGAAAGGGAAGGAACCCTACCACATTCCGGCTCAGGCGCTTTCGACAGCGCTGACGACATTCGGGCAGCAGGCTCATAGGCAGGTAAGTGCGGACCCAAAGATACTGAACGGACATCAGTCTGCTGCACTCAATGGGAATTTTACGGAACAGGAGGCTTTGGCTCGATTATTGACCGGCTCAGGGTTGACGGGGCGTGTGTCTGGAAACGTAGTCAGCGTTAGTCCTTCTTCAAATATTACCCTTGGTCCTGTTCGTGTGGGTGGAACTGCCTCGCATCAAGATCCCACTGGTCCAGGCGTCGGTTACGTCGCGGAAAATACGATGAGCGCAACTAAAACAGACACTCCGATCACGCAGATAGGCGAAGGCGTGGAGGCCATCGTCGCCGAATAAAACGATGGGTTTTGGAATTGTGAGATAATGGCTTCCGTTACCCGGAAGCCACTTTTTTCATGTCCGACACCCCGGAAAGAGGAAGAGGGCGGCTTCGCCTTCTGTGCCGAATACGATGCAGCTCTCAAAGCGACGTCATGGGGTGCGTTTCAAATCCTAGGTGAGAATTTTCGTTGCGCTGGGTATGGTGCTGTATCTGATTTTGTTCGTGCTATGGGTGATATTAATAAACAGGCTGATGCTTTTGTGAAATTTAATCTCTCTAATAATAAAATGCGACGCGCTTTGATCAACAAGGACTGGGTAACATTTGCGAGTGTTTACAACGGTTCTACGTACTACAGGTATAATTATGACAGACGCATCAAGGCTAATTACGAAAAAATTATCATGAACACGTTTATTCAAAATCCACCTGCCAAAAATGACATAGACGCGGCTTTTCTAAGAACGGCATGGTCTCAGAGTGTTGATTTTCACTGAGAACTGACCCGGGTAGGGCGGAAATTTTCATCGAGATTTGACCCATGCCTTCACACTC
>NZ_JBFCXX020000052.1:0-1292 GCF_040702925.2 Acetobacter fabarum | reverse complement strand
TGGAGGGTTCGAAGAACCATGAATTACAGACGTCTTTGCCCGATTTTAGGGGCAGTAGGCTGGCATTGAAGGTTCTGGATGATAATTTTCGCTCTACGTTTTGAGCAGAGAGAGAAGTGCATGCTCTGGATTACTACGCGGCGGCATTAATCCGCTCGAGGAGGAGAACGCGGCGCATATTATAGACGATATTGGCCAGCCCGATCCTCATTGTGGCTCGTGTTATGCCTACGGTTCGGACGAACAGTCCTGTCTGCGATTTCTGATCAGCAAAGACATGCTCGACGCGGGATCGGACCACCGACTTCCCTGCGTTGGACCGCTGGATATGGCGGGGCATGGGCTTGAGATGAGGCTTTTTCCTGTGAACTTTTGAGACAAAGCCATGCTTTTCCATGAAGTCCTCATTGGCTTTTGAGCGGTAGGCTGTATCAGCCCAGACTGCTGATGCCATATTGGTTTTATCCAGCAGGCCCTCGCGGAGTCTGGCGCCATCGCTGGCCGCGGCATCGGTCACCTTCCATTTACGGATCAGCCGAAATTTTCGGTCGATGGAAATATGCGATTTATAGCCAAAGAACGGGATGGACAGATCTGTTGCTGGCGCACTCCCGTCCTCCTGGCGCTTTGCTTTCGTGAACTTCAGCGTCCATCGCGCATGACGGTCCTTGTGGGACAGCTTTGACGGCTTGTCCTGCCAGTCCTGTGGGATCTGTCCTTCACGCAGATCGGCCTTCTCCGCATTGGTATTGCGCTGCATGGGAGCCGCTATCAGTGTGGCATCCAGGATCTGGCCTGACATCGGCAGGTAACCAGCGTTCCGCAGGGTGGCATTAAAGCGATCAAACAGTGTTTCAATAGCACCCGCCTGGGTCAGGCGTTCGCGAAACAGCCAGACTGTTTTGGCATCCGGCACGCGGTCAGACAGTCCCAGACCAAGGAAACGCATGAAGGACAGGCGGTCGTTGATCAGGTATTCCGTCCGCTCGTCGGACAAATTGTTCAGCGTTTGGATGACCAGAATTTTGAACATCAGCACTGGATCAAACGGTGGCCGACCGCCTTTGCTTCCGTCTGAATAGGCCAGTGCCTTGTTCAACTCCGGACGGAACACCTCGAAATCCACAGTCCGGGAAAACGCTTCAAGTTGGTCACCGAGCCCACTCAACCGAGCCAGCCGCTCTTCAACATCAAAGAAACCAGGTTGCGTCATGAGCCACTCCTCCAGTCATCACACAAGAGATGGAATCACAGAAAAAGGCCCAAAACCAGAGGGTTCTTCGAACCCTCCA
>NZ_JBFCXX020000051.1:0-1457 GCF_040702925.2 Acetobacter fabarum | reverse complement strand
CAATGCCGCGCCGGTCACGGCGAACACGCCGAACCAGGCGCCACCGGACCTCGCCAGCCTCGGGCTCGCGCCGCCGCCGGCAACGCCGAGCGCCCAAGATCGGCAGCAGGCCTTTCTCAACGCGCCGGTCGACCGACGCACTGTTGCGGCCGACCGCATCGCCGCGCCGGCCTCTCCGAATATCCTTCAAGCCGGCGCCGTCATCTCGGCCGCTCTCATCACCGGCGTTCGATCGGACCTTCCGGGCCAGATCACCGCCCAGGTCACCGAGAACATTTATGACAGCCCGACAGGCCGGATCCTCCTGATCCCGCAGGGCACGCGCGTGATCGGCCAGTATGACAACAACGTCCAGTTCGGGCAGAGCCGCGTCCTGCTCGTGTGGAATCGGCTGATCTTTCCGAACGGCCGCAGCATCGTGCTGGAGCGCCAGCCCGGCGCCGACGCCGAGGGCTATGCCGGCCTGCAGGACGGCGTCGACTATCACTGGTGGGATCTCGCCAAGGCCGCCGGTCTCTCGACGCTCCTGAGCGTCGGCGCCGAACTGGCCACCAATGATGACGACCGGCTGATCCAGGCGATCCGCAACGGCGGCCAAGACACGATCAACGACGCAGGCCAGCAGATCATCCGGCGGCAGCTCAACATCGCCCCGACGCTCACCATCCGACCCGGATTCCCGGTCCGGGTGATCGTAACCCGTGATCTTATTCTCGAGCCCTACGGAGGCTGATGTGACCAAGTTGAAACTCGGCATGATAGCCGACGACAAGCCCGTGAAGGTGACGGCGGAATTACCGGCGACGGTCTATCGGGATCTTGTCGCTTACGCTGAGGTTCACGGCCGCGAGACCGGCCAGCCGGTCGCCGATCCAACACGTCTGATTGCGCCTATGATCGAACGCTTCATCGCGACCGATCGCGGCTTCGCCAAGGCACGTCGCGCGCGGCACGTTACTTCCTCTTGATCGTCGGCAGGGCCCAAGGGAGCCCCGGCGAACGATCATTCGGGTTCCTTATAGCCATATTCGGGAATGCCTTGCTCGCTTCCGTAGTAGCGATAGGGAAGAAACTTGCCCGACATTCCGATCTTCACTCGATCACCTTTTGGATTCGGCTCACGCTCGAACGTGATGTCGAAATCGATTGCGGACATAATGCCGTCGCCGAACTCGTCCTCGATGAGTGCCTTCCACGCGGGGCCGTTGACCATCACCATTTCATAGAAGCGATATATCAGGGGGTCCGTCGGCGGCATGGGCATGCCTCGATATGGCACCTCGTTCAGCATACGCTCTTCTGCCTCCGACAGGCCGAACAGCGCCGCAGCCTTCTTCGCGAGCGGTTTGATCAGCTTCATCTGCCCGAGCAAAGCGCCGATTGTTGATTTTCACTGAGAACTGACCCGGGTTTTTCATCAGGAATTGACCCAGCCAGATGCTATTTCAGGCACAGTC
>NZ_JBFCXX020000050.1:0-1516 GCF_040702925.2 Acetobacter fabarum | reverse complement strand
CTGTGCCTGAAATAGCATCTGGCTGGGTCAATTCCTGATGAAAAACCCGGGTCAGTTCTCAGTGAAAATCAACACCAGCTATCCAGCAAGGCGGAAGGAGGGGCTGTCACATCAATGAACAAAGCCATCCCTGATGGGGCCAGCACACGTCGTGCTTCCCGCAGGCCTGCCAGCGCATCAGACCAGTGATGGGTCGTAAAGCGGCAGAAGACGGCGTCGAAGCTTCCGTGTTCGAAAGGGAGCTTTTCTGCGGGAGCCTGCACGATCGTGACGTTGGACAGTCCTTGTCGTGCCGCTTCCTGCGCGACTGCACCCAGCATCGGTCCCGTCACATCGCAGGCGACAACCTCTCCGACATGGGGAGCGAGCCGATAGGTGACGTGACCTCCACCGCAGCCGACATCCAGAACACGTCGCAGTTCCTTGCCGGCTACCAGACCCTCGACCCTGTCCAGATCGCTGCCCTGACTGTGGACCGTACTGGCCACATAATCCTGCGCCCGTGCGGCATAGTGCTTTGCTGCATAAGGTTCCGTCATCTTTTCTGCCTCCACTATCCACGAGTCGTTGCAGTCCAAGCTGCCAGATGCAAAAAGCAGGGATAAGGTCTTTCTTTATACTGGTACAAAAAACACCATCATGAGTCTTTCCTCCGAACAGCATCGTGCTCTCGGGACTTTCCTGCGCGCGCGTCGTAATACCCTCTCACCGGGGGATGTTGGTCTGCATCCGCCACCAGGACGCCGCCGGGCAAAAGGGTTGCGGCGGGAAGAAGCCGCCCAGATCTGCGGCATTAGTACGACCTGGTATACGTGGCTCGAACAGGGCCGGGATGTCTCCTGTTCGGCGGCGACGCTGGCACGTATTGCTACGGCCTTGCATCTTTCCTCTGCGGAACGCCTTTACCTGTTCGAACTCGCGCAGATGAAAGACCCCGATGCATCGCGGCCTTCTATGGCATCAGACCTTCCCGAGGAGGTCCGGATTTTTCCAGAGCAGATGGCAGTACCCTGCTATGTGCTTGATCCCCTATGGAATGCCTGCGCCGCCAATGACGCGGCCCGGCATCTTTTTGCCGGTTGGCTGGACGGTAAAGAACGCAATCTGCTGCGTTATGTTTTTCTTGCACCAGACGCCCGCACGTTTCTTGACGACTGGAAAAGCAGTGCGCGACGGGTGCTGGCGGAATTCCGGGCTGTCAGCATTCGTGGTGACACAGAACAGGTAGACGCGCTTGTGCGGAAGCTTCGGTCCCTGAGCCCGGATTTTGAGCGGCTGTGGCACAATCAGAGCGTGTTGCTACGGGAGGGCGGTCCCCGTAAGTTCAATCATCCCATTGATGGCCGTGTTGATTTTGACCAGACCATTCTCACTTTTACAACATGGTCGCAATATCAGTTGGTAGCATTGAAACCACGATAACTCTTTTGAAGTCAGACCTGTTGATTTTCACTGAGAACTGACCCGGGTTTTTCATCAGGAATTGACCCAGCCAGATGCTATTTCAGGCACAGTC
>NZ_JBFCXX020000004.1:66902-193377 GCF_040702925.2 Acetobacter fabarum | reverse complement strand
ATAAGGGGCTGGGCGGGTCTGTTCTGCGGGGCATAGGGGGATTACAAGCAGGGTATGATTATTCAGGGTTACACTTACTTTTGCGACATGCCCGACGATGCGCGCTACCTGCGCAGCCCCCAGCCGGATGAACGGTTTATTGAAGAAAATATGGTGTTCATTCTGCCAGACCGCCTGCGCAAGTTCCGCCGGCAGTTGTGGCATGTGCGCCGTAACCCCGGCCCGGTGCATGTTTATGTGCCGCTGTTCCGTGTGAATGCGATTATGGCATCAGACCCGCTGCCTGCAGGGTATGGGGCGGTGCAGGATGTGTATCCGTTCTATACCCACACCCCGCGCAGGCGTGGGCGGGCGCTTGATTATTACGTGCTGTTCCTTTTCAGGGACAAGGATTCCTATGTCCGGTGTGAAGCAGCCCTGCCCGCTGATGGAGCGGGCTGAACTGCCCCCGTAATTCACGTGAGCAGATAGGCCGCCGCGGCCATGATCGCTCCTTGGGCGGAGGAAAAAACAGTGCCGGAATCGGCCAGAACCGTTGCAATCATCAGGTTCACGGGCAGGCCAAAATCCTCCACCGTCATGTTGTGGGCATCCACCAGTGTTGTGCGGTTGTCCAGCATGACCGTGCTCATGCTCTCTCCACTGGCCAGGACGCGCTCGGGGTAGGCGGCCATGGGGGTGGTGGTGGTGGCATAGCCAAAAACCGGCAGGCCGAGCGCGTGGGCGTACCCTATTTCAAACGCGGTGCCATCATCCACATTGGGGCCGCGGAAGGGGGAAAGATCGGCAATAACAGCCCGGCTCTGGCGGATCAGGCCCATATTGGCGCGGGCTATGGCTGTGGCAAGGGCTGTGGGGCCAGCATGGGCTTTTGGGTCGGGCGCTGCATCCAGCGGGTATAGGCCGCGCAGGCCCGCCCGCGTGCAGGCCGCTACCAGTTGCGCCCCCTGTGCGCGGGCGTCCAGCGCAAAAACGCCCGGCCCGGCCAGATACACGGCTGGTTCTGGTGTGGTGCTCTGGTCTGGCCGGGTGCCTGCATGGTTCTGGGGCATGGCGTTGGGTCCTGCTGGTGGTGGGCAAAGTGGCATGGTTGTCAGATTTTGTGCGTGCTGTCAGGCGTAAAGGTGGCCAAAGGGGCTGTCTGGGCGGGCAGGCTGGGGTGGTTCTCGCACTCCGGCAATGGGGGTGTGCTTTTTTTGTTTATGGGGCATAGCGCAAAAGCGCGGTATCCTGCGTACAATACTGGCCATACCAGAGCGGGAGCCGCCCAGACCATGCTGCATAGTTTTCAGTCCACCCGGGGGATGGTCACATCCCCGCATCATCTGGCCAGCCAGAGCGGTCTGGCTATTCTTAAACAAGGCGGCACGGCGCTGGAGGCGGTCACCGCCATGGCCGCAACCCTGTGCGCGGTTTACCCGCACATGACCGGCATGGGGGGGGATGCGTTCTGGCTGATCTCCTACCCCGATGGCCGGACCGAGGTGCTGGAAGCCTGCGGTGCCGCCGCCCTGCATGCCAGTGCGCAGGACTACACGGCCGCAGGCCATACCAGCGTACCCTGGCGTGGGGGCATGGCGGCCAATACCATGGCGGGCACGGTTTCAGGCTGGCAGGCGGCACTCACGCGCAGTGCGACACTCCAGCCCGCCCTGCCGCTGGACGCCGTGCTGGAAGATGCCATCTGGTACGCTCAGAACGGTTACGCCCTGACCACAAGTGAAGCCTCCCTTCTGGCGGAAAAACAGGCCGAACTGCTAGGCAATGCCGCCTTTGCCGCAGCCTATGCCCCACAGGGGCGCTTGCCGCAGGCAGGGGATATACGCAAAAACCCGGCACTGGCCGAAACCCTGCAAAGTCTGGTGCGTCACGGGCTGGACAGTTTTTACACTGGCGATGTTGGCCGCAGGCTGCTGGCGGACCTGACCCACGCCGGAAGCCCCCTGCGTGCGCAGGACTTTGCCCACCACGCGGTGGCAACGCCAGCGCCCCTGCATGCCCGTGTGGCGGGTGCGCAGGTTTATAATGCTCCCCCGCCAACTCAGGGTGTGGCTTCGCTCGCCATTCTCAAACTGTTTGAAAAACTCAACGTGCAGGAGGTGGATGGTTTTGCCTACGTGCATGCACTGGTCGAGGCCACCAAGCATGCCTTCCTGTTTCGGAACGCGCATGTGGGTGACCCGCGCTGGATGAGCGAGGACGCACAGGGTTTTCTGGATGATACGGCCCGCTTTAACGCCATGGCAGCCAGTATAGACCCCCACCGCGCCATGCCATGGCCCGCACCGGCGCAGATGGGGGACACAACCTGGATGGGGGCCGTGGACTCCCGCGGGGTGGCGGTCAGCATGATCCAGAGCCTGTATTTTGAATTCGGCTCCGGTGTGTTCCTGCCCCAGACCGGGCTGCTCTGGCAGAACCGTGGCGCGTCCTTCCTGCTGGAAGAAGGGGCATGGAATGCCTTTGTGCCCGGTCGCAAGCCGTTCCACACCCTTAACCCCGCTCTGGCCCGGTTTGATGATGGACGGGTCATGGTTTACGGCACTATGGGGGGCGAAGGGCAGCCACAGACGCAGGCGGCCCTGTTTACGCGCTACGCCATGTTTGGCGTGCCCTTGCAGCAGGCCATTACCGCGCCACGCTGGCTGCTGGGGCGCACATGGGGCAGCCACAGCCATTCGCTCAAAATGGAGAGCCGGTTTGATGCGGGTGTCATCGCCCGTCTGGAGCAGGCCGGGCACGAGGTGGAGCGCGTGGCCCCCTTTACCAGCATGATGGGCCATGCCGGGGCCGTGGTGCGCCATGCCAGCGGCCTGTTTGAAGGGGCGGCAGACCCCCGGAGCGATGGGTGCGTGGGGGCTTACTAGCCCGTATGCACCGCTGTATCCGCCTGCGTATCTGCCCGTGCATGCACCAGTCGGCCATTGGCCCATGTGGCGCGTATGGCCCGGTCATCGCCCAGAACCATTAAGGTAAACAGGCGCTCGGCCAGACTGGTGCAGCGGGCGCTCCGCTGGGCCATAAGCGGGGTGGCGGCGGGGTCCATAACGCATAGGTCGGCCTCCATGCCGGGGGCTATCAGGCCGATATGGTCGTGCAGGTGCAGCGCGCGTGCGGCCCCTGCTGTGGCCAGCCAGAGTGCCTGCGCGGCGGAAAGCCGGGTATCCCCCGCCATGAGTGACACCTTGTAGGCCTCCCCCATCGTGGCCAGAAGCGAGAGCGATGTGCCTGCCCCAATGTCTGTCCCCAGTGCCACATGCACGGGGCGCGTGGGTTTGAGCGCGTCAAAAAGGGCAAAGGCGCCACTCCCGAGGAACAGGTTGGAGGTCGGGCAATGGGCCAGCGTGCAGCCTGAATGGTGGCAGTGGGCAAAGTCATGCTCATCCATGTGAATGGCATGGCCGAATATGGCGCGTGGTCCATCCAGCCCCGCTTTTGCGTACACATCCAGATAGGATGAGCGGTTGGGGAACAGGCCGCGCACGGCGGCTATTTCGTCCAGATTTTCGGCCAGATGGGTCTGCATGAATAGCCCCGGCGTGTGCTGGAATAACGCGCCCGCCAGTTCAAGCTGTTCTGGCGTGCTGGTTATGGCAAAGCGTGGCGTTACGGCATAAAGCTGGCGGTCCCTGCCATGCCAGCGCGCAATAAGGGCGGCGGACTGGTCGTACCCGCTCTGGGCGGTGTCCTGCAGGTTGGGGGGGCAGTTGCGGTCCATCAGCACCTTGCCCGCGATCATGCGGGTGCCAAGGCGGGCGGATTCCTCAAAAAACGCATCAACCGACTGGGGGTGCACCGTGCAGTACACCGCCGCCGTTGTGGTGCCGTTACGCAGCAGTTCGGACAAAAACAGCCTTGCGGTCCGTCGGGCGACATCCACATCGGCAAACTCTGCCTCGGTGGGGAAAATATACTGTTCCAGCCACGGCAGAAGCTGCTCCCCCCATGAGGCAATGGCCGAAATCTGGGGGTAATGCACATGGGCATCTATAAAACCCGCGCTGATCAGGCAATCGGGGTAGTGGGTCAGGGGGGTGCTGTCTCCCAGCAGGGGGTGCAGGGTGGCGTAGGGGCCGCATTGGGTAATGCGCCCGTGCTCCATAATAATCAGCCCGTCTTCTTCCAGCACCAGTGCATCGGGTGTGGTAAAGGGGTTGGCGCAAAAGGTAACGTAACTGCCTCTTATGGCGTGGCGGTCCGGGGTGTGGGGCATTGGGGGCGTGCTTTCGGGCCGTTAGAACTGTTCGGCAAAAAAGTTTTCAATTTCGGTAATAATAAACCGCGCGGCGGTGGAAAGCTGGCGCGAGCGGTCCACGCACAGGGCCAGTGTCAGCGGGGGGAGCTTGCGGTTGGTAATGGGGGTAAAGGCCAGCTGGCCTTTCTGTACCTCATCATACGCATCCAGATAGCTTAGAATCCCCACTCCTGCGCCTTCAAGCACCATGGATTTGATCATCTGGATATTGTCGGCCTTGGCCACGGTTGCGACCTTGACCCCCGTTTCCGCCTCCAGCACACCAATGGGTCGCCACAGGGCCAGCGGAGGGGCCGGGATGATCATGGGGTATTCCGCCGCAAGACTGAAGCGTGCCTCCTTCAGCCCCGCGATTTCGTGCGAGGGGAGGCAGACAAAACCAAGCGGGATCTCCTTGTGGGTGCGTACTGTTAATTCGCGCATGTGACCGGGGTTGAACATGAGCGCGAAGTCGGCATGGCCCTTGACCAGTAGTTCCCCCATATCGTGGCTTTTGCGCACATGCACGCTCACCATAATGCCCGGGTGTGTCTGGCGCAGCCTGCCCAGAAGGGTGGGCAGAAAACCCTTGGTCAGCGCATCGGGGATAAGAATATCCGTGCTCCCCTGCCGCAGGCCTTTCAGGTTATCCAGCTGGGTTTGCAGGGCGTTCAGGTCGCGGGACCAGCGGCGGCAGGAGGTTAAGAGCAGTTCCCCCGCCGTGGTCAGCCGCAGGCCCGATGGCAGGCGCTCGAAGAGCTGCGTGCCCAGAATTTTTTCGCCCTGCAACACCTGCCGGTCTATGGCGGATGCGGCAATATGCAACTCGTCCGAAGCTTTTCTGATAGAGCCATGCTGGGCTACGGCCATGAAATACCGTAGGAAGCGGGAAAAAACGGGCATCAGCTTTTGCTCTCTTTTTGCGAACGCATCATGCTGAATTAAGTCATATACAAGAACGATACGTGTGTGAAACAGTAAGTCTGATTTTATTTGGCGCGATCAGGAACCACGCAGGATTCCCGATCTGCATAATGTGGACTGATAAATGGGTATGGAACAGCTAAACAGACGTGTTCGGGACGATCTTGCCAAAATTGAGTTTGCCTCGGGCAACTGGTGCGTGCCCCATCAGCACAACGGACGGGATGTGCTGGACGTGGCCATTATTGGCGGCGGGCAGGGCGGGCTTGCCACATGTTTTGGCCTGCGGCGGCGCGGCGTGGCCAACACCTGTATTTTTGACATGGCCCCACAGGGGGAAGAAGGGCCGTGGGTCACCTTTGCGCGCATGATCACCCTGCGCACGCCCAAACATGTGACCGGGCCGGACCTTGGTATTCCCAGCCTGACCCCCCAATCCTGGTTTGAGGCAAAATACGGCGAGCAGGCCTGGCGTGATCTGGACAAGATTTCCCGTCGGGACTGGCAGGATTATCTGCTCTGGCTGCGTGATGTGCTGGATCTGCCGGTTAAAAACGAACACCGTCTGGCTGACATTGCGTGGGAAGACGGGCTGCTCAGGCTGACCTTTACCGGCGCAGGTGGGGCCGAGCATGTGGTCTGGGCGCGCCGTGTGGTTCTGGCGACCGGCATAGAAGGCGGAGGGGCGTGGCATGTCCCCGACTTTATCCGCGAGGGGCTGCCCAAAAGCCGCTATGCTCATACCTGTGAACAGATTGACTTCGAAGCCCTGCGCGGCAAGCGTATTGGTGTGCTGGGGGCCGGCGCCTCGGCGTTTGATAATGCGGCCACCGTGCTGGAACATGGCGCTGCCAGCGTGGACCTGTGCCTGCGCCGCAAGCAGATCCCTACAGTTAACCCCTACCGCTGGATGGAAAATGCAGGCTTCCTCAGCTATCTGGCCGATCTGCCGGACCTGCTGCGCTGGCGCTTTATGTACAAGATTTATGACCTGAACCAGCCGCCCCCGCAGGATACGTTCTGGCGTTGCCGCAAGCACCCCAACTTTGCCTACCACCCCGGCACCCCCTGGACCGCCGTGCGGGAGGAAAACGGGGCTGTGGTCGTGACCACTCCAAAAGGTGAGATGGAGTTCGACTTCCTGATCATTGGCACAGGCTTTATTATTGACCTGACCAAGCGGCCCGAACTGGGGCGCATCGCCAGTCGCGTCGCCCTGTGGAAAGACCGGTTTGAAGCCCCCGCAGATGAACAGAGCGCCCTGCTGGGCAGCCATCCTTACCTGAGCAACGCCTTCCAGTTCCAGCCGCTGGAAGCCAATGACCCGCTCGCCCCCATGATGCAGTGCATCTACAACTTTACGTTCTCCGCCATGCCCAGCATGGGGCTTGCCGGGGCAACCATTAGCGGGATGCGCTTCGGGGTGGAAAAACTGACCAACTGCATAGGCCGCAGCCTGTTTGTGGAGGACGGAGCCCTGCACCTGCAAAGCCTGCTGGATTATGATGTGGACGAACTGACCAGCTTTGACCCGCCGCCAGAGCAGGCCTGAAAAAACAAGCGTAAAACGGGATAAAAATGAACCAGACATACCCGCGTGACATGATCGGCTATGGCGCCACCCCGCCCGATGCACACTGGCCCGGTGGCGCGCGTATAGCCGTGCAGTTTGTGATCAACTACGAAGAGGGCGCGGAAAACTGCGTCCTCCATAATGATCGCGGGTCCGAGGCATTTTTGTCTGAAATGGTCGGCACGTCCTCCATTGTTGGTGCGCGCTGCATGCAGATGGAAAGCCTGTACGAATACGGCAGTCGTGCCGGTTTCTGGCGGCTTTACCGCCTGTTTGCAAAAGCAGGCCAGCCCGTTACGGTTTTTGGTGTTGCCATGGCGCTGGCCCGCAACCCCGCAGCCGTTGCCGCCATGCAGGCCAGCGGGTGGGAAATTGCAACCCACGGCCTGCGCTGGATAGATTACCAGAACGTGCCAGAGGAGGTGGAGCGCGCCCATATGCGCGAGGCCATAGCCCTGCACACGCAGGTTACGGGTGCGCCGCCGCTGGGCTGGTATCAGGGCCGTACCAGCCCCAATACCGCCCGTCTGGTCGTGGAGGAGGGCTGCTTTTTGTATGATGCGGATTCCTACGCCGATGACCTCCCCTATTACGACCGGCGCTACGGCAAACCTCAACTGATTGTGCCGTACACGCTGGATGTGAATGACATGAAGTTTGCCGCCCTGAACGGCTTTACCGAGGGCGAGCAGTTCTTCCATTACCTGCGCGACACGTTTGACATGCTCTATCAGGAGGGTGGCCGTATGATGTCCGTTGGCCTGCACTGCCGTCTGGCAGGCAAGCCCGCACGGGCACTGGCTGTTGCCCGCTTTTTGGAGCATGTGGCAGCCCATGCCGATGTATGGGTGGCAACCCGGGCCGATATTGCGCGCCACTGGCAGAAGGTGCACCCGGCATGACCACCTCTGGCATGACCGCCCCCGCCATGCTCACTCTGGCGCAGGTCAACGCCATGCCCGATGCCGCTTTTGTGGAGGCGTTTGGGAGTGTGTACGAACATTCCCCCTGGGTTGCGGCGCAGGCGGCCAAAAGCCGCCCGTTTGCAGACCTTAGCAGCATGTGCGCGGCGTTTTCCGCCGCCATGCGTGCCGCGCCCGAGGCGGCACAGTATGCGCTTGTGCGTGCCCACCCCGAGCTTGGGCACCGTCTGGGGGTGGACCCGGGGCTGACCGCAGCCTCCGCACAGGAGCAGGGCGGGGCGGGGCTGGACCGGTTAACGCCTGAGGAATACACGCATTTTCGCGCCCTGAATGATGCGTATACACACAAGTTCGGCATGCCGTTTGTTATTTGTGTGCGCAAGGTGGGCGGGCATGCCAAACAGGTTATTGCACAGGCCATGGAGCAGCGGCTTGCCAGCACGCCTCAGGCCGAACTGGCCGAGGCCCTGAACCAGATTGACGCAATAGCCGCATTACGTCTGCACGATAAGGTGGTGGCATGAGCTCTCTTTCAACCCATGTTCTCAACACGGTTTCCGGTTGTCCGGCGGTGGGGGTGGTGTTGCGCCTGAGTGGGGCCACAGGCGTTCTGTTTGCAGGGCAGACCGATGCCGATGGCCGCTGCCCGGAGCTGAAAGCGCTTGAGCTTGAAGCCGGTGCCTACTGTCTGGAGTTTGAGGTCGCGGCCTATTTCCGCCAGCAGGGCACACCGCTGGCGGACCCGCCGTTTCTGGATATTGTGCCAATCTGCTTTGGTCTTGGCGGCAGCGGGCATGCCCATGTGCCCCTGCTGGTCGCCCCATACGCCTATTCGACCTACAGGGGGAGTTAAGCCATGCAACCTGCCAGCAACACGCCACAGACCGTCCATCCCGTGGACCAGATGCTCCCGGTCTGGAAGCTCGGCTTCTATGGCCTGCAACATGTGCTCACATTCTATGCAGCCGCCGTTATTGTGCCTGTTCTGCTGGCGGGTGCCATGGGTCTGCCCCGTGCCGCACTTGAGCATCTGATCGAGGCGGACCTGTTTACCTGTGGCATTGCCTCCTTCATCCAGTCCGCGGGGCTTGGGCGTTATATCGGGGTCAAGCTCCCGCTGTTGCAGGGGGTGACCTTTGTGGCCGTTACTCCCATGATCGCCATTGGCGTGGCTGCGGGTGGGGGCGTGCAGGGGCTGCCCCAGATTTTTGGCGCGGTCATTGCGGGGGGGATCTTTACCTTTCTGGCGGCACCCTGGTTTGGCAAGCTGGTCAGGTTTTTCCCGCCTGTGGTTACGGGGTCTGTCATTCTGGTTATCGGGCTGGCCCTGCTGCCGGTGGCTGCGAATGATATTGTTAACGGGCAGGGCACGGGGGTCATGCAGAACCCGGTTAACATGCGCAATGTGGCGTATGGTCTGGGCACGCTGGTTTCCATCCTGTTCATCCAGCGTATGTTCAAGGGGTTTGTGGCCAGCATTGCCGTGCTGTTCGGGCTGGTGGCTGGCACGTTAACCGCGTGGTTTCTGGGGGATGCCAGTTTTGATGGCGTGCTGTCCGCCCCGTGGGTGACCGTTGCGCAGCCTTTTTACTTTGGCATGCCCACCTTCCATGTGGTGCCGGTGCTGTCCATGCTGGTGGTCATGATCATTACCATGCTGGAAACCACGGGGGATGTGTTTGCAACGGGCTCCATTGTCAAAAAGGATATTTCCTCCGCCGACATCACGCGGGCAATCCGTGCGGATGGTCTGGCAACCATAATTGGCGGGGTGCTGAACTCCTTCCCCTACACCTGCATAGCCGAGAACGTGGGCCTTGTGCGGCTCACACGGGTGACCAGCCGCTGGGTTGTGGTGGCGGCGGCGTTTATCATGATGGGGCTTGGCTGCCTGCCCAAGCTTGCTGCCATTATTGCCAGCGTGCCCCTGCCGGTACTGGGGGGGGCCGCACTGGCCATGTTTGCCGCCGTGGCGGTGGTGGGGATTCAGACCCTTGTCAAAGTGGATTTTGATAATCTGAACAACACGGTTATTGTGGGCACCAGCATCGGGCTGAGCATGCTGGCAACAGCACAGCCCCATATTGCTGACCATTTTCCTGCATGGATGCAGGTTATTTTTGGCAGCGGTATTACGTTGGGTGCCCTGTCTGCCATTGTGCTGCATCTGGTGTTCAACTTTGGCAATCTGTGTTCCTCCGAGCAAATGGTGGAACAGGATACGGTCATACTCGAAACCCCGGTCTGGAACGTTGTGGGCGCGCAGGACAAATCTCAGGCGGCCCTTGGGCAGGCGGGCCACGCGCGGACCGAGTAAGCATCGGCGTTTCGCATACTCTGTGCCGGATGCGCATAAAAACATAAGCCGGGAGGGCACGCATGCGCCAGCACATCAGCTTTTATGTGGGGGATACACTCCACCATCTGTCCAGCCTGCCGCCGGAGTTGACCCTGCTGGACTGGCTGCGCGACCAGCAGGCCCGCACCGGCACCAAGGAAGGCTGTAACGAAGGAGACTGCGGCGCCTGCACCGTTCTGGTCGGGCGGCTGGAGCAGGGCAATCTGGTATGGCGTGCGGTTAATGCCTGTATCCATATGGTGTGGATGCTTGATGGCGCGCAGCTCTTGACCGTGGAGGACCTGCGCGGCCCCGATGGTGCATTGCACCCGGTGCAGCAGGCCATGGTGGACGAACACGGATCGCAATGCGGGTTCTGCACGCCGGGGTTTGTCATGTCCATGGTCGCGCTGTCCACGCGCGCGGATCTGGCGGCACTTGAGGGCACACTGGATGGCGAGCGGATTATAAACGAGGCACTGGCAGGCAATCTGTGCCGTTGCACAGGGTATGCTCCCATTGTGCGTGCCATGAAAAAAGCAGCAGCCTACTGCGCCCGGCATGGCGAACCCGTAAGTGCCCGCACGGTGGAGCTGAGTGCGCGCCTGCGGGCTCTGCAGGATGGCAAGACGGTGGAACTGCATAGCCCACAGGGGCGCGTCACGCTCCCTGCTACAGTGGATGCACTGGCCAGCGCCTATGTGCAGGACCCGGCGGCCGTGCTGGTGGCAGGGGGGACCGATGTTGGCTTGTGGGTCACCAAAAGGTTACGCCAGCTCCCCCATATTATTGCCGTGCGTACTGCCCGCGACCTGCACGATGTCCATACCCGCCCCGATGGCGCGTTGTGGATAGCGGCAGGTGTTACCTATACTGAGGCCATGCCCCATCTGGTCGCGCACCTGCCAGCTGCTGCGGATACGCTGCGGCGTATTGGGTCCACGCAGGTCCGCAATGCTGCCACCGTGTGCGGCAATATCGGCAATGCGTCACCTATTGGGGATGGCCCGCCCATTTTTATGGCCGCGGGTGCGCAACTCCACCTGCGCTGCGGGCCTGAACGCAGGGTTGTGGCGCTGGAAGCGTTTTTTCTGGAATACGGCAAGCAGGACATCCGCCCCGGCGAGTTTATAGAAGGCGTGCTTATTCCGCCGCTGCCAAATGGGAGCGTGTGCGGCGTGTACAAGGTTTCCAAACGGTTTGATCAGGATATTTCTGCTGTGCTGGGGGCCTTCGTGCTGGTGATGGCGGAAGATGGCACCATACGGCAGGCCCGTCTGGCCTATGGCGGCATGGCGGGCATACCCTGCCGGGCCAGCAGGGCGGAGGCCGCTCTTACGGGGCAGCCGCGCACCCCCGCAACACTTCTTGCAGCGCAGGCCGCCATAAAAGAGGATTTTACCCCTCTGTCAGACATGCGCGCCAGTGCGTGGTACCGGGCAACGGTTGCCGCCAACCTGCTGGTTCGCCTGTTTGAGCCTGATATGGACAGCACCTTGCACCACGCCCCCACATTACAGAACTGGCAGGAGGTGGCGCATGGTTGACCCCCACACCATGGCAGCACAGCCGGCTGAAGCCGGAGGGGCTGCACCTCAGGGTTCCGCACAGGTGGCCGGTGCGGCCTCATCATCCCTCAGGCACGAGAGTGCACATCTGCACGTAGCGGGGGAGGCGCGGTATGTGGATGATATGCCAACACCGCCCAATGCGGTGCATGTTGCCCTTGGCCTGAGCAGCCGCGCCCATGCACGCATCATCAGCATGGATCTGGGACCGGTGCAGGCTTATCCCGGTGTGGTTTGCGTGCTGAGCGCGCGCGATATAGCGCACCACAACCAGATCAGCTCCGTGGGGGCGGGGGACGAACCCCTGCTGGCTGAAGACCACGTGTTTTTCTGTGGCCAGCCCCTGTTTGCCGTAGTGGCTCAAACCCGCCACGCCGCCCGTCAGGCCGCAGTGCTGGCACGGGTGGAATACGAGGACCTGCCTGCAGTGCTGAACATAGAGCAGGCCCGCGCACAGGGGAGTGCACTGGTCTGCCGTTCGCTGGAAATGACACGGGGCAATGCTGCTCAGGCTCTGGCTAATGCCCCGCACAGGCTTGCAGGCCAGCTGGCCATTGGCGGGCAGGAGCATTTTTACCTCGAAGGACAGGCCGCGCTGGCCTGGCCCGGAGAGGACGGGGAAATGCGTATCTGCTCCTCCACCCAGCACCCGACCGAAACCCAGCACATGGTGGCCCAGGTGCTGGGTTGCCCCAACAACCTTGTGACCGTGGAAGTCCGGCGCATGGGGGGTGGTTTTGGCGGGAAGGAAACTCAGGCCAATATTGTGGCCTGTCTGGCAGCCCTTGCCGCCGCGCGCACGGGCCGCCCCGCCAAACTCCGCCTTGACCGTGATGATGACATGATGATCACGGGCAAGCGCCATGATTTTGTGATTGATTATGACGTGGGTTTTGATGAGCAGGGCCATGTTCTGGGGGTGGATATGGAACTGGCCGCCCGCTGTGGCTGGTCGGCCGACCTGTCCGGCCCGGTAACGGACCGCGCCCTGTTCCATGCCGATAACGCCTATTACTACCCGGATGTACGCCTGCGCTCGGTGCCGCTGCGCACCAACACACAGTCCAACACGGCATTTCGCGGTTTTGGTGGTCCGCAGGGGGCTGCTGCGGCTGAGCGGATTATGGAGCAGATTGCCTTTGCCACCGGGCTGGACCCGCTGGATGTGCGGCTGCGCAATGTGTATGGCACGACCGAACGCAACGTAACTCCGTACCACATGACCGTGGAGGATTCCATTGCCGGGGAGGTCATGACCCAGCTTGCGCAGGACTGCGATTACCGCAAACGCCGCGCACAGATCAGGGAGTTTAACAAGACAAGCCAGTACCTGCGGCGCGGTATTGCGTTAATGCCGGTCAAGTTTGGCATTTCCTTTACCGCCACGCATTTTAACCAGGCCGGGGCACTGGTGCATGTTTACACTGATGGTTCGGTGCAGGTGAATCACGGCGGGACAGAAATGGGGCAGGGGCTGCATACCAAAATGGTGCAGATTGCCATGCGCGAGTTCGGGCTGCCCCATGAGCGGGTACGCATTACCGCCACCACGACAGGCAAGGTGCCCAATACTTCTGCTACGGCTGCGTCCAGCGGTGCGGACCTGAACGGCATGGCCGTGCTGGCGGCTGTGCGCACCATCAAGGACCGGCTTGTAAACTTTGCCGCTGCCAAATGGCAGGTTCCCCCCGAACAGGTGCATTTTACAGCCGGAGGTGTGGTGGTAGGGGAGGCTACGGTGCCGTTCGCCACACTGGTCAATGCGGCCTATATGGCCCGTATTTCCCTCTCCTCCACAGGGTTTTACAAAACGCCCAAAATCTCATGGGATAGTGCAACAGGGCGTGGCCGACCGTTTTATTACTTTGCTTATGGTGCTGCCTGCGCGGAGGTTGTGGTGGACCTGCTCACGGGGGAAAACCGAATGGAGCGGGTGGACATCCTGCACGATGCGGGCCTCTCCCTGAACCCGGATATTGATATAGGGCAGATCGAAGGCGGGTTTGTGCAGGGCGCGGGCTGGCTGACCATGGAGGAACTGTTCTGGGACACATCAGGGCGTTTGCGCACCCATGCACCCAGCACCTACAAGATTCCAGCCTGTTCCGACCGGCCACGTATTTTTAATGTCAAACTCATGGAAAACGCGCCCAACCGGGAGGAGACCATCTTCCGCTCCAAAGCAGTGGGGGAACCACCGTTTGTGCATGGTCTGGCGGTGCTGCATGCCATTTCCGATGCGCTGGCCAGTGTGGACAATTATCGTACCTATCCGGGGCTCAACGCTCCGGCAACGCCCGAACAGATTTTGCGCGTGGCCGAGCGCCTGCGCCAGCAAGGTGGAGTGGGTCATGCGCAGGTACACACCTAAGCAGTTACTTGGCCTTTGGCGGCAGACGCCTCAGCCTCTGGTGGTGGCGCGCGTAACGCTTACCCGTGGTTCCACCCCAAGAGAGGAGGGAGCATTCATGCTGGTCGGGCAGGCCATTGTGGCGGGTACGGTTGGCGGTGGCGCGCTGGAACTGGCGTGTGAGCAGCATGCCCGCGCCATGCTCCAGTCGGGCGAGGCACTGTGCGAGCGCCAGATAGTGCTGGGGGGAAGTAATGTCAGCCAGTGCTGCGGTGGCCGCGTGGCCGTAAGGCTGGAAGTGCTGAGTGCTCCGTTATGTGCACAGCTTGAACAGCAACTGGCCCAGCAGAACGCCCGGCGCCCAACCCTGTTTTTGTTTGGGGCAGGGCATGTGGGGCGTGCGCTGGCCTACGCACTGGCTCCTTTACCGCTGCGGCTGGTCTGGGTGGACCCGCGCGCGCATGAGTTTGGCCATGTGCCCGAAGGTGTGGAAGCACGCGTGACCGCCGCGTGGGAAGATGTTCTGGCAACGGCGGAGCCCGGTGCGGGTGTTCTGGTGTTAACGCCGTCGCACACACTGGATGCGCTGATTGTGGAGGCGGCTCTCCTTCGGCCCGGTCTGGCCTATGTTGGGCTTATCGGTTCGCGCACAAAACGCTTGCGGTTTGAAAAATCCTTTTCAGAAGTGGGGATTTCTCCAGAACAGCTTGCGGCACTGGTCTGCCCCATAGGGGATAGGGGCGTGCGGGACAAACGCCCCGAGGTGATAGCGGCGCTTGTCGCAGCCGAAGTGGTGGAAAAACTGCTCCATCCCGCGCAGCAGGGGGAGGGGTTTGCCGGGGCCAGTATGGGGGCCAGTGCCTGACCCCTTAACTCTGCGCGGCCAGTGCGCAGCATTGACGCAGGTATGATCGGGGAAGAACCGATTACGGGCATAGACGTCAAACTTTCCAGAGCACATGACGCGTCAATTTTGAAAACGGAATGAAATGGAATAGCGGGTCTGTCCCACGCCGCGTTCTGATTGACTGGAATACGCCGTTCTTCTCCGGCGGAGGATAACGGCGCAGGGAAGAGCGTCCTCCCTGCGCCGTTATGGCCGTAAAAACACTCTTTGACGGTTCCCTACATTACATCTGGGCCCCGATCATCCATGGCACCATTTCCTCGTTACCCACATTGAGGGCTTCGCTCTTGCTGTGTTCTCCTGACGCCATGCGGAGAATGAAGCGGAAAATCTCTTCCCCCATGTCCGTCACGCTGGAATGCCCATCCAGAATATGCCCGCAGTTGATGTCCATATCATCCTGCATGCGGTTATACATGGTGGTGTTTGTTGCGATCTTGACCGTAGGAGCAACACGAGATCCAAAACAGGAGCCTCGTCCAGTTGTAAACGCCAGCAGGTTTGCCCCGCAGGCAATCTGGCCCGTGGCACCCATTGGGTCATATCCGGGGGCATCCATGAACAATAACCCACGCGCATCAATGGGTTCGGCATAGTGGTAAACACCCTGTAGCGCGGTGGAACCACTTTTTGCGACGGCCCCCAGGGATTTTTCCAATATGGTTGTCAGCCCCCCTTTTTTGTTGCCCGGGGTGGGGTTGTTATCAATGCTGCCATGTTCGCGCTCTGCGTATTGTTCCCATCCATGGATGATATTGACGAGCTTTTCGCCAATATCACGCCGTGCTGCCCTGCGGGTTAACAGGTGTTCTGCTCCATAAATTTCCGGAGTTTCGGTCAGAATGGCTGAACCACCCTGTGCGACCAGAAGATCAACCGCATGCCCCAGAGCGGGGTTTGCCGTAATGCCCGAATATCCATCCGATCCACCGCACTGCAAGGCAAGGACCAGATGCGAGAGCGGGAGGGCCTCACGCGTGATAGTGTTGATTTCGGGAAGGATTTTTTCAATCGCGGCAATCCCGGCATCAACGGTCTTCTGCGTTCCGCCTTCCTCCTGCATTACAAGGGGGATCAGGCGTGTGCCGGGGCTTACATTCTCGGCCATGAATATGGCGTCCATCTGGTTTGCCTCACATCCCAGCCCGATCACAAGGACAGCCGCAAAGTTGGGGTGCACCACATAGCCCCCAATTGTCCGCCGAAGCTGCTGGAGGCCTTCCCCCTTTGAGTCGATACAGCACCCAAAGCCATGTGTGACAGGAATAACCCCATCAACATTAGGGTAGTGCTCAAGAACATCTGACCGAACGAAGTGTTCGGCGATTTTTTTGACAGTTGTGGCAGAGCAGTTAACCGTGCTGACAATTCCTATAAGGTTGCGCGTTGCTCCCCGGCCATCCGGGCGCAGGTATCCATTAAAAGTCAGGTGCTCGGCTGGTTCGGGCGAGGGTTTGCCCCCTTTGCCAAACGCATAATCCCGCGCAAAATCATGCCCCATAGAAAGGTTTTGGATGTGCACATGCTGGCCGGGAGCAATATCCTGCGTCGCAAACCCTATGATCTGACCATATTTGTGTACGGGATCACCGCGCTGGATTGTTCTTAAGGCAACCTTGTGCCCTCCCGGTATTTCGGTCGCAGTGCGCACCCCGTCGGTTCCTTCGAGCAGGCTGCCCGCAGGCAGGGCCAGCGTGGCAATGGCGACATCATCCAGCGGATTTAATTTTATGATGTTGGCAATCGTGGACATTTTTCTAATCCCGGTTTGAATTCTCCGTCTAATTTATAAGGAGGATTTGGAAGTGAGTGGGTTGAAATCGTCGCACCTGTCTGTCAAAGTTTTTTCACCAGTCTTGGAGTGGAAGACACAGATGCAACGCCGCATTCCCCCCCTGAACACGCTTTACGCGTTTGAAAGTGCCGTCCGGCACGGATCATTCAGCAAGGCGGCTGATGAGTTGCTGCTGACAAGAAGTGCCGTGAGCCACCGGATCAAACTTCTGGAGGAACTGGCGGGCTTTGCTCTCTTCCATAGGCAGGGCCGCTCATTGGTTCTCAGCCTCGCTGGAGAGGCGTATATTACGGCTGTAAGGCAGGCACTTGATGCTCTTGAGGATGTTAAACTGCCCCGTTTGGCCGACACCATTGAGGCCAGCATCACAATCAGCACACCACCGTCTTTTGCTCGGCTGATTCTGTGGCCCGCAATACAGGGTTTTCAGCAGGAACACCCCGAGGCGCAGATCAGTATTGAACTCAGTTCTTCCGGGCTGGATGTCAAAGCCGAAGGGGCGGATATTTATATTCGGTTTGGAACAGGCAACTATCCCGGAATGAAAAGCCTGATGTTTATGAAGTCAGATATTTTTCCTGCCGCAACACCGGATTTTATAAACCAGCATCGTCTTTTTGCACCTGCCGACCTGGAGCACTGCACTATGCTAAGGAGCCCTCTGGAACCATGGAAGCCGTGGTTTATGGCCGCCGGGCTGCCTTGGTCAGAACCTGTAGAGGGGCCTCATTTTGGTGACTTTGCCATGATGTACCAAGCCGCGCGGGAAGGCATGGGGGTAGCCCTTGTGCGTGCGGCCCTGCTTGAGCACTTTGACCCCGGAGCAAAACTGATTCCTGTCACCCATATTCGCGCGATCCCTGCATATGGGTATTATATTGTTTACAGGGAAGATGCTGCTGAGCAGAAGACAAAGCATCTGCTCCTTGAATGGCTGGTTCAGGATAGGCGTGCCTAGGTTCAGGGTTTATGAAGTCAATATTTGAATTGATAGAATTGTGAAGGTCGGGGGTTATGCAGGGTAGCGGCGTTGGGGTCCTTGATAAGTATATGGCGCTGCAAAAGCATCTGGCAGGTGTCTCCAAGGGTTTGACGGCACTGGAGCTTGCGCGGTTGACGGGTATGGACCGTGGTACGGTCCACAGGCTGTTAAAAGCGATGATGCACTGGCGGCAGGTGGAGGCGGAACATGGAGTATACCGCCTTGGGGGTGGCTGCCTGCTACCAGCAAGTGCCTACCTGACACGCCTGCCCCTACGGCGGATTGCGCTGCCATACACCATTGATTTGCAGAATGTTATTGCGGATCGGCCTGCCATTGTCTCTGTCGCCCTGCCTGTGGGGGACCAGATTGTGCTGATCGAACGGATGTGGACAGCCGCAACCCCCTTTAATGTTGTTGCGGATCTGGATGACAAATTTGCCATAGACAGTTGCACCAGTGGACGCGCCATTCTGGCAACCTACCCCGAGGCGCAGGCGCGCCAGACAGTGGGGGATGAGCGTTACGAGCGGGTGCGCCCCAGACTGCTGGAGGTTGCTCAGGCTGGCGGATATTCTTTTGGCCATAGCGAGCAGCGCAAGGGTTTATCCTCTATGGGGTATCCAATCCGCCGGGGGCAGGATGCGGCTGTTGGTGCGCTGGTCATAGCGGGGTTGGAGATGGATGCAGTGTTGCAGGTTTCTTCCCCTCTGGCGCGGCATTTGCAGCGGGCCTGTGGGGGTATTGCCGAACAACTGTTTGGTTGACCGCGCGGGGCATTATTCTTCCAGCAGTTTGAGCAGTTTTGCCTGTTGTACCTTGCCATAATGAGAGCGCGGCAGGTGCGGTACAAATAATATCTGTTTGGGTACCTTGTGGCGGGAAAGCTGTTTTTTGCAATGCAGGATCAGATCATCCGCTTCCAGCTCGGTATTGGCATGCAGGACTATGGCGGCACAGACGCGCTCCCCCCATTCGGGGTCGGTCGCACCAAAAACATGGGCCTCTGCAACCCCACGGTAGGAGAGCAGGCAGTCAACAACTTCGGCTGGCTGCACGGACATGCCACCAGAACGAATAATCTCTTTGCTGCGCCCCACAATTTTAAGCATATGGGTGTTGTCCATAATGCCAAGGTCCCCTGTGGCCAGCCAGCCATCGTGTAGCACGGAGGCTGTTTTTTGGGGCTGTTTCCAGTATCCCGCCATAAGGTGAGGGCCGTGAATTTCAACTTCCCCAGCATGGGGCTGCGTGCTGTGCGCGTTTAAGCGGGCCTGCACGTGCTGTAGGGGAAAGCCGACAGCTCCAGCGCAGGTGCCGGCTTTGTGCAGGGCGGCAAGTTCTGGTGCTGGCAGGTAAAAGCTCCATGGTGCTTCGGTCATGCCGTACAGAATACTCAGCCGGGGGCCAAACAGATGCATGGCTTTTTCCAGCGTTTCGAGCGGCAGGGAGGCCGCGCCAACATCCAGAGAACGGAAAAAGGGAAGGGAGTTTTGGCTATTGGCAATGGTGCCGTGTGCCTGAGCGTGCTGCACCAGACGGGCAATCTGTGTGGGTACGAGCGAGCTGTAGGCGGCATGTGTTGTCTGGAGGAGGGGCAGAAACGTGGACGGATTAAAACGCCCACCCAGCACGACCATCCCCCCGTGGCACAGATGCGCCAGCACGGAAACCGATG
Organism: Acetobacter fabarum; assembly: GCF_040702925.2. Taxonomy (GTDB): domain Bacteria; phylum Pseudomonadota; class Alphaproteobacteria; order Acetobacterales; family Acetobacteraceae; genus Acetobacter; species Acetobacter fabarum_B. The sequence continues at coordinate 174,105 of NZ_JBFCXX020000004.1, read as the reverse complement.
CAATGGGCCACAGGGGGCGGACATTAAGCAGCACATCCCCCGCAGATGTCGGGCGGGCCTGCCCGATATTGCTTACAATGGCAGTCAGGCTACCCTGTGTGTGCATAACAGCTTTTGGCTGGCCCGTTGTGCCCCCAGTATAGTTGAGGGACGCCAGCGTGGAGGGGGAGCCACCGGCCAGCGGGGCTGCCGTATGTGCGGTTATGGTCTGCCATCTGGTGGGGAGCGGAACACTGGTGGCACCCCCTGCCTGCTGTGCCAGTTCCGCATGAATCGGGTCGTGGAGCAGAATGGCAATTTCGGCATCGGCAATTTGGTTGCGCAGTTCCTCAACAGAAAGGGAGGGGTCAAACGGCACGCGCACATATCCGCAGGCCATGCTGCCGTAATCCGCAATCAGATAAGGGATGCTGGCATCGGCCAGAATGCCAACCCGCGCGCCGCAGGCAATGCCCCGTTCTGCCAGAAAGGTCCCAAATTCCTGTAAAGCCGCGTTTATCTGCCAGAATGTAAGCTTCTGGCCCGTGGCGGGTTCATGCAGGGCGAGTGTTTCTGGCCAGCGGGAAGCCGCGTTGGAAAAAAGCTGTTGTATGCTCATGCTCTTACCATCCGCTCAAAATAATGCGGCCATTGACCTGCCGTGCCTCCAGCAGTGCATGGGCCTGAGCCGCCTGGGTAAAGGGCATGACACGGTCGATCTGGGGGCGAACAAGGCCAGAGGCCATCATGGCCAGGGACTGGCTGACCTCGTCCAGCGTGGCGCTGCCTGAGCCCTGTACACGTAACCTGCGCCCGATAAGCAGGCCGGGTGAAACTTCAACAGCTCCCGGAGCAATGTTGCCCAGCACCACAATACGCCCCCCCATGCCCGTTGCACGCAGGGTCTGGGGGAGGGTGCTGCCCAGATTTTCCATGGCAACATCCACGCCCTTTTTGCCGGTTTTGTTCCACACCTCGGCGCTGTAGTTTCCATCCCGTGCAACCACAACGGAAGAGGCTCCCAGTTCTTCCAGCCTGCTGACTTTTGCACTGTCCCCGGTTACGGCAATGACGTGTGCCCCAAGTGCGCGGGCAATCTGGATCTGGTGCACGCCCAGCCCGCCACTGGCACCATTGACCAGCACGGTCTCACCCGCAGTAAGCCCGGCCTGCGAGATAAGAGCCCGCATGGCGGTGCCAATGGGGCAGGAGGCAAGGGCCGCCTGCTGGAAGCTCACATTATCCGGTATGCGAATGGCAGATACCGCAGGCAGGCGGATATACTGGGCATAAGCACCTTCTGTATCCACGGCGGGGAGGGAGACCGCGCGACACAGGTCTTGCCGCCCTCTCAGGCAGTCGCGGCATTGGCCGCAAAAGCGGCGTTGATAGCCTGTTATGCGGTCCCCGACCTGAAGAGTGCTGACTGCGGCACCGGTTGCCACAACACGCCCTGCGACCTCATGGCCAAGAATAACCCCCTTGGGGGCACCTGCCAGTTTGCCCGCCCTGTGCAGCAGGTCATGGTGGCAGACTCCGGCAGCTTCCACCTGCACAAGCACATCATGCGGGCCTGCTACGGGGGTTGGTACCTCCTCCACCCGGAGTTGAGATGGACCGCCAAAGTCCGAGAGTATGATCGCTTTCATGCCGTAGCCCCTCCATAAATGTTCGAATTACGAACACGTAGACCAAAATATAAACTTTTTATATTCCACATTGAAAATTGTTGCTATGGATAAATTAACGACTCTGAATCATGTTTTAAAACGGAATACACCATGATAGATAGTACTATACAGTCCGGTGTTCTCACCATCACCCTCAACCGCCCTGACCGGTTGAATGCGCTGGACAGCCACGACAAAGCCGCCTTGGGCCGCGTCTGGCGTGAAGCACTGCGTGATTCCACAGTCAGAGCCGTGGTGTTGCACGGTGCGGGTGAGCGGGCCTTCTGTGCCGGGTCGGACCTGAAGGAAATCGCAACAACGCAGCAGGTCGCTACAACAGATGTTCTGGCCTCCTGTATTCCCGGTGTGGCGGAGGATTTTATAAAACCAGTTGTTGCCGCACTGCACGGCCATGTCATTGGGTTGGGAATAAGTATAGCCATGTATTGTGATTTTCGGATTGCGGCACCACAGACCTCTTTTCGCTTTCCTGAAGTCGAGCATGACATGCTCTCGGGGTTTAGCGCGGTTGAACTGCCCTCCCTGATCGGGGAGGCCGCCGCACTGGATATTATGCTGACCGGTCGTACCTTTGGTGCGGAAGAAGCACAGCACATGGGGCTTGTTTCCTCCCTTGCGCAGGACCCGCTGGCCGAGGCCACAGCCCTTGCCGCCCGGCTGGCAGCACTGCCGACATCCGCCATGGCATGGAGCAAGCGTTTGCTGCTGGCCGAGCGGCGTACCCGACTGGACAGGCATTATGCACTGGTTGATCAGGCCAGGCTGGAAGTGGGTCGATATGAACAATGATGGCCTGACGCGTGCCGGGCAGACTGAAGGCGCTGTTTTTCGCCGTGTTGCATGGCGTTTGATGCCCTTCCTTTTTATCTGCCTTGTTTTTAACTGGCTGGATCGTGTGGCCGTTAGTTTTGCCCATTTGCAGTTTGGTGCGGACCTGCACATAAGCGATACGGTTTTTGGCCTGTCTGTCGGTCTTTTTTCAGCGGGTTATTTGCTGTGCGAGATTCCCAGCAATCTGGTCATGGAACGCTGGGGAGCGCGGAGAACGCTTGCCCGGATCATGATCTTCTGGGGGTTGGTGACTATTGGTATGGCGTTTGTGCAGGGGGCGTATTCCCTGTACGTCGCGCGGACTTTGCTGGGTATGGCGGAAGCTGGCTTTTTCCCGGGGGTTATCCTGTACCTGACTTACTGGTTCCCCAGTGCGTACCGGGCCCGGATTACGTCACGCTTTATCATGGCTATAGCGGTCTGCGGCATTGTGGGCGGGCCAAGTGCAACGTGGATCATGACCCATATGGCCGGGGTCTGGGGCTGGCATGGGTGGCAGTGGCTGTTTCTGCTTGGTGGGCTGCCGCCAGTTATTGCCGGGTTTGTGGCTTTTGGCTGGCTGGCGGACAGGCCGGCCGATGCACGCTGGCTCGGGCGTGATGAAAAAAATATCATTCTACAGGCCATGGTACGCGAACCATCTTCTGTCGTGCGGCCTGTTCGGGCATCGCTTGCCAGTGCCTTTTCCAACCGTACGCTGTGGCTGTTATCCCTGAGTTACTGCCTGACCATTACGTGCACCGGCAATGTGGTCAATTTTTGGGTACCATCTTTGTTGCGTGCCGCAGGAGTGCAGAACTTGCAGCAGCTTGGGCTGCTCAGCGCCCTGCCGCATGGCGTGGGTATTGTGGCCATGCTTCTGGCTTGCCAGCATTCTGACCAGCAACAGGAGCGACGCTGGCATTTTGCTCTGGGTGGTGCCTTGGCCATGGCCGGTATGCTGGCGCTGCCATGGATGGTGCATGGCACCATAAGCACAGTGTTTTTTCTAACCATCATGGTCGCAGGGTATCTAATTGCAACAGCAATTTTCTGGAGCATTCCTGCAAGCCTGCTGCCTGCACAGGACCGCGCCATTGGTTTTGCACTGATCAACTGCTGCGGTCAGGTCAGCAGCATGCTTGTTCCGGTTTTGATCGGTTTTCTCAAAACCCGGTTGGGCGGGTTTGAGGTCGCCCTGAGTATTGTCAGCCTGTTTGTCGGGCTTGGAGTGGTTGTGCTGCTGGCCATGACGGCCCGCACGGCACGCCTCCCGGCCTCTCCTTCTCATTCGACCGTGGATTCACACTCATGACAGATTATGTTCATATTGCCCGCACGCTTGCCCCGCTTATTGCCGAAGATGCCTCCCAGCGGGATGCGGAGCGGATCCTGCCATTTGCTATTTTTGAAAAAATCGCCAGTTCAGGCCTTGGTGCCGCTCGTGTGCAGAAAGAACTGGGTGGGGGAGATGTCAGCCAGAGTGCCGTGGCTGAGATTTTTATAGCTCTGGGCAAGGCAGACCCCAATGTGGCGCAGGCTCTGTTCCCGCATTTTATCAATATCGAGCAACTCAGGCTTATGGCCGAGCCGGATGCACAGGCGCGTTATCTGGGGCAGATTGGTCGCGGTATTATCAGCTCCGGTGCCGTGGCTGAGCGGAGCGGGAACTTCCGGGGGGAAATTCATACCCATATTGCGCATGTCGATGGCAAAACAGTCTTGCGTGGGCGCAAATTTTACAGCACCGGCTGCCTGTTTGCTGACCTGATCAAGGTGCAGGCGGTGGATGAGGCGGGTAAGGGGATTTATGTCATGCTCCCCAAAGACACACAGGGCCTTGTGCTGCTGGATGACTGGGACGGAATGGGCCAGCGTACCACAGCCAGTGGTGTAACAGAGTTCCATGATATTGTTCTGTCGCCAGAGCAGATTATTCCCACAGGGCATTGGGCAGGTCGGCGGAACTACGTAGGGGCCTCCGCACAGCTTATCCATTGTTCCATTGATGTGGGCATTGGGCTGGCAGTGCTGGATGATGCTGTTTACTGGGCAAAAAACCACACCCGTCCTTTGCGTGAAAGTGGCGTGAGCAGAGCCAGTGATGACCCGTACATTCTTTACACGGTGGGAGAAATTTCTGCCCGTGTCAGAGCGGCGGAAGCGTTGGTCCGGCGTGCGGCCGAGTATGTGGAACAGGCTGCCCGTGCCCAGTTGGAGGATGTCCGCCATGGGCGGAGCACAACAGCGGAAACCGAAAATCTGCTTGTTCAGTCATCCGTTGCTATTGCGGAAGCCAAAATAGCGGCCACGGAAAGCGCAATACATGTTGCGCAGAAGCTGTACGATGTGGGTGGTGCTGCAACCACACAAAAACCGTTCAACTTTGACCGGCACTGGCGCAACGCACGCACACATACAACGCATGATAGTGTTGCCTATAAATACAAGGCAATTGGCAATTTTCTTCTTAACGGGGAGCCGCCTCCCATCACGTTTACTTACTGAATCGGCCATCTGGCGTTTTTTTATCTTAATACAACTATTTTAATTAGTTGTATGAAAAAGGGATCGTTTGTTATGGTTATTAAAGTTGCGAGTGGAAAGAAAGCACTCCCAATAGTTGTTATTATGGCGGCGCTACCGGCCACGGCATATGCTGGCACGGCGGAGGAAGGCAAAAGTCGGGACCGGCAGGGGGCTCATGCAGTGCCAGCCCACCAGGCTGTTGTAAAAAATGCGTCCACAGTAAAAAAAACTGCCCATAAGCAGGATGTTTTGCAGGCATCGCCAGAGCTGATCTCGGTTGTGGGCAAGCAGGAAGACCCGGTGTTATCCGGCACCACGCGCAGGCATAGCACGGCTAATGTGCAGGTGATCAGCGCGCAGGAAATTGTAAGGACCGGGCAGAGCAACGCCATGGCTGCGCTGGAGCAGTTGATGCCTTCAGTCAGTTCCCCCTCATTCAGCGGGGTGGGGTCCAACCGTTTTATCCGTACCATGCAGTTGCGCAACCTCTCGGCCGACCAGACGCTGGTGCTGGTGAATGGTAAACGGCGGCACCTGACGGCAAACTTCAATGCCAATGCAGGCCCCAATTCCGGCACGGAACCGGCTGACCTGTCTCTGATCCCCTTAAGCGCGATTGATCATATTGAAGTCATTACAGAAGGCGCGTCCGCCCTTTATGGCCAGGATGCTATAGCGGGGGCGGTTAATATTGTGCTCAAGCACAATACAAGCGGGGGGTCGCTCAATTTTGTGGATAGCGGATATTACGCCGGAGATGGCGTGGGCGTAAACGGGTACGGAGACTACGCGATAAAACTGGGGAACCGTGGTGGTTATCTGGATGTTGCGGCGCAGGTTTCCAACCAGTTACCGACCAATCGCTCGGGCCTTTATACGGGCAGCATGTATTTCCCGCTGGCTGATGGCAGTGTGGACCCGCGCCAGACAAAGGCGGGCCGTGACTTTAACCGTCTGGAAGGGCTGAGTCATACAACAATGGAGACACTCTCCGTTAATGGTGCCCTGCCCATAACAGATAGTATTCGTGGTTATCTTACGGCCACCTATGGCCACAGAACGGTAGAAAATCAGGTGACCTACCGTAATCCGGCCAATAACAATACGGTTCGCGCGCTCTACCCGGATGGTTTTATTCCGCTCATGGGCATGACCGAAAATGACTTTCAGGTTAACGGCGGCGTGCAGGGCACAACCGCTGGGTTTGACTGGGATGGCTATGTAACCTTCGGGCGGGATGATGAGAGTTATACAACTCTCAACTCCGATAACCCGACATTCGGGCTGGCCAGCAAACGCAATTTTTATGATGGTTCGGATATTTCCACCCAGTTGGTCACGGGTTTTAAAGCATCCAGAAACTTTACGCCCTCTTTTCTGTCTCGCCCGGTAACGCTGGAATTTGGGGGAGATTACCGGCACGATACGTTCCAGTTAACGGCGGGGGAGTATCAGTCCTGGGCTAATGGTGGGGTCAAGGTGCTGGACGGGCCAAACGCCGGTGCCACCGCCACCCCCGGCGCATCGGGCCATATTGGGGCATCCCCCGATACAACTAGCAACACAGCGCGCGATACGTTTGACGGGCACGTTAATCTTTCTTTCCATATTCTTCCAAAATGGGAATGGACACTAGGTGGCCATGTGGTCAGCTACTCCAGCCTTGCCACGACGGAAACAGGCTCTGTTGGCACACGGTATGATTTTAACAAACGCTGGGCCATTCGTGCGAATTTTAACACGGGTTATCGGCCGCCCACTCTTGGTCAGGAAAATTATTATTATACCTCAACATTTCCGACCTACACATTTGCACAGCTCCCCACCACAAGTGCCGCGGCCAAGGCGCTGGGTGGCGGCCAACTGAAAGGTGAATACTCACGCAGCTACAGCATTGGCATTGATGCGCACCCGGTGGATAATTTTACGTTAACCGCCAACCTTTACCGCATTGCCATTAACGACCGCATGGCAAACTCCACACAGTTTGGAGGGACAGCGGTGGAGAGCATGCTCAATAATCTTGGGTTAAATGGCATCCGCTACGTTCAGTACTATACAAACCCGGTTAACACCGTGACCAATGGTGGGGATGTTAATGCGGCATATAACCTGAACCTGCATAAGTACGGACAATGGATTTTTTCTGTTGGCGTCAATTTTGCCGATACGGAAATCAGCCATTACAACAGCACGCCCTCTCAGCTTCTGGCTCTCAACCAGCCGTATTTCGATGCGTATGCCCAGAACACATTGTTACACTCTTCCCCCAAAAACAGGGAAACCCTTGGGATTACATGGGCAAAAGACAAATGGCTCGTGTCTTTTCAGGAGCAGCGTTACGGGCAGTTGACATATATTGCCAACCCCAGCCTTGCAGCAAAGGACTGGACAGTGGTCAAACCCGCCTTCATTACCAACTTGACAGTCAGCTACGACATTAATCCCCGCTGGTCGCTTAGTGTGGGGGCGCAAAACCTGTTTAACAAATATCCCAATCAGGTTTCCAAGGCCGGGCAGGCGTCTTCGAGCGGGGCGTTTAAATACCCGTATTATTCTGCCTACGGGTTTATGGGCGGGTATTACTTTGCAAAGATCAGCTACCATTTGTGAGGTGATGCCCCATTCATTTCATGGGCAAAAACCTTCATGCGTTATCAGAGCGCGCTGTATAATGGGTTCCTTCTGGAACTCATTAAAAGCTGTTTGATTGCCAGATGTTTTTTATTCTGGGGAGGCATGTGCCGGGTGAAGTGTTGCCCGGCACATGTTTTTTAAGCAGCCTGTTGCGCCTCAAGCGGACAGCGCCCGGCCAGACCGGCCTGTTCCAGCTTGCGTGCCAGACTGAACAGGGCTGCCTCGCGCCCGGGAGCAGCTACCAGTTGCAGGCCCAGTGGCAAGGTACCGGTGTTCCTGAGCGGCAGGCAGAGCACGGGCAGGCCGGGCAGGCTGATAGGCTGCGTGTACAGGCCCAGATTGGCGCGGGCGGAGGCTGGTTTGCCGTCAACCATAATGGTGGGGTCATCCAGTCGGGGGGCTTCGCACATCACGGCAGGGGCAATCAGCACATCCACCTGTTCAAACATGGCATGCACCTGCTGGCGGAACCAGCGACGGAAGCGTTGTGCCTGCACATAGGTGCTGGAAGGCAGCATGGCGCCTGCCAGAAGCCGGTCGCGGGTTGCGGGGTCGTATTCCTCCGCCGCTGCGCGCAGGCGGGGCAGGTGGAGCGTGCCACCTTCTGCGGCCGTAATCAGGAAGGATGCAGCCCGTGCCGTTGGTATCTGTGGCAGTTCCACACTGCTCGACAGACCAAGATGCTGGCAGACCCGGCCTATGGCCGCAGCAAGGGCGGGGCTGAGGTTCCGGGCAAACCAGCCGCCAAGGCATGCGGCACGTAGGGTCTGGGGTTCGGGTTCGGCTGGTGTGTCCGCCATGATGTAAAAGGTGGCCATAAGGTCATCCAGCGTTCCGGCAAAATGCCCCACTACGTCCAGACTGGCGGAAAAAGGATAGGCTCCCTCCCGCGGGAGGCGGCCGAATGTGGGTTTTAACCCCCATACCCCGCATAATGATGCCGGTACACGGATGGACCCGTTGGTGTCTGTCCCCAGTGTGAGTGGTAAAAAACCGGCGGCAACAGCGGCCGCCGACCCGCCGGAGGACCCACCGGCCATGCGGTCTGTATCGTGCGGGTTGCGGGTTATGCCGTAATGGGCGTTGTCTGTTGCAAAACCATAGGCAAACTCATCCATGTTGAGTGTGGCAACGGCAATGGCTCCGGCTGCGCGCAGGCGGGCCACAATGGCGGCATCCTGCGTGGCGGGGGGAGTATTGCGCAGCACAACGGAGCCTGCGGTGGTGACATGGCCCTGAATGTCAAACAGGTCCTTGACCCCAAAAGGCACACCGGCCAGCGGGGGTAGGGGTTTGTTGCGGGCCAGCAGGGCATCCACTGCCTGGGCCTGCTCCATGGCCTGCTGTGCAAACAGGTGGGTCACGCTGTGAATGGCGGCATCATGCTGGTTGATGGTGGCCAGCACCGACTGCATGACAGAGGCTGCACTGCGTTTGCCACTGCGGATGTCCTGCGCAATACCCAGTGCGCTTGCAAAGCGGGTCATGGTGTGTAGTCTCCCGCAGGTTCGCATGTGTCGGGGAGTGGAAAATCCCTTACAAGGGCTGCATAGTTCTGCAACACACGGGTGTTGGCAATCACGCCGGCAATACAGGTCGGGGGGAGGTCAAGCTCTATGGTCTGCGCACGGGCAGCGACAAGAACCTCATCAGAGAAGGGAGGCGTGGTCATGGCATGCTCCTTTCCTTACAGTGTGGGGCGTTCGGTTTCTGGCTGTTCGGCCATGATGGACACATGGGCCGCCAGAATTTTCCAGCCATCAGGCGTGTTGATCCATGTCTGCATCTGCCGACCCGTGCGGGTGGAGCCGATGCGGCGGAATTCCAGACTGACAACCCCTGCCTGAGTGCCAATGGGGGTTATGGCGCGGCGCAACATGGTGCGCGGGGGCGAGCCACCTGTGCGGTCGCGGCGGAAGGCGGCAATCTCTTCCGCACCGTAAAGGTTTTCCCCCACGCCGTAGCGCACGGTCTGTGGTCCCTGCCAGAACAGGGCGTCCAGCGCGGCCACATCGTTTTCGGCCAGTGCGCGTTCGTACTGGTCCGAGCAGTGCGTGAGTGCGAGGATGGTCTGGGCGTCATCCAATATCATGCGCGTGCCGTCCTTTTGCGGGGGCCCCTGAGGTTATGGCCATTCGGCCAGTGCGGCATCCACGGCCGCACCACGGGGCAGGATGTGGCCCTGTGCTGCAAGGCAGGCTTCCAGCGCGCCAAGGGTTAACAGCACTTTATGTTTGACGGCATTGTATCCCATGGTGCCAATACGCCAGATACGGCCTGCCAGCGGGCCAAAGGCCGTGCCGATTTCTATGCCAAAATCATCGCGCATGCGGGTGCGTATGGCCTCGCCATCCACACCATCGGGGATCCACACACCGGTTACGTTGGTCATGCGGTGGGCATCATCCCCAAAAATGCGCAGGTTCATGGCGCGCAGCCCTGCAATCAGGCATGCGCTGGCCTGTGCGTGGCGGGCAAAGCGGGCATCCAGCCCTTCTTCCAGCACAATGCGGGCGGCTTCTCGCGCGCCGTAGAGCATGGTTGTGGCCTCGGTATGGTGGTTGAGGCGTTTTTCCGACCAGTAATCCATGAGCATGGCCAGATCGAAGTAGTTGGACAAAATACGTGCCCGGCTGCCATTGGTCGTACCTTCACCCCGGATTCCTGCTTCCACATGGCGGCGGGCCATAATGTGTTCCGCCGCCCGGTCCGACACGGTTATGGGGGCGGAGCCGGGTGGTCCCCCCATGCATTTCTGCAACCCGCCGGAGACCACATCAATCCCCCACGCATCCGTGTTAATGGCCATGCCGCCCAGCGTTGCGGTTACATCCGTGTAGGAAAGCACGTTGTATTTGCGGCAGAGTTCTCCAACCCCTTCCAGGGGCTGGGCCATGGTGGTGGAGGTGTCACCATGAATGCAGGCGAACACTTTTGGTTGGTGGGTTTTGAGAGCGTCTTCAATCTGTTCCAGCGTAGCCACCTGCCCCCATGGCAGGTCGAGCGCGCAGATTTCCGCCCCGATGCGCTCTGCAATTTCGGAAAGCAGCAGGCCAAAACGCCCGGCCCGCACCAGCAGGATTTTATTGCCCGGTTCCACAAGGGAGACCAGAGCCGCCTCAATCCCTGCGCGGGCCGTGCCGTCCACCAGAAAGGTCCACCGGTTTTGTGTCATGAAAATCTGACGGTACAGAACCATGGTTTCGTTCATGTACTCTGTCATTTCCGGGTCGAACTGGCCCAGCATGTCAGCCGACATGGCGCGCAGCACACGCGGATGCGCGTTAATGGGGCCGGGGCCCATCAACATCCGCTGGGGTGGGTCAATCTGCCGGAAAAACGTGGAACTCATGCAGAAAACTCCGTTGGTTTGTGTGCGGTTGTGGTGGCCAATGCGCGTATGAAATCCAGCATGACCAGAAAAGCCGTATGCGCATCATCATGCCGCACGGCTTCTGCAGGGTTGTGGCTGATCCCCTGATGGCAGCGCAGGAACAGCATGCACACCGGGGTCAGGGCCGCCATGACCATGGCATCATGCCCCGCACCGCTGACCAGATGGTGCGCCGCCTGCCCGGTTATGCGGGTGACGGATGCCGCAAGGCAAGCCGTTAGTGCGGGGTTGCAGGGGGTGGCGGGCAGGTCGTTCTGGAGTTCAATGTTCAGGCCCACGCCGCGTTCATCTGCAATGTTCTGCAAGGCTTCGCAAATCCGGGTGGTGGCCTGGTCGCGCACCTGTGCGGTGCCCGCGCGGATATCCAGACTGAAGGTGGTCTGGCCGGGCACAACGTTGCTGGCGCCGGGGCCGACATGCAACTGGCCAACGGTTGCCACCAGATCGGGTGGGCCATCCGCACCAATGCGTTCGATGGCCACCATGGCCTGTGCTGCCGCGGCCAGCGCATCCTTCCGCAAGGACATGGGCATGGTGCCAGCGTGGCCCGCCACACCCTGTATGCCCACCTTGAAGCGGTGTTGCGCGGCAATGGCTGTAACCACGCCAACGCCCAGCCCGGCGGCTTCCAGCACGGGGCCCTGCTCTATATGGGCTTCCAGATAAGCGACAACCTGTTCGGGTCTGTAGGCTGCCTCAAGATAGCGGGCGGGGTCCAGACCGTTCTGGCGCAGGACATCATGCAAGGTGGCGCCGCTGGCATCCATCGTGTCAAGGGGGAGGACATCAAGCGTGCCTGCCACCGCGCGCGACGTAAGCATGGAGGTGGGGAAGCGCGAGCCTTCCTCATCCCCGAACCCGATGACCTCAATGGCAAAAGGTAGGCGTTCACCCTGAGCGGCCAGATGGGCCACGACCTCTATGCCCAGCATGACACCCAGCGTGCCGTCATAACGGCCCGCATTCCGCACGCTGTCCAGATGTGACCCGATAAGGAGTGCCGGGGCACCGGGGGTCTGCCCTTCGTAACGGCCGATCAGGTTGCCAGCCGCATCCGTGCGGGTGGCCATGCCTGCCTTGTGCATCCACAGGGCAACCTGTTTGCAGGTGGCCGCATGGGCAGGAGACAGATAAGCCCGAAAAAGACCGTCCTGCGTGTCGGAAAAAGGGTGTGCGCCAAGGTGGTCACACCGGTTGACCGGACGGGAGTCCTTTTTGCTGGCCTCTGCCGGGCCTTGGGGGAAGGGCGGGGTCGGGGTGATTGGTTCTGTCCTTGGTATGCAAATGCCTGATCGGGTTCTACCAGAGCTGGCTGGCGTGGTCTGGTAATCATAGACGGATTTGGTCCGTTCTCCCAAAAGCAAAAAAGGCAATTTCGCGTTGCAAAATTGAGTGCGGCCCCCGTGCTGAAAAAAGCAATGAGAAAGTGCTTTTTTTTATTTTGTGAGAAAGGGAACTCGCAATTATATATCGAAATCGTATCGTTCATGGGCAGCGTTTCGGAACATACCCCGCCTGAGGTAACCGGCTGGGGAACACGCCGCGATAATGCCTGACCCCGCCGCTTTTACCCCTGCTCCAGCTTCTGCTTTTGGGAGACTTCACCATGCCTTCCCGATTTTTTCTCCCTCGCCGTTCTGTCGGTTCATCCCTGACCTATCGGCAGCGCCTTGCGACCTTGACCTGTCTGGCCAGTGTTGCCGGTTTCTGCGCCAGCGTGCAGGGCGTGGGGCAGACTTTTGCCGCCACGGCTGGCCAGAGCGCGCCGGTTGCTGGCAAGGCAGGGCATGCTCCGGCTGCCAGGGTATCGGCCCGGCATGCCCACGCCGCGTCCGCCAACAGGTCGGTGCAGGCTGGTGGTGCAGAGGAGGTATCGGTTGCATCCAACCGTACGGCCCGCTCAGGCGGTGGTGGCATGATGCGTCTGGAAGTGGCCCCCCATGCGGTGCAGACCGTGACCAAAGACTACATCAATATGCGCAGTCCCACCTCCACACCGCTTGATCTGGTCAAGAACCTGCCCAGCCTGAACGTCATGACCCCCGATGCATCGGGGATGCAGGGCGGGTCTATCCAGTCACGCGGGCTGACAGACCTTGATATGGCGCTCATGGTGGATGGTGCACCAGCGGCAGCGGCCAAATACCTGACCGAAGACATTGATTCGGAAAACCTGGATGAAGTCAGCGTAACCCCCGGCAGTGCCGCGCGTGACCTGCCGGTGATGTCCGCCGCAGGTGGGGTCTTGAATTCGCGCACGCATCTGCCGTCCGAAAAAATGGGTGGCATGGTCGATTTTTCCTACGGCACCAACAACCTCTCGCGCGAGTTCATCCGTCTGGAATCCGGCGAGATCGGCAGGACCGGGATCAAGAGCTTTTTCTCGTTCTCCAACACGCATGACCGGAGCTGGATGGGGGCAGGCAGTAACCAGCGCAAACATATCGATTTTGGCGTGCGCAAGGACTGGGACAACGGGTCCAACGCCCATCTGTTCCTGTCATGGAACTCCGAAGATTTCGTGATCGACAACTACCCGACCGCGGAGCAGTTCTCCCAATACAAGCACACGGGCCAAGGCTATGGCCGCTCTGCCAACCCGCAGGATGTCAATTACTGGCGCAACAATAACGACCACTGGAACGAGATTTTCCTGACCGCTCCCGTGCATATTGTTCTGCCCAAAAAGCTGACATTCGACATTCAGCCCTATTTCAGCTTCGGGCAGGGTTGGGATGCCTCCCCCGGTGGGGTGGCCGGTTATAAAAACCCTGTGACGAATAGCCTCGTAGGCGGGAACTATGCGTCAACGGGTCAGGCCGTGCCGTTTGGCACCAATATGACCAACTACTTTTTGGAAAATGAGGCGCGACAGGTCGGTGTGGTCGCCAAACTTGGGTATGATATTGATAAGCATAACCACCTGAGCTTTGGTTACTGGTACGAAAACAACCAGACTATTCAGTCCTATCCAACCGCAACAACCCTGGCCAACGGGGCGGCTTCTGGCCCTACGGCGTCTGCACATGTGGTTGGGTCCACTTTCGGCCAGACCGCAGGGTATGAACTGCACTCGCTGTTTATCCAGAACCAGTCGCGCTACCTGAACAACCGCCTGCTGATCAATGCCGGGTTCAAGTTTGTCATGTCCAACACCTGGAATAATGGCTGGATGGGGAACACAAACCATCCGACCGGCTCCAACTCGGGCGCGAATACAACCGAGCCTTTGCCTCAGTTGTCCATCAGCTACCAGATTAACGAGAACAACCAGATTTACGTCAATGCGGAGGGGGATTACCGTCAGCCAAGTGCCACTGATCTGGGCTGGCTGTACGCGGGGACACCCATTCCCAAAAACCAGTATTCCATCAAGGAAGAATTGGGTTACCGCTACCACAACAAATACGTTATGGTTGATATGTCCTTCTTCAACTACAACGTTACAAACCGCATTGTGGACCAGTATATGGGGATGAACCAGTTCAAACCCATGTCCATCGGTGGCCAGACCATGCGCGGGTTCGACTTCATGATTGCGGGCACGTCCTACCATGGCTTCAGCCCGTATGCGTCGGTCGAGTATCTGCACGCTACGCAGGATAGCAACGTGTATGATCCCAACGACAATACGATGATCCACTCCAAGGGCACGCAGGCCATCATGGCCCCGCGGATTATGGCAAACTTTGGTTTGACCTATACCTATAAAGGATTTTTTGCGAACGGCTCCGTACACTACACTGGCCCGCAGTCTGTCAGCATTGCCGACGACCAGCGTATTCCGGGGTATGTGACCAACACGCTCTCGCTTGGCTATCACTTCAAGCCGTTTGGTTTCCTCAAATCGCCTACATTCAAGCTGAACTTTACCAACCTGACAGGGTCTATCGTCCGCACGGGTGCCATGGGTGCTGTTTACCGGGGGAGTGACCTGAACTCGCACCCGGTATGGAGCGGCAGCGGTAGCAGCACGGGTGGAGTGGGTTATGGCAACTCGTTCATGGTGGAACCACGCTTTACCATGGTAGGTTCTGTCTCCACGTCCTTCTGATCAGTTAACCAGCGCACCCGGTTTTGCCGGGTGCGACAGGAGTTTGCATGCCACGCCGCACTTTGCTCACAAACATAACCAGACTGGTGTGTATGGATGACGCCCGCACCGAACTGGAAAACGGGTGGGTTCTGGTAGAAGGGCGGCAGATTATGGCGCTGGGTGGGGGGCAGGTTACGCCCCCGCCCGGCGCGGACCACGTTATAGACCTGCAGGGCCATGTGGTGCTGCCGGGTATGGTGAACACCCACCACCATATGTACCAGTCGCTTACGCGGGTTATTCCGCAGGCACAGGATGCCTCCCTGTTTGGCTGGCTTAAAACGCTCTACCCCATCTGGGCGGGGCTTACGCCGGAGATGGTGCAGGTCTCCACCCGCACGGCCATGGCGGAACTGCTGCTTTCAGGCTGCACCACAACCAGTGACCATCTCTACATCTTTCCCAACGGGTGCAGGCTGGATGACCAGATAGAAGCCGCCTTTGCCATGGGCATGCGCTTCCATGCCTGCCGTGGCGCCATGAGCGTGGGGGAGAGCAAGGGCGGCCTGCCGCCCGATGCGCTGGTGGAGCGTGAAGCCGATATTCTGCACGATACGCAACGCCTGATTGAAACCTACCATGACCCCGAACCCCTAGCCATGTTGCGGGTTGCGGGCGCGCCGTGCTCGCCTTTTTCGGTCAGCCGGGAGCTTATGCGGGATATGGCAACGCTGGCCCGGGCCACGGGCACCATGCTGCACACGCATCTGGCTGAAAATGAGCATGATGTCAGCTACAGCCGCGAGCGTTTTGGCCAGACCCCGGCAGAATATGCCGAAGCACTGGGCTGGGTCGGGGCCGATGTCTGGCATGCGCACTGTGTAAAGCTGGACGCGGATGGCATGGCCCGTTTTGGCCGCACGCAAACAGGTGTGGCGCATTGCCCGTGTTCCAACATGCGGCTGGCATCGGGGATCGCCCCGGTGCGGCAGATGCAGGCCGCGGGTGTGCGTGTGGGGCTGGGGGTGGATGGCTCCGCCTCCAACGATGGAGCTAGCCTGCTGGGTGAGACGCGGCAGGCCATGCTGCTCTCCCGCCTGCTCCCCGAAACCCCGCAAACTCCGGGGATGATGAGCGCGCGGGATGCTTTGGCCCTTGCCACGCGGGGGGGTGCGGCCGTGCTGGGGCGGGATGATATTGGCCAGATTGCCGTGGGCATGGCGGCGGATATTGTCGCGTTTGATGTGCGTGGTCTGGCCCATGCCGGTGCCCAGACCGACTCGGTAGCAGCCCTTGTGTTCTGCTCCCCCACGCAGGTTTCCATGAGCATGGTTAACGGAAATGTTCTGATACAGGACGGATATTTTGCCCGGCTGGACCTGCACGGGCTGGTGGCGCGGCACAACCAGCTTGCCGCGCGGTTGTGCGCAGGGGGGTAGGGCTGCCCATACAGGTATTTTACCAGTCAGCCCCACCCGGCAAAGCAGGCGCTATCCCCGGCGTACCGGCCTGATCAGTGCTGGCTGCGTGTCCGTTTCGTATCGCCAGCATGTCCTGTCCTTGCCGGTTTTTCCCGGCCTGTAGAAGCCTCCCGTTGGGAGGGAGGCCGTGCGGTCGCGGGGTCAGGCGGAAGGGATACCCTTCCGGGAGGCATGCAGGGTTTTATCGAGCTGCTCCGTATCCAGTGCGTTTTCCCACCGGGCTACGACAATGGTCGCCACGGCGTTGCCCACAAGGTTGGTGAGCGAGCGGCACTCGGACATAAAACGGTCAATCCCCAGTATGAGCGCCATACCTCCCACCGGCACACTGGGTACAACGGACAGGGTGGCCGCCAGTGTAATAAAACCGGCTCCTGTAACCCCCGCGGCCCCTTTGGAGCTGACCATGGCCACAAGCAGCAGGGCAAGCTGTTCACCAAAACCCAGATGCACGTCTGTTGCCTGCGCAATAAACAGGGCTGCAAGGGTCATGTAGATATTGGTGCCATCAAGGTTGAAGGAATAGCCCATAGGCACCACCAGCCCTACAATACCCGGTTTGCACCCGGCCTGCTCAAGCTTGCTGATAAGCCCCGGCAGGGCTGATTCGGACGAGCTGGTGCCCAGCACAATCAGCAGTTCTTCCTTGAGGAACACCAGAAGCCGCAGAATGCTGAACCCCGCCAGCCGGGCAACAATACCCAGAATAACCAGCACAAACACGCCTGCGGTAAAGTAAAAGGTCAGCACCAGCCCCAGCAGATGCACAATGGCGCCAAGGCCAAACTTGCCTATGGTAAATGCCATGGCTCCGAATGCGCCAACTGGCGCCAGATACATAACCAGCCGGACCACGCCAAACACCGTTTCCGTCAGGCTACGGAACAGGTTCAGCACAGTTTCCCCCGCCTGACCCATTTGCGCCATGCTGATGCCAAACAGAATGGCGACCAGAAGCACCTGCAGGATCTCGCCCGAGGTAAAAGCCCCCGCCGTGGTGGAGGGAATGATCTGGAGCAGGAAGTCGGTAAAGGAATGGCCGTGCGCTGCCTGCACAAACTGCTCAACGGAGGCGCTGTCCAGACTTTGCGGGTGGATGTGCATGCCAGCACCAGGACGCACGATATTGGCCACCACCATGCCCACAGCCAGTGCCAGTGTAGAAAAGCACAGGAAATACAGCATGGCCTTACCCGCCACGCGGCCAGTCTGTTTAAGGTCCGCCATGCCTGCAATGCCGGTGCTGACAGTCAGGAAGATAACCGGCGCAATGACCATTTTGATCAGTTTTACAAACCCGTCTCCCAACGGTTTGAGCAACGTTGCAACGGAGGGGAACAGAGCGCCGACAAGAATACCTGCCGCCACGGCTACGAGAACCTGAAGATAAAGGAACCGCTGGTGTGAGCTGGAAAGGGGAGCAGTAGAGGGAAGCACGCTGGTTATCTTTCTGTTTTTATTGTTTTTGTTTTGGCGTCCACAACGGGCGTTGGCGAAAAGTTATTCTGTTATATCAAGCCTCTCGGTGTCAGCAGGGGTAAGCTACTCCCACTTGTTGCCGTTTGGAAAGGGTTGTCCCCTGATCTGGGGCATGAAAAAAACAACACTGTTGTGTGTTTGCCTCCGCACCTGTGCGTATGCGGGCAGAATGGGCGCATCATGTACCGGGGTTTGCGGGGGGAATAAGCGGTCGTGCGACGGATTTGTGTTTTTTGTGGTTCCAGTGCCGGGCGTGGGCCTGCCTACCTGCATGCGGCAGAGCAGCTTGGCCTGCTTATGGCCCGGCGCGGCATAGGGCTGGTGTATGGGGGGGCTTCGGTCGGGCTTATGGGTGCTGTGGCCAATGCCGTGCTGGCCGGTGGCGGGCAGGTTACGGGCGTTATCCCGCAGGCGCTGGTCGCGCGGGAGGTGGCGCATAACGGGTTGGAGGACCTGCGGATTGTAGGGTCCATGCACGAGCGCAAAGCCCTTATGGCGGATATGTCCGACGCATTTATTGCCCTGCCCGGCGGCATTGGCACTCTGGAGGAACTGTTTGAGGTCTGGACATGGACCCAGCTTGGCAACCACGCCAAACCCTGCGGTGTGTTGAATGTCAACGGGTTTTACAGCACGCTCGGCACGTTTTTGGACCACGTGGTGGCGGAGGGTTTTCTTAAACCCGCGCACAGAGCCATTTTGCAGGTTGACCAGACACCGGAAGACCTGCTGGACAGGCTAGCCCAATGGCACCCCCCGCAGGAGACAAAATGGATTGCGCAGGATGAACGCTAAATGTGTTTCAACATTGCACTAATAAGGGTGATATCTAGATTATAGAGTTGATGTGAAAGGGATTTTTGTTTCACAATTTCTTAACGCAACCTGAATAAAAAGAGTTTTATCTTGCGCTCATCTTTTTCTGCGCAGGGTGCTTTTATGTCAGATACAATGCTGAGTTCTCCGGTTGGAGGACGTCCGAATATGCGTAAAGGGGAGCATCAGGCTTTCCGCATGTTCTTTTTGGGAGTGATTGCAGCAGCTCTGGCGTTTGTTGGTTACAGCGTGCTGGCTGACCTGCACGCTGTTGGTACCGGTGGCATAGCAACAGGGGCCTTCGCCCTGCTGGCTCTGGCGTTGCTTATTGCTCTGGGCTTTGAATTCGTGAACGGTTTTCACGATACGGCCAATGCGGTCGCAACTGTTATTTACACTAACAGCCTGCCACCACTGGTTGCGGTCGTGTGGTCTGGTATGTGGAACCTGCTTGGGGTTCTGACCTCCTCGGGCGCTGTGGCGTATAGTGTTGTAACGCTGCTGCCGGTGGAACTGATCCTGCAGGTTGGCAGTGGTGCTGGCCATGCCATGATCTTTGCCCTGCTGCTGTCCGCCATTGTGTGGAACCTTGCAACATGGGCGCTGGGTATTCCCAACAGCTCGTCCCACGCTCTGGTTGGCTCCATTCTGGGTGTGGGCCTTGCAAACCAGCTTATGTCGCCTTCTGGCAGCGCGCTGTATGGCGTGGACTGGATGCAGGTTAAAAAAGTATTCTCCGCCCTGCTGTTCAGCCCTCTGTGTGGCTTTATTCTTGCCGCGGGCCTGTTCATGGTGCTGCGCGTTGTGGTGCGTAACGCCGCCCTCTACCGTGCGCCTGAAGGCGATGCCCCGCCTCCCCTGTGGATCCGTGGTCTCTTGATTGGCACCTGCACGGGTGTTTCCTTCTTCCACGGCAGCAATGACGGGCAGAAGGGCATGGGCCTGATCATGCTGATCCTGATTGGTGCAGCTCCCACCGCCTACGCCCTGAACCGCGCCATGCCCGACAGCATGATGCCCGGCTTTGTGGAAACCGCGCAGCAGGCCTCCCATGTGTTTGACGTGCATGCCCAGCCCATGCTCAGGCAGCCCACGGCGGAAGAAGCCCGCGCGCAGGTAACAGACGCGCTGCGCATCAAATCCGTAGCCCGCCCTGAGGTGTATGCGGCACTTTCCGTCCTGTCGGCTGATATTGCGCAGGCCGTAAGTGGGTACCACTCCTTGCACGAAATTCCCGCAGCAACCGTGCCCAACGTGCGTACCGACATGTATCTGGTAGCGGAAGCCATTCACAACATGGGCAAGGGAACAAGCTTTAGCGCGGAAGAAGACAGCGAACTCGCCACGTTCATGAAGCAGCTTAACGCAGGCACACGCTTTATTCCTGTGTGGGTTAAAATTGCGGTGGCCGTTGCTCTGGGCCTTGGCACCATGGTCGGCTGGAAGCGTATTGTTGTGACCGTGGGTGAAAAAATTGGCAAAAGCCACCTGACCTACGCTCAGGGCGCTTCCGCCGAGTTCGTGGCCATGGGCACCATTGGTCTGGCCGAAGGTTATGGCCTGCCGGTTTCCACCACGCATATCCTCTCCAGCGGTGTGGCTGGCACAATGGCTGCCGGTGGTGGTGGCTTGCAGTGGGGCACCCTGCGCGCCATGGGCATGGCATGGATTACCACCCTGCCTGCCGCCATGCTGATCAGTGGCGTGCTGTATGTGGTGTTCCGCCACATTTTCTAAAAAACCGCCGCTCTGGCGTGGTCATGCACCACGCCAGACACTGTTTCTGCCAAACTGCGAAGGCAAGATCATGTCTGATGCCAATGTGAACAGCCTTTCTGCCGCCGAGCGTGAACGCGAGCGTATCCGGCAGGAGATCATTGACGATCTGGATGAAGAGATCGAACTCGAATTGCAGGAAGAGGGACTGTGGGGGGAGGCCTCCGTGTCTGACCGCAGCTTCCGCCATACCTATTTTAGCGAACTGGTCCGCCTGCAGGGCGAACTGGTGCGTTTGCAGGACTGGGTGAAGGAAACAGGCCACCGTCTGGTGGTGCTGTTTGAAGGGCGTGATGCCGCAGGCAAGGGCGGTGCGATCAAGCGCATTACCCAGCGGCTCAACCCGCGCATCTGCCGCGTGGCCGCGCTGCCCGCTCCCACAGACCGCGAAAAAACACAGTGGTACTTCCAGCGTTACGTAGCCCAGCTTCCCGCTGCGGGCGAGATTGTTCTGTTTGACCGCAGCTGGTACAACCGCGCGGGTGTGGAACGGGTCATGGGGTTCTGCTCGGATGAGGAATACGAGGAGTTCTTCCGCTCCGTACCCGAGTTTGAGCGCATGCTGGTGCGCAGTGGCATCCAGCTTGTCAAATACTGGTTCTCCATCACGGATGATGAGCAGGAAGCCCGCTTCCGTGCCAGAATAGAAGACCCGCTTAAGCAGTGGAAGCTCAGCCCGATGGATCTGGAGAGCCGCCGCAGGTGGGAATCCTATACCAAGGCCAAGGAAACCATGCTTGAGCGCTCCAGCATTGCCGAGGCCCCGTGGTGGGTTGTGCAGGCGGTGGATAAAAAGCGCGCACGGCTGAACTGCATCAACCACCTTCTGGCACAGGTGCCTTACCAGCCTGTGTCTCATCCCGAGGTCGCCCTACCTCCGCGCGTGCATCATGCGGACTATGAACGCCTGCCTACGCCTGAAAACATGATTATTCCAGAAATATACTAGGTGTGTTCAAAAATCCTCCCCGCCCTGCGGGGAGGACCTGAAGCAATTTTCCACGGCTTCAATCAAGGCCCGCCCGCTGGCTTCGTCCCGTTTGGGGGCGGTAAAATGCGGTCCAGGCTTTATACTGTAGCGCATGGGCAGGGGAGGGCGTTTTAAAAACGGCCAGCCCTGTGACAGGTAGGGTGATGGTGTTTCTATCAGCACCACCTGCACGTCCGAGCGTGTGCGCTGGGCAATGGCGGCAAAGCCGGGCTGCACCGGGCCGGGCTCGGCCCCTGCGCGGGAGCGTGTTCCTTCGGGGAACAGCAGAAGCTGGCAGTCTTCACGCAATGCCTGGGATGCCGGGCCAATAATTCTGAGCAACGTATCGTGCCGCACATAGCCTGCGGTGCGCAGGGTACTGCCCAGCACGCCCCGCTCCCATATGGAGGCTTTGGTCACGCACACCATATGCGGCAGGGCTGCGGCCAGCAGCAGGCAGTCCAGCCGGGAGGGGTGGTTGGCAACCAGCACAAGGTTCCGGCGCTGGGCAATGGCTGCCAGTTCCGCCATGTCACAGTCCAGAATACCGGCGGCATGCAGGTAGCGCACGGCCACCTTTGCCATGGTGCACAGCCAGCGCCGGGCAACACGCCTGCGGCGCGCTCCTTCGGGCATGGTATGGCGCAGCACGAACGTCCCTGCATCCAGCACCACAAAAACCCCTCCTGTTACCAGCAGGGAGGTATAAAAGCGCGCCGAGGCACTTATGGCGGAGGGGGATAGCGGCATGGGGCGAGGGAACAGACCTGCAGGAACACAGAACAAAAGTTAAGGCGGGGGAGCCAGATCAGGGGGCGGGCGTATCCGCCGCCATGATCTGGCGCAGGTTTGCGGCCATACTGGCTTTGTCAGCCTGCGCATCTATGGTGCCCCGGTAGCGCGTCTGCGGGTCCATGACCACAAACCGGGGGGACATGCGCATGGCGTAATCCCACTCCGGATCACTCATTTTTTCAACCGGTGCATGGTATTCCTTTGCCAGATCAGCCAGAGCAAAGGGGGCTGCCGTGCCAGCCACCACGCGGGGGCTTATGCTCTCGCCGTACTGGCGCAGGCGCTCGGCGTCATCCCGGTCGGGGTCCAGACTGACAAAAATAATCACCATCTTGCGCTTGCCCGGATCAACCTCATCCATGGCGGCGGACATGGCCTGTAGGGCCGGGGCGCATGCGTCCTGCCCGCAATGGGTCGCTCCGAACAGCACCAGCATCCACCGGCCCTGAAAGCTCTTGTCCGTCATGGTGCCGGTTGTGGCGTCCATCAGGCGGAAGGAGCCCCCAATGGGGTTGCCGTAGGAGTTAAGGGTAATGCTGTGCCTGAGTGCCAGCTTGGTAGCCAGCAGGCTACCGCCCCCGGCAAGAGCCAGAATACCCACACTGATCAGGGCAATGCGTTTTCCTGCGGGTGTCATGGGTCAGTGTGCCTCCGCCCAGTTCTGGGCAATACCTGTTTCTACCACCAGCGGCACCTTGAGCTGTGCCGCTGCTTCCATAATGGCCTTGGCTTTTTCGGCCACGGCACTAGCCTGCTCCACATCCACTTCAAACAGCAGTTCGTCATGGACCTGTAGCAGCATGCGCGCACTGTCCAGCCCTGCGGTCTTCAGCGCTTCGGGCAGGCGCACCATGGCGCGCTTGATAATGTCCGCAGCACCACCCTGAAGGGGCGCGTTAATGGCCTGCCGCTCCGCATACTGGCGGCGGACGGCACTTTTTTCGTGAATGCCCGGTACATAGCAGCGCCTGCCAAACGGGGTCATGACATAGCCGTTGGCGCGGGCTTCGGCCTTGATCTGCTCCATGTAATCCCGAATGCCGGGGTAACGGGCAAAATAGGCATCTATGTAGCTTTTGGCCTCCCCTGCGGGAATGCCAAGCTGCTTGCCCAGCCCGAAGGCGGAAATGCCGTAAATAATGCCAAAGTTAATGGCCTTGGCGCGGCGGCGGGTCAGGGCATCCATGCCTTCGAGCGGGATGTTGAACACCTCGGAGGCTGTGCGGGCGTGAATGTCCTGCCCCAGTTCAAAGGCTTCACGCAGGGTGGGAATGTTGGCCACATCGGCCAGCAGCCGCAGCTCGATCTGGGAATAGTCGGCCGAGATCAGCCTGCGCCCGGCCGGGGCCACAAATGCCTGACGGATGCGTGTGCCTTCCTCCGTGCGGACTGGAATGTTCTGGAGGTTCGGGTCGGAGGAGGACAGACGGCCCGTGGTGGTAATGGCCATCTGGAACGAGGTATGGACCCGGCTTTCCTTGCTGGTCAGCTTGAGCAGGGCATCCGTATAGGTGGATTTGAGCTTGGCAAGCTGCCGCCATTCCAGCACGCGTACTGGCAGGTCGTGGCCCTGATCGGCCAGGTCCTGCAATACGGAGGAATCCGTACTCCACGCTCCTGCCTTGCCGCGTTTGCCGCCCTTGAGCCCCATTTCATCAAACAGGATCTCACCAAGCTGGCCGGGGGAGGCAATGTTGAACTCCCGGCCAGCCGCGGCGTAAATGCCCTGTTCCATGTTTTTCATGCGGCTTTCAAAATCGGCGGAAAGGCGGGTCAGTTCCGCGCGGTCCACTGCAATGCCGTTTTTTTCCATGGTGGCAAGCACCTGCACCAGCGGGCGCTCCACCTGCTCGTACAGGGCCAGCGCCTTGCTGGTGCGCAAGGTGGGGTGCAGCACATGCCACAGGCGCAGGGTTACGTCTGCATCTTCGGCGGCATAGGTGGTGGCTTTTTCCACCGGCACCCTGGCAAAGGGAATACGGTTGCGGCCCGTGCCGGTTACGCTGTCATACGTTATGGGCGTGTGGTTGAGGTGCAGGGCAGACAGCTCATCCATGCCTTGCCCGTGCAGCCCGGCAGACTGGCTGTAGGAGATCAGCATTGTGTCGTCCACCGGAGCAATGCTGGTGTGGTCTATGCCTGCGTGGTCCAGTACCAGCAGGTCGAACTTGGCGTTCTGGAAGACCTTGAGAACACTTCTGTCTTCCAGTAGCGGGCGCAGCAGTTCCAGTGCTTGTGTGGCGTCAAGCTGTTCGCCGGTCAGGGCTTCCAGCGTGCCTTCGTGCCGCACGGGCACGTAACAGGCTTTGCCGGGCGCCGTGGCAAGGGAAAAGCCCAACATGCTGGCGGCCAGCGGGTCCAGCCCGTCGGTTTCCGTATCCACGGCGCACACACCTGCTTCCTGCGCCATGCTGACCCATTTTTGCAGGGCCTCGGCGGTACGCACGGTTTCGTACTCCGCATAGGGTGTACTCAGCAGGTCGGCGGGGCCGGTGGAGGGGGCTGTCTGGGCCGGGTTGGGGGTGTCCTGCCCGTTTGCGCTGGCATGGGCGGAGGCACGGGCCGCGCGGTGAGCATGCGCGCCAGCCGGGCTGCCCATACCCATGCGGGACATGACAGAGCGGAAGCCCATGCTGTCCAGCCAGTCGGCCAGTACCAGCGTGTCCGGCTCGCGCGTGGCCAGCTCCTCTACCGGTACGGGCAGGGGCACGTCCGTTGCCAGCGTTACCAGCTGGAGCGAAAGGCGGGCCGCCTGCGCATGCTCGATCAGCATATCCCGCTTTTTGGATTTTTTCATGTCCGGGGCGCTGGCCAGCACGTTTTCCAGCGTGCCGAATTCGTTAATCAGGGCGGAGGCCGTTTTGGGGCCAATGCCGGGCACGCCGGGCACGTTATCCGTCGGGTCGCCCATAAGGGCCTGTACATCCACCACTTTTTCGGGCGGGACACCAAACTTGGCTTCCACTTCCGCCGGGCCTATGGGGGTCTGCTTGATGGGGTCAAGCATGCACACGCCTTGCCCTACAAGCTGCATCAGGTCCTTGTCTGAGGAAATAATGGTGCAGGTGCCGCCCATTTTGCGCACGGCCACTGCGTAAGAGGCAATCAGGTCGTCCGCCTCCCAGCCCGGCAGTTCTACGCCGGGGACATTAAAAGCCTGCGTGGCATCCCGGATCAGGCTGAACTGGGGCCGCAGGTCCTCCGGTGGTTCGGGGCGGTGGGCCTTGTACTGGGGGTAAATTTCGGAGCGGAAGGTCTGGCGGCTTGCATCAAACAGCACGGCCAGATGCGTGCCCACATGGTCGCGCAGCAGGCGGGCCAGCATGTTGGTAAAGCCATAAACCGCATTGACCGGCACCCCTTCGGGGTTGGTCATGGGGGGGAGGGCATGAAAAGCGCGGAAAATAAAGCCGCTGCCATCCACAAGAACCAGATGCGGCGTGTTGGTCATGGCTGGGGGAACCGTGTGCAGGGGAGGGCGGGTAAAAAAGCAAGCATGTTCTGGGGATATGCCGCTTGGGCCGGTCTGTCCAGCATCTCTGCCGGGGGTACAGACAAAAACACCCCGGCGGGGACCGGGGTGTTTGAGCGGGGTGCCCTGAAGTCGCCTTACGCTACGGTGCTGATCCAGTTATGTGGGTCAGCCGCGCGGCCAAACTGGATGTCGCACAGCTTCTGGCGCAGCTTTGCCGTGACGTCACCCACCTGATTGTTGTTGATGGTGCAGCTATCCGTCTTGCTCTTGAACGCCCCGATGGGGGACACAACAGCCGCTGTGCCACAGGCGAACACTTCCTTGAGCCTGCCGGATTTGGCATCGGCAAAAAGCTGGTCAAGCGCGTAACGCTCTTCCTTTACGCTCAGCCCCGCATCGCGCGCCAGTGTCAGCAGGCTGTCACGCGTTATGCCATGCAGAATGGTGCCGCCTTCCAGCGGGGGGGTCAGCAGCGTGCCGTCTTCAAACACCATCATCACGTTCATGCCGCCCATTTCTTCCAGCCAGCGGCGTTCTTCCGCGTCCAGAAACAGAACCTGCTGGCAGCCGTGGTGCTTGCCTTCCATCTGCGCGGTCAGGCTGGCGGCGTAGTTGCCGCCGCATTTGGCCGTACCCGTGCCCCCGCGGGAGGCGCGCACGGTTTCCGTTTCCACCCAGACCGAAACCGGACCGGCATCCTTGGAGAAGTATTCCCCCGCCGCACAGGCAATGACAATGAACTTGAACTCGGAGGCAGGCTTGACCCCAAGGGCTGCTTCCGTCGCAATCATGAAGGGGCGGATGTAAAGCGTGCCTACCTCGGGTGCGGGCACCCAGTCCTGATCGATTTTGACCAGTTGGGTCACGGCTTCCAGAAACAGGTCTTCGGGCAGTTCGGCCATGGCCATGCGCTCGGCCGATTTCTGGAACCGGCGGGCATTGGCTTCGGGGCGGAAGAGCTGCACACCGCCATTGGGGGCGCGGTAGGCTTTCATGCCTTCAAAGATTTCCTGCGCGTAGTGCAGCACGGAGGCGGCGGGGTCGAGCATGAGCGGCTGGCGGGGCAGAATTTCGGCCGAATGCCAGCCCCTGCCTTCCGTATAGGTAACAACAGCCATGTGATCGGTAAAAGCGCGGCCAAAACCGGGGTTGGCGACCAGACTTTCACGCTCGGCGGCGGGGGTGCCATCCGTTTTGCGGGTGATCTTGAAGGCAATGTTGTCGGCTACGGTGGTCATGCTGTTCTCGCGTTTTCCGCGGCGCTGGTGTGGGGACCAGGGGCCTGGTTGCTCCGATATACGGGTTCATTCTGTTGCTTCAGGCATGCCATAAGGCAGCCTTCCGGTGGCCCGGTTAAGCTCTTTCCTATCATGTTCGCCGTGTCTGTGCCAGACAGGTGCAAACCATGGCGTATGTGGTCCGTTCCTGTGTGTTGTGCGGCTGCGGCAGGGCTGGAGCCCCGCGCCAGAGTGTCAGGGCTTTTTGCAAGGTGGTGTAACAATGCCTCATTCTCCCATCCGGCAGGGTTATGCAACGCTGCCCTCCAGCTTTTATACCCGCACGCAGCCCACTCCGGTTGCCCGGCCTGAACTGATTGCCCTGAACACGCCACTGGCCGCAGAACTGGGGCTGGATGCGGCATGGCTGGCCGGGCCACAGGGGCTGGCCATGCTGGCAGGCAACCAGATACCGCAGGGCATGGACCCGCTGGCAACCGTGTATGCGGGGCACCAGTTCGGCCATTTTTCCCCTCAGCTGGGGGATGGTCGCGCCCTGCTTCTGGGGGAGGTTGAGGACCGCAACGGCCATATGCGCGAAATTGCACTCAAAGGCTCCGGCCCTACGGCCTATTCACGTAATGGGGATGGCCGGGCCGCCCTTGGCCCTGTCCTGCGTGAATACCTGCTGAGCGAGAGCATGGCAGCTCTTGGCATCCCCACCACCCGCGCGCTGGCCGCCGTGGCAACGGGTGAGCGCGTTTACCGTGAAACCCCCTTGCCCGGCGCCATTGTGGCACGTGTGGCGCGCAGCCATATCCGTGTTGGTACGTTCCAGTTCTTTGCCGCCCGGCAGGACACGCAGGCCCTGCGCGCTCTGGCCGATTTTGCCATTGCCCGGCTTTACCCGCAGGCTGCACAGGACGCGCAGCCCTATGTGGCGCTGCTACAGGCCGTTGTGGCGGCGCAGGCAGCCCTTGTAGCGCGGTGGATGCTGGTCGGCTTTATTCATGGTGTCATGAACACTGACAACATGGCCATATCGGGCGAAACCATAGATTACGGCCCCTGCGCCTTTATGGACACCTACAACCCGGCCACCGTGTTCAGCTTCATAGACAAGCGTGGCCGCTACGCCTACACCAACCAGCCGACCATAGCCCTGTGGAACCTGACCCGTTTTGCCGAAGCCCTGCTCCCCCTGCTGGCGGAGGAGGATGGGCAGGCCATCAGTCTGGCCCAGCAGGCGCTGGAGGCGTTCCATCCGCATTTTCATGCCGCCTATTTTGCTGGCATGCGTGCAAAGCTGGGGCTGGTGGGTGAGGATGAGGGGGATGAAACCCTGTTCAAAACCCTGCTGGACCATATGGAAGCGGAAAAGATGGACATGACCAACACCTTCCGCGCTCTCAGTCATGAAGAGGCTTTGCGCGGCCCCGGCCTGCCAGCCGGGCTGCCTGCCAGTACCAGCCCGTGGCTGGTCTGCTGGCGCGCCCGTGTAGTGCTGCAGGGGAGTGCGGATTATGCCACTCGCGCCAGCGCCATGCAGCGGGCCAACCCGTGCTATATTCCGCGCAACCACAAGGTGGAGGCCATGATTCAGGCCGCCGTAAAACAGCAGGATTACGCCCCATTCAGGGAGATGCTGGACGTGCTGGCCACTCCCTATGTGGAGCAGTCAGGCATGGAAAGCTACACAACACCACCCCAACCCGATGAGGTGGTGCCCTATACCTATTGTGGTACGTAAGGGGTGTTACACCACCCCTGCGGTGCTGATGAAGCGTTGCCCGTCCTGCCCTGTATCCACCCGTGCATCAATACGGTACGCGGTGCGCAGGTGCTCGGGGGTTAAAACTTCCGCTGGCGGGCCGTAGGCCAGAATATGGCCATTGTGCAAAAGGCAGGCCAGATCACACTGGTTGAGTGCGATGTTCAGGTCATGCAGCACAATCAGGGTGACCAGATTGCGCTGTACGGTCTCACGCCGGATCAGGGCCATAACGGTCTGCTGGTAGTACGGGTCAAGCGCGCTCAGGGGTTCATCCAGCAGCAGGGCGCGGGGTTGGCGGCCAAGGGCCTGCGCCAGCCCTGCAAGCTGGCGCTGCCCGCCAGAGAGTTCATGCAGGCTTTGCGTGGCAAGGTGGGTAATACCCACATCGGCCAGACAGGCCATGGCGGCGTCTATGTCTGCTGCCGTGCCGGTGTTGCCCTGCCTGCCTGTGGCGTGGCGGGCGGCCAGCATGGCGTCCAGCACGCTCAGGCGCACGGGTTCTGGCAGGGTCTGGGGCAGGTACAAGCAGTGCTGCGCCCGTTGGGCCCGTGGCAGGGGGGTAAGGTCCACCCCATCCAGCATGAGTGTGCCTGTGGCGTGCAGGAGCCCCCCTGTGGCGCGCAGCAGGGTGGATTTGCCGCTGCCATTGGGGCCAAGAACGGCACAGACGGCCCCGTGGGGGAACGGTCCTGCATCCAGTTCGGCCAGTACGGGTTTGCGTCCGTACCGCACCGTCAGGTTATGCAGCGTTAGCCCGGCTGGCACAGGGGTGGTCATGGCAGTCCTTCCCCACGGCGCAGCACAATGACCAGAAAAAACGGGATGCCCACCAGAGCGGTCACAATACCCGTTGGCACCACAACGCCGGGCACCAGCACCCGTGCGACAAGGGCTGCGAGGGAGAGAATGAACGCCCCGCTCAGCAGGCTGGCAGGCAGGTAAAAGCGGTGGTCCTCCCCCACAAGGCGGCGGGCAATATGGGGGGCCACCAGCCCGATAAAGCCAATAACCCCCACAAAGGCCACCGCCAGCGCGCATAAAAGGCTTATGCGCAGCAAGGCCGCACGGCGCAGGCGTGGCACATCCACCCCAAGGCTTGCGGCCCGGTCCTCCCCCATACGCAGGGTGGTGAGCGGCCATGCCGCCCGGAGCGAAAATGGCAGGATACAGGCCAGAGCCCCGGCCAGCAGGCCAAGTGTGCCCCATGTTGCGCGGGTCAGGCTGCCAAGGGTCCAGAATACCAGATTTTGCAGGGTGTCCTCGTTCGCCACAAACTGCATGAGGGCCACCAACGCCTGAAACGAAAACACGAGTGCCACCCCGCACAGGATAACCGTGCCCGTACCGCCCTGGCGCAGTCGTACCAGCATGTCCAGAATCCATACGGACAGGGCCGCGCAGACAAAAGCGCTCCCTGCGGTCAGCCACATATCGGGCACATGTGCTATGTGCCAGCCCAGCACAATGGCAAGGGATGCGCCAAACGCCCCGGCGGCGGACAGGCCCAGCGTAAACGGGCTGGCCAGCGGGTTGGCCAGAATTGTCTGCATTTCCGCCCCTGCCAGCCCCAGTGCAGCCCCCACGCAGGCCGCCATAAGCGCGTAGGGCAGGCGGATCTGCCAGACAATCAGGCTTGTCTGCGCATCCACTCCGGCAGGGTCAAAAATGGCACGAAGCATTGTTGTGGGGGAAAGCTCGGCAGGCCCCACAGCGCAATCCAGCAGGACAGACAGGGCCAGCACGCCCAGAAGCCCGGTCAGCACAAGGCTGCGGTGGCGCAGGGCGGTCTGGTAGGCGCGGGCAATGGCGGGGTAATGGGTCATACCCGCACACTATTCCGTCGTATATGGCGCAGGGCAAGGGGGCATGGCGTATGGACACACCAAAAGATGCGCAGACCATGTCACAGGCAGGGCTGGTGGTTTATCCTGCTGCTTGACGCACGGCCAGCAAGCAGGCTTTGTACGCGCAATTCCACCCAGCAAGCGTGAATGAGACAAACGGGTTTGGCATACACACTTTCCCCTCAAGGCGAAGCCGCGCCCGGCTTTGCCCCAACCCACGGCACCACGCTGGCCTTTACGGTGGAGGCCGCGCAGGCGGGCGAGCGGGTGGACCGGTTTTTGTCCACCTGCCCCGGAGCCCCTTCGCGGTCACGCATCAAAGGGCTGATCGAGGGCGGGAACCTGCTGTGCAATGGCGTGGTGCTGCGTGAACCAGCCACGCCGGTCCGGCCCGGAATGGTGGTGGTGCTGGACCTGCCCGCCGCAGCCCCTGCAACCCCGCAGGGCGAGGCCATGAATTTTAACATTCTGTACGAAGATGACGACCTGATCGTGCTGGACAAACCCGCCGGGCTGGTGGTCCACCCCGCACCGGGGAACGAGACGGGTACGCTGGTCAATGGCCTGATCGCCCATTGTGGCGATAGCCTTAAAGGTATTGGCGGGGAGCGCCGCCCCGGCATTGTACACCGGCTGGATAAGGATACGTCGGGCATTATGGTGGTTGCTAAAACGGAAAAAGCGCATCTGGCGCTCTCGGATGATTTTGCCGCCCGCCGCATAGACCGCGCCTATCTGGCGTTCTGCTGGGGTGTGCCCACCCCTGCGGAGGGGGATTATGAAGGCGCAATAGGCCGCGACAAGCGGGACCGCAAGCGCATGGCGCTGGTTGCCCATGGTGGCAAATGGGCCTTGACCCATTACCGCACGCTCAGGGTGTTCAGTGCCTCGGTCGCCCTTGTTGCGTGCAAGCTGGCAACCGGGCGCACGCACCAGATTCGGGTGCATTTTTCGGCCAATGGCCACCCGCTTATGGGGGACCCGCTCTACCTGCGGCGCGTGCCCGCTGCGGCCCGTGGCCTGTCCCCGGCGGGCAAGGGGGCCGGGCTGGACTTCCCCCGTCAGGCGCTCCATGCGGCACGGCTGGGCTTTACCCACCCCAGAACGGGTGAACACCTGCTGTTTGAAACCCCAATGCCGCCCGACATGCAGGAACTGGAACAGGCCCTGAGCGACTCGTAACGGTACCGGGCAGCTCCGAGTCTGCGTTAAAGGGGACCGCTATAGTCTTCTAACTGTGGCAGTTTTGCTACCATCCGCACCTGTTTTCTTGACAGGGTGTATTTTTCAGGCGCACCCTCTGGGTTCATACCGCTCACTTTTCCGTAAAGCGGGAAGGGGGCCTTGGTCTCTGCTGCTCATGTCGAGGGCAGATGCAAGGGCCGTCATAATTTTCCATCGGGTAATGGGACTCGCCGCAGCAAGTCTGGATGCACCTGTTAACGGAACAGGAACCAAATGCATCCGAGGGAGTTTCCATCTCAGGAAGGAGTACTCAAATCATGGCTTCCGTCATTGATGTTGGGCCTGAAGGCAATCTTTCAAGGTACCTTCAGGAAATTCGTAAATATCCCCTGCTTACGCCAGAAGAAGAACTCACCCTTTCACGCAAATGGCGCGATCAGGGGGATGTCAAGGCAGCCCACCGGCTGGTGACATCCCATCTGCGTCTGGTTGCCAAGATTGCCATGGGCTACCGGGGTTATGGTCTGCCGATCAATGAACTGATCAGTGAAGGCAATGTGGGGATGATGCAGGCCGTACGCCGCTTTGACCCCGAAAAAGGATTCCGGCTGGCCACTTACGCCATGTGGTGGATCCGTGCTGCCATTCAGGAATACATCCTGCATAGCTGGTCCTTGGTCAAAATGGGCACAACGGCGGCCCAGAAAAAGCTGTTCTTCAACCTGCGCCGCCTCAAAGGGCAGATGCAGGCGATTGATGATGGTGACCTCCAGCCCGAACAGGTCAACAAGATCGCCACAACCCTTGGTGTATCCGAGCAGGATGTGGTGGACATGAATCGGCGCATGGCGGCACCTGACCACAGCCTGAACGCACCGCTCAAAGCGGATCAGGAAAGCGAGTGGCAGGACCGTCTGGTGGACGATCAGGTTAATCAGGAAGAAGTTTACGCCGAAAATGAGGAAATGTCGGGTCGCAAGGCACTGCTTGCCACCGCACTCGAAACCCTGAATGAGCGTGAGCGCCGCATCTTTGCCGAACGTCGCCTCAAGGATGACCCGGCAACGCTGGAAGAACTCGCCCATGACTACGGCATTTCCCGCGAGCGGGTGCGCCAGATTGAAGTGCGCGCATTTGAAAAAGTGCAGGACGCCATGAAGCAGGAAATCGCAGCCCGCCGCAACGCCGCACAGGGGGAATAAGCTCCCCCTGTGGCGTTTGCACCCGCTTTACACACAGTCATGCGGAGGGCATGTGGGCCACAGCCACAGCCACAGCCACAGCCACAGCCACAGCCACAGCCACAGGCCATAAACCGTATCAGGTCTCGCTATATCTGGTGTGTGGTATGCTACCCTGTGCCAGCACAGGGGAGGGCCGTTCAGGCGCGGGCTACGTCCTGCACAAAAAATGTGGCGTCCGTACGCCCGTTCCAGCTTTCTGCCCGCAGGTAGCCTGCAAGGTGCAGGGCGGGGCGTGTTGCATCCTCCAGCACAACGGCTAGCGGGTTGTTATCCGCCTTGAACAGAAGTGCTTTGAGCCTGCCGCCATTGCTGGCGCGGATCAGCACCCGCAGGGTGTTGCTGTCCCGTCCTATGCGGTCGGTGCGTACAATATGCACATTGGGCAGGGCAATCAGCGGTTCGGGGTTGCCTGCGCCAAAGGGGGCCAGGGCTGCCATGTCGGTCGCCAGTTCTGCCGTGGCCCCGGTTACGGCCACAACGGCATCTATGGTCAGGTCCACGGTGGGGGGGAGTTCCGCCGCTTGCGGCAGACGGGTGTCGAGAAAAGAGTGGAACTCCGCCAGCCTGTCTGCATGGAGCGAAAAGCCCGCCGCCATGGCGTGCCCGCCCCCTGTTTTAAGCAGCCCGGCCTGACGTGCGGCAATAATCACCGTACCAAGGTCCAGCCCGGCAACCGAGCGGCCAGAGCCTTTTATGCTTCCGTCCTCCTGCTGCGCGCCAACAAGAGCGGGGCGGTTGAAGCGTTCTTTTATGCGGCCTGCCACAATCCCCACGACACCGGGGTGCCAGTCCTTGCCAGCGAGCAGAATAACGCCGTGGCCAGCCTCCTTCTGCTCTGCGGCCTGCTCCATGGCGCGGTCCAGAATATCGGCTTCCACATCCTGCCTGCGGCGGTTGACGGCATCCAGCCGCTCGGCCATCTGCTTTGCTTCATGCATATCCGGGCAGCGGAGCAGGCGCAGGCCAAGTGCGGCTTCGGCTATGCGCCCGCCCGCATTAATGCGTGGTCCCAGCGCAAACCCGCACGAAAACGCATCAGGCGCTTTGCTGACACCTGCAATTTCAAGCAGGGCGGCAACCCCGACACGCTGCCGGGCCGCCATAACCTTTAGCCCCTCGGCCACAAACAGGCGGTTGACCCCTTGCAGAGGCATGACGTCACACACCGTGGCCAGAGCGACAAGGTCCAGCAGGGGGCGCAGGTCGGGCTGGGGATGGCTTGCGTTGAAAAAACCATTCTCGCGCAGAGTGCGTCTGGTCGCAACCGTGGCCAGAAAACTCAGTGCCGCAGCGCAGATATGCCCAAGACCCGATGAGCAGTCCGCCCGGTTGGGGTTAACGGTGGCCAGAATGGCAGGCAGGGCATCTTCCGACTTGTGGTGGTCCAGCACCACCACATCGGCCTTGCCTGCAAGCTGGTTCAGAATATCGGCAGAGGCCGTGCCACAGTCTACACAGACCAGCAGTCTGGCACCCTGGGCCACCAGTGCTTCAAGGGCTGGCAGGTTGGGGCCATACCCTTCGGTCATGCGGTCGGGAATATGGGTGAGAACGGAGCAGCCAAGCTGTTCAAAAAAAGCGGCCAGCACGGCACTGGCGCATGCGCCGTCCACGTCATAATCGCCAAAAATACCTATGGTTTCCCCCGCCTGTACGGCCTGCGCCATGCGGGCGGCGGCTTTGTCCATATCCGTCAGGCAGGACGGGTCGGGCATAAGGGCGCGCAGGGTGGGGGCCAGAAAATGCGGTGCATGCTCGGGGCTGACCCCGCGCATGGCCAGCAGGCGGCCTACAATTTCGGGTATGCCAAGCTGCTGGGCCAGTGCGGCCCCCAGCCGGTTGGTGGTCGGGTTGTCTGCTCCCTCCCGCCATGACCAGCGCCGTGCGTTAACGCTGTGCTCCACATTGAGCACGGCTGGTATTGCGGCTGGGGTGGGGGCGTGCGCCCCCTCTGGTGATGCGGTCGAGAGCATGGGGTTAAAAAACGCCTGTTATTGCGGCGTCCATGTTTTGGTTTTGAAGTTGTGGTGCCCTTCAATAAAGCGGGACGTGCCAGATTTGGAACGCATGACCAGCGAATGCGTCACCGCCTGATGCGGGTACTGCCGCACGCCGCGCAGCAGCGCACCGGTGGTGACCCCTGTGGCCGAGAACAGCACCGAGCCTGCGGCCATATCATGCAGGTCCAGCTTGCGGTCGGGGTTTTTGCCGGGGTTCATCTTCTGGGCGCGTTCGCGCTGGGCATCATCTTCAAACAGCAGGCGGCCCTGCATCTGGCCTTCCACGCAGCGCACGGCGGCGGCGGTCAGCACCCCTTCGGGCGCACCGCCGGAGCCTACGTAAATATCGACCTGGCTGCTATCGAGGCAGGCTGCAATGCCACCGGCTACGTCGCCATCGCTCAGCAGGCGCACACGGGCACCGGCTGCACGGGCGCGGGCAATCATTTCCTCGTGCCGTTCGCGGTCGAGCGTGCACAGCAGCAGGTCCTGCACGCTTTTGCCTTTGGCTTTGGCAAGGTTCTTCAGGTTGGTTTCAATCGTGTTTTCAAGGTCCACCACACCTGGGGGCAGGTTGGGGCCAACCACAATCTTGTCCATGTACACATCGGGTGCATGCAGGAAGTTGCCGCGTTCGGCCAGTGCCACCACCGTAATGGCGTTAGGCATGTCCT
Organism: Acetobacter fabarum; assembly: GCF_040702925.2. Taxonomy (GTDB): domain Bacteria; phylum Pseudomonadota; class Alphaproteobacteria; order Acetobacterales; family Acetobacteraceae; genus Acetobacter; species Acetobacter fabarum_B. The sequence continues at coordinate 138,299 of NZ_JBFCXX020000004.1, read as the reverse complement.
TTGCGCACAGGTTGGTGCCTTCCAGCGGGTCCACGGCAATGTCCATGGCCGGGCCGCCGGAGCCTACTTTCTCGCCAATATAGAGCATGGGCGCTTCGTCCATTTCGCCCTCGCCAATGACTACGGTGCCATCAATGGCCACGGTGTCAAAGGCAATGCGCATGGCTTCCACCGCGGCACCGTCTGCATCGTTCTTACGGCCGCGGCCCGTCCAGCGGGCAGAGGCAAGGGCCGCCGCTTCGGTCACGCGCACCAGCTCAAGAGCCAGATTGCGGTCGGAAACAACGAAGGGAGAGGGGCCAATGGAATCAGACATGAGAAAGCGGGATCCTTAGTTACACAAGTGATCGGGCGGGGCTGGCGGGTTGCTTCAGGCAGCCTCGATCCGGATCACAACTGTGGAGTCTGTCACAACAGTCAAAGCGTCAATCCGGGTGACGGCGTCCTGCATAGCCGCTTCGGATGTCCGATGTGTGACCAGAACAAGGGGAACATAAGGCGTGCTGTCATTTTCCGCCGGGTGCTGGAGCATGCTGCGCAGCGATACGCCACAATCACGCAGGATGGCGGTAATGTCGGCAATAACGCCGGGGCGGTCTTCCACCATCAGACGCAGGTAGAAGGCGCCTTCCCCGCTGGAAATGGGGCAGGCCCGCAGCGGGGGCCGGGTGCTGGTCTGCACGCCCCACACGGCAATGGTGTTGCCACGGGCAATATCCACCAGATCCGCCGTGACCGCACTGGCCGTAGGGCCAGCACCGGCCCCGCGTCCTTCGATCATGATCCGGCCAACAAACTCGCCTTCCGCCACCACGGCGTTAAAGACGCCATCCACCTGTGCCAGCGGAGCCTGCTGGGGCACAAGGCAGGGGGTGACGCGGGCGTGCAACCCGGCATCGGTCATGCTGGCAAGGCCCAGCAGCTTGATCCGGTAGCCAAGGGCGCGGGCAAAACTCTGGTCCACCGCACCAATGCGGCGGATGCCCTCTACATGCACGCTGTCAAACGCTACGGGCTGACCAAAGGCCAGACCCGCCAGAATGGTCAGTTTGTGGGCTGCGTCCAGCCCGTCCACATCGGTGGAGGGGTCGGCTTCGGCGTAGCCGAGGTCCTGCGCGTCCTTGAGCACGGTTGCAAAATCCTTGCCCGTCTCGCGCATGACGGTGAGGATGTAGTTGCAGGTGCCGTTAAGAATACCGCCCACGCGCAGCAGGCGGTCTGCCGCCAGCCCTTCGCGCACGGTTTTAATGGCGGGAATGCCGCCAGCAACTGCTGCTTCAAACAGCAGGGGGGCGTTGTTGTCAGCACTCAGGCGGGCAAGGGTGGAGCCATGCAGGGCCAGTAGCGCCTTGTTGGCGGTAACCACAGGTTTGCCAGCCTTAAGGGCCGCTTCCACCAGCATACGGGCGGTGCCTTCTGCCCCGCCAATCAGTTCCACCACCACGTCCACATCGGGGTCGTTTACCAGATCTGCGGCGTTATCGTACCAGCGCAGGGCGGACACATCCACCCCACGGTCGCGCGTGCGTTCGCGCGCGCTAACAGCCACAACCTCCAGCGGGCGGCCTGCCCGCGTGCTCAGCAGGTCAGCATTGGCCCGCAGCAGTTTGATAACGCCCGCGCCAACCGTGCCGAGCCCGGCAATGCCAAGACGAAGAGGAGAAGAAGAGGAACAGGATGTCACGGTGTAACAGACTCCGGTTTTGAGGCTGGGTTGGAGGAAGGAGGGGCCTTGACGCCATGGGCGGCCATAAAGCCCTTGATGGAGCGCAGGGCCTGCCGCAGGCGGTGGGTGTTTTCCACCAGCCCGATGCGGACGTGGTCATCACCATATTCACCAAACCCAAGGCCCGGCGCCACGGCGACACCGGCTTCTTCCAGCAGGAGTTTGGAGAAGGCAACGCTCCCCATCTCGCGGAAAGGTTCGGGAATGGGGGCCCATGCAAACATGGACCCTTCGGGGGAGGGTACGTCCCACCCGGCGGAATGCAGGCCCTTGATCAGGACGTCGCGCCGTTCCCTGTACAGGTTGCGCAGGTCGGCCACGCAGTCCTGCGGGCCGTTCAGCGCGGTTACGGCTGCGACCTGAATGGGGGTGAACGCCCCATAGTCCAGATAGGACTTAATACGGGTGAGTGCGGAAATCAGCCGTTCGTTGCCTGCGGCAAAGCCCACGCGCCAGCCAGCCATGGAATAGGTCTTGGAGAGGGAGGTAAATTCCACCGCAATGTCACGTGCGCCCGGCACGGCCAGAATGGAAGGGGGCACCAGATCGCCAAAATAGATTTCGGCATAGGCAAGGTCGGACAGAATCCAGATTTCCTCGCGCCGGGCAAAGGCGACCAGTTCCTTGTAAAAATCCAGATCGGCCAGATACGCTGTGGGGTTGGACGGGAAGTTGACAATCAGCGCCGTGGGCTTGGGCACGGAGTGGCGCACCGCGCGGTCCAGTGCGCGCAGCATGTCCTCGTTCGGGGTGGCGGGGATGGAGCGCACGGACGCACCCGCAATAATAAACCCGAACTGGTGAATGGGGTAAGACGGGTTGGGCACCAGAATGGTGTCCCCCGGGCTGGTAATGGCGGAGGCCAGATTGGCCAGCCCTTCCTTGGAGCCAAGGGTGACAATCACTTCGCTGTCGGGGTTGAGCTTGACGTTGAAGCGCCGGTCATAATACCCCGCCACGGCCTTGCGCAGGCCGGGAATGCCACGGCTGACCGAGTAACGGTGCGAGCGCGGGTCGTTCACCGTTTCAATCAGCTTGCTGACAATATGGGGCGGGGTAGGGGTGTCGGGGTTACCCATGCCAAGGTCGATAATATCCTCGCCCCGTGCGCGCGCTGCTGCCTTGGCCTGATTGACAGAGGCGAACACATAGGGCGGCAGGCGGCGGATGCGATGGAACTCTTCGGTCATGGACTTTGGGTGCTCTGAAAGGACAGGGAACATGGTCCCTGTAGGATGAAGGGAGTGAACATAGTAATCGCCTGAATGGAACAGGCAACTCCTCTGGATGCAAAACCACCGTGAGGGCGCGTTTTTACCGCATGCCGGGCGGAGCAGAAGAGATATGTGCGGGGGATCAGGGCGGGGTAACCACCTTTGCCCCCGTGCCAAAGGCATCGCCGCGCACGGTTATGGCGCTGGAGGGAATACCCAGCCTGCTCAGTTCCACCGCAAGGCGCTGGGCCCGCAGCAGGCCAAGGCGTACGGCATCGGCCTGATCCTGCGGGCTCATGGATGCGGCATCACCAAACCCGCGAATGGTCAGGGGGCCGTTTGGCCATTTCTGCACAATTTTGGCCAGTGCCACGTCCTGCCCGCTGGAGAGCTGGTCGGACTGGGGTAAAAAATGGAAGGCCGTCCCTTTTATATCGGTCAGGTCATAGTTGGGGCGCACAGCATCGGGCAGGTTTGCATCCGTTGGTACATCAAAACCGGGGAAGCTGGCGGCCGGGGGCGGGGTTTGAGGTATCTGCGGAATCTGGTCGGGGCGTAATTCGGGAATATCCGCTTTTTTGTGTACTTCGGGCATGGCCACCTCCGCCTCGGCTTCTTCCGGCGCGGGGGATGAGGCCACGGTGCCCGCTGGCAGGCTGGATACGGCCGAACGCAGGGGTGCGCGCACGGGCTGGGGGGCGCTGTCGGCTGCATCCATAATCGCGCCGCTTACGCCTGCGGGCAGGGTCGGCTGGGCCTTTTGCGCACTGGTTCCGCCGCCTGCATTGGGTGGGGGCGGAATGTTGGGGATCATGGACCCGTTGGCGGCCGCGGTCCGGTAGGTCAGGTTGCGGTCGCGGGTCAACTGTTCGCTTAACAGAGCGCGTGCAGCGGGGGAGGGCACTTCGGGCACATTCGTCGGGGTCAGGCCCACTTTGGGGTAGGGGTCGTAGCGTCCGGGTGGCGGGGGGCGCTGCTCGGCAATGGTTCCGCCGCGCATGCTGCGTGACCAGTCCAGAGCCGTATCAATGGCGTCGCGGTGCTGGCAGGCGCTCAGCGTGCCGCCCAGTGCGACAAGAGCAGCCATGCTGGCAGCCTGCAAAAAGCGGTCTGGCCGGGGGGCATGGGTCCGGCTGGTCGGCTTCTGCTCCAGAGGGGGCTGCTGCATGGCGGGGGGAATGCTCCGAAAACCTGATATAAAATTGTCCCGCACCTTACCCTTTTCCCTCCCCCGTGGCGAGAGAGCGCATGATTGCCCCTTGGCAGGCACGTTCGGGCAGCGCAGGATAAGAGAATGAATACTGATACGGAACAATGTGCGGAGACAGCAATGACGGGCATCTTCTCCCGTAACGCCATCAGGCTGGACGATGAACCGGAAACCCCGGAAACCCCCGAAAAAGAGGAAGGCAAGGCCTCTGGCGCCCCGCAGGGCGAACTGGAGCACAAGCTGTTCAAGCAGCGTAAGGTGCTTATTTTTGGCGGAATAAACGACAAGGTCGCGCGCGACGTAACCGGCCGCCTGCTTGCACTGGCCGGTGAATCCGACAAGCCGATTGATGTGTACGTCAACTCCCCCGGCGGACACGTGGAAAGTGGCGACACGATCCATGACATGATCCGCTTTGTCGATTCGATTGCTCCGGTCAATATGATCGGCACGGGCTGGGTGGCTTCTGCTGGCGCGCTTATTTTTGCCGCAGGTCACAAGGACCGCCGATTCTGCCTGCCCAACACGCGGTTTCTGCTGCACCAGCCCATGGGCGGCGTGCGTGGTCCGGCAACCGATATTGATATCGAAGCGCGCGAGATCATTAAAATGCGCGAACGCCTGAACCATCTTTTTGCGCGTGAAACGGGCCAGCCTTACGAAAAAGTCGTCAAGGACACGGACCGCAATTACTGGATGTCCGCAAAAGAAGCGATAGAGTACGGTTTAGTGACCAAGATCATTTCTAAGCTGGCTGATCTGCACTAACACGGAGGCGTCGTCGCCATTCCCGGCAATGGGGATGGCGGCATGTTTCAGGTTTATTGGACCTTCCGACGTTCCAGCCAGTCAGGGCCGGTTGCAAAAAGGGGAGGTCCCCAGATAACGGGTTCCTCACATGGGTTCTCTGAGCGATATTTACTCCCAGCTGCCGGAAAGTATGGATGACCTTCCCGCACCCCCTAATGCCGAGGCAGTCGTCGAAGCGGATTTCCGCGCGCGGCATTGGCTGAGCCCCATTCGTGGGCCGCTCAAACCGGGTTCGGAAGAGCACAAGCGTGCCCTCGCGGCCATGTTCCGCGACACGTTCAACCCATACAAGCCATCTGTCATTGACTGGCCCAAGCTGGACCCCGAAACCCTGCACCGCGTGACCTCCCTGCCCATCTGGGATATTGCCGTGCAGACCGAGGGCAAGGCCCGCCTGCGCATGGCCGCCTACGCCCGCCTTGTGACCGATCCTGATGTCAAGGACGCCATCTCGCGCAATGCGTGGGAAGAAAACCGGCATAAGGAAGTGCTGGCCAAAATGGTGGCGGCCTACAACATTCCCATGGCCCCCGAGCCCCCGTATGTGGAGCCGAAGGACGTGGAATGGGCCTATCTGGTCACCGGTTTTTCGGAATGCGTGGACAGCTTTTTCGCGTTTGGCATGTTCGAACTGGCCAAGCGTTCGGGCTACTTCCCCGAAGCCCTGACCGACACGTTCGAGCCGATCATGCAGGAAGAATGCCGCCATATCCTGCTTTTTGCCAACTGGCTGGCGTGGTACCGCGCGGTTATGCCGTGGTGGCGTCGCCCGTTCTTTGAGGCAAAGGTATGGGCTGTCTGGGGCTTTCTGGCCTACGAACGCATGAGCCTTGCCCGCACGGTGGACGATAGCGGGCAGGTCCATACGCAGGACAACAACTTTACCGTAACCGGCACCAAGGAAGTGACCAATATCCAGATCAGCCTGCCGGACTTTATGGAACTGTGTCTGGAAGAAGATGACAGGCGCTTTGCCGGGTATGACCCGCGCCTGCTGCGCCCGACCACAACCCCCGCCATTGCCAAGGTGATCCGCAATGTGGGTCGGGTGTGGGAATTTACATCGGGTATTTTCAAGGCCAACGGTAAAAAAGCCGCCTGAGCTTTTTGCCTGTCGTGGTTTGCATGCAGCCTGCCCTTATGGGGCAGGCTGTTTTGTTTTGGGCAGAAGCACAAAACACAGCAGGACATTGACCCGGCAAGTGCTTGGGTGCGGCAGACTTCTGTGCAGCATAGTCCTTCAGATACCCCATATGGATCTGGCACACCCAAACCGGTAGAGGATGCTTGAAGGGCCTGTGCAGAAGGTCAGGATTTTTTTACAAATTCCGACTTCAGGTTCATGGCTCCGATGCCACTTATTTTGCATGCAATATTGTGGCCGTCCGTGCCATCGACCAGTTTGATGTTCTTGACCTTGGTGCCGCTTTTCACCACCAGAGAAGACCCTTTGACCTTCAGGTCCTTGGTGACTGTAATGGTGTCCCCATCAGCCAGAACGTTGCCGTTGGCATCATGGATAACGCCAGAACCACCTGCTTCCGCATCCGCTGCGCCGGCGGAGAATTCGTTCCATTCATGTGCGCATTCGGGGCAGACCCACAGTTCGCCATCCTGATAAATATGTTCACAGCCGCATTGCGGGCATTTGTGTTCGTCGCTCATGGTCATCCCCCGTGGTTACAATGCGGCGCAACCTAATACATGCGCCCGGTAATAGAAATAGCAGGGGAAAAAGCCGACTGGGGTGCGCGTTGGCCCGGCAGAAAAAAGTGGAGGCAGCAGAGGTTTACGCAGGGGCCGCCGGTTTGCGGTGGGCGCGTACGCACAGCAATACGCTCAGCACCACACAGCCAAAGGCCAGTGTTTCCATCCCGCTGGGTAGCCGCTGCTCCCATATGAAGCCGTAGCAGAGGGAAAACAGGGTTTCGAACAGAATCATCTGCCCCACCAGTGTCAGCGGGAGGAGCTGGTTCATTCTGTTCCACAGCGCGTTGCCTGCAATGGAGGCCAGCAGGGCAACGCCTGCACTGACCAGCGCAAAGTTGCGCCATTGCTCCAGCCCGTGGGCTGAGCTGTCCAGCAGAAGGGCAAGGGGGAGCAGGATTACATTCTGGGCGCCAGTGGCAAGCCCGGTCAGCAGGTTCCAGTCATGGGCGGAAAAATGCCGCTGGCGCATAAGTGCGCGGCTATTCCCCACGGCATAAAGTGTCCATGAGCCAAGGGCTGCTACAGCGCAGAGCAACCCCAGAAAAGGCGCACGGGCCACAGAATGTACATGCGTATGCATGGCCTGCCAGCCAATGCATGCAGCCCCGGCCAGGCATAGCAGGATGGAAGGTAAAAGCTGGCGCAGGGGCAGGGCGTCCTTGTCGCGGCTGCCAACCAGTGTCACCAGCACGGGCAAAAAGCCAATTACAAGAGTGGTGCTGGTAATGCCCCCGTTTTTGACTGCACTTGAGAGCAGCACATAATAAGCCGTATTTCCCGCAAAGGAGAGCCAGCTCAGCGTCCACCATGTGCGCAGGCCTACGGTATGGCTGAGCACCTGCCAGCGTGGTGCAACCATAACGGCGGCAAACAGGCCGTACAGCACGTAGCGTCCACAGGCCATTTCCAGCGCGCTGAAGTTGCGGATCAGTTCGGGGGCCAGAAAAACCAGCCCCCATAACGCGCCCGCCCCAACACCGCAGGCAATGCCTTTGCCAAGGTTATGCTGTGCGGCTGGGTGGTGCATGGGGTTGGTCGCCTTGGCCGGGGGGGTGGGGCCATGCGGCCCGGGCAAATGGTGGGGTGCTCGGGTCCGAGCGGGTTACGGGTGCCTCTTAGCCATAAGTGCGGCTGCGATGCAATTTGTTCGCATGGCCTGAGCCAGCCTGTGGCGTCCGTGCTGCTGTTTAGGCCATGTGGCGGCGAGTTTTGTAAAAACCCTTTTTGTCTCAGGCGTTCCCGAAGCGCCTGTAGCGGAAGGGAGGCGGCGTTTGGGGGCGCCGGGCAATAGCCTGCGTGACCTGTTTGTGATCGGGGGCCTTGTGGCAGACCGGGTCTGCCGCATCCGCCTTGCCAGCCAGCGCCAGTGCCTGACAACGGCAGCCGCCCCAGTCTTCCTCCCTGAACGCGCAGGACTGGCAGGGTTCGGGCATCCATTCCGTGCCGCGGAACAGGTTAAAAATGGGGGCGTCCTCCCATATGGCGGCAAGGCCTGCCTCGCGCACATTGGGGAAGGTGATGTCGGGAATGGTTTCCGCCGCGTGGCAGGGGAGTACCTTGCCTGTGGGGGTAATGTTTAAAAAACGCTGGCCCCATCCGCCCATGCAGGGTTTGGGCCGGTCCTCGTAATAATCGGGGGTGACAAAATCTATGCTCATGCGCCCTGCCAGCCGGGTGCGGGCTGCGGCTACGGCTTCGGTTGTGGCCTCTATCTGGGCACGGTCGGGCAGGAGGGCATCGCGGTTGAGCAGGCCCCAGCCATAATACTGGGTATGGGCAATTTCCACCCGTCTGGCGCCAAGCTGTTCGGCCAGTTCCAGCATGGCGGGGACACGCCCTGCATTCTGGCGATGGATGACAAAATTGAGCGTGAGCGGCAGACCCTCTGCGGTAATCAGGCGTGCTGCTTCCAGCTTTTTGGCGTGTGCGCCTGCCATGTTGGCAATGCGGTCCGCGCTGGCGGGGTCCACGTCCTGAAAAGAGAGCTGGATATGGTCCAGCCCCGCATCGGCCAGAGCGCGCAGGGTGTCCGGGCGGATCAGCACGCCAGAGGTGATCAGGTTGGAATACAGGCCAGCCTGTGCTGCGTGGCGTACAAGTTCTGGTAGGTCGGGGCGGGCCATGGGTTCCCCGCCAGAAAAATGAACCTGCAACACGCCCATCAGCGCCGCCTCGTCCAGCACACGCTGCCATTCCGTGGTGCCCAGTTCCTGCGTTCTGGGGTCGAGCATAAGCGGGTTGGAACAGTAGGGGCATTGCAGGGGGCAGCGGTGGGTAAGCTCCGCCAGCAGGCTCATGGGGGGAGGGGGCGCGTTCATGCGGGCAGCAGCACCTGCTTTGTGGCCAGTTCTGCCACCATGGCCAGCACGTCCTGCGCAATAACGGCACGGGGGGCTGCAAATTTTTCGGCCAGTAGGTCTATAATGGTGTGGAGCGGGCGCGCGCCATCCACCAGTTGCAGCACTTCGGCGGCAATGGCGTCGGCATGAAAAGCGCGTTCGGGGGCCTGAATAAACCAGACCTCCCGCACGCGGTCATAGTGCAGGCGGGTGCCTCGCGCAAAGCGTGGCACGGTCGTCTCGCATAAGGTTGGGCCAGTGGCCTCGGTCATGCCTGCGGGCCTGGGCGGAATGCACCGGGGGGAACACGCCCGGGGACCACATAGGCGTAATCCAGTGCGTCCAGCATGGACCACAGCACGTTGCATTTGAACTTGAGCGCGTTGAGCACCGCTGTCTGCTGCTCTGCCGTGCGGGCGTGCTCGCGCACATAGGCCAGCGCAAAGGCGGAATCCTGCGGGGCCTGCGTGAGCCGGGGCTTGAAGTAGGCGAGTGTTTCCTCGGTGACAAAATCGTAGTTGCCGAGCATGCCCGCAACCCGCTCGCTGATAATGGTGGGGGAGAACAGCTCGGTCAGGGAGGAGGCAATGGCCTCCAGAATGGAGCGTTCCCGCACGAACTGCACATAGGCTTCCACGGCAAAGCGCGTGCCGGGCAGCAGCCCTTCGAGCGATTCCACATACGCACGGTCCAGTCCGAGGCCATCGGTCAGTTTGAGCCAGCGGGCAACACCGCCTGTGCCAGGTTGTGTGCCGTCGTGGTCTTCCAGCCTGCGCCGCCATTCACGCCGCAGTTCCGTGGTGGGCAGGCGGGCCAGCAGGGAGGCATCCTTGGCGGGAATACTGGCCTGATAGTAATAGCGGTTCAGCGCCCATGCCTGCACCTGCCCTTTGTTCAGCTTGCCATCGTGCAAGGCACGGTGGAAGGGGTGCAGGTTGTGGTAGCGCTCGGCCCCAATGGCGCGCAGGGCGGCTTCCAGTTCATCGGGGGTGAGAATACGGTCTGTCATAATCTTACCTTCATGCCATCAAAGGCCACTTCCCAGCCCGCGGCTTCGGCCTGCTGGCGCTCGGTGCTGTCGGCCAGCAGAACAGGGTTGGAATTGTTGATGTGGATGAGGATCTTGCGGGTCACATTCAAATCCGCAAAAGCGCAGAACGTACCATCGGGCTGGTCGGCGAGGGACATATGGCCCATGCGGTGGCCGGTTTTGCTGCCAAGGCCCGCGCGCACCATTTCATCATCCGTCCAGAGCGTGCCGTCAAAAAATACGGCGTCAGTTCCCTGAATGTGGGCGCGTAGTTCATCCGTCATCATCGCGCAGCCGGGAATAAACAGGGCACGGGCGGTACCATCCGTTATTTCCAGCCCGATGGTTTCACCATTCGTCATGATTTCGGCCGGGTTTTCCGCTTTTTCGGCATAAAGGGGGACTTTGCCGGGAACGGAAAACGGGGTGATGCAAAAGCCCGGCGGGTCCAGGGCAATCGGGCGATCGAGCACCATGGGCAGGCGGGGCACCAGTGTGCGGTCGAGCGCTGTAAAAATGGGGTTGGCATCCAGCTGGTCCAGCACCGGCTGCGTTGCATACAGATCAAACGCCTGCCGCTCGCGCAGGGTGAGCAGGCCGGTAATGGCGTCAATTTCCCCACTGGTCAGCACAACCCCGGCAATGGGGGTAGAGCGCAGGCCGGTGTGCGGGTGCAGGTCGGGGGTCTGGTTGATCTGGGTCCGCAGGTCGGGGGAGGCATTCAGCACGTACCACGACGTGCCATTCCCGCTAACGGCTATGGAGGCCTGTGTGCGGGCGGGGGCTGCGGGGTCACCCGCGCGGGCGCGGCGGCAGGCAGGGGCGTTGGAGTTCCATTGCGGAAAACCGCCACCAGCGGCTGCGCCAAGGACGACAATATCAAGCATACGGCGCTTTCTAAACAAAAAAGCCGTCAGGGGGAAAGCCGGTGAGGCACCAACCCGCCTGACGGCTGAGAGAGGGCATGTCCTCTCTTATTTTTTCTGACCGCAGACATAGCTGTTGATTTCTGCGCCCAACGGGATTTCCGTCACTTTCGGTGCGTTCCAGGCCATGATGTTTCTCCTTGGCATTGGGTGTGGTGTGCACAAAACGCAGCCACACATCGCAGGTACGTGCGGTGCGTCAGAGCGTGGTTAGTGTGATGAAAAAAAACAAACGTGCAAGGGTTGGCGCCACCATAAGGGGGGCAGGCACGGCCTTATCACGGCAGTGTGATGGCGCAGGCCCGCTTTGAGCGGCGCAACTGTTTCATTTTGAAACATATTCAGTCGTTGCAGGTACAGCATACTGCATGGCGCAGCGGGGCGTTGCGGCAAGGCCGGTGGCGTGCTCATGCGCCAGTATGCTGGCCAGCCGTGCGTCCAGTGCCGCGTGGGGTACATGGCAAAACCCGGCTGAGGCATAGAATGGCGCGTTCCATGGCACGTTGACAAACGTGGTGAGTGTTACACGCTGCAATCCCCGCTTCTGTGCGGCTGTGCATACTGCGTGCAGCAGGCGGCGGCCCAGTCCCTGGCCTTGTGCCGCCCGCGTGACCGACATTTCCTGAATATGCAGGTCCTGCCCATAAGGGTGTGCTGTTACAAACCCCAGCAGCGACCCCGCAGCACTGGCTGCAACCCGGCAGGCTTGCGCGGCTATGCTGGCGGTATGTTCGGCAAGGGGGAGCACGTCACCCCCGGCCAGCCATGCCAGTTCCGGTATGGTGGCAAATGCCTGTGCGGCGTCCCGCTCCAGTGCTGGCAGGTGCGGGGCATCCGCCAGACAGGCGGGGCGGATGGTGTAGGGCAGGTGAGCACCCGCGGCGGGGTTGCCCGCTGGACCTGTGGGCCTAGCTGGGTGTGGGTGCGCCATTTTCCAGCGTGACAATAAGCGGTACATGGTCGGACGGGCGTTCCTTGCCGCGTTCCTCCCGGTCGGGCTGTGCTGTTTGCAGGCGTTCGGCCACACGGGGGGAGAGCAGCATGTGGTCGATCCGCAACCCGCTGTCCCGTGGCCATGCTCCGGCCTGATAGTCCCAGAACGTATAGGCCGCGCCATGGGGGTGCAGGGCGCGCAGGGCGTCGGTCAGGCCCAGCCAGCGCAGTTGCCGCCATGCAGCCCGGCTTTGCGGGCGCACAAGGGCGTCATCCGGGGCCAGCGCACCGGGGGCGCAGTCCTCGGGAGTGGGGCAGATGTTGTAATCCCCCGCCAGCACAAAGTCCGTATCCTGCTGCAAAAAATCCTGCGCGCGCGTAGTGAGCGCTGCCAGAAACTCCAGCTTGGAGGCGTAACCCTGCTCCGCGCCGGAATTGCCATTGGGCAGGTACAGGTTACCCAGCACCAGTTCCTGAGTGCAGACCTCCACATACCGGGCGGCAGGGTCGGTAAAGCCGGGCAGATGCTCGGTTGTGACCGTAAAATCCCCACGGACCAGCGTGGCCACTCCATTATAGGACTTCTGCCCCACAACGGCGCTGCGGTAGCCTGCCTGTTCAAAGACCTCGGAGGGGAACAGATGCGTCTCGCATTTGATTTCCTGCAACATCAGCACATCGGGCTGTTCGCGCGCCAGCCAGTTCAGCACCAGATCCAGCCGCAGACGCACCGAGTTGATGTTCCATGTCGCGATTTTCATGCGAGGGAAAAGCTCGTGCCGCACCCGCAGGAGGACGCCGCATTGGGGTTGGTCACGGCAAAATGTGCCCCCATCAGCTTGTCCTCAAAGGTCAGCTCCGCCCCGGCCAGCAGGTCCAGACTTGTCGGGTCCACCACCACCAGTGCGCCGTTTTTTTCTATGCGCACGTCATCAGCGGCCAGCCCGCCGGGCGGGGTGAGGATGAACTGATACTGGAACCCGTTGCACCCCCCTGCTTCCACCGCTACGCGCAGGGCAACCGGGGCTTCCTGCCCGGTGGTGGCACTGGCCTGTTTTTTGGCGATAACGCTGGCAATGCGGTTTGCAGCGGAGTCGGAGACGGAAAAAGTGGGGGCTGGCTGTGTCATACCTCCATAGATAATCCGCCCGTGTGCAGGTTTGAAGGGGCAAGATGCCTCCAATGGTCAACTTTCCTCCAATAGCCTAAGATCAGGGGGCATGGTCCGTGGGCATTGTGCGCCCGGACAGGCCAGGAGGTGCGTAATGCTGCAAGCCACACAACGCGATGAGCTGATGCCCTATGCCGTGCAGCCCGGCGAGGGCCGGGGCAGGCGCCTGCATGCGGAGCCCGAATCCCTGACCCGCTCCCCCTGGCAGCGCGACCGGGACAGGGTGGTGCATTCCTCCGGCTTCAGGCGTTTGCAGTATAAAACGCAGGTGTTCATCAACCACGAGGGCGATTTTTTCCGCACCCGGCTGACCCATTCGCTGGAAGTGGCGCAGGTGGCCCGCTCCATGGCCCGCTACCTGCGGCTGGATGAGGACCTGACCGAGGCCGTGGCTTTGGCGCATGACCTTGGCCACACCCCTTTTGGCCATGCGGGGGAGGATGCACTTGCCACGCGCATGCAGGAGTATGGCGGGTTTGACCATAATGCGCAGGCGCTGCGGCAGGTCATGCTGCTGGAGCGGCGTTATCTGGCGTTTGATGGCCTGAACCTGACATGGGAGACGCTGGAAGGGCTGGCCAAACACAATGGCCCCGTACGCAGGCCATCCGCCAGACTGGCGGAGGTGGATGCGCTGTTCCCGCTGGAACTGGGCGGTTATGCCTCGGCCGAGGCACAGGTAGCCGCTCTGGCGGATGACATTGCCTACCACGGGCACGATCTGGATGACGGCGTAAAGTCCGGCCTGCTGTCGCTGGATGATCTGGTGGACGTGCCACTGGTCGGGCAGGCTCTGGCCGAAGCCCGCGCACTGGCGGCGGACCTGCCCAAAACCGATACCCGCACCCACCAGCGTATCCGGCACGAAATGGTGCGCCGTGTCATTCATGCTCTGGTGACCGATGTGCTGGTGTGCACACGTGCGCGGCTGGCTGATCTGGCCCCGCGCAGTGTTGAGGATATTCGTGCCGCCAGCGCGCCCGTTGTGGCCTTTGGCCCGGCCATGGATGAGGCCAATAAGGGGATCCGCAAGTTCCTGTTCGCCCGGCTGTACAGGCACTGGCGGGTCAACCGCATGACCCACAAGGCCCGCCACGTAACGGGGGAGCTGTTTTCCACCCTTACGGAGTCGCCCAACCTGTTGCCGGCCGAATGGCAGCAGCGTGTGGGGGGTAAAGATAAGGCAGCCGTGCACCGCACCGTGGCGGATTACGTGGCTTCCATGACCGATCGATACGCCATGGAAGAACATAGGCGGTTGACGGACCTGGCCGTTGCAGGCTGATAAACGCGTTTACTGCACCAGTTACGGGGTTGAGTCGTCTATGTCCGAGTGTGTTTTCCAGCGTTACCGTCACCATGTTCTGGCCGTTGTGCGTGAACTGTTGCCCGACGTGGCGGAGGAAACGCTGGCCCGCGTGGAACTGACCCCCACGCGTGACCCCGCCCATGGGGACATGGCAACAAACGCCGCCCTGCTGCTGGCCAAGGCTGCGCGCCGTAAACCGGCCGATATTGCGGCTGATCTGGTCAGCGCCCTGCAAAAGGTGGAAGGCATTGCCGCCGTGGCTGCTGCCGGGCCGGGTTTTGTCAACATTACCTTACAACCCGCCGTGCTGCGGGCAGTGCTGCCAGTGGTGCTGAATGTGGGTGAGGCCTATGGCCAGTCCATAGCAGGCAAGGGCGTGCGGGTGAATGTGGAATACGTATCCGCCAACCCCACCGGCCCCATGCATGTCGGCCATTGCCGTGGTGCCGTGGTGGGCGATGCACTGGCCAACCTTATGGCCAAGGCCGGGTTTGACGTTACCAAGGAATTCTACATCAACGATGCGGGTAATCAGGTCAAGGCGCTGGCATGGGCGGCGTACTGGCGTTACCTGCAGGTGCTGGGCACCAGAATGACGCAGGATGATTTTTCTGCCCTTGCCCCCGGTGGCCTGCAATATCAGGGCGAGTACCTTATTCCTGTAGGTGAGGCACTGGCAGCGGAGTTTGGCAACAAGCTGGCCGAACTGGACGTGGACGGAGCGCCCCTGCCAGCCCCTGCCGCAACATGGCTGGAAACCGTGCGCGGTTTTGCCGTGACCCATATGCTGGGCGCGATCAAGGAAGATCTGGCCGCCCTTGGCGTGCACCACGATGTGTTTTCGTCCGAGGCCGATGTGCTGGCCCGTGGCGTAACCGATGCAGCCATAGACCAGCTGGCCAAGGCCGACCTGCTGTATAACGGCGTGCTGGAACCCCCGAAAGGCAAGCTGCCAGAAGACTGGGAGGAACGCGAACAGCTTCTGTTCCGCTCCACCGGGTTTGGGGATGATGTGGACCGCCCGCTGCGCAAGTCGGATGGTACCAACACCTACTTTGCCAACGATATTGGCTACCACATGGACAAGGTCGCCCGTGGCGCACAGGTCATGATTGACGTGTGGGGTGCAGACCATGGCGGTTACGTCAAACGCATGAAGGCCGCCGTAAAGGCCCTTACGGGGGATACCGTACCGCTGGAAGTGCTGCTGTGCCAGATTGTGCATATTCTGCGTGATGGCCAGCCGGTCAAAATGTCCAAGCGCGCAGGCACGTTCGTTACCCTGCGGGACCTGATTGACGAAGTCGGGCGTGACGCCGTGCGCTTTACCATGCTCACCCGCAAGAGCGATGCCCAGATGGAGTTTGATCTGGACCTTGTGGTGGCCCAGCAGCGTGATAACCCCGTGTTCTATGTGCAGTATGCCCATGCCCGCTGCCGCTCCGTGCTGCGCAGTGCCGCAGAAGAAGGGGTTTATGGCGCAGTGGACAACGCAGCTCTTGCCACCGCCACGCTGGACAGCCTGACCTCGGATGCGGAAATGGCTCTGGTGCGCCGTCTGGCTGAATGGCCGCGTATGGTGGAATCCGCGGCCTTTGCGCGGGAGCCGCACCGTATTGCGTTCTATCTGGCCGAACTGGCGGGTGATTTTCATGCGTTGTGGAACCGTGGGCGCGATGATGCGTCCCTGAGGTTCCTGCAGGCCGGTGCGGTGGACGCCACACGTGCGCGTCTGGCTCTTGTGGCGGCCACGGCGGCGGTTATCCGCTCCGGCCTTGCGGTGATGGGTGTGGACCCGGTGGAGGAAATGCGCTGATGAGTGAGGATGACCGCCCCAGCTCTACGGTGGAAGAACGGATCAGCCGTGCGCGTGAGCGCATGAGCATGGATTATGACGATACACCCGCCACGCGCTCGGCAACAGGCAGCAGGCTGATGGATCTGTTCACCAGCTTTTTGGGCAGTGAGTCCGGTACACGGCGGCTGGCCTACGGCGCTGCCGGGCTGGGTGGGCTGCTGGTGCTGGGTATTGGTGGCTGGGCGGTGCTGGGCCACCACCAGAGTGGTATTCCCGTTATGGGTCCCCCCCCGGTTGCCATGCGCACCAAGCCGGTTGATCCGGGCGGTATGCAGCTTGATACGCTGGCCCTGCCCGATGCGGAGGCAAACCCGCAGGGGCATCCCGTGCCAGCACCGGAGCAGCCTAACCCCGCAGCGCTTGCCGCCCAGTATGGTGGTCAGCCTGCCCCTGCTTCCCCCGCCGGGGCGACTGCCCCCATAACGGGGGATAGTGCGGGGACCACTCCGGCAGCGGGTGCTACAGCCCCGGCTGCCTCCGCCTCTGCCCCTGCTGCCCCTGCGCCCGGACCCGTGGCGCAGGGTGCCGCGCAGGCCGATGGCGCGGCCCTTAAACCTGTACCGTCCGCCACCTTGCCCGCGCAGGGAGCGGCAGCTCCCGTAGCCGAGGCCGCAGCATCCGACACGCTCAAGGAAGCGCCCGTCCCCACGGATGACGCTTCCGATGGGGAGGAGGCCGCTCCTGTCGCCAAGCCTGCTGCCAGAAAAGCCGCAACCGCTCCACGCGGCTCGGCAGGGGGTAAATATCAGGTTCAGCTGGCAGCCCTGCAAACCGAGGCAGACGCCCAGAAGGAATGGGCACGGCTTAAAACCCGTTACCCGACCCTGTTCGGCGGTGTGACCCCCGCCTTTGTCCGCACCGAGCAGAATAACGCCACCTTCTACCGCCTGCGCGTGCTGGGCTTTGGCGCCGTGGCGGATGCAAAGGATTTCTGCTCCTCGGTGCGTGAGCGTGGTATGGCATGCATGGTGGTGCGTCCCTGACGCCACCTGTGGAACGCCTGATGGAATCCCAAACCGTGCATCCGGCAGGGGAGGGTACGCAGCCCCCGCCTGCCCACCAACCGGCAGACCCGCAAACCCCTGCGCCGCATGACGCGGCGCAGGACCACGTGCCGCGTGTACCGCTTTTGCGGCTGGAGGGGTTTGAAGGGCCAATGGACCTTCTGCTCGACCTGGCACGGGCGCAAAAGGTGGACCTCGCCCGGATTTCCATCCTGCAACTGGTCGAACAGTATCTGGCCGTGGTGGAAAATGCCCGCCGTGTCCGGCTGGAACTGGCGGCGGACTGGCTGGTTATGGCCGCGTGGCTGGCATGGCTCAAATCCCGCCTGCTGCTCCCTGCCGATGATGAACTGGCTATGGAGGGGGAGGAAGCCGCCGAACTGTTGCAGGAACGGTTGATAGAACTGGCCTGCATGGGCGAACTGGCCCGCTGGCTGGATGTGCGGCCCCGCCTTGGGCGTGATGTGTTTGCCCGTGGCCTGCCCGAAAATCTGGTGGAGGTGGACCGTTCCGGTCTGGCGCTGGATATGCCCCAGCTTATGCGGGCTTACCTTGCCTGTGTCAGGCGCACCGCACGCAGGCGGATTTACGCCCCCCGCACGATCCGTTTCTGGACTGTGCAGGATGCGCTGAGCAGGCTGACCCGCCTGCTGGGCGAAACCCCGCCGGGCTGGAGCACGCTGGACGCTTTTCTGCCCGACAGCCTGCCCGGTCAGGTGGAGGGGGAGGATGCCCAGCGCCAGCGCCGCGCCGCCATGGCTGGCACCCTGATCGCAGGGTTGGAACTGGCCAAGACCGGGCGGCTTGAACTGCGGCAGGATGAAATTTTTGGCCAGATCATGCTCCGCCCGCATGAGCAGGCCGAGACCACCGACCCGCAGCCCGAACCGGAGGAAAGTCCTGTCCCTGCGGAGGACGTCACGCCAAGGCACATGAGAGAAAAGAAGCAGGACGCATGACCAGCCCCCTCGCCCCCCTGACTGTGCCAGATGAGGCCGTAAGGCTGGCCGAAGCCCTTATTTTTGCTTCGACCGAACCCGTGAGTGCCCGCCGTCTGGCAGACCTGCTGGAAGGCAGGCAGATCATGCCCACGGAGGAGGAAGATCTGGGGGCTTTTGTGGCGGGCGTTCTGGCCGAACTGTGCCGCCGTTACGAGGGCAGGGGCGTGTTTCCCGTGGAGGTGGCTGGTGGCTGGCAGTTCCGTACCGCCCCCGATCTGGCGCCGCTGTTAACCCGCGTGCTGGAGCGGCCAAGGCGGCTGCCCCGCGCGGTGATGGAAACACTGGCCATTATTGCCTACCACCAGCCCTGCACCCGTGTGGAAATAGAAGAAATTCGTGGCGTAAGCCTTGGGCAGAATGTACTCGATACCCTGATCGAAGCGGAGCTGATTGCCCCGCGTGGTCGCAAGGAGGTGCCGGGCAGGCCGGTCCTGTGGGGCACCACGGCTGATTTTCTGCGCCATTTTGGCCTGCGCGCACTCTCCGACATGCCACGGCGTGAGGAGCTTATGGTGGATGTGCCTCAAAATCCGGGGGAGGGCGGGCTGCCCCAGTCGGCCATGGCGTTCCGGACTGCGGGGCAGGAGCCCGATGGGGGCGCGTACCCCCCGGGTGATACTCTGGAGCAGGCGGGGGAAGAGTCAGAGGCTTCGCCTGCAACCGGCACGGCAGATGAGCAGGTTGCACAGGTTGCGGTTCCCGCCCCCGATGGTCCGTGATAGAGATGCACGCCCTGACTGTGTTGCAGGACTATGTTGTGGGGTGCATGGGGTGGGCGTGAACGGGGCTTGGTATGTTTGATTTTGCATGGTCGGAATTCGCCCTGATCGGCGCGGTGGCTCTGGTTGTTATTGGCCCCAAGGACCTGCCGGTTGCTATTCGCGGGCTTGCAAAAGGCATTAAAAAAGCCCGTGCGCTGGCCAGCGAGTTCCAGTCCCAGTTTGATGAGGTGGTGCGTGAGGCTGACCTGTCCGAGGTGAGCGAGCATGTGCGGGACCTGAAAAACCTGAACGTGCGCGGCCGGATCATGAAGGCGCTGGATGGCGATGGCAGCCTGAACAGGGCTGTATCCGCCCCGCCGGTAACCGAGCGTTTTGTCCCCTCCGGCCCCAGAGCGCTGGATGCCATACCCCGCTCGGCAAGCTCCGCACCCGCAACAGCGGACTACGCCACCACGCCTATGGGCCATGAGCATTACGGCTCCACCCCGGCATGGCAGGAGAGTGTGCAGGACCGGCAGGTGGACAGTGCCCCCCCCGAGTTGCCCCCCATTATCGTGCGCCGCATCCTGCGTGAGCAGGACCGGCTGCATCCGCCTGCCATTCTCCCCCCTGTGCGGCTTATGCATGCGGGCCATAGCGTGGCCCCCGGCGTTATTGCCGGGCTGGTGGACCAGCAGGGTACGGGACAGGCCGTTGCATTCCCCTCCATGCCAGAGCAGCCCGCACCAGCGGATGCGGAACCAGCGGGGGAAGAGGCAGAGAATAGAACGCAGGCCGTTACGGCAGTACATGGACCCGCCAGCACGACAACGGACCCGCAGGCATGAGCGATAACGCCCCCCATCAGGAAGACCCGATCCACGACCAGCCCATGCCTCTGCTGGAGCATCTGCTGGAGCTGCGCCGCCGCCTGCTGTGGTCGGGGGCGGCTTTTATTGTGTGCTTTGCCCTGTGCTACCATTACGCGGGTGATATTTACCTGTTTCTGGCCCGCCCGTTGGGCGAGATCATGCGCCAGCGTGGGGAACAGCCCCACCTGATTTATACCGCACTGTACGAGGCGTTTTTTACCTATATCCGGGTGGCCCTGTTCGGGGCGGCGTTTTTGTCCTTTCCCATCGTGGCCATACAGGCGTGGATGTTTATTGCGCCGGGGCTCTACCGCTCGGAAAAACGGGCTTTTGCGCCGTTCCTTATCGCAACGCCCGTGCTGTTCGTGGCAGGGGCGGCGCTGGCGTATTACTTTATTTTCCCGGTGGCATGGCGGTTTTTCGTGTCGTTCCAGACACCGGGTGCGGGGGGCGATCAGGTGCAGATCGAACTTCAGGCCAAGGTGTCGGAATATCTGTCTCTGGTCATGAAGATGATCATGGCGTTTGGCATTGCATTCGAACTGCCAGTGGTGCTCAGTCTGCTTGCCCGTGTGGGTATTGTGACCTCCACCATGCTGCGCAAGTTCCGTCGCTACGCCATTGTGGGCGCGTTTGTGCTTGGGGCCATTTTTATGCCGCCCGACCCCATTACCCAGTTCGGTCTGGCTGTGCCGCTGGTGTTGCTTTACGAAATTTCCATTCTGTGTGCCCGTCTGATCGAGCCTAAACGGCCGCTGGCGGATACGACCAACCCCGAGCAGGAGGTTCCCTGATCCATGCATGACATCCGCGCCCTAAGAGCCGACCCCACGGCGTTTGATGCAGATCTGGCGCGCCGGGGCATGGCTCCCGTCGCTGCGCAGCTTCTTGCATGGGATGAGCAAAAACGGCAGGCCCAGACCCTTTTGCAGGACAAGCAGACCCGCAGCAAAACTCTTGCGCGTGAGATAGGCACCCTCAAACGCACAGGGGGAGATACAGCCGGGCTGGAAGCCGAAGGTGCCTGCCTGCGCACGGATATGGAAGTGCTGAAGGAGAAGGTGGACACGCTGGGCAACCAGACCACCAGCCTGCTGGCCACCCTGCCTAACCGGCTGGACCCGGGCGTGCCCGATGGCCCGGACGAAACCGCAAATGTGGTGGTGCAGACATGGGGCACCAGACCTGACTTTGCCTTTGCCCCCAAACAGCATTTTGAGCTGGGTGAGGCTCTGGGCCAGATGGATTTTGCCACGGCGGCCAAGCTTTCGGGGTCGCGCTTTGTGGTTTTGCGGGGCGCACTGGCACGGCTGGAGCGCGCTCTGGGCCAGTTTATGCTTGACCTGCACACCACGGAGCATGGCTACACGGAAACACAGGTGCCCGTTCTGGTGAATGATGATGCCATGTACGGTACCGACAAGCTGCCCAAGTTTGCAGACCAGTCCTTTAGAACGGAGGATGGCCGCTGGCTTATCCCCACAGCCGAGGTGCCGCTGAGTGCTTCGGTCGCGGGGGATATTGTGGATGGCTCCGCCCTGCCCATGCGCCTGACCGCACTCAGCCAGTGCTTCCGTAGCGAGGCCGGGGCCTCCGGGCGGGACGTACGCGGTATGCTGCGCCAGCACCAGTTTGAAAAAGTGGAAATGGTCAGCGTGACTACACCGGAGGAGAGTGACGCCGAACACGAGCGCATGACCCGCTGTGCAGAAGTTGTGCTGGAAAAACTGAACATTTCCTACCGCCGCATGCTGCTGTGTGCGGGGGATACGGGGTTTGGCGCCGCCAAGACGTTTGACCTTGAAGCCTGGCTGCCGGGGCAGGACGCCTGGCGCGAGATTTCGTCGTGCTCGAACACGCGCGACTTTCAGGCCCGGCGCATGAATGCACGCTATCGTGCACAGGCCGGTGGTGCCCCGGCCTTTGTGCATACCCTCAATGGTTCCGGGCTGGCTGTCGGACGTACCCTGATTGCCGTGATGGAAAACTACCAGAACGAGGATGGGTCCATAACCATACCGGAGGTTCTGCGCCCCTATATGGGGGGTCTTGAGCGCATTGCGTAACGTCTGGCGCGTCACGCCTGTTTCGGGTTTGTGGGCGTGACTCACAAACCGCTGCTGCTGCTGGGCATTGCTATTGTGGCGGAAGTGATTGGTACGGCCTGCCTTGCGGCGTCGCAGGGGTTTGCACGCTGGCTGCCTGCGACCATCAGCCTGCTGGCTTATGGGTGTGCGTTTTACTTCCTGTCCATCCCGCTCAAAACCCTGCCCGCAGGCGTTGTGTACGCCTTGTGGTCGGGCGTTGGCATTGTGCTGATCTCGGTTATTGGCGCGGTGTTTTTAAAACAGACGCTCGATGCCCCGGCCATTGCTGGCATCGCCCTTATTCTGGCCGGTGTGGTGGTCATCAACCTGTTTTCCACCACCACGCATTAAGCCCTCCGCAGCCCTGCTGGCAGGGGCGTGGTGCAGGCTGGAGCCGTGCCGTCGCTCTCAGTGTATGGGGGTTATGGTGCGGAGCACCAGCCCCTGTGTCAGAATCTGGGGGAGCACCACGGCATCACCCTGTGTGGGCACAAACAGATAAAACGGCACACCGTCGCGCCCATGCGCATGCAGAAAAGCCGTTATGGCCGGGTCACGCCGGGTCCAGTCCCCGCGCAGGACCGTTACGCCGTAGCGGGCCATGGCTGCTTTTGTGGCATCGGTGTTCAGGGCCACGCGCTCGTTTACAAGGCAGGTAATGCACCATGCCGCCGTCATATCCACAAACACGGGTTTACCGGCTGCATGCAGGGTATCCAGCCGTTTTTGCGAAAAAACTTCGGTCCCGTCGGGTAAAGGCGTAGCCGTACCGGGCTGTTGTGCCGCCTGCTGTTGCAGGGCAGGGAGCAGCGCCATGGCCCCCAGCAGCCCCAGCAGGGCAACACCATACAGGGCCGTGCAACTCCGGCTGTGGCCCATGTGGCGCTGGCGCTTTTGGGCAATGCCATACACCCATGCGGCAAACGCCAGACACACCATGCCTGAACACAGCAGCAATACTGTTGTGGCGCCCCCTTCCACCGTGGCAACCCAGAGCAGCCATACACAGGTCCCAAGCAGGGGGAACGCCAGAAACTGGCGTAAATAGTCCATCCATGCACCGGGGCGCGGCAGGTGGCTAGCCAGTGCGGGGCTAAAGGCCAGCAGCACGTAAGGGGCTGCCAGCCCAACGCCAAGGGCCGCAAACACCACGAGCCCGGTCAGCGGCGGGCCTGCAAGGGCGCCAGCAATGGCAACCCCCATGAACGGAGCCGTACAGGGGGAGGCCACAACCACAGCCAGCAGGCCGGTCAGCACATCATGCGCAAGCCCGTGTTTACGGGAGGAGGCATTGCCCAGAGCGGGGGGGAGAAAGGCAAATACATCCAGCAGGTTGAGCGCCATGGCAAACAGCAGCCAGGTGATCATACCCACAAATACGGTGGACTGGAACTGGAACCCCCAGCCCGTAGCACTCCCCCCAACCCTTAGCGCCATGACCAGTGCGCCAAGGGCTGTAAAACCTGCAATAACCCCGGCGGCGTAAGCTATGGCACTCTGTTTTTGGTGCTTGCGCTCGCTTTGGCCCATACGGGCCACGGCCAGCGCCTTCATGGCCAGAATGGGAAAAACACAGGGCATCAGGTTCAGCACCAGCCCGCCCAGTAACCCCAGTACGATAAAGCGGAGCAGGTCGCCTGTTGTGTTGCTACCCTCTGCCGGTACGCTACCTGTAGGGGCGGCTGTGTTGGATGTGGAGCTGGCCTGACTGGCAGCACCTTGCTCTTCGGGCTGTGTGGGAGCGGGTTGGGGTGCGCCTGCTGGTGGAGTTGCCGCCGGTATCTGGCGTGGCATTTCACCCAAGGCAGTGGTCTGTACCGGGGCTGGTGTCTCCAGCTGTGGGATGGCCTGTACGCTCAGGGCGCGTTCGGCTCCGTCTGGTGCCTGCAGGACCAGAATACCCGCCAGAGGTCTGTTGCTGGCAAAACCTGTTGTGGGTTCAAGGCGGAGGGACAGCCCATTGGCATCAAATGTCAGGGTCTGTGGTGCGGCTTCGGCAATCTGCCCGCGTTCTTGGGGCATGAACCACGCATTCCCCACGGACTGCCGGTTCAGGCCCGGTGCCTGCACATGCAGCACACCGGCAGGGCTGACTGTGACCGGGTAGGGAGAAGGCACAGGCGTATGCTGGGCCGCCTGCACAAAAAGAGATGCCTGAGCAGAGGCCAGCGGAGCCCCTGTGGGCAGGGTCAGGGTAAATGTACCGTCTTCGGGAATGCAGGACTGCTCGCATACAAGCCAGCTTGCCTGCGCGTTCAGGCTTGTCCAGCCGTGCGCGTCTGCCGTGCCGGGTTGGAGGTGCAGCGTAACCGGCAGTACAACATCCCCCGTATAGGCGTAGGACATAAGGGAGGCATCCCTTATGCGCTGGGGGGTGGGCCAGATAATGGTCCGGGCGGTGCCCTGTAATGCGCCCGATGCGGTGACACTCAGGCTGGCAGGGTCCCCCGCATCTCCGGGGTTGAGCCAGTATGTGTGCCATCCGGGCTGGAGTTGCAGGCGCAGGGCAACATGTAGCGGGGCATTGGCGCTGGCGGTGCTGGCGTCCGTAATCAGGGTAGCGGTGCTGTGGGCACTGACCACAGGGGCACTCTGCGCAGCCTGTGCGGCAGAGGGCAGGCTGCTGGTGCAGGCCAGTGCTATCCCCAGTAGTCCCGCCAGCCCCGTTGCCAGTCCTCCCTCCAGTCCTCCCGCCAGCCGTGCCACCCGTTCAGAATCCCGCAAAAACAGGCGGCGGGGTGTGCGCGTGCTGGCAGCCGCTGGTGCGGAGCACGCAACCTTGGGGGCAGGGAGTTGGGCGGCGGAGCAGGCGGGGCGGCGCATCAACGTCAGCTTTCAGCACGGGTATGGGGCTATAGGGTCAGCATACGCAAAGCCTGACTGTGTGGGAAATGGATCGTGTGCCCGCCGCTGGATTAATGCCCGGAGTCGGCTGCTGCACCAGGCTGGAGCACAAACAGGCGCGAACAATAGGGGCATACCGTCTGGTGCCCACCGATCCTGAGCCAGACGCGCGGGTGGCCCAACTGGCCCAGTCCGCCATCGCAGGCAATTTTACGCTGATCGACCAGAATGGTTTCCACATGCCCCAGACGGGGGTGGGGAACGGGGTTTGCCGGTTGGATAAGCATGGGTTCAAAAAGCCTCGTATCAGGTTGGCAGGTACGGGTGTGGCGCAAAGTCTGGGGGGATGATACGCATTGTAGCCGTGGTTGTGCAGCAGGCATCTTTTCCCATACGCGTGAGCAAAGGCTTACTCCGGCGCTGGAGCAGGGCTTTGCCTCTGTTCGTATGTGGGCTGGCTCTGCTTGGAGGCTGCGCCAGCGTGCCACCCCCAGCACCTGTTCCTCCCCCCCGGTATGCCGCCGCCGCCCGCCTTGTTCCGCCTGATGGGGTGATGACCCTGCGGGATGGTGCGGCCATACCCGTACGGGTGTGGCAGGCCCATGGGCGTGAACGCGCGGTTGTGCTGGCCCTGCACGGGTTTAATGACAGCAGGGACGCATGGGAGTCTTCTGCCCCGGCTCTGGCAGCGCAGGGGATTACGCTTGTCGCCCCCGACATACGCGGCTTTGGGGCCGCCCCCCTGCGTGGTGGCTGGGCAGGAAGTGCCCAACTGGTTGCCGACGCGCGTGAGGAGGAAGCACAGACCCGCCAGAACCACCCCAACGTGTCGCTTTACCTCATGGGGGAGAGCATGGGGGGCGCTGTGCTTATGCTGCTCATGTCCGGCCCGGATGCCCCCAAGGTCGCGGGGACCATATTGCTGGCCCCTGCTGTGTGGGACCTTGGAGTGGGGGCGGATATTCCGCTTGATGTGCTGGCCACACTTTTTCCCAGGCGTTTTGTAACGGGGCGCGAACTGCCAGTGCATGTTGTGGCCAGCGACAACCCCGCAGCCCTTATCCGCCTGTATTATGACCCGCTCACCCTGCGCCAGACCCGGCTGGAAGCCCTGCGTGGGCTGGTCGCACTCATGCGCAGCGCAGCGCGTGCGGCGCCAGGGGTGCATGGCCCCGTCCTGTGCCTGTATGGAGATCAGGACCAGCTTGTGCCCCCGCAGGCCATGGCGCAGGCATGGGGGGAACTGCCGCCGTCAGCCCGGCTGGACCTGATAACCGGGGGGCACCACCTGCTGCTGCGTGACCGGCGCGGCGCGCTGGCGCAGGGGGATATTGCCAGCTGGATCAACCAGCCAGAACGTTTTTTGCCATCAGGGGGCGATATAACCGCCGCCGTATGGCTGGCGCAGGAGCAGGGAGCCAGTGGGCTGGGTGGGCGCAGCCCGGCATGGTTCCTGCCTGCCAGACTGGATGGTGTTGTTCCTCCCTAAGTTCTGTGGTGGCGCCTTCGCAGAAGTTCTTCTGCTGGTGCTGGCCTGTTCGGGCGCATATGAAAGATAAAGGCTTGGCAACGCCCCCCGCTTTAGGTTAGGAGATGGGCCAACGGACCCGTAGCTCAGCTGGATAGAGCGTTGCCCTCCGAAGGCAAAGGTCACGCGTTCGAATCGCGTCGGGTCCACCATTTCCCTGTAAAAATAGCCAGAAACTGCGGTTTATAGGCCGGGTTAGACACTTTCCCGTTTTGGGTTAGACCCGTCCGGGCTGTTCTCCCCTGTTTATGCTGCGGGTAAGTGCTTCTCGCGTGCGCACAGACTGTTTATTTTTGGCCATTCATGCCAGATTGCGCGAGGTATTCAGGACAGCTTTTTTACAAACGGTGGATAAAGGGCGCGGCAGTGGTGATGAAGCGGAAACTTTTTGTTGTGGCATCCTGCCTGTTTATTGCATCAGTCGCTGCCTTCCTGCCTGCCGTCAGCGCACAGGCGGCCTCTGTGCCCCGGTCACCCTATGCCGCCAATGATGGCGAGAGCACCTTATGCGTGTCCGGCCCGGTTTACATTATTGATGTGCATGTGGTGGTGACCGTGAATGATGTGGAACACACAATCAGCACTGCGGCGTCTGAAGTGTGCTCGGTCAATCCGGCCAATTTTTCCGATGTTGTGGTGCAGGGCGCACCGCCGCAGGGTGGGGTGCCACTGGAAGTCAGTAAAAAAGTCGGGGTGGAAGGCACAATCCGCCTGAATGGTCGCACGGCAACGCTGGAGACCAATGTGTACCTGCCTACCAACGGGGGAGGTGGCCAGTGCGGCAACAGTCAGCCGGGGGATGGCAGCCCGCCGTGCAAAAGCAGCGCCCTTGGGGTTAACCTTGCCAAAACATGGATCTTTACACGCAATACATGGCGTGATTTTTACGTAGGACCAGATGATAACGGCAACCCGGTCAAGGTGCTTGTGCGTCTGTCCGATGGTCCGGTGAACTAACGCGGCCACCATGCACGCAACAGGTGCCGGTGTGGGTAAGGCCAGCCTATCCCCCGTTGTGGTCTGGTTCCGCGATGACCTGCGACTGGCCGACAACCTTGCCCTGACCAGCGCCGTGCGGAGTGGGCAGCCCCTGTGGTGTGTATATGTGCACCCTGCTGGCCCGGCCTGCACAACAGGTCTGGACTGGTGGCAGACCCGGAGTGTGCAGGCGCTGGACCACGCCTTGCGCGCATATGGTGGCCGCCTGCATCTGTTTGTGGGGCAGGCGGAGCAGATCCTGCCTGAACTGGTGCGTGAAGGCGGGTGTAAGCAGGTGTTCTGGAACCGCCGTTACGACCCGGCGGGTAAAGCGACGGATACCCGGCTCAAGGCCCAGCTTAAACAGATGGGTGTGGCGGTGCACAGCACGCCGGGCAGCCTGCTGCATGAGCCATGGACCGTGCGGAGCCGGGCGGGGCAGCCTTTTCAGGTTTTTGGCGCATTCTGGCGTGCGGCCAGTGCCGCGGCCCATTACCCGGCACCTTTGCCGGTTCCCCCCGGTATGGTGTTTGCATCATGCACGGCTTTGCCAGACGCACAGAGATTGCCCGACGCCGCGGTGCAGAACCTGCCGGGATGGGCGGAGGCCATGCGGCCCTACCACGCTTTTGCCGAGCAGGACGCGCAGGCACAACTGCATGACTTTATGGCCCATGCCCTGCAAAACTATGCACAGGACAGGGATTTCCCCAGCAGGGATGCAACGTCCGGGCTTTCTCCCTTTTTGCGTACGGGCCAGATAACACCCGCACAGATCTGGCACGCCGTGGCGGCGGCAGGTGTGCAGGATGGAGGGGCTAAATTTCTCTCCGAAATCGGGTGGCGGGAATTTGCGTGGTCCTTGCTGTGGGAACACCCGGATATGAGCACGCGCAATCTCAGACCCGAGTTTGATACAATGCCATGGCGGGTAGACCCTAAGGGGCTGGAATGCTGGCAAAAGGGGTGCACGGGTTACCCGCTGGTTGATGCGGGCATGCGTCAGCTCTGGCAGACAGGTCTTATGCACAACCGGGTGCGTATGGTTGTGGCGTCCTTTCTGGTCAAACACCTGCTGATTGACTGGCGCGAGGGCGAACGCTGGTTTGCCCATACGCTGGTGGATCATGACCCAGCAAGCAACCCTATGAACTGGCAATGGAATGCCGGGACCGGGGTGGAATCGGCACCTTTTTTCCGGATTATGAACCCTATCCTGCAATCGCAGAAATTCGACCCCGATGGTGTGTATATCCGGACATGGGTGCCCGAACTGGCGGGGCTGCGTGGCCCGGATATTCATACCCCATGGCAGGCAACCCTGTTGCAGCCGACGGGCTACCCCAGCCCCATTGTGGACCATGGCGTGGCGCGCGCGCGGGCACTGGCGGCATGGAACGCGCAAAAAAACGGGACATGAACAAGGTCCGCACGGGTCTTGTGCGTGGCTTACCCGGGGAGTGAGGCGTAAAAGCCTGATTTTTTTGAAAATACGGTGAAGACAATAATTTTTTTGACGGGCATCAAGGCCAAAGGCCCCGGTTTGCGTTTGTCATGACAGGACAGAACAAAACATGGAGCAGATACATGACCCGCGTAGCAGGAAAAGTTGCCATTGTGACAGGGGCCGCCAACGGTATTGGCAAAGCCACCGCAATTCTGCTGGCCAAGGAAGGTGCCAGGGTTGTCGTCGCCGATCTGCAGGAAGAAGCCGGGCACAACACGGTAGCCGAAATCAAGGCCGCCGGGGGGCAGGCCCTGTTTGTCAAACTCAACGTCACGCAGGAAGCAGACTGGCAGAATGCCGTAAATCTGGCCGAGCAGACCTTTGGCAGGCTGGATATTGCGGTCAACAATGCCGGTATCGCCTATAGTGGCACGGTGGAAAGCACGAGTCTGGAAGACTGGCAGCGTGTGCAGTCCATCAACCTCAACGGTGTGTTCCTTGGTACCAAATATGCCGTTGAAGCCATGAAAAAAGCGGGGGGTGGGTCCATTATCAATCTGTCCTCCATTGAAGGGCTGGTGGGGGACCCCACCCTTGCAGCTTATAACGCCAGCAAGGGCGGTGTACGTCTGTTTACCAAATCCGCCGCATTGCACTGTGCCAAGTCGGGCTACAGGATCCGGGTCAATTCCGTGCATCCGGGCTATATCTGGACCCCCATGGTGCAGGGGTTGACCAAGGATGCAGCAGACGCACGCCAGAAGCTGGTGGACCTGCACCCGCTTGGTCATCTGGGTGAACCGGACGATATTGCTTACGGTATTCTGTATCTGGCGTCTGACGAATCCAAGTTCATGACCGGGAGCGAACTGGTGATTGATGGTGGCTACACAGCCCAGTAAGCCATTTTGTACCCCCGGTGCCTGAACGGGCCGTGGGCAATAAAAAAGCCTCCCGCAATACTATGCGGGAGGCTTTTTTGTGGGCTGCCGTAATGGGGCAGCGGCTTATGGCAGCGGGTGGGCTGCGTTAAGCGTGTTGCGTTCTTCCAGAATCTGGCCGGGCTGGAGCGGGGTTGCGCGCGCGTTCTTGATTTCGTCCGCAGTAAAGGCCGGGGCGGAGGCATCGCCCGACAGGGCGGAAACATAGCTCAGCAGTGCTGCAATATCATCATCCGACATGGCGGCCATGGAGGGCATGTAACCCATATAGGACATGCCGGCAGCCTTCAGGCTGCCTGCCAGACCGTTGAGCATGACGTGCATGACGTAGGTTTTGCCCTCGGGCGTGGCTGCAATCTGGTTGATGCGGCCTTTAAGCGGAGGGAACTGCCCGGGCACGCCGCTGCCGGTGCTCTGGTGGCACATAGCGCAGTGTGTTGCGAACAGTTGCGCACCATCGGCTGCGGCGTGTGCGTTCCCTGCAAGGCCAGACAGGCCCGCAGTCGCTGCCAGCACAGCCAGAATGGTTTTTTTCATGAAAAACTCCTGCTCAATCGTTCGGTTGCGCAACAATTATACACGGGTTTGACCGTATCTCAACTCCCCTTGCGCACAGACCCGCATACGGATGGAGCAAGGATAAAGTTGCCGTTGGGCTGGCTTCCTGTCATTCAGGCGTCATGACGAAAGACAAGGACTTTGAGATCTTTTTGGCCACCGTGCCGGGGCTGGAATCCGTGTTATGCGCGGAGGTGCGGCTTAAAGGGTTCAGGCAGCCCGTGGCCGTGCCCGGCGGGGTTGTTATCCGCGGCGGGTGGCCGGAGGTCTGGCGCGCAAACCTGTGGGTGCGTGGGAGCAGCCGGGTTCTGGCGCGTATAGCGTCTTTTCCTGCTGTGCATCTGTCCCAGCTCGACCGGCGCGCGCGGCAGGTTGCGTGGCAGGACGTTCTGCGCCCGGATGTGCCCTTCCGGGTGGAGGCAAGCTGTGCGGGCTCACGCGTGTACCATGCCGGTGCTGCGGCCGAGCGCATAGGCAAAGCCATTGCCCAGACGCTGGGTGCCACGCAGGCGGATGACGCGCCGGTGCTGGTGCGTGCGCGTATTGAGCAGAATATCTGCACCATAAGCGTGGATACATCGGGCGATCTGCTGCACAGGCGTGGTTACAAACAGGCGATTAACCGCGCCCCCCTGCGGGAGACAATGGCGGCCCTGTTTCTGCGCCAGTGTGGCTACAACGGGCAGGAACCGGTGCTGGACCCCATGTGTGGTTCGGGTACGTTTGTGATTGAGGCCGCTGAAATTGCCGCCCGTCTTAACCCCGGCCGGGCGCGCCACTTTGCGTTTGAACTGCTGGCGACATTTGACGCGCAGGCGTGGCAGCAGATGCGCGCGGTTAAAAGCGAACGCACGCCTCAGGTCCATTTTTATGGGAGCGACCGGGATGCGGGCGCCATAACCATGAGCCGCGCCAACGCCGAACGCGCAGGCGTGCAGGACTACATAACCTTTGCACAGACCCCAATCAGTGCCCTGCGGCCACCACCGGGGCCTGCGGGGCTGGTCATTGCCAACCCACCCTATGGCACCCGCATCGGGGACAAGCAGAGCCTGCTCCCCCTTTACAGTGCGTTTGGGCAGACCATGCTGGCGCATTTTCCGGGTTGGCGTGTGGCTCTTGTCACGACCGAGGCAAAACTTGCCCACGGGACCGGCCTGCCATTTTTGCCGCCCGAAGCCCCCGTGCCCCATGGGGGACTGCGTGTTTCATTGTACCAGACCGCACCGTTGCCATAGGGGATGGTGTGGTAGGGGGTGGGCATGACGGACATGCCAGCACGCCCCCTTTATTTCCCTCACCCTGCTTTATAGAAAGAAGCCCGATCAGCAGGTGAGTCAGGGGTGAGGTGCCAGAAAATGAGTGTGACATGGGGCGATTTTCAGGCCGTTGTGCAGTTATCGGCTGGTCTTAACGTGGCTATTCTCAGCTTTGTGGACATCAGCCTGCCCGCCATCAAGGAGCGGCGGCGCGTGTTTGCCAAGGCGCGGCAGGAACTCGATATTCACCGCAAAAATCCCAACAAACGTACAGAAGCCGAAATCAAGGAACACACCGCCGCTGTGGATGATGTGGACCGCAAGCTGTTCGACCTGTGGCGGGAGACATCGGCGTTTGAAAGTGTTGAGGACTCCTTGCTCAAATCAACCGGCGTACTCGGGTTTTGTGGCGCGGTGCTGAGCATAGGGCTGCTGTGGTATTCCGCCCTGCATTATGATGTCCCCATCCTGTTTACAGGGGAACTGCTGACCGTCATTTCGTTCGGCTCCCTGCTGGGTGCGTTTCTGATCAATTATTTCACGGCATCCAAGGCGTCCCAGTATGCCAAGCGGTGTAATGACCTGCGCACCCATATGCGCCTGCATCTTTAGGAATGAAACCTGAAAGATGCTG
The DNA here is from genome assembly GCF_040702925.2 of Acetobacter fabarum. GTDB lineage: Bacteria > Pseudomonadota > Alphaproteobacteria > Acetobacterales > Acetobacteraceae > Acetobacter > Acetobacter fabarum_B. Next base: position 106,209 of record NZ_JBFCXX020000004.1, on the reverse strand, counting down.
AGGGAAAAAGCAATTCTGTAGAGTGGGTGCGCCGTAGGGCAGCCGGTGGCCAGAGCCGTGCAGAGCGGGTGGAGCATGACGCGTATGAGCGGAGTTGCTCAGATGTGGACAGGGCGGGAAAAAAGAGCATCGGGTGGTGACTGATCGTAAAAATCCACTCTCATCGTCATGGTGCCGACGGGTGTCACAAAATGTGGCTGCTGCGGCAGGATCAGGCCGGGGGTGGCTGGTGTCAGCAGGAGTTCGGATGGCGGGTCGAGGTAAGTGAGCTTCAAGGTGCCTTCAAGCACCCGGATCACCCCCCACACCCCCGCTCTGGTGTTATGGCGCGTGCGCAAGGCGGCAGGCAGCGTGTCCTGATCGAACACGGGTGTGGAACGATATGGCTCGACTTCGGTCATGAGCGTGACTTTTCAGAAGTGTTCTGTTTCAGGGCGCTGTGTTGTGTTGGGGTACAGCACGTCTGGCGTAAAAAGAGAGGGCCAATTGCAGACTTCTGGCAATGTTGGCGGCCTTGTCCTGAAGAGTGGCGGCAACATCTGCTGGCATGTGTGTGGATGTGGTCTCGCGCCACAGGGCCAGCCACCGATCGAACAGTTCTGGCGTAATCCTGTCACGGAACTGCATATGCGCCGGTACTGGCTGGCCTTTGTAGCGTCCGGTACCCAGCATGACGGAAGACCAGAAAGCCGTTAGCGTTTGCAGGTGCTCCGGCCAGTCGGTCACGACATCTTCAAAAATGGGGCCGAGGTCAGGATCGGCCCGGACACGTGTGTAAAAGGCTTCGACGAGCATCGTCAGCCAGTCTTCGTTCAGTAGCAGTCTGCTCATGACATGAACCTCCTTAACTGGGTGTTGAGCACATTCTATCTGATGCGACTGGCAGAAAGGTTGCGCCAGCGCAAACCCGGCAGGGCAAGAATGCACTAGAAATGCAGTCTGACAGATAAAAATGGCAACTTTCCCAAGGAGGAATGGATGGACGAACTGGCAATCGCCCGAGCACTGCACGTGATTGGGGTCGTGATCTGGATTGGCGGGGTCTCAATGGCCACCACCGCGGCTTTGCCAGCCCTGCGCCATGGTGTGTTCGGGCCTGACAGACTTGCGGCTTTTCAGGCTTTTGAGCGCCGTTTTGTGTGGCAGGCGCGCAGTGCTGTGGTGCTTGTCGGGCTGAGCGGGCTTTTTATGGTCATGAAAATGGACCTCTGGGCCCGTTTTTCTGAACCCGGTTTCTGGTGGATGCACGCCATGGTGGGGCTGTGGCTGGTTTTTGCCCTTGTTCTGTTTGTTGCGGAGCCTCTTGTTCTCCACCGGCGTTTTGATGTCTGGGCAAAGCGCGACCCGGATGCCGCTTTTGCCGCCCTGCAACGCGCGCATGCTGTACTGCTGGTGCTGGGCCTTGTGACCATTTTTGGTGCCGTGGCAGGCAGTCATGGCTGGTCACTGTTCTGATCGTGCGCATGGCAGGAATACCCTGCGCGGCATAAGGGGTGTAAAGGTCATGGCATGTCTGAGCAAAAAACACGTCCAGAGGATACGGCCAAGGCCATTTGCGCACTTGATCTGGTGAAGGGACTGCCGTCCGGGGTTAAGGCGCATGTTGTCTCTTTGGCGCGGGTTGATGTTTTACCGGGTGGGGTCAGTGTTCTCACGCAGGGGGGGCAGGCGCAGCGCGCCTATGCGGTGCTTGTGGGGGCTGTGCGTATCCGCCAGATCGGGAGCGATGGCGCGCAGGCGCTGATGCGCATGATTGCACCGGGGGAGATGTTTGGCACCGTCGCGCTGTTTACCGAAGGGTATTACCCGGCGGATGCTGAAACAGCGATGCCCTCGCATATTGCAAGCTGGTCAAAAGCGGATTTTCTGGCGCTGACCGTGAACCACCCGCAAATTGCGATCAACATTATCGGCATGGTCGGGCAGCGGCTTGCCAATGTTCAAAACCGCCTGCGTGAAATGGCAACCCAGAGCGCAGAACAGCGCATTGCCCATGCCCTGCTCATGCTGGTTGAGCAAAGTGGTGCCGTGCAGGCTGAGACCGGTGTGATCTGTGTGCCTCTACGTCGCAGGGATGTGGCGGAACTGGCCGGCACAACACTCCATACCGCCAGCCGCATGCTGGCCGCGTGGGAGAAAGCGGGGCTCCTTGCCCGCTCACGCCAGATGCTGGCTGTGCGTGATGCAAACAGGTTGCGCAGCATTGCACAGGGTGAACTCTCGTAGAAAAATGGAGTGCAGCGCACGCATTGTTCCCAGACTCTTCCATGGCCCTTCCGGGTTATGCGGAAGAGTTGCAGTTTTATCAGATATGCGCCTTCGGTGTGGCAAAAATCGAACAATGGCCAGCGAAGGACGGTCTGCGCATAAAAACATTTTGACATCGGAATAACATGAGGTCATCCTTGGAACAGATAGGGTAGATGTCAACGCAGGCATTCGATCCATAAGGTCATGATGATATCTACATTGGGGGCCAATGATGGCCTTCTTGCCCATGGTGGGCGTGTCTGACTTTCAGTCCGGCACTAGGTATAGGTATTATGGATAGAGGTTTCCTCAAAGCTGGTAATCCCCGCACTCTTCTTGCCGCTTTTCTATATTTTGATGTGTCGTTCATGGTCTGGGTGCTGCTTGGACCACTGGGCATAGCCATATCGCATGATCTGCACCTGAATTCCGCCCAGAAAGGGTTGCTGGTGGCCATGCCAGTGCTCGCAGGGGCCTTGTTGCGGGTTGTTGCTGGCGCACTGGTTGACCATTACGGCCCGCGCCGCGTTGCCATAGGCATGCAGTCCTTTGTTATTGCCGGTCTTGCGGCAACATGGATGCTGGCACCACACAGCTATATCGGCCTGTTTCCGGTGGCTTTTGTTCTGGGTGTGGCCGGGGCTTCCTTTGCGGTGGCGCTGCCGCTGGCGTCGGGCTGGTACCCTGCGCAGTATCAGGGCACAGCGCTGGGTATTGCCGGGGCTGGTAATTCCGGCACGGCGCTTGCCTCCCTGTTCGCGCCGGGGCTTGCGGCCCTTTATGGCTGGACCAACGTGTTCGGGCTGGCCACGCTGCCGCTTGTTCTTGTGCTGTGTGCTTTTATCTATCTTGCCAAAGAACCCCCCCGCCACCCGAGTGCCGGCCTTGTGGCATGGCTTCCGGTTTTGAAAAAAGCCGATTGCTGGGCACTGATGTTCTTTTACGGCGTAACATTTGGCGGCTTTGTCGGGCTGGCCTCCTTCCTGACCATCTATTTTAATGACCAGTATGGCCTTTCCCCCGCAGTGGCGGGGAGCTGCACCGCGCTGGTTGTGTTTGCAGGCTCTTTTATCCGCCCGCTGGGTGGCGCGCTGGCAGACCGTATTGGGGGCGAGCGCGCGCTGTGCATACTCTACGGGGCAGCAACCGTTATTTTTGGCCTGATCGGTTTTGGGCTGCCTACGATCTGGCTGGCGTTTCCCGCTTTTTTTGTGGGCATGCTGGTGCTGGGTCTGGGGAGTGGCGCCGTTTTCCAGCTGGTTCCCACACGTTTTGCGCAACAGGTGGGCATATTGACCGGGCTGGTAGGCATGAGCGGTGGGGTTGGCGGGTTTTACCTGGCATCCTCGCTGGGTGCCGCACGGCAGGCCACGGGGTCTTATAGTCTGGGGTTTCTGGCTTTTGCCGGTATTGCTCTGGTGGCGCTTGTCTGTGTATCCATCTGCCGCAGAAGCTGGAGTAAACCAGCGGGCGCACAGGGTACTGACACGACCGGCTTTTCCGCAATTTCCTGATTTCCCTTTTAGCTATGGATTATAAGACGTGACCATGAACAAGAATTGCACGCGCCTCAGGTGCGCCATTTTTCAGAGCTGGCCAATCTCGGTTCATGCGGCTGTGCTGCTGGGCACTGTGGGGATACACCCCGCATTGGCGCAGACAGTCAGTGCGCCAGCACAGGATACCGCCCCAAGTGCGCGCCAGATCATTGTGGCGGTAGAGAAAAAAAACACGCCCAAACCCGCAAAAGCGGCGGAGCACATCCCGCATACACAGGATTGGGGGGTGTTCAACGCAGGCAAGCAGGCAGCCAGCGGCTTTGGAACAATGGCGGGCTTCGGGCAGGTCCGCTGGGCGGAGGACTGGAGCGATCTTGCGAATGTGCCGTTGGCAAAAAGAAACAAGGACTGGTTCAATCGTCTTAAATACATACGCCTGAATAACACAGGTAGTATCTGGCTCTCCCTGAGCGGGGAGGAGCGGCTGCGCTATATATTTGAAAACCAGCCCATGATGGGTACAGCAGGCAAAACCGATTCCAGCCGCGTGCTGTTGCGCAACATGTATGGTGCAGACCTGCATCTTGGTGAACATGTGCGCGCCTATGCCGAATTTTTATGGGGTGTGGCCGGGGGTTCCAATTACTACGGGTATCAGGCAGGCACACAGCGCGAGCGACTGGACCTTCAGCAAGGGATTCTGGAGGTAAAGGGGCGGTTGCTGGGGGCCCGCATGGGGGTTATCGGCGGGCGGCAGGTGTTTGTGGATGCGCCGGTTTCCATGCAGTCAGCCCGTGACCTGCCCAACGTGCAGCAGACATGGGACGGCGTGCGTGGCTACGCGGTATGGAAGTCCTTCCGTGTTGACCTGTTTGACTTCATGCAGACCAATAAAACGCCTGTTGATGTGTTTGCGGATGGCACAAGTTATAATGCCCGCATGTATGGGGCCTATACTTCCACGGCACTGCCATCATTTTCCTTTATGAAGCAGAAAAGCCAGCTTTTTGCCGATGTGTTTTTTATTGGGTACCTGTTTAACGGGGCCAATGCGGCTCTGCCGCTTGCCCAGGCGGGCAAGACGGAAGCAGGCTCTACCCGCAGGGATAATATAGGCGGGCGTCTGTGGGGGAATGCAGGTCCGTTTGATGTCAATCTGACCGGGGTTTTTCAGGGAGGGCAGTTTCGTCCCGCGCAGGAGAGCGCGCAAACCCGCCCTGTCCGGGCGTTCGCGGTTAATGGCAGTATTAGCTGGAATGCAAAAAACCTTCTGGGTAAACCTTCTTTCGGGATTCAGGGGGATGTGTTTTCCGGTGGTAATTATAACAGTAAAAACGGCGCAGTCGGGACTTTTGTAACACCTTATGTCGCACTGCCTTATTATAACGACGTCACACTCGCCCTGACCTCCCAGAACCTTGTGGGGGTTGGTCCAGTGATTACAGCCGCACCAAAGCCAAATCTGCGCCTGAGGCTCCATGTTCCCGCCTTCTGGCGTGAGAGCACGCAGGATGCCGTGTATGGAACAGGCAAGACCTATGCCTGGCGGAATAACCTGCATGGGGGCTTTGTTGGCGTTTCTCCTCAGGTGCAGGTTGCATGGAGCTTTGCCCCGCATTTTACCTGGACACATGATATCGCAGGCTTTGCCTCATCCCACGGCATGCGTGAGGCTGGAGCAAAAAGCGGCATGTTTTACATGCAGACCATGGAGTTCAAGTTCTAGGGCCATGTGCAGGAACGACGTGGGTGAGGGTCTGCCCTGTTGTGATATGTGGTTCCCTATTGATTTTATTTCGTGTATGGAACTAATTGGAAGCATCCCATAACAGTTACCGTCAGCGGCGGTGGTAACGGGTTAACGGCGAGTTGTTCAGGGGTCAACGGCGGCTCCTTGGCCTGAGCAAGGCGTGTTTGCACACAGTGCAAACACAGGAACCGTTCCATAATGGTGCAGCGTTTTTCCCATTCTGTTTTCTGTAACGTGCATTGTTTTCCCCTGTGTGCAAGTCTTCTGCAGGGGCGCTTGCACGCTTTTGGGCCGTCATGCGTGCATAGGCGCACCCGCGTTGCCACCCCCTGTTCCCAAATTGCGAGGAGTTACTGAGCATGGCCATTCCCGGCACTATCGTTATCATCGGCAATGGCATGGTGGGGCACTACTGTGCGGAACAGCTGGTCATGCACGGCCTGAATGAAAATTGCGCCATCCATGTATTTGGCGAGGAACTGCACGATGCATATGACCGCGTGCACCTGACCGAATACATGACCGGGCAGGATGCGCTGGCCCTGCGCCTGCACGCGGAAGATTTTCACGCGGCACACGGAATTACCCTGCACCGTGGGGTGCGCGTGAGCCGCATCGACCGGCAGGCGCAGACCGTACACAGCGCAGAAGGCGCTTTGCAGTACACAACCCTGATTCTGGCAACCGGTTCCACCCCCTTTGTGCCCCCGGTACCCGGTAACACCGGTACGGCGGGGCTTGTTTACCGTAATCTGGAAGATCTGGACCTTATCCGCGCAGCAGCACAGGGGGCACGGCACGGTACGGTGATCGGGGGTGGTCTGCTTGGGCTGGAAGCCGCCAATGCCTTGAGAATACTGGGCCTGCATACAAGTGTTATCCAGCTCGGGGGGCATCTTATGCCCGCTCAGCTGGATAAGGAAGGTGGGGATGCGCTCAAATGCCGGATTGAGGCATTGGGGATAGACGTGCGCACATCCCACGCTACAAAGCAGATTGTACCGGGCCAGACCAGCCGACACCGCCTGATTTTTGCAGACGGTACGTTCCTGGAAACCGATATGGTGGTGTTTTCCGCTGGTATTTGCGCACAGGACCAGCTTGGGCGTGAGTGCGGGCTGGAGGTGGAGGCGCGCGGCGGTATTATTATTGACCAGAGCTGCCGTACGTCAGACCCGGCCATTTTTGCCATTGGGGAATGTGCCTCCTGGCAGGGGCAGGTTTTTGGTCTGGTTGCGCCCGGTTATGCCATGGCCCGCACCGTTGCGTCCATTCTGGCAGGCGAGGAAGCCGCGTTTACCGGGGCGGACATGTCCACCAAGCTCAAATTGCAGGGCGTGGATGTAGGCTCTATTGGCGATGCCTACGGGGCAACGCCGGGGAGCCGGAGCTACCGCTTTATCGGCGAGGCAGATGGCACCTACAGGCGGCTCGTGCTGTCTGGTGATGGCACCCGTGTTCTGGGTGCCGTACTGGTGGGAGATAATTCGTACTACGACACCATTCTCCAGTACGTGCAAAACGCGATCAAACCCCCGGCCGACCCGGCGGTACTGATTCTCCCGCGTGGGGAAGGAGCGGAACTGCTTGGGGCCGATGCCCTGCCCGATACGGCCATGGTCTGCTCATGCCATAACGTGACCAAAGGGGCGATCTGCGCAACAATAGATGCCGGGTGCACCGATCTGGGGGAACTCAAGCAGACCACAAAAGCCAGCACAGGGTGCGGCGGGTGTGCCGCCCTTTTGAAAAGTGTTTTTGAAACGGAGCTGGAGAGCCGTGGTATTACGGTTGATCGCAGCCTGTGCGAGCATTTTTCTCATACCCGGCAGGAGCTGTATTCTCTGGTCAGGGTGCATGGTATCCAGACATTTGAAGAACTGATGCAGCAGTATGGTCATGGCGGTCTGGGGTGCGACATCTGCAAACCTGCGGTTGGGTCCATTCTTGCTTCTGCCTGGAACAAGCCCATAACGGACCCGCTGTATATTCCCCTGCAGGACACGAACGACACGTTCATGGCCAATATGCAAAAGAACGGCACCTACTCGGTTGTGCCACGCATAGCCGGGGGGGAAATTACCCCGGATAAGCTGATCGTACTTGGTCAGGTTGCAAAAAAATATGATCTCTACACCAAAATTACCGGTGGGCAGAGGATCGACCTGTTTGGCGCGCAACTGCACCAGTTGCCAGAAATCTGGACCGAACTGCTTGATGCAGGGTTTGAAACGGGGCAGGCTTACGGCAAATCCACCCGCACCGTAAAATCATGCGTGGGGAGCACATGGTGCCGTTACGGCGTGCAGGACAGTGTGGGCAAGGCCCTTGATCTGGAAAACCGCTACAAGGGGTTACGCTCGCCCCATAAACTCAAGTTTGCGGTTTCTGGCTGCACGCGTGAATGTGCGGAGGCACAGAGCAAGGATGTGGGGGTTATAGCCACTGAAAACGGCTGGAACCTTTATGTCTGCGGTAATGGCGGCATGCGGCCGCGCCATGCGGAACTGTTTGCAACCGACATCGATTCAGAAACTCTGATAAAATATATAGATCGTTTTCTCATGTTCTATATCCGCACGGCCGATAAACTCCAGCGGACCTCTGTCTGGCGTGAAAATCTGGAAGGCGGGCTGGATTACCTCAAGGACGTGATCATCAACGACAGTCTTGGTATTGCCGAAGAGCTGGAACGCCAGATGCAACTGGTGGTGGACCGTTACCATTGCGAATGGCGGGACGCACTGAGTGACAAGGATAAACTCAAGCGGTTCCGCACCTTTGTAAATGATGCCCGCCCCGACCCTAATATTCGCACCGTGGCCGAGCGCGATCAGGTCAGGCCTGCCGCCAACATGCCCGAAGCAGGGAGCCTTGCAGGCCCACAGGCATGGACGGAACTGTGCGCGCAAACGGACCTTGTGGAAAAATCCGGTGTGGTCGCATGGTGTGAGGGTAATCAGATTGCCCTGTTCTATGTTCCGGCCACGCAGGCCGAGCCCGCATGTGTGTATGCGCTGGATAACCATGACCCGTTTTCGCATGCCAATATTATTGGCCGCGGGCTGATAGGGGAGATCAGGGGGCAGCGGGTTGTGGCCTCCCCCCTCTACAAGCAGCACTTTCGTCTGGAAGATGGCCAGTGTCTGGAGGATGCGTCTGTCCGGCTGCGCACATGGGATGCACGGCTGATGGATGGCAAGGTGCAGATCAGGGTGCGCGCCGGACAGGGCACGCCTGAACTGACAACTGCCTGACGTGGCCATGCCTGACTCTGCATTCCGTTCTGCCTGCCCATACTGTGGCGTTGGGTGCGGGATTATTCTGGATGTCAAGGATGGGAAAATTGCAAAGGTGCGGGGTGATACCGCGCACCCTGCCAATGCCGGTCGTTTATGCACCAAAGGAGCTTCCTGCGATAAGCCTTTATATGCGCAGGAACGTTTAAAAACGGCTTTGGTGCGTCCGCAGCGTGGGGCGGATGCAGTGCCGGTTGCGCTTGAACAGGCTATCGGTACAACGGCAGCAAGGTTACGCAGTATTCTGGATACATATGGGCCGGACGCACTTGCGTTTTATGTGTCCGGCCAGATGTCTCTGGAGGCACAGTACCTCATTAACAAACTGGCAAAGGGGTATGTTGGAAGCCAGTATATGGAATCCAATTCCCGCCTGTGCATGGCAGCGGCAGGTACGGGCTACAAGCTCTCGCTCGGGGCAGATGCACCACCGGGCAGTTATGAGGATATGGACTGCACCAACCTGTTTTTTGTAATCGGGTCCAACATGGCCGATTGCCACCCGATCCTGTTCCTGCGTCTGATGGAGCGGAAAAGAGCCGGGGCAAAGCTGATTGTGGTGGACCCACGCAAAACGGCAACGGCGGAAAAGGCTGACCTGTACCTGCCCATCCGCCCGGGAACAGACCTGGCCTTGCTGAACGGTCTTTTGCATATTCTTGTTGAAAATGGAGACATCGACAAACAGTTTATCGCACAGGCAACCCGTGGGTGGGACGCCATGCCTGCTTTTCTGGCAGAGTATGCGCCTGACACTGTTGCCGAAATAACAGGCCTGCCTGTTGCGGATATTAAGACCGCCGCCCGCTGGATTGCTCAGGCCGGGGAGTGGATGAGCCTGTGGACCATGGGGCTGAACCAGAGTGTTGCGGGAACATGGAATACCAATGCGCTATGCAACCTGCACCTTGCCACAGGCACGTTGTGCAGACCTGGTTGCGGCCCGTTTTCCCTGACCGGCCAGCCCAATGCCATGGGTGGGCGCGAAATGGGCTATATGGGGCCGGGGCTGCCGGGGCAGCGTAGCGCACTTGTGGCGGAAGACCGCGCGTTTGTGGAGGCGCAGTGGAAGCTCCCTCCCGGCACCCTGCGTGATGTAGGGGGCAATGGCGCCATTGCCATGTTTGAAGCCATGGAAGAAGGCCGCATAAAAGCCTGCTGGATTATCTGCACTAACCCTGTGGCAACTGTTGCCAATCGCGGCCATGTCATCCGGGCATTGGAAAAAGCGGATTACGTGGTTGTGCAGGATGCTTTTGCAGATAGTGAAACCACAGGATTTGCCGATAGTCTGCTTCCAGCCGCCCTCTGGGCGGAAGCGGATGGCGTGCAGGTGAATTCCGACCGGACCATGACCTTGGCGCAAAAGGCGGTTGCTCCACCGGGGGAGGCGCTGGCCGACTGGGAGCTTATTGCCCGCGTAGCGTGCGCCATGGGGTTTGAGCAGGGTTTTTCCTTTACCTCCGCCGCCGACGTGTTTGCTGAACTCAGCCGTTTTACAAACCCCAAAACCGGCTATGACTGCGCTGGAGTGAGCTATGAGCGCCTGCGTCAGGGTCCGGTACAGTGGCCAGCCCCTGTGGGGGATACGCAGGCCCGCCACCCGGTGCGCTACGTACCGGCCGGGCAGGTGCTGCCGGTTTTTCCCACCCCCGATGGGCGTGCGATTTTTTACGCGCGCCCGTGGATGCGCCCGCAGGAATGGCCAGATGAGCAGTTCCCCTTTGTGCTCAACAGTGGCCGACTGCAACACCAGTGGCATACCCTGACCAAAACAGGCCGTGTTGCCAGCCTGAACCGCCTGAACCCCGGCCCATTTGTGGAGGTTTCGGTTCAGGATGTCCAATCACTTGGGTTGCAGGCGGATGATCGTGTCAGGGTGACGTCCCGCCGTGGGCACATTGTTCTGCCTGTTCAAATCAGCCAGCGCGTGGGGGCGGGGCAGTGCTTTGCACCATTCCACTGGAATGACCGCTTTGGCCCGGACATGGCCGTAAATGCGGTTACGTCGGATGATGTGGACCCGCTCTCCCTCCAACCCGGCTTCAAGCTTTGTGCCGTTAAGCTGGAGCGGGTTGCGCCAGATGTGTTGCCGCTCCCAGCCCCCCGTCAGGAAGAAGGAAGTGCCCCTATGCCGCTTGATACCCTGATGCGCCATTTCTCCCTTGATGATCCAGCCCTTCAGCCAGATTTGTCGGAACAGGCCAGAATATGGCTGAAAGGCTTTCTGGAAGGGTTGCGTATGGTGCCCCCACAACCCGGTCTGGTGCCCGATGTACCCGCATCCGCCCCCTTGCCTGTGGCGGCGCGGAGTTATGTAAACGGCCTGCTGGCGGGCCTGTTCAGCCGTGTGGGGGAGGCGTGTGCCCAGCCTCTTTCCCAGACTGTTCTTGGCGTGCGGCAGACCATCCGGGTTTGGTGGGCATCGCAGACTGGTCGGGCGGAGGCTCTGGCCGCGACAGTGGCTGTCTGGCTGCGGGAGGCCGGATATACGGTGGAACTCGCCTGTCTGGATCACTGCAAGGATGCGGACCTCGGGCAGGGGACGGCAATTTTTGTTGTTTCCACTTTTGGGGATGGAGACCCCCCCGATTGTGCAACGCCATTTTGGGACACCCTGCGCGCCCGCAAGGAGGCACTGACTGGCCTATCCTGCGCGGTTCTGGCTCTTGGGGATTCCTCCTATGCCAGTTTCTGCGGGTTTGGCTGTGCGCTGGACGGCCGCCTGCGGGAGCTTGGTGCCTGTATGATCATGGACCGCGTGGATTGCGAACCGGATTTTGAAGACACGGTAGAAGTCTGGCGTGGCCAGCTTCTGGCCGTGCTGGACAGCACAACACCCCCAGTGGCCCCACCCACCGGAGGGGAGGCCGCACCTGTCCCCCCGCTGCCCGAGCCCAGAGTTGGCACAAGGGATGCGCCGGTTATTGCCCGCCTTGCGCTGAATGAACGCTTGTGTCAGGGCGCTGCCAGCAAGGATACACGCCGTATTGGTCTGGACCTGGGCAAGAGCGGTCTGGACTGGAAGCCCGGAGATGCGCTGGGGATCTGGCCATGCAACGCCGTGGAGGTTGTCAAAACCACTCTTGCGGCACTGGGCCTGCCAGCGGATACTCCCGTGACCCTAAAAGGCGCAGGCACCGTTGGGCTGCACGATGCCCTGTTGCGCCATTTTGATCTGGCACGCCCCAACCCTGCAATGCTGCACGCACTAGGCCGGACCGAAAGCGGTTACCTGCCCGAACTGTTGCAGGCGGCCCGCCTTGATGTTGCGGCGCAGGATGTGCCCGCCCTGTTCCGCAGGATGCAGCCGCGGCTTTATTCCACAGCCTCTTCCCCGCTCGTGTCGGGGCGGGTGGTGGAACTGACTGTTGGCGTTAATAACGACCCGTGGCCCGGTGTGTGCACAAACTGGCTTGCCGGGTTGCCAGCAGGTGCCGATGTGCCGGTTTTTGTCCAACCCACAACGCATTTCCATCTTCCCGCAGATGGCGGGACAGATGTGATCATGATCGGCCCCGGCACTGGTATTGCGCCATTCCGCGGGTTTTTGCAGGAGCGTGAAGCCCTTGGCGCAACAGGGCGCAACTGGCTGTTTTTTGGCGAACGGCACGCTCAGGAAGGGTTTTACTATCAGGAGGAACTGGCCCGCTTTGCCCATACCGGGTGCCTGACACGGCTTGATACCGCATTTTCGCGCGATCAACCCAGACGGATCTATGTGCAGGACAGGATGGAGGAAGCCGGGGCAGAACTATGGAACTGGTTGCAGGCCGGGGCTTTCCTTTATATCTGTGGAGATGCGGCGCGTATGGCGCGTGATGTGGATGCCGCATTGCGCCGTATTGTGGCACGGCATGGGGCCATGCCAGCAAGTCAGGCGGATGATTATGTTGCCGGGCTGACCAGAGGGGGTCGCTACCTGCGAGATATTTATTAATGGATAAATATCCTGTCCCATCCCTCATGCGCACCCCCATCAAGGTGCTGGTTGCCGATGAAAACCCCGGACGGGCAAAGGCCTTGTCCGATACGTTGCGAGCGGACCCGTCGCTTGATGTACAGTCCGTTCCTGTTGGCATGAGCCTGATAGAAGCCGTGCACCAGTTCTACCCCGATGTTGTGCTTGTGGACATGGCCCGCGCAGACCGTGATGCGCTGGATAGCGTGCGTGCGCTGTCTGTTCCAGCGCTGGAACGGCCCATTGCCCTGTTTGTGGACGAGGACGATGTGGACCTTATGGAAACCGCGTTTGATACAGGGGTATGCTCCTACAATGTTCTGGATGCCCCTCCGGATGATGTTAAGCCGCTGCTCCGTGCAGCCATTGCGCTCTATGAGCGTTTTCAGCGCACACGGGCGAAACTCAGTGCCGCGCAGCAGGAAATTGAAGAGCGCAGGATTATTGATCAGGCAAAAAAGCTATTCATGAAAAATGAAAAAACAAATGAAACACAGGCATATCGCTGGTTCAGAGGGCGGGCGATGCAAACGTCCCAGCGTATTGTCACCGTGGCCACCCAGTATCTTGCTGCTCAGCAGAAAAGCGACACACCATGACCAGACCTCTCCGTATCGGGTTGCTGCGCCTGTCTGATAGTGCGCCCGTTATGCTTGCCCATAATGCGGGCCTGTTTGCACAATACGGGCTTAGGACGGAAGTTGTGGTTTCTCCCTCATGGGCCAATATCGCAGATGGTCTGGTCTGGAAAACACTGGATGCAGCCATTATGTTTGCGCCACTGGCCATGATGACCTCTTTGGGCAGGCGTGGGCATATGCCTGCACTCAAGCCCCTTGCGACGTTAAGCTATGGGGGTAACACCGTTATACTGCGTGGCACCAACCCGCTGATGGGCCAGTGGCCCACGGGGGATAAGGGCCGTGAGGCCTTTGAGACATGGCGCACCACAATCGGTCGCCGTCCAAGGCTTTCTGTTGTGCATATGTATTCGACCCATTTTCTTATCCTCAAGCGGTTCCTGTTATCCATAGGGGTGAACATGGAGCAGGATATTGAAATTCAGGTCATGCCCCCGCCGGATATTATCAGCGCCCTGATGAATGGCTCCATAGATGGCGGGTGTGTAGGCCCGCCATGGGGGACAGAAGCATGCCTGCAAAACCTTGCTTTTCTGGCTGGTAGTTCTCAAACGGTTATGCCGCGCCATATTGAAAAGCAGTTTGTTGTGCCACAGGGCACGTCTCAAAATCAGGAGGTCTGCACAGCAATTATCAATGCGCTGAACGATGCCATGATTTTTTTACGCAATGCAGAAAACAGACAGACTATTGCACATGACCTTGCCGCACCGCTGGAAGAAAAAGGGTTAAACCTGCCCGAGGCTGCAACACTTAAGACCTTGAGTGGCGAAGGCTTTACGGAAAAAACACATTACATCCATGGTTACACAGAGGCAGGGAACGTGGCGTGGATGCTTGATGACATGCAGGGGCTGGGCTGGATTACTCAAACGGAGCACAGTTTTCTGGAAGAAAAATGGAACGTGCCGTTGTTGTTTTAAGCAATGATGGCATGCTTCTGTGCGAATTCTCTGGTTGGTATGGTGGAGGACAATCAGTGGAAATATTCCACAGGAAAGCGGACCATACGCACGATGCGATTTCTGGCCATGCAGACAGAATTTTGAAATGGAAGACAATATATTACAAGAAATATTGATGCCCGTAACGTGGAGAGCGGATGGACAATGCCTGACAGAAGATGCAAAGAATCAGGTGCATTCGATTTTTCACCCAACCCGATAAAGGGCGCATCATGTTTGACCTGTTTTTTGAAAAAAGTGGTAATTACTATGATGAAGACGGATACTGGGGAAAAATCATTGTCGATGATTTCAACGAAGTATTTTTTTCGAATACGACTTTCTTTGATAAATATTCGTATCAGAAGCAATGGCGGCATGCAGCAGAGTTACTTTTAAAGGAGAAAAAATCTTATTTTCTTGTTAATGTTGGCGATCCGAATACATCTAATTTCTTTATGTCTTGGCCGTGTTATTTGCAAGGTGATATTGTTTATTTACAAAACCGGATGATATTGGATGATCAGTATCCATTGAATAAAATAATTTCTAATGAGGTTGATTTGGGAGATTTAAGGTTTACCAATGAAGATAATCAAAAAATATCAACATGGGAAACCGACATACAGTCATTTATTAATTTTAAAGATAAAATAAATAAAATCCAAGAATAACAATTCAATAGAAACTTCGAAAAACTATTGATTAAAGCATCTGATATCAGAGTTCGTCCGCAATATTTGATGAAACCAACAGGAAGAACAAGTACGGACGCACTGTGCCTGGGGGGACCGGAAGCACTGGTGTCGAGGCCCATGGACACGGGAATATAGTCGCTTCTGGTATGAGTGCAGCGATCGCGTGGGAAACCACAGTGGCTGCGGCGCAGGCTGTTGCCTGTGGACTGCCCTGCAGCGCAGTGGCCCGAACCCGCAGGCTTGGTTGGTGCAATGAGAAGCAAGTCTTACGGATGCAGCTTCCGCATTGGGGGCATTACTTAGTAGAAGTCAGGCAGATGCTATTCTCAACAGGGCGGGAAGGGCGTCCACTATTGAACGAACACTCGGACTTCTTGCTGTTGAGGCGGCCTCGATTGCTTTGGAAGTCGTGATGAGATGGCAACAGGTGCCAGTGTTGCGCCAACTGTCACAGCGCCATTGTAGGCGGGCGTACAAATGCGAACACTTGCAAAGAGCGATGAGCGCAAATTACATCAAATTGTCACGGGAGGTGCAGCTGAGTGCGTTATAATGGTGCCCAAGACCGGGATCGAACCAGTGACACTGCGATTTTCAGTCGCATGCTCTACCAACTGAGCTACTTGGGCACCGCAGCCTTGCGGCGTGAGAGAGGATTTATCTCAGCTCGCTGTTGAGATCAAGTCATGTTTCATCATTTATTTCAGGTTTTTCACCATCCGTTTCCTGAACTGGTTCGCCGGGGATGCGGTAGTTGCCGCCAAACCAGCGGCCAAGGTCCACATCCGCACAGCGACGGGAGCAGAAGGGGCGGTAGTCAGGGGTGCTGGGTTGCCCGCAGATCGGGCATTTGGCGGCTTTGCTCATCAGGATTTCTGAACAGTCCATGTCAAATCGGGCAGGGCGTGGTTCGTGTGCAGGTGCAGTGTGTGGCCAAGCTGGCGTGCGCAGTCGGCCACGGCTTCGGGGTCGCGCTCCAGTGCGCGGATAATGCCTGCTCCACCCGTTATCTGCGTGGTCTGGGGGGCATGCACCAGAATATGCCGGAGCACCCGCAGCGCGCGGCCATGCGGGCTGTTCAGCAGCTCGGGTAGGGAAGGGTAAATACGGGCGCGCACAATTTCTATCAGCCCAAGAGCGGTAATGCCCAGACAGCGCGGGTTAAGCGGGTCTGGCTTGAGCGCGGCATTAACCGGCTCCAGCAGGGCCTGGCGCTTGCGGGTGGCAAGGCCTGCCGGGTCGATCAGAATGGCGCCAGACAGGTTGCGTAGCCGGATCTGGCGCATAAGTGCGGGCAGGGCGTCGCGGTTGGCAGCAAACTGCGCGGTCTGTTTGGTATGGCCCGTTTGTGCAGGGGGCGCGTCCATATCAATCGCGATCAGGGCAGGGGTGGGGGTTATGGTGGCTTCCATGCCACCAGGTAGGGTAACAAGCGGCTCCTCCAGCGCGTCACAGGCTGCGGCGATGGAGTCGGGGTAGGGGGCAAAACCCGGTTCACGCCGGTCACGGAGTGCTGGTGGAATAAGGGCTGCTGCTGCCGGGCTGTCCACCACTACAGCAGCGGTAGGCCACAAGGCTGCCAGCCGGGCCAGTGGTGTGGGGCCCGGGGTTATAAGCCCCTTTTGCTCCGAGGCCACATCAGCAGCCAGCAGGCGCAGGCGCAAACCCTTGCCGCCCTGTGCGGCACGGCTGACCTCCACCGTAACGGCCTGCCCCTCCGTCAGTTTGGGGGCGTTGTTCTGCAAGGGTAAAAAGCCGCTCTGGTTACCACCAAGTGCAGCAAAAGCGCCCCCCATGGCTGGGGTTAGGGCTTCTATTCGGGCGTGGTACACGCTGCCCACCATGTCCGGAGCAGCGGGGCGCCAGAGCGCAAAATCCAGTAACGTGTCGTTTTTGGTAACGGCAATGCGCATTTCACCGGGGAATGTGGCAATGCGCAGGAACAGGCTCACGCTAGCCAGCCACCGGGCTGCCCGCGCAGGAGTTGGCCTGTTTCAAACAAGGGGAGGCCAATAACGCCCGAGGCACTCCCAGATAGCGCCCGGATAAAACCAGCCGCATGGCCTTGCAGGGCATACCCGCCCGCTTTGCCAGACCAGTCCCCCGCATCCAGCAGGGCATCAATCTGGTAGGGTGTCAGGCGCGAGAATGTTACGGCGGTTTCCACCAGCCGTGTGCCATGCCGCCCAAGGGGCCAGCTGGCTGTGGGGGCAACCACAACGCAGGTCAGCACGGTGTGCCGCCTGCCAGAGAGACGCTCCAGACAGAAGCGTGCACTCTCCCGGTCTTCGGCTTTGGGCAGAATACGTCGGCCAAGAGCCACCACCGTATCGGCTGCCAGTACCAGAGCAGGTTCATCCAGCGTTGTGGCAACGCATCTGGCTTTTTCGGTAGCCACGCGCTGGGCATAGGCTCTTGGCGTTTCACCCTTTGCGGGTGTTTCGTCAATATTGGCAGGCAGAACGCGGTCGGGCACAAGCCCGATCTGTTCCAGCAACGCAATACGGCGGGGGGGGGCGGACGCGAGAACCAGCAGAGGGGCTATAGCCTGCCCCGCCTGTGTCTGCCCAGAGGACGTCATGCTTACTTGAAGCGGAAGGTGATACGACCTTTGGACAGGTCATAAGGGGTCATTTCCACATTCACCCGGTCACCCGCCAGAACGCGAATACGGTTCTTGCGCATCTTGCCGCTGGTATGGGCGAGAATAACGTGTTCGTTGTCCAGCTTTACGCGGAACATGGCATTAGGCAGCAGTTCGGTAACTGTGCCGCTAAATTCGATCATGTCTTCTTTAGACATTGCATCCTTCGTGTATGTTGAAACTGACGGGAGTCTGGTCAGCAGATATGGTTGAGGGGCGCTTGGCGGTCAAGCATTAGGTGTGTGCTCTGCCAGGGCATCCAGCCGGGCAGAAACGCTGAGGGCGTGGGCTTGCAGCCCTTCGGCATGGGCCAGAGCCACGGCGGAAGGGCCAATCCGGCGCAGGGCATCCGGCCCGCCGGAAAGGAAAGTGGTGCGCTTCATGAAGTCGTAAATCGACAGGCCGGAGGCAAAGCGCGCGGTGCGTGATGTGGGCAGAACATGGTTTGGCCCGCCCACGTAGTCGCCGACCGCTTCTGGGCAGAAACGGCCAAGGAATGCGGCTCCCGCGTGCCGGACATGGACAAAAAGAGCCTCGGGGTCATCCACCATCAGCTCCAGATGTTCGGGGGCCAGACGGTTGGCCAGTTCCACGGCTTCCAGCAGGTCGCGGGTGATCAGCACCGCCCCGTTACGGGCCCAGCTTGCACTGGCAATGGCCGTGCGGGAGAGAACCTTAAGCTCTGCATCCACAGCCGCAATGACCCTGTCAGCAAAAGCCGCATCGGGGGTAATCAGGGTGGCCTGTGCAAGCTCGTCATGCTCGGCCTGCGCCAGCAGGTCGAGTGCGATCACTCGCGGGTCGGACCCCGAATCGGCAATGACCACCACATCGGACGGTCCTGCAATGCTATCAATCCCCACATGGCCAAAGACCTGCCGCTTGGCTTCGGCCACATAGGCGTTGCCGGGGCCAACAATGCGGTCTACGGGGCGGATGGTCTGGGTGCCATAAGCCATGGCTCCAACGGCCTGTGCGCCACCTACACGGTAGATTTCGGTCACGCCTGCGCGTGCGGCTGCGGCGAGCACCAGCGGGTTGATCACCCCGTCGGGCGTTGGCACGCACATGGCCAGCCGACTGACCCCCGCCACCTTGGCGGGAATGGCGTTCATCAGCACGGAGGAGGGGTAAGCCGCCTTGCCACCGGGCACATACAGCCCCGCCGCATCCAGTGGAATCCAGCGCATGCCCAAAGTCATGCCCTCGGCGTCCGTGTAGCGCATGTCGGATGGAAGCTGCTTTTGGTGGAAGCTTTCAATCCGCCGGGCCGCCACGTCCAGCGCTTCAAGCAGTTCCGGGCTGACCTGTGCCGTGGCTTCGGCAATTTCCTGCGCTGTAAAGGCCAGCGTGGCCGGGGTTACGGGCAGGCGGTCAAAGCGTTCGGTCAGGGCGCACAGGGCGGCATCACCCTCCTTGCGCACGGAGGCCAGAATATTGGCCACGGGGGTTGTAACTTCCTGCCCCTGTTCTTCCCGGTTGGTCAGCAGCGCGTTGAAGGCGCTCTCAAAACCGGCATCACGCGTATTAAGCCGTTTCATGGAATCCGATCTGCCTTACACATTATTTTGCAGCGGTTGTGGTGCCCGCAAGCGCCGTGCGGAAGCGGGAGAGAATGCAGTCAATCTGGTCGGGGCGGGTTTTGAGCGCCGTGCGGTTGATAATCAGGCGGCTGGAAACCTGCGCTATGGTCTCGACCTCTTTCAGCCCGTTTGCCCGTAATGTGGAGCCAGTGTCCACCAGATCCACAATCAGGCGGGACAGGCCAAGCATGGGGGCCAGTTCCATCGCGCCGTGCAGGTGTACAATCGTGGCGTTAATACCGCGCGCGGCAAAAAAGCGGCGGGTAATGGCGGGGTATTTGGTAGCCACCCGGACTTCCGACCAGCGCGCCCATTCCTGCGGGTCATGCGGCAGGTGGGCTGGCTGGGCCACGGCAATGCGGCACGCCCCTATGCCAAGGTCCAGCGGTGCATAAATTTCGGGGTAGTCAAACTCCATCAGCACGTCAGAGCCGCAAATGCCAACCTGCGCGCCGCCTGCGGCAACAAAGGTGGCTACGTCAAACGAGCGGACGCGCACGATGTCCACGCCGGGGTCTTCGGTGGAAAAACGCAGCTTACGGCTGCTGTCGCCAAGGCAGTCGGCCGAAGGGGCCATGCCAGTACCCGCCATAAGGGGGGTTACGGCCTTGAGAATACGGCCCTTGGGCAGGGCCAGAACCATCTGCCCGTCATGGCCCGCACCGAGCGCGTGGGCGGTCTGGGGGTCTGGAAAGGGCTGGTTCATGCAAACTCCGGCAGGCAAGGCAATAAAATGCGGCCTGCTCTCCTAGCACAAGGTGGCCGGGAAGAAAAACCGGCAGCCTGTATTCCGGGTGGAAGACGTTCTCCCACCCGGAAAAGACAGTGCGGGTTTTAGCGCTTCCACCACCCGGTACGGCGGCGGGTAGCGGGTGGGCTGTCCTCAATCACGATCGGCTGCACCAGAGGTTCGGCTTTTTCCTCTGCTACAGGGGCGGTTGTGGTGTCAGCCTGCGGTGCGGCGTCTGCGCTGGTTTTGCGCGTAGTGCGGCGGCGGGTCGGCTTTTTTGGGCCCTCTTCCTCCGCGCCCTGTGCGGCAGGGGTATCCTGCACCGTTTCGGCTTCCGTGCCTGCGGTAGCGGTTCTGCCGCGTGCTGCGCGGCGGCGGGCCGGTTTTTTAGGCGCGGCTTCGATGGCTTCACCCGCATCCGCCGCTGCGGCTGGCGCTTTGGGTTCTGCCGATGCGTCCGCTGTGTCCGCGCCCGGCGCGTTGGCCCTGGCTCCGGCTGGTTTGCGCGTAGGCCGGCGGCGGCCTGGTTTTCCGGACGCTTCCTGCTCATCACCCTGCGCATCTGCCTGCGGGGCAGGTGCGGCTTCGACTACCATATCCTTACGGCCGGGTTCTTTGGCGGCGGGAGCAGGGCGGGCCTGCGCACTGTTTTCCAGCAGTTCAAAAATATCCGGCCCATCACCAAACGGGTTGGCAGGGGTTGGCCCGGTCCAGACCGCACGCTGCGGGCGTGGGGCTGGGCCTTCCTCTATGGTCACGCGCTGTTCTGCACCCGATTCGGGAGCCTGACGCTGCACGCGGGAGTGGCGTGTGCGGCGGCGGCCGGGAACAAGGTGCTGCCCATCCGTGCCCTGCTGCGGAGCGGGAGCAGGGGTGTGCTCAGCCTCTGCTGGCTCATCGGTGTCTTCCGCGTCAGCTTGGGTGGAAGCGGGAGTGCCATTCTGCCCCTGTGCATTGGCGTTGCCATTCCCGCCACGGCGGCGACGGCGACGGCGACGGCGGCGTGGTTCTTCATCCCCGCTGGCGGTTTCTGCCGTGTCAGGGGTGGGGTTGGAGGGGAGGGCCGCTGGTACAGGTGTGGGAACGTCCACATCCACGTCCACATCCACATTTTCGACCGGAGGCAGTGCCTGCTGCTGTGCAGCCACCATGGGACGGGGTGGGGAGCGGCGTTCGATGCGGATTTCCGGCGCGGGGAGTGTGTTGTCGGGGGAGAACAGCACATCCATCTGGTGGCGCTGCTCAATATTGGCCAGCCAGTCACGCTTGTTGTTGAGGATGTAGAAGGCAATTTCAGCCGCCACATGTACCGTAATGGCACCCGCGCGGCGGCGTGCGCCTTCTTCTTCCACGGAGCGCAGCACATGCAGGGCAGAGCTTTCCACGCTGCGGGTCATGCCGGTGCCGTTGCAATGCGGGCAGACCGTAAAGGCGGCTTCCGCAACAGAAGGACGCAGCCTCTGGCGGGACATTTCCAGCAGGCCAAAATGCGATATGGAGCCGATCTGGATACGGGCGCGGTCGTGGCGCAGGGCGTCCTTCAGGCGGCGTTCGATGGTGGCGTTGTGGCGGCGGGATTCCATGTCAATAAAGTCAATGACAATCAACCCGGCCAGATCGCGCAGGCGGAGCTGGCGGGCCACTTCGTCCGCGGCTTCCTGATTGGTGCGGAAGGCGGTTTCTTCAATGTTCCGCTGGCTGGTGGCCTTGCCGGAGTTCACGTCAATGGCGACGAGTGCTTCGGTCTGGTTGATGACCAGATACCCACCCGAGCGTAGCGCCACCACGGGGGAGAACATGGCGTCCAGATGCCCTTCCACATTATAGTGGGTAAAGAGCGGCTGGTGTTCCTTGCTCCACAGACGGACTTTTTCGGCATGCTGGGGCATGAGCATGCGCATGAAGTCGCGCGCGGCTTTCCATCCGCTTTCACCGTCCACCACAATCTCGCTGACATCGCGCGTGTACACATCGCGGATGGCGCGTTTGACCAGACTGGCTTCCTCATAGATCAGGGCGGGGGCCATGGACTGGAGCGTATGTTCGCGAATGTCGTCCCACAGATGGAGCAGGTATTCGCAGTCACGCGTAATTTCGGGGCCGGGGCGCTGGGCGCCAGCAGTGCGGACGATCATGGCCATGCCACGCGGCAGGTTCAGGCTGCTTACAATATCGCGCAGGCGGCGGCGGTCGGCCACGGATGTAATCTTGCGGGAAACACCGCCCCCACGCAGCGCATTGGGCATGAGCACACAGTAACGGCCAGCGAGCGAGACGTAGGTGGTCAGCGCCGCACCCTTGTTGCCACGCTCTTCCTTGACGACCTGCACCAGCAGAACCTGACGGCGGCGGATAACTTCCTGAATGCGGTAGTTGCGCAGGAAGCGGGCAATCCGCTTCTGGATAAGCGCTTCCTCACCCGTATCGGTTTCACCGCTGACGTATTCGGGCGTTTCCTGCCGGTCTTCATCCCCTTCAGCCCCGTCGTTGTCGGCGGTGCTGGAGGTTTCATCCGCTTCGGCGTCCGCGTTGTGGGCGGTGGCTTCGTCCTCATCAGAGTCGGAGTCGTCGATCAGTGTTTCTTCTTCCGCCTGAAGGGCCAGAAGTTTTTCACGGTCGGCAACCGGAATCTGGTAGTAATCCGGGTGAATTTCGCTAAAGGCGAGAAAACCGTGCCGGTTGCCGCCATATTCCACAAAGGCGGCCTGCAGGCTGGGTTCTACGCGAATTACGCGAGCGAGGTAGATATTGCCTTTAAGCTGCTTTTTTGAAGCAGATTCAACATCGTAATCTTCAAGTCTGTTTCCGTCCATGACAACAACACGCGTTTCTTCCGCGTGTGTTGCGTCGATCAGCATCCGCTTTGACATAAAAAGAAAAACTCCGGTGCGCTGGTGGCCAGCCTGAGCGGTGCTTTTGCCAACATGGCGCAGCACGGAGCAGGGGCGCTTCCAGCGGGTATAAACAGGCGTGAAATGGAAAACCGAAGGTGCCCCCAACGTCCTCTGACAGCCGCGCGCCAGTCCCCGGCAGGCATGCTGGTGCCTGTGGTCTGGCCGAGATACTCAGGGCAATGGGGCGAGCTATGGTTGTGTATCCTTCAATCATCACTTTGCTCGGCTTTCCGGTGTTGGGCGGTGGCGGGGCATGCCGCGCAGACACAACGCCCGAAAAGCTACAGGCAGGGCGCACGGCAGGTACACTAATGCCCAGATGCCATGCACATTAAGCATGACCCAAATACAGCAAGACTGCAAGCTATTCGTAACAAAGGCTTTGGGGTGTAAATGGGTGGTTATTTTTTTGCCATTTTTCGGGCACAGTGTTGAGCAGACAACTCAAGGATAAAGGCACGCTTGATGGCACCGCACAGGCCGGACCCTGTTGGGTCGGACACGCACCTGCTGCTCCCCGCACCCCAGAGCCTGTCCGTGCCACGCAGAACCTTCCTGACCCATGTGGCTGGCGGGGTGGTTGGTGTTCTGCTCAGTGCTCCGGCGTACGCGCGTACGGCGTCCCACGCTGCTGCTGTGCATGCGCCTGCCGTGGTCGGCCGTGCCCAGCCGCCCAGACCGCTGGTCATGCTGGACCCGGGGCATGGGGGCAAGGACCCCGGAGCCATCGGTTTTTCCGGCACCTACGAAAAGCACGTGGCAGAGGCCGCGGCGCAGGAACTGGCACGGCAGCTGCTGGCAACGGGGCGTTACCGTGTGGCCCTTACGCGCTCGAGTGACCATTTTATTCCGCTGGACGGGCGGGTGGACATGGCCCAGCAGCATGGGGCTTCTCTCTTTGTATCCATGCATGCCGATGCGCTGCACGATGCCAGCGTGCGTGGGGCGAGCGTGTACACCCACGCCCACGGGGCATCGGACAGCCAGACGGCGGATCTGGCCCGTACGGAAAACAGCGCGGACAGGTTTGGTGGTCCCATGGTGCATGGGGCCTCGCCCGAGGTGCAGCGTATTCTGGCCAGTCTGGTGACGGAGGAAACCCGCAAGGGGTCCTCGCATATGGCGCAGGCGGTGGTATCTGCTTTTCAGTCCCGCGTGCAGCTTTTAACGCATCCGCACCGTCATGCCGCGTTTGCGGTGCTTAAATCCGCACAGATTCCCTCGGTTCTGGTGGAAATGGGCTTTATGTCCAACCGGCTGGATGAGGCCGCGCTGCGGCAGGCAGGGCACAGAGCCATGGTGGCGGGGGCCATGTGCCATGCCGTTAACCTGTATTTTGCCTCCGCTGGTGCAGGGCTGGCAGGCTAGGGGCATTTTTGGGCGTGTGCCGCCACAGGGGACGGCAGGAAGAGCCTGCGGCCAAAGTGCTGGCAGCTCATGCTCGGAGCATCAGTATTTTTGGAAAAGAGGAGAGTAAAGCGGGAGGCCAGAAAAGCAGAAGCCCCCTTGCGGGGGCTGCTTAGCTTGACAAATTCCCGGGGGAGAATTTGGTGCCCAGAAGAAGACTCGAACTTCCACAACCTTTCGGTCACAGGTACCTGAAACCTGCGCGTCTACCAATTCCGCCATCTGGGCTCAAATGGCAACCCGGAGTGTTCCGGGCTGGTGAAGAGGCATTTACCCCGCACATATGCTACCGTCAACAGGTAAAATGATTTTTTTGACGAATTTGTGTCGGCCCCTCCTCTGGCCTGTTGGGGGCGAATGCAACACAGTGCATGGATTGCGTGAAGCGCAAGAGACTGAAGCAAGGGAATGCGGGCATGAGTGGGAACAAGACTGCGGCCGTGCTGGGCGGGAATGGCTTTGTCGGCCAGTATGTTGTGCAGTGTCTGGCGCAGGCCGGGTATACGGTGCGTGTCGCCAGCCGAAGGCCGGACCAGGGAGCCCTGCTGCGCCCCATGGGGCGGGTGGGGCAGGTTGCGCCCTTTTATGCCTCGGTGCTGGATGACAGCACGGTAGCCTGTGTCGTGCGCGGGGCGGATGTTGTGGTCAACCTTGCAGCGGTTCTGTCCTCCTCCTCCGCGCAGAGCCTGCAGGCGGTCAATGTGGAAGGGGCGGGGCGTGTGGCCCGCCTTGCGGCGGAGGCCGGAGTTGCGCGCTATGTGCACATGTCCGCCCTTGGTGCCTCGGCCGATGCGCCCTCTGCCTACGGGCGGAGCCGTGCCGCGGGGGAGGCGCTGGTCAGGCAGTTCCGCCCGGATGCCTCCCTTGTTCGCCCTTCGGTTATTTTTGGGCCGGAAGACAGGTTCTTCAATCTGTTTGGTATGCTGGCGCGCTACCTGCCGTTTATGCCGGTCTATGGTGCAACCACCCGTGTGCAGCCTGTTTACGTGGGAGACGTGGCGCAGGCGGTGGCGCAGTTGGCGACTACGCCCGAACTGGGCGGGCGGGAATGGCAGCTTGGTGGGCCGGATGTCATGACCATGCAGGATATTGCCGAGTTCGCCTTGCAGCAGACGCAGCGTGACAAGCCCGTTATGCGCGTGCCTCTGGCGCTGGCACGGTTGCAGGCAGCGGTGCTGGAGCGTCTGCCCGGCAAGCTGCTCACGCGCGACCAGTTGCTCATGCTCTCGCAGGATAATGTTGTGCCACCAACGGAATCGGGGTTCGAGGTTCTGGGTATTGTGCCGCGCAGCGTGGCGGCCTGTGTGCCGTTTTATCTGGAGCGGTACAGGGCTGGCGGCGGTCGTTCCGGGGTTTTTGTTCCACAACGGTAGGTTGGGTTTATAAAGGTCCGGAATGGAACCATTTATTTTGTAAAAAATACGCCATTTAATGCTATTCCGGACCTAAAATTAAAATAGGTAAGCAATGCTGTCTTTTTATCTGGAGGGATAACAGGCACTTTCCCTCCTGCTTGATTTTAGGGGGGCGAGGACTGTCTGCCGCGCCCTTGTTAGCCGGGGATGGCGTATGACAACCAAGATGCTGAAATTTGTCTCCGTTTCGCAAAAGCAGCCACAAAAACGCACGGCGGCTGAGCGGCGGACGGATTTTGACGAAATTTACGATGACTTTAAGCCAGAGCAGGCCACCGAACAGGCTAGCCGCTGCTCGCAGTGTGGTGTTCCGTTCTGCTCTGTTCACTGCCCGCTGGGGAACAACATTCCCGACTGGCTGATGCTCACGGCGCAGGGGCGGCTGGAGGAAGCTTATGGCGTATCCTCCGCCACCAACACCTTCCCCGAAATCTGTGGCCGTATCTGCCCGCAGGATCGCCTGTGCGAAGGAAGCTGCGTGATCGAACCGGGGTTCGAGAGCGTGACCATTGGCGCGGTTGAGCGGTTTGTAACGGACACGGCGTTTGAAAACGGCTGGGTCAAGCCGGTCAGCCCCCTGCGTGAGCGCGCCGAATCCGTAGGGATTGTAGGGGCTGGCCCGGCGGGGCTGGCTGCGGCAGACCAGTTGCGTGCGCAGGGTTATCAGGTCCATGTCTATGACCGGTATGACCGCGTGGGCGGCCTGCTGGTGTATGGTATTCCCGGCTTCAAGCTTGAAAAGCATATTGTGGCCCGCAGGCATGAACTGCTGGCGGAGGGCGGTGTTGTCTTCCATCTGGGGCAGGGTATTGGCAACGGTCCGGGCGAGTTGTCCTTTGCCGAACTGCGTGGGCGGCATAATGCGGTGCTGATCGCAACAGGCGTGTACAAGTCCCGCGCAATTGGTGGCCCCGGTGCGGGCCTGGCCGGGATTGAAAAGGCGCTGGATTACCTGACCGCCTCCAACCGTCGCTCCCTTGGGGATGTCCTGCCCGATGAGGCGCAGGCGCTGGATGCCGCAGGTAAAAACGTGGTGGTGCTGGGCGGTGGTGACACGGCCATGGACTGCGTGCGCACGGCCATCCGTCAGGGTGCCAAATCGGTGCGCTGCCTCTACCGCCGCGACCGCGCCAACATGCCCGGCTCCACGCGTGAGGTGAAGAACGCGGAAGAAGAAGGCGTGCAGTTTGAATGGCTGGCCGCCCCCGAAGCTTTTCTGGGCGACACCCACGTAACAGGTGTGCGCGCATCCCGCATGAAGCTGGGCCTGCCCGATGCCTCGGGCCGCCAGTCGGTGGAGCCGCTGGAAGGGTCTTCCTTTACGCTGGAAGCGGATCTGGTGATCGCAGCCCTCGGCTTTGACCCCGAACCCCTGCCGCAGTTGTGGGATGAGCCCGCTCTGGCGGCATCGCGCTGGGGTACGCTCAAGGTGGGCCAGAAAAGCTTCATGACCTCGCTGCCCGGTGTGTTTGCAGCAGGGGATATTGTGCGTGGGGCCAGTCTGGTCGTGTGGGCGATCAAGGACGGGCGGGAAGCCGCCCAGAGCATCCATGAGTGGATCAGGGCTGATGCAATGGCTCGTACGGCGGAGCAGGGATAATGGATATGGAACAGTTTTCGCACACTGTTTCCGCTGAAAGCGGTGAAGAGTTTCTCAAGGCGTGGGACGCCAACGTGCAGGCGCTGGATGGGCTGTATGACCCGGCGGATGAGCGCGATTCCTGCGGTGTGGGCCTTGTGGCGGCACTGGACGGCAAGCGTCGGCGTGAGGTGGTGGAAGCCGGTATTGCCGCGCTTAAAGCCATCTGGCACCGTGGCGCGGTTGATGCCGATGGCAAAACGGGCGACGGCGCGGGCATTCATGTAGAAATCCCGCAGGAGTTTTTTGCTGACGCCATCACCAGCACGGGCGACCGCCCGAGCGATGGCCCCATTGCCGTGGGGCAGGTGTTTTTGCCCAAGACCGATTTTGTGGCGCAGGAACAGTGCCGCCAGATTATCGAAACCCAGATTCTGGCCTTTGGCTACGGCATTTACGGCTGGCGTCAGGTGCCGATCGACACCTCCTGCATTGGTGAAAAAGCCAATGCAACCCGGCCCGAAATCGAGCAGATCCTTATCCGCAACCTGCCGGGCAAAACGGAGGAAGCGTTTGAGCGCGACCTCTACGTTATTCGCCGCCGGATAGAAAAGGCCGCCATTGCGGCGCAGGTGGACCTGTATATCTGCTCGCTCTCCTGCCGTTCCCTTATCTATAAGGGCATGTTCCTTGCCGAGCATCTGACCGAGTTCTACCCGGATCTGCTGGATGCGCGTTTTGTCAGCCGCTTTGCCATTTACCACCAGCGGTATTCGACCAACACATTCCCCACATGGAAGCTGGCTCAGCCGTTCCGCCGTCTTGCCCATAATGGTGAAATCAACACCATTTCGGGCAACATCAACTGGATGAAAAGCCACGAAACACGGCTGTCTCATCCGGATCTGGACCCGTGGATGGCGGACATCAAGCCGCTGGTGCAGGCTGGTGGGTCGGATACGGCCACGCTGGATAACGTGTTTGAACTGCTGACCTTTGGCGGGCGGGATGCGCCCGCTGCCAAGGCGCTGATGATCCCCGCCAGCGTGGGCGGCAATGCGACCATGAAGCCCGAACACCGGGACATGTTCACCTACTGCAACGCGGTTATGGAACCGTGGGACGGCCCCGCCGCCCTGTGTGCGACCGATGGCCGCTGGGTTGTGGCCGGGCTGGACCGCTCCGGCCTGCGCCCGCTGCGCTATACGGTGACAACGGATAACCTGCTGATTGTGGGCTCCGAAACCGGTATGGTGCGCGTGCCTGAAAACGCCATTGTCAGCCGTGGCCGCCTTGGCCCGGGCGAGATGATTGGCGTGGATCTGGACGACGCCAAACTCTACGGTAACAGCGCCCTGCTGGATGTGCTGTCCTCCCGTCAGGATTTTTCTGACTGGATCAAACGCACCCAGAAGATCGGCCATCTTGTCCGCTCTGAAGTGACCGAGCCGGTTTACTACACGGGCGATGAGCTGCGCCGCCGCCAGCTGGCCGTCGGCACTACGCTGGAAGAGCTGGAAACCCTGCTCCACCCGATGGTGGAAGACGCGAGCGAAGCCATTGGCTCCATGGGGGATGATACACCTCTGGCTGTGCTTTCGCCCCGTTACCGCGGCCTGTCGCACTATTTCCGCCAGATGTTCAGTCAGGTGACCAACCCGCCCATCGACAGCCTGCGTGAATCGGGAGTGATGAGCCTTGCCACGCGTCTGGGCAACCTTGGCAACATTCTCGACCAGTCGGCCGAACAGTGCGACATGCTGCAACTGCCCAGCCCGGTTCTGACCTCGGGTGAGTATGAGGCCCTGCGCGGCTTCTGCGGCACGTCCGCCAGCGTGATTGACTGCACCTTCCCCGCAAAGGATGGTGAGGCCGGTCTGCGTGAGGCCATTGCCCGCATCCGCCGCGAAGCGGAGGAAAGCGTGCGGGGTGGCTGCACCCATGTCTTCCTGACGGATGAAGGCCAGTCCCCCGACCGGGCTTCCATCCCCATGATTCTGGCCACCGGAGCCGTGCATACGCATCTGGTGCGGACGTCCCTGCGCACCTTCACGTCGCTGAACGTGCGCACCTCCACAGCGCTGGATGTGCATGCCATTGCCGTGACCATTGGTGTGGGGGCCACAACGGTTAACCCGTATCTGGCGCAGGAAAGCATTGCTGATCGCCATCGCCGTGGCCTGTTTGGCAGCCGCAGCCTGCGTGAATGCATGGAGCGCTACCGCAAGGCAGTGGACAAGGGTCTGCTCAAGATCATGTCCAAAATGGGTATTTCCATTGTGGCGTCCTACCGTGGTGGCTGCAATTTTGAAGCCGTGGGCCTGTCCCGCGCGCTTACGGCGGAGTTCTTCCCCGGTATGCCTTCGCGCATTTCCGGTATTGGCCTGTCGGGTATTGCCCGCAACGCGCTCAGCTTCCACGAGCAGGCATGGGGGTCTGCTTCCGCGCTGACCCTGCCGGTTGGCGGGCTGTACAAACTGCGCCGCAGTGGGGAGCAGCACGCATTTGATGGCGGGCTGATCCATATGCTCCAGACCGCCGTGGCAACAGACAGCTTTACCATCTACCAGCGTTATGCCGATGCCGTGCGTGCCCAGCCGCCCGTGGCCCTGCGTGACCTGCTCGACTTCCGCGAAGGGCGTACGCCCATTCCGGTAGAAGAGGTGGAAAGCATTACGCAACTGCGTAAACGCCTGATCTCGCCTGCCATCTCGCTCGGCGCACTCAGCCCTGAAGCGCATGAGACCCTCTCCATCGCCATGAACCGGATTGGCGCGAAATCCGATTCCGGTGAGGGTGGGGAAGACCCGGCACGCGCCAGGCCACGCCCGAATGGGGATAACGCATCCTCCGCCATCAAACAGGTGGCGTCTGGCCGCTTTGGGGTGACCGCGCAGTATCTGAACGACTGCCGCGAACTGGAAATCAAGGTGGCTCAGGGTGCCAAGCCGGGTGAGGGCGGGCAGTTGCCCGGCTTCAAGGTGACCGAGCTTATTGCCAAGCTGCGCCATGCAACGCCGGGGGTCACGCTGATTTCCCCGCCGCCGCACCACGATATTTATTCCATCGAGGATCTGGCCCAGCTTATTTATGACCTCAAGCAGATTAACCCCGATGCCAGCGTAACCGTTAAACTGGTAGCCCGTTCGGGTATTGGCACCATTGCCGCAGGTGTGGCCAAGGCCAAGGCCGACGCCATTCTTATTTCCGGCCATTCCGGTGGCACGGGGGCAAGCCCGGTCAGCTCCATCAAATACGCAGGTCTGCCGTGGGAGCTGGGGCTGGCGGAAACGCATCAGGTTCTCATGCTCAACCGTCTGCGCCACCGCGTGCGCCTGCGTGCCGATGGTGGCATCAAGACCGGGCGTGATGTGGTGATCGCCGCCATGCTGGGTGCGGAAGAGTTTGGTATTGGCACGGCCAGCCTTGTGGCCATGGGCTGCATTATGGTGCGCCAGTGCCACTCCAACACCTGCCCGGTTGGCGTGTGCTCGCAGGACCCGGCCATGCGCGCCAAGTTTGAAGGCACGCCGGAAAAGGTGATCAACCTGTTCTCGTTCATTGCGGAGGATGTGCGGAACATTCTGGCCTCTCTCGGCTTCCGTACGCTGAACGAGATTATTGGCCGCACGGACCTGCTGCGTCAGGTTTCCCGCGGGGCGGATTATCTGGACGATCTGGACCTGAACTCCCTGCTTTCGCAGGCAGATCCGGGGCCGTTTGCCCGTTACTGCACGCTTGAAGGCCGTAACGAGGTGCCCGACACGCTGGACGCGCAGATGATCAACGATGCCCGTCCGCTGTTTGACCATGGTGAGAAAATGCAGCTGCACTATAATGTGCAGAACACCCAGCGCGCCATTGGCACGCGCATTTCCTCTCTCATCGTGCGCCAGTTCGGCATGAAAACGCTGGCTCCGGGCCACCTGACCGTGCGCCTGCGTGGTTCGGCCGGGCAGTCCCTTGGGGCGTTTGCGGTGCAGGGCCTCAAGCTGGAAGTGCTGGGCGATGCAAACGACTATGTGGGTAAGGGCCTCTCGGGCGCGACCATTACGGTTCGTCCGTCTCCGTCCTCCACGCTTGTGTCCAACAAGAACGCCATTATTGGTAACACGGTGCTGTATGGGGCTACGGCGGGCGAACTGTATGCCGCAGGGCAGGCGGGCGAACGCTTTGCCGTACGGAACTCTGGCGCTACGGCGGTTGTTGAAGGCTGCGGTTCCAACTGCTGCGAATACATGACCGGCGGTACCGTTGTGGTGCTGGGTGAAGTGGGCGACAACTTTGGCGCAGGCTTTACCGGCGGCATGGCCTTTGTGCTGGACAGCAACGGGGGCTTTACCAAGCGCATCAACCCCGAATCTCTGCTGTGGTCGCGTGTAACCGACCCCAGATGGGCCGAAAGCCTGCGCGCTCTGGTGGAACGCCATGTGGAGGAGACCGGCTCGGCCTATGCCTCCATGCTGCTGCATAAGTGGGATGAGGTTCTGCCCCAGTTCTGGCAGATCGTGCCCCGGGACTACGCCAGAATCATCGGCTTTGATGTTGAGGGCGCAGAGCAGGCCAAATCGGCCTGAACCAGCCTTTACAGGGCATGCGGGCACAAAACGGGCGGGGGCTTATGGCTCCCGCCCGTTTTGTCGTTCCGGTGCCCTGTCTTTGCATGCAAGGGCTCTCGCCTCTGGTGGATTTGCGCGGTAGAGTGGGGGCATGGAACATACCGCGCATTTTTCCCGTTCGCTGTCACTTCCGCTTATGGCGGCGGAAGCCGGACCTGCCCCTTCCTCCGACCAGAGCGCTGCTGCCCTGCCGCGCTGGGACCTGTCGGCCCTGTACGCGGGCATGGACGACCCGCAACTGGAGGCCGATCTGGCGGGAGCTGCCGCGGCCGCCAAAAGCTTTGCCAAGCTGTATCAGGGTCGCCTGAACAGCCTGGACGGCGGGCAACTGGCGCAGGCCATGAGCGAGTTTGAAGAGATCGAGGAAAAACTGGGCCGGGCTGGCTCCTATGCCTCGCTGCTGTTTGCTGCGGATTCGTCCAACCCGTCCATCAGCCGCTTCAGCCAGTCCATTAACGAACGGCTGACCGATATTTCCGCCGACCTTCTGTTCTTCGGGCTGGAACTCAACCGGCTGGAAGAGGCCGACCTTCAGGCCAAAATGGATGACCCCGCTCTTGCCCGCTGGCAGCCTTACCTGCGCGACGTGCGCATGTACCGCCCCCACCAGCTTGGCGATGACGTGGAAAAAGTGCTGCTGGAAAAATCCGTAACCGGCGCGCAGGCATGGTGCCGCCTGTTTGATGAAACCATAGCCGCCCTGCGGGTTACGGTAGACGGGCAGACCATGACGGTGGGCGATGCGCTTAACCGCCTGTCCGATACAGACCGAGGGGTGCGTGAGCGCGCAGGCAAGGCCGTGGGGGGCGTGTTTGAAGGGAATGTCCGCCTGTTTGCGCTCATTACCAACACGCTGGCCAAGGACAAATCCATATCCGACGGGTTGCGGCATTATGCCCGCCCCACATCCTCGCGCAATCTGTCCAATATGGTGGAAGATGGCGTGGTGGATGCGCTGGTTTCAGCCGTACGCACGGATTATCCGCGTCTGTCCCACCGTTATTATGCGCTCAAGGCCAAATGGATGGGGCTGGACAAGCTGGAGCACTGGGACCGCAACGCTCCTCTGCCCGGCTGCGAGGACCGCCAGATTCCGTGGACCGAGGCCAAAGCCATTGTGCAGAAGGCGTATGACGGGTTTGACCCGCGCATGGGCAAGGTGATCAACACCTTCCTGACCAGTCCGTGGATTGATGTGCCACCCGCTCCGGGCAAGTCCCCCGGCGCGTTTGCCCACCCCACCGTGCCGTCGGCCCATCCGTATATCCTGCTCAACTACCACGGCCGCATTCGCGATGTGATGACGCTGGCGCACGAACTGGGGCACGGCGTGCATCAGGTTCTGGCGACAAAGCAGGGTTATCTGATGTCCGACACCCCGCTCACGCTGGCCGAAACCGCCAGTGTGTTTGGTGAGATGCTGACCTTCCAGTCCCTTCTGGACGGGGAAAAGGACCCCGCCCGCCGCCGCCTGCTGCTGGCTGGCAAGGTGGAGGATATGCTGAACACGGTGGTGCGCCAGATTGCGTTCTACGAGTTTGAAACCCGCGTGCATGACGAGCGGAAAAAAGGTGAACTCCTGCCCGAACGGATTGGTGAAATCTGGCGCGCTGTCCAGACCGAAAGCCTTGGTCCGGCCTTTAACTTTACCCCCGATTACGATGTGTTCTGGGCGTATATCCCGCACTTTATCCATTCCCCCTTCTATGTGTATGCCTATGCGTTCGGGGATTGTCTGGTAAACGCGCTGTACAAGGTGTTCAGCGAAGGGGCTCCGGGTTTTCAGGATAAATACATCGCCATGCTGGAAGCCGGTGGCACGCTGCGCCACAAGGACCTGCTGGCTCCCTTCGGACTGGATGCTTCGGACCCCGGTTTCTGGCGCAAGGGGCTGGATGTGATTTCCGGCTTTATTGACCAGTTGGAGCAGGCAGAGCATGGCGCGTGATCTTGATAACTCCGGCATGTTCGGGGAGTTGCGGCGTATGGTGCAGACCACCGGCACGGTGGGGGGCATTGCCGCACGTATGGCCGGGCATAAAATGGGAATCCGCACCACGGGCCTGACCCACGCGGAAGACCTTAAATCCGTGCTGGGGGGGCTTAAAGGCCCGCTCATGAAGGCAGCACAGCTTCTGGCCACCATACCCGGCGCATTGCCTGAAGAATATGCGGAGGAACTGGCCCAGCTCCAGTCCAACGCGCCCCCAATGGGCTGGAACTTTGTGCGTCGTCGCATGACGGCGGAACTTGGAGCGGGGTGGGAGAAAAACTTTCGCGCCTTTGGCAAGGAGGCCGCCGCTGCGGCCAGCCTTGGGCAGGTGCATCAGGCCATTCTGGCCGATGGCCGCCGTGTGGCCTGCAAACTCCAGTACCCGGACATGAACTCGGCGGTGGAGGCGGACCTCAAGCAGTTCCGCATGGCCATTGGCGTTTACCACAAGCTCGACAATGCCATCCGCCAGGATGATGTGGTGGAAGAACTGGCCGAACGCCTGCGTGAAGAACTGGATTACCGGCGTGAAGCTGCCAATATGCGCCTCTATCACGCCATTTTGCGCGACTGTCCGGATGTCACCGTGCCGCTGCCGGTAGATGAGCTGAGTACCCGCCGCCTGCTGACCATGGAATGGGTGGCAGGCCAGAACCTGAATGCCGCCATCAAGGCCGGGCTTTCAGACGAGCAGAAAAAGAAAATTGCCCGTGCCCTGTTCCGGGGCTGGTACGTGCCACTCTACCAGTATGGTGTCGTGCATGGCGACCCGCATATGGGCAACTTTACCGTGCGTGAGGATGGCGGGCTGAACCTGCTGGATTTTGGGGCTATCCGCATTTTCCGGCCTTCGTTCATCAAGGGCAATATCGACCTGTACAACGCTCTGCGCACGAAGGACGAGGATCTGGCAGCCCATGCGTACGCGGCATGGGGCTTCAAGGACCTCTCGCGCGAGAAGGTGCGTGTGCTCAATGAATGGGCAAGCCTGCTTTATGCCCCGCTCATGGATAACCGCGAGCGCTACATTCAGGAGGAGAACACCCCTGAACACGGGCGCGAGGTGCTGAGCCGCGTGCATGAAGGGCTGCAGAAAACAGGGGGTGTGCGCCTGCCGCGAGAATTTGTGCTGGTGGACCGCTCGGCCATAGGGCTGGGGTCGGTATTCATGCGGCTCAAGGTTAAAATGAACTGGAGCGAACTGTTCCACGAAATTGTGGAAGGGTTTGATGAGCAGGCCCTGACCGACCGGCAGAACGCCGCCATAAAAGAGGCCCGCTTCCCCCCCGATGCGCCGCCAGCAACCTAACGGGCGGGCAGGGCGTTACAGGTAGCAAAGGCCGGGTGCACAAGGGCGGGGTGCACAAGGGCAGATATTTCCCTGCACACCCTGACGGGTTCAGTACGCTTTATAGGTCGTCTGCTTGAGGTGCGTCTGGTTATATTCAAGCTGGCGCGGGCTTAGCTGGAATCCCACCTCGAACCGGTAGTCGGAATCGACATTGCGGGGGGTGATCGGCAGGTCGATCGTGACCACCTTGCTGGTGGTGTCAAACGTTGCAAGGTTGGCCGGGAACGTCACGGTGTGGCGGAAGATGTGCTTGTTCACAATCCGGTCCCCATGCAGCACGGCAATAAACCACGGTATGTTCAGTGTCTCGGTAGAGGAGGCTGGGCCGCGTTCAACGGTAATGTGCAGTACGACTCGGGTCTTCAGGTCCTTGGGGCCACCCGCGGAGCATTCGCCCTCCAGCTTGACAATACTGGCCCGTGCCACCAGATCACCAAAACCGGTGCCTTTCCCGTTATACAGGTAGTAGTCTGCGGCCTCGGAAGGGATATGTGTCACGGGGCAGGCAGGCGCGAACTCCATGGAGGCGCTTTCTCCGCCACTGCAGGCCGCCAGAGTTGTCAGCAGGCCCATGGCCAGTGCGCCACAGGCGGTTACGCGGGGGAGCTGGTGGCGCAGGCGGGTAAGATCATAAGGCATGGAGTGATCCGGCATTATAAGGGGTGGAGGAACAAAAATAGGTGACGCACCAACCCGCAACGCTCGGCAGCGCGCGTGTTTCACGTCTTGAATGCTGCAAAACGGGTTGCATCACATGCGTCCTTTGCGTAGGCCACAACTGCCACGGCCTTTACCGGGTTTCGGGCGTAGCCTGTTTTCAGTATGCGTCTTCATAGCCAGTTATCTTCTCTATACAGTCCGCTGCAACTTTGGGGAACACCATGCCCGATCAAACTGACACCCTGACCACCACCCAGACCGCGGATACGCAGCATGGCCGCTCACTCAAGGTCCTTCTGGCTGGCCCGCGCGGCTTTTGTGCCGGGGTGGACCGCGCCATCCGTGTGGTGGAGGAAGCCATTCGCCGTTACGGCGCGCCGGTCTATGTCCGACACGAGATCGTTCATAACCGCACCGTCGTAGAGGAGCTGGAGGCACAGGGCGCCATCTTTGTGGAGGAACTGGACGAAGTTCCCGCAGATGGTCACGTTGTTTTTTCCGCCCATGGCGTGCCCAAGACCGTACCGGCCGAAGCCGAGCGCCGCAATCTTCTGTATCTGGATGCCACATGCCCGCTGGTGTCCAAGGTCCACCGCGAGGCCGAGCGCCATTATGCCGCAGGTGGCCCGGAAAGCCGCCATATTCTCATGATCGGTCATGCCGGTCACCCCGAGGTTGTGGGCACTATGGGCCAGCTCCCCGCCGGGGCCGTAACCCTGATTAACGATGCAGACGAAGCCCGCAGCGTGCAGCCTGCGGACCCGAGCATGCTGGCGTTTATTACCCAGACCACCCTCTCGGTTGATGATACGGCAGAAATCGTGGACATCCTGCGTGAGCGCTTCCCCCTGATCGAAGGGCCAAAGCGCGAGGATATCTGCTACGCCACCACCAACCGGCAGGAAGCGGTCAAGACCATAGCCCCCGAATGCGATCTGGTTATTGTGATTGGTTCGCCCAACTCCTCCAACTCCCAGCGGCTGCGCGAAGTGGCCGAACGCTCCGGCGCTGCCCGTGCCCTGCTGGTACCCCGTCTGGATGCGCTGGACTGGTCCGTGCTTGATGGCGTGGGTACGCTGGGCATTACGGCGGGTGCCTCCGCACCGGAAGCACTGGTGCAGGAAATGCTGGCAGAAATGGCCAAGCGTTATACCCTGTGCATTGAAGAACGGATCGTGAAGGAAGAAAACGTAACGTTCCGTCTTCCCGCACCCTTGGGCTAAAGGTGGTTTATGGCCGTTTACACGGACGTTAGCGACGAGGCGCTACAGGACTTTCTGGCAGATTTTGCCATTGGGGATCTGGTGTCGTTTCGTGGCATTGCCGAGGGGGTGGAAAACACCAACTTCCAGCTGCGTACAACCGAGGGGGATTTTATTCTCACTCTGTACGAAAAGCGGGTGAATGCGCGCGAACTGCCCTGGTTTCTGGGGCTGATGCAGCACCTTGCGCGGGAAGGGGTTACCTGCCCGCAGCCGGTAGCAGACCGGAGGGGGGAAACGCTAAAAACCCTTGCGGGCCGTCCTGCGGCCATTACCACGTTTTTACCCGGTGTCTGGCCGCGTACGGTGCGGGGCGAGCATTGCCGCCCTCTCGGGCGTGCGCTGGCGCAACTGCATGCGGCAGGCCGGTCCTATGCACCTGAGCGCGCCAATGCGCTGGGGCCAACCGCATGGGCGCCTCTGCTGCAAAGCTGCGCGGGTGGGGCCAACACGGTGCAGCCGGGTTTGCAGGCGGAACTGGAGCAGGCCCTTGCCCGTATTGTGCCCGCATGGCCGGGCCACGATGGCAACCCAACCCTGCCGCGTGGGCAAATTCATGCCGACCTGTTCCCCGATAACGTGTTTTTCCTCAACCACGGTGTATCGGGACTGATTGATTTCTATTTTGCCTGCACGGACTATCTTGCATACGACGTGGCCATCTGCCTGAACGCATGGTGCTTCCAGCCCGATGGCGCGTTTAACGTGACCTTCGCCCGCCAGATGCTGCTAGGGTATGAAGAGGTGCGGAAGCTTGATGATGCCGAGTGCCGTGCCATGCCGGTTCTGGCGCAGGGTGCGGCCATGCGCTTTTTGCTGACCCGGCTGTACGACTGGATCAACACCCCGGCCGATGCGCTGGTCACACCCAAAAACCCGCTGGATTACCTCAAGCGGCTCAGGTTCCATCTGGCAACGCAGACGGTGGGTGGTTATGGACTCTGACCTTTCTTCCCCAACCGCGGAAAACCGGATGCAGGTTGAAATCTGGACAGATGGCGGATGCAAGCCCAACCCCGGCCCCGGCGGCTGGGGAGTGTTGCTGCGCTGCAGGGGCGTTGAACGCGAACTCTCGGGCGGGGAACTGGCAACCACCAATAACCGCATGGAACTGACAGCCGCCGCCGAGGCGCTGGAAGCACTGACCAAGCCCTGCACCGTTAACCTGCATACCGATAGCGAATATGTGCGGAACGGCATTACGCGCTGGCATACGGGCTGGGTCCGCCGTAACTGGCGCAACGCGGCGGGGGACCCGGTTGCCAACATGGATTTGTGGCGGCGCCTGCTGGATGCGGCCAAACCGCATGATGTATCATGGCACTGGGTCAAGGGCCACTCTGGCGTGCCGGAGAACGAACTGGTGGACCAGTTGGCCACACAGGCCCGTATCCGCATGGAAGAGCTCAAAGCAGGCGTGTAATTCCGCCTGCTTGTCCCCTTTACCTGACAATCTGGATGGTTTGTGTATTACCCCCGGTCTGCCGGGGGTGGCCAGTGCGCCGTTGCGGCTTATGCCGCGTTATGGCTCCATGTCAGACTGATAAATATCAATATAGTCCTGTGGCGCATCCGGCTTGGCGTTCTGGGGCTGACCAATAACCCGTACATAAATTCTGGTCGAAGGCGTTCCGCCGTTCATCAGTACGCTCCGCGCGGCCAGACCGCGGGCAAGAGCCATGCGCCGTGGAAGCGAAGGATCATCCGCTGCGCCTGAACTATAGGCATCCACAAGCGCGCGCACATGCGGCTTGTACGCAAGGTTCTGCCCGAATGCCAGAATGGCCTGATGCGTTTCGGGGTTAAGGTCGGCCGAGCCGGGGGCAAATGTCAGCCGGATACCACCGGGAATGGGCGTGAGGGTGCCGGTAGCCTGAAGCTGCACGGTAGGCTGCGGCGGAATGGGGAAAGGGTGCACCTCCACATCGGATGGCGGTGGAGTAAGCTGCGGCACGCCCGGTGGTGCATTGGGGATGGTGGCGTCAGGGAGGGGACGTGCCGGGGCAGGGGTGGTAACCGGCACTTGTGCCTGCGTGGCGCTGGCCCCACCCGCAGGAGCAGGAGCAGGAGCAGGAGCAGGAGCAGGAGCAGGAGCAGGAGCAGGAGCAGGAGCAGGAGCAGGAGCAGG
>NZ_JBFCXX020000004.1:0-66802 GCF_040702925.2 Acetobacter fabarum | reverse complement strand
GCAGGAGCAGGAGCAGGAGCAGGAGCAGGAGCAGGAGCAGGAGCAGGAGCAGGAGCAGGAGCAGGAGCAGGAGCAGGCTGGGTCGTGCCGGGTGTGACCACTGGCGCCTGCAATGGCGGCGTGTTCTGCCCTGCTGGTGCTGCGGGTGGCGTGGTTCGGGTAGCGGTGGTACTTGCCGTGGCGGCTGGCTGGGTGGTTTGGGGCGTGGGGGTGTGCACCTGCGGCGGCTGTATGGGCCGGGGGGCGATATGATGCTGGGCGCGCGGGTGCGTGGGTGTGTTCTGCCTTGCCTGCGGGGTGGCTGTTCTGGAAGCCGCGGGGGGCTGTGTATCTGCCAGACTGTCGAGCGCCCGCGCGTTGGTCGTGATCTGGGCATGGGCCGTGCCCGCTCCGACCAGCCCTGCGGCGCAGAGCAGGGAAAGGCGGCACGGAAGGGAGAACATTTTTTTCATTGCAGTGCAGACTAGCCCAGAAGGTGGGAGAGATAAAACGGGGTATTCTGGCGAGGTGGGGCAGAAAGATGCGCCGTCATGCGGAAAACTGCTCTTCTGCAATACGTTCGGAGAGTGTCTGCCCCGGATCAAACAGCAAGGTGACAGTCAGGTTGCGGTCTTCGCGCACCTGAACCGAGGTCACGTTGCGCACTTCTATCGAATCGGCCACAGCAGCCACGGGCCGTTTTTCGGCCTCCATGACCGTAAAGCCCACATGGGCGGTGGAGGGCAGCAGCGCGCCACGCCAGCGGCGGGGTCGAAAGGCGCATATGGGGGTAAGCGGGAGCAGATTGCCCGAAAGCGGAACAATAGGCCCGTGAGCGGAAAGATTGTAAGCGGTGGAGCCCGCCGGTGTTGCCAGTAACGCGCCATCGCAGATCAGTTCAGGCACACGGACCAGCCCATCCACATCTATGCGGAGCTTGGCGGCCTGACGGGTCTGGCGGAACAGATAGACGTCATTCAGGGCGAGTGCTTCGTGCGTTTCATTGCTGCTGGTGGTGGCGGTCATGCGCAGCGGGTGCAGGGTGGCTGCCTGTGCGTGGAAAAGACGGTGGGGCAGGTCTGCTTCGTCCATCGGGTTCATCAGAAACCCAACGGAGCCACAGTTCATGCCATATACCGGGGCGGTGAGCTGTGTTTCCAGCACCACGCGCAGGGTTTCGAGCATGAAGCCGTCTCCCCCCAGGCAGACAATGATTTCCGCATCTCCAGGGTGGCAGTTGCCGTAATGGGCTACCAGCCGGTCAAACTCCATCCGTGCCTCATGCGTGGGGGCGGCCATAAAGGCCAGCCTGCGCGGCGTCTGGGCAAAAAGGGGCTGCGTGGAGGGGGATGCGGCACTCATGCTCTGCCCTGTGGGTGGAGGAAAGAAGAGTGTGTCTTACCCCGCAAGACCGTGGTCCTGAAAGGGGGCGGCCTCATTTTTGGTGTGGAGGAAGGCTGGGGCCAGCCGGGTGCCCAGTAGCTCGTCATATACACCCAGTGTCGCGTGCTGCATGGCCTCGGTCGTGTAATGCGCCACCACCGCCTGCCGGGCGGCCACGCCCATATGGGCGCGTGATGCGGCCGGGGCGCTGAGTATGGCCAGCATGGCATCGGCCAGTGCCGCCACATTGTTGGGAGGAACGGACAGGCCGGTTACACCATTCTCCACCGTTTCCATCGCCGCTCCGTGGTGGGAGACAATAACCGGGCGGCACATGGCCTGCGCTTCCACCACAACACGGCCAAAGGGTTCGGGGCGGAGGGAGGGCACAAGCACCATGGTGGACAGCGCCATGGCGGCGGGCATGTCCTCGCAGTGTCCGGCAAAGCGGATTCTGTCGTCCAGTCCCAGACTGCTGGCCAGTTGGGTGAGTTCCTGCACGTAACGCCCGTCCGCCTTGTCGGACCCGGCAAACACGCAGTGCCATGGCTGGTCGGGCAGCCCGGCTTCCAGCTGAGCCAGTGCCTGCAGCACAAGGGCCTGCCCTTTCCAGCTGGTAAGCCTGCCGGGCATGAGAATAATGGTCGAACCCGCGGGAACGGCCCATTGCTCGGCAAGCTGATGCATGCGCTGCCCGCTGACCGCATGGGGGCTGAACTGGGCGATATCCGCCCCGCGCGGAATAACCCGCAGGCGGGTGGTGGGCACATTGTAGTCCTTGTGAAGCATCCGCCCGATATGCGCGCTTATGGCGATAACCCGGTCCCCGCTGGCCAGTACGGAGTTATACAGCTTTTTGCCCGGTATGGTGTTGGCATGGACGCCATGCCATGTGGTGACAAACGCGGTGCGGGAGCGCCTGCACGCCATTCTGGCTGTCCAGGCGGGAATGCGGGAGCGGGCATGCACCAGAGCCACATTGTGCTGGTCCAGTATGCGGGCCAGCATACGGGCATTCTGCCAGATATGTGCGGGGTTGCGGCTGCCACATTCGGGGAGGGTAATATGCTCCGCCCCCAGACTCCGCAGCATGGGCACAAGGCGGCCCCCGCTGCTGGCGACAAGGGCCTTGCCCCCGGCCTGAGTAATGGCCTGCGCCATTTCCAGAGTGCCGCGTTCAACCCCCCCCTGCTGCAGGGCAGGAAGAATTTGCAAAATAACAGGAGAGCTTAGAGAACTGGCCATGGTACTCCTATTATCACGCACAGGGGTAAACGTGCCATATTCTGACCATATCAGGGTCAGCGCTTGACCGGTATGGGCCTGAGTTTGCTATGGATGATCTATGAAAGCAGTTTTCTCTGCGCGTCGGTCCCTGCCCTGCATGCTGGCTGGCGCTGTTGTTCTGGCGGGAGCATCTTCGTTTGAAGATGTCGCACAGGCCCGCACGCAGCAGGCGTCGGGGGATAAAAAGCAGGTCTGGTCCGTGACCACCTGCATGGCCATGATCGGTGATGACCCTTACGGCGCACGGGACTACGCACTGGACTGGCAGCACCACGGGGGCGGGCGTGATGCCCGGCACTGCCACGCTCTGGCCCTGCTTGAAGCGGGAGATGAGGATCAGTCCGCACGCGAACTGGATGAACTGGCCCACCAGACCGCGCCCAAAGGGGATGTGCCCCCGCCAGTCCTGCGTGCAACTCTGGAGGATGAGGCCGCCGAGGCATGGCTGGCCGCCGGAGTGCCGGGCAAGGCGCAGGCCAGCGCGGATTTCGGGCTGCTTGCCCAGCCCCATAACCAGTCCCTGCAAATTGCCCGGGCGCGTAGCGTGCTGGCCCAGAACCGGGCCGATCTGGCGGAGCAGGAACTCACGGCCCTCATAGCCCATCAGCCCGGCGCCAGACCCGAAGCC
Organism: Acetobacter fabarum; assembly: GCF_040702925.2. GTDB lineage: Bacteria > Pseudomonadota > Alphaproteobacteria > Acetobacterales > Acetobacteraceae > Acetobacter > Acetobacter fabarum_B. The sequence goes on along the minus strand of NZ_JBFCXX020000004.1, from coordinate 63,525 downwards.
TATGTTCTGCTGGCCGAGGCCGAGCGCAAGATGGGGCGGCTTGACCTTGCCATGCAGCATGTTGCCCATGCTCTGGCTGTGGCGCCAGACAGTGCCGCCGCCCTGCTGGAGCGCGGGATTATCCGCGAGCGCAAGGGCGATGCCACCGGCGCCCAGCAGGACTGGCAGAAGGTGCTGGACCTCTCCCCCGACAGCCACGAGGCTGACATGGCCCGTCAGGATCTGGCCGTGATGGCGGCAGACCCCGATTCTCCATGAGCGGAGAGCCGGGGCTGGACCCGCAGCGTATTCTGGTTATCCGGTTGAGCGCGCTGGGGGATTTTGTGCAGAGTTTTGGTCCGTTCGAGTCCATAAGGCGCGCGCACCCCAACGCCAGCATAACCCTGCTGACAACCCGCCCCTTTGTGGAACTGGCCCGGCTTGCCCCATGGTTTGACCATGTGGAGGTGGACCATCGTCCCCGCTGGACCGACCTTGCCGGGCTGCGCACCTTAAGGCGGCAGTTGCGTGGGTATGACCGGGTTTACGATTTGCAGACATCGGGGCGCACGGCGCGGTATTTCTGGCTGGCGGGGCGGCCGGTGTGGTCCGGGCATGGGGGGCGCGCTGCCTTGCCCCACGCCAACCCGTGGCGGAACATCATGCACACACGTCCCCGCCAGCGTGACCAGTTGCGCATGGCGGGCGTTACCCCGGTGGACCGGCCCGACCTTGGCTGGCTGGTGGGCGGCGGGCCGCACCTGCCCCAGCCCTATGCCCTGCTGGTGCCCGGTGCGGCCCCCCATCGTCCCGCCAAACGATGGCCCGCCGGGCATTATGGTCAGTTGGCGGTCCAGATGGTGGCGCATGGCATAACTCCCGTTGTGGTCGGCAGTGCCGCGGAGCAGCCTCTGGCAGCACAGATCCTGCGGCACTGCCCGCAGGCGCTGGACCTGACCGGCCAGACCAGCCTGCCCGATCTGGCGGGCCTTGCCGCGCGGGCATGGGGGGCGGTGGGGAACGATACAGGCCCCATGCATCTGGCCGCCGAGGTTGGATGCCGCTGCCTTGTCCTGTTTTCGCGTGAGAGTACGCCTGCGCGCACAGCCCCTTTGGGGTATGCGCCAGGGCAGGTGGACGTATTATGGGCGCGTGATCTTGCAGTCCTTTCGGTGCAGAGGGTTGCAGCCGCGCTCTGGTAGCGCCATTAAACACTCTTTGCTTTTATTCTTCCTATCCTTCTGGAGCTTGCACCCATGCCCGCTATCACCTTGCCCGACGGTTCTGTTCGCAGTTTTGACGGGCCAGTTACGGGCACTACGGTGGCGGAGTCCATTGGTGCAGGACTGGCCAAGGCCGCTTTGGCCATGGAAGTGGACGGCCAGTTAAGCGATATTCGTCAGACCATAAAGGCCGATGCCAAGGTCCGCTTTATTACCAGAAAAGACCCGGAATCGCTCGAACTGATCCGCCACGATGCCGCCCATGTGCTGGCCGAGGCTGTTCAGGAGCTGTTCCCCGGCACTCAGGTGACCATTGGCCCGTCCATTGAACACGGGTTCTATTACGATTTTTTCCGTGCCGAGCCGTTTACCCCCGAAGACTTCGCCGCCATCGAAGCCAGGATGAAGGAAATCGTGGCACGGGCCGAGCCCTTCGAGCGCGAAGTCTGGCCGCGTGATGCCGCCATTGCGTTTTTTGAAGAACGCGGCGAATCGTTCAAGGCCGAGCTGATCCGTGACCTGCCGGAAACGGAAGATATTTCCATCTACCGGCAGGGCCAGTGGCTGGACCTGTGCCGTGGCCCGCACCTGCGCACGACCAGGGATGTGGGAACCGCCTTCAAGCTGATGAAGGTCGCCGGTGCTTACTGGCGTGGGGACCACCGCAACCCCATGCTGACCCGCGTGTACGGCACCGCATGGCGCGACCAGAAGGAACTCGACGCCTACCTGCTCCAGCTTGAAGAAGCCGAAAAGCGTGACCACCGCCGCATCGGGCGGGAGATGGGTCTGTTCCACTTTCAGGAAGAAGCGGTGGGTCAGGTCTTCTGGCACGCCAAGGGTTGGCGTGTTTATTCCGTGTTGCAGGACTACATGCGCCGCGCACAGACCCGCCACGGATATCAGGAAGTGCGCACCCCCCAGCTTGTGGACCGTGGCCTGTGGGAGGCATCGGGCCACTGGGACAAATACCGCCACCACATGTTTGTCGCCACGGTGGAGGATGAAGATAAAACCCTCGCCCTCAAACCCATGAACTGCCCATGCCATGTGCAGATTTTCCGCCACGGGCTGCGTTCCTACCGTGAACTGCCGCTCCGCATGGCCGAGTTTGGGGCCTGCCACCGGTACGAACCCTCGGGCGCACTGCATGGTCTGATGCGTGTGCGTGGCTTTACGCAGGATGATGCGCATATTTTCTGCACCGAGGACCAGATTGCGGCCGAGACCGTGCAGTTTGTGAAGATGCTGCACGAAGTGTATCAGGATCTCGGGTTTGAGCACGTACGCGTCAAGTTTGCTGACCGCCCCGAACAGCGCGCAGGCAGCGAAGCGGTGTGGGACAAGGCCGAAGCCGCACTCAAGGAAGCCTGCGCCGTTGCCGGGGTCGAGTACGAATATAACCCGGGTGAGGGAGCATTCTACGGTCCCAAGCTCGAATTCGTGCTGCGTGACGCCATTGGCCGTGACTGGCAGTGTGGCACCTTGCAGGTGGACCTTGTTCTGCCCGAACGGCTGGATGCCAGCTATGTGGGCGAGGACTCGGCCAAGCACCGTCCCGTTATGCTGCACCGCGCCATTCTGGGCTCGTTCGAGCGGTTCCTCGGGATTCTGATCGAGCAGCACGCTGGGCGCTTCCCGCTGTGGCTGGCGCCTGTTCAGGTGGTTGTGGCCTCCATTGTCAGCGATGCCGCACCCTATGCGCAGGACGTTGCCGCAGCCCTGCGTAATGCCGGGCTGGTGGCCGAGGCGGATGTCCGTAATGATAAGATCAACGCCAAGGTCCGCGAGCATAGCGTAGGCCGCGTGCCGGTTATTCTGGTCGTTGGGCGGCGCGAGGCGGAGGAAGGCACTGTGGCTATGCGCCGTCTTGGCTCGCAGGCGCAGGAGGTGCTCACGCTGGATCAGGCCATTGCCGCACTCAGCCACGAAGCCACCCCTCCCGATCTGCGCAAAAAGGCGTGAAGCAGGGCGGGTTTTTGTGGCAATGCTGCAATGCCCCCGATTTATTGCACGGACCGCTTGATAAACAGCGGAGAATTGCGCACATACTAACAGCAGGCGGAGCACCGGGTAACGGTGCTTCTGTTTGTTTTTGAAATGCATTACAGGAGCCGACCATAGTCAGATCCCCTTACCCCGCGGCACCCAGCAAAGAAGGGCCGCGCGTGAATGAAGAAATTCGTGTGCCGCAGGTTCGCCTGATTGATGAAACAGGCGAAATGGCGGGCGTTATGTCCGTGCGTGATGCGCTTGCCCGTGCCTATGGCGTTGGGCTGGACCTGCTGGAAATAAGCCCCAATGCTGAGCCGCCGGTTGTAAAGATTCTCGACTACGGCAAGTTCAAGTACGAGCAGCAGAAAAAGCGCAACGAAGCCAAGAAAAAACAGAAAGTTATTGAAATCAAGGAAGTCAAGGTTCGTCCGAACATCGACGAAAATGACTACCAGGTTAAGATGCGCTCTGTGAAAAGCTTTATTGGCGACGGGGATAAGGTCAAGGTCACACTGCGTTTCCGTGGGCGCGAAATGGCGCATCAGGAACTGGGGATCAAGGTTCTGGAACGGATTCGGACAGAAATTGATGAACTGGCCAAGGTGGAGCAGATGCCCCGCCTTGAAAACCGCCAGATGATTATGGTGCTGGCACCACGCTAGGCCCTTCTCTGTCTGGACTGGCGATAAAAAACCGCCCGGGGCTGAACTCCGGGCGGTTTTTTTTATGCGCTGACCATTCCGTTGGGATTGATCTGACCGGGTTAAGGGGGGCAGGGCTGACTGTGTCATGCACCCGCCCTCAAAGCAGTGCTTCAGGGCTCCAGCAGCACGGTTGCCCGCAGATCGGCGCGTACAGTCTGGGCTTCTGCCGTACTGGAAGGGCTGGCGCCAGCGGCATCGTTCGCAACACCTGCAACGGCGGCACGGAGCATGATCGGCATGGGGCGGGGGTATTCCTGATCAGATACACTAATCTGCACAAACCGGGCAACGCGGAGGCCAAGGGATTGGGCGAGCGTATCGGCCTGTTTTTTCAGTTCCGTTATGGCTTTTTTCTCGGCGTCCAGAAACAGGCTCTGGCGCTTTTCGTCCGAGAGTGACCACTCCAGCCCTTCCAGAATAAGCCCCTGAGCCTGCAACTGTCCGGCCAGTGGTAAAAGGCTTTTTCCATCCGTGGCGGAAAGGCTCAGGGTCTGGCTGGCGGTCCAGTAAGGGCGGGCTTTTTCGGGCTGTGTCTCGTAAACGGAATACTGAAGCACCGCGGTTTTGATGTCGGTATTTCTGGCTGCTTCATCCGTGGCTTTTTTAACCACGGCATTCACATCCCCCTGCGCGGAGGCCGCATTCCTGTTCTGGCTTTCCGCCCTGAAGCGCGCACTCAGCTTGTCTGGTGCGGCCTCTGTTGTGCCTGTGGCATGGATTTCCAGCCGGGTATAAGGCTCGGTATTATCCTGAGCATGGGCAGGAAGCGTATGGGCCAGAACAGCCACGCCCGAAGCCAGAGCCAGAAAACCCATGGGCTTGAAAGATGGGAGGAGAGTCACGATGGTGCTCCTTCAGCGTTCAGTAAGGCGCGGCGCAACCGCACCAGTCCAGGGCGGACATGCCCTTTTTGGCAAAGATTCATGCCTTCCGTTTCCAATCTGGAGATGGAGATGGAGACAGAGGTTTTTGTCGCTGCATATGAATCTATCAAATGGGCAAGTTCAAGGCAGAAGGAAAGGCTGTCTGATGTGACGACAATAGGGGAGGATAATCCGGGGGAGGGAAACAGGTCCCAGCCAAAAAGCACAGATGTTGGCAGGTGCGTCTGACTAACAAGTGTGACGGAACCACCCGTGATAACGCACGCCAGAGCCAGAAGAAGGGGTGAGCGGAACTTCATGGAATACTAAGAGACGTAATTGCATGTTATTTCAACAAAACTATCCTCCAAAAACGATCTATTAACGTTAATAGATTTAGGACATCATTGTAATATTACGTATAGTTTAAAGTTGGGTAGGGTAATCATATATCGCGGGCACATCTATAGTCACCGCAAGGCCGGGATTGTTGTGCGACAAGCGCAATGTGCCACCATGCAGTTCCACAATAGCCTGCACAAGGGCCAGCCCCAGCCCCGAACCGGGGGTATGGCGTGCCCGCTCGGCCCGGAAAAAGCGTTCCGATGCGCGGGCGAGATCCGCGTCATTCATACCAATCCCGCTGTCCACAACCATAATGCGGATGGTGCCTGTCTGTGCATGTTCGGCTGGGGAATCGGCGGGAATGTACCGTGCGCTCAGGTTTATGGTGCCTTGCGGGGGAGAGAATTTGATGGCGTTGTCCAGAATATTGGCCAAAGCCTGCTGGAACATGGCCTGATCTCCCCTGAATGGCAGGTGGAGGGGGAAATTCCTCTGTAGCCTGAGGCCATGCTCATCTGCCACGGCTTCATATAATTCCGTAATGTCCCGCAAGGTGGTGGCCAGATCGAATATGGCAAAGGCCGAGCGGCGGGTGCCAGCCTCAATCTGGGCAATGCGCAGCAGGGCTTCGCAAATGCCAGTCACCTTATCCAGATTGACCGCGGCCTGATCAATGGCGGCGCGCAGGGCCAGTTCGTTCGTGGCGGAGCGGGAGGCATCTTCCAGTTCCGCGCGGGCGCGGGCAATGGGGGTGCGCAGATCATGCGCAATGGAGTTGGAAACCTGTTTGACCCCATCCATAAGCCGGGTAATGCGGTCGAGCATCTGGTTGATGGTCAGGGCCACATCGTCCAGCTCGTCCCCCATGCCCGATACGGGAATGCGGCGGGACATGTCGCCCCGCGTAATGGCCAGAGTTGTGCGGTTGATGGAATGGATGATCCGCCGGAACAGGACGCGTACAACCCAGCCCCCGCCAACGGCCAGCAGCCCGACCATAAGGCATGTCCAGAGCATGGCGTCCGTGAGCATCCGCTGGATCTGGGTGCGCTCACTAATATCGCGTCCGATCAGCAGGAGGTAATTGCCTTGCAGGGTCCAGACCCGGACCTGCGCAAGGTTGAGTTGCCCATCGCGGAGTACAGGCAGGGTCTGCCAGATCAGGGAGGCATCAAGCCGTATGGGCCAGTGGGCCAGATTGCCCGCCAGTAGTTTGCCGTCCGGCGCGCTCAGCAGGTACAGGGCGTTGTCATCTATATCCTGCGCCAGACGGTTGTTGATCAGGTTTTCCAGCCCCGGAATACCGTCATGCCGCCATTCCGTCAGCAGGGCGTGGGCATCAAGCGCTATGGAGTGGCGCACGCGCTGCTCCAGCAGGCCAATGGTGCCCCACCATACAAATGACAGGAACAGGATGGCGGAACTGATAAACAGAACGCTGTAGACAAGACCAAAACGCAGGCTGACGGATTGTATGCGGACCTTGCGTAAAATGGTCTGCATAAATCGTGCTGGTCCGGTCATTCCTGCAGCATGTATCCGGCGTTGCGCACCGTATGCACCAGAGCATGCTCAAACGGTTTATCTATTTTCTGGCGCAGGCGGGAGATATGGACGTCAATCACATTGGTCTGCGGATCAAAATGGTAGTCCCATACGCCTTCCAGCAGCATGGTGCGGGTGACGACCTGTCCGGTATGGCGCATTAAAAATTCCAGCAGCCGGAATTCGCGCGGTTGCAGGTCTATTTTCTGCCCACCCCTGCGGACAGCGCGGGAGAGCAGATCTATTTCCAGATCAGCCACACTCAGCTTGGTCAGGGGCTGGGCCTCGTTGCGGTTGCGGCGCACAAGGGCTTCCAGCCGGGCCTGTAGCTCGGAAAAAGAAAAGGGCTTGCTGACGTAGTCATCCCCACCTGCTTTAAGCCCGGCTACTTTTTCGTCCACATCCGCCAGAGCAGACAGCAGGAGGACGGGGGTCAGGTTGCCTTCGCGGCGCAGGGTTTCAAGAATATGGAGCCCCTCTACCCCACCGGGAAGCATACGGTCGAGAATGATGACATCGAACTTATCCTGGCAGGCAAGGGCAAGGCCCTGCTTGCCGTCTGCCGCCTGTTCCACCAGATGACCGGCTTCAGAGAGGCCCTTGGCAACAAAGTTACGGACCGTTTGATCATCTTCTATTAGAAGAACACGCATAGACAGACCTCAATTACCCAAACGGATTACCAAATTCTTACAAGAAATATATGTTCTTGTCACGGGCTAGTGCGGAAATGTTTCATATACGGTCAGCTTCGGCTAGGGGTTTTGTGAGAGAATCCAGCATTGCCAGTAAAACCGCTGTTAAGGGGGATGCAAAAATCAACCCCGGAAAGCCCAGAATGGCTCCAAACAGGGTCTGGGACAGCACGGTAAGGGCTGGTGGCATCTGCACTGCATGGCGCTGGATAACGGGGGCAAGCACGTTGCCTTCAAAAAACTGGATCACGCCATACAGCACCGCCACCATAATGGTCTCGCGCGTGCCAAGGGAAAGGGCGAGCAGCAGGGCAGGCACGGCCCCCATGATGGCGCCAATATAGGGAATGAAATTGCACATCCCCGCCAGCACACCCAGCGCCAGCGCCAGAGGCACGCCAATAAACCACAGCCCGATGCCCGAGAGCGTGCCAACCACCAGCATGTCCAGCGACTGGCCTGCAACCCATGCCCACAGGGTCTGCCCCGCCCGCAGCAGCAGTTGCCGGATGATCGGGCGACGTTCTTCCGGCACCAGTCGCAGCAGGCCGTTGGCGTAAGTGGCGGGGGACATGGCAAAATACAGCCCGGCAATCAGCACTACAATCAGCGTGCCAATGGCGCCAAAGGCGGACCCCAGTATGCCGGTCATGGACCCGGCAATCCGTGAGCCAAGGGAGGCCAGACCACTATCGCCCCCCGTATGACGGCCCCCAAGGGAGGCGGGCAGGTAGTTCAGGATCATCTGTCCGGTGGGGGTGCTCTGCAGTGTGTCCCGCAAGGCTATTTCCTGCTGGCGCAGGGCATCTTGCAGGCGGATCACCTCGCTGACAATGGCGGGACCACTGTTCCAGACCAGCAGGGCCGCACTCGCCAGCAGGGCCAGCACCACAATGGTCAGCGCCCATGCGTGCGACACGCCAAGGTGGCGGCGCAGGATGCGGGCCAGCCCATACAGCACCACCGCGCACAGCACGGAGGCAAACACCACCATAAGCACATCACCCAAAAGCCATATGAGCAGGCCAATGCACACAGTCCCTATGGACAGGCGCAGAATGCGGGCAATGTGTTCGGGACCAAATATAGGCGAGTCCGGTGGTGGCATGGGCGAAGAGGAGGAACCGCTATCAGATGGCATGCAAGAAAATTCTTTCAGGATCGGGGGAGGCTGTGTAACGGCTGTCCGTGTCGTTAATCTGTAAGCACATGATGTCTTACTTTTTTGTGTAATCTTATCCATTCATTCGCGGAATGTGAGAAGAAATTTCTTAAGTATGGTTACAGGAGCATAATACGGACATGTCTGGCGGGAACGACGGTGGGCTGGCGGCTGCCTCCAAAGCCATTCTCGCTCTGGCGGTGGGCACGTTTGCCATCGGCACGGGAGAGTTTGCGGCAATGGGGCTGCTGCCCCAGATGGCGGACAGCATGCATGCCAGTATTCCACGCACAGGGGAGGCTATTTCGGCCTATGCTCTGGGGGTTGTGGTCGGAGCGCCTGTTGTGTCGGTCATGGCGGCGCAGATGTCGCGCAGGCAGTTGCTGGTGCTGCTTATGGGCTGGTTTGCCGTGGCCAATGCACTGGGCACACTTGCCGCCTCGCTGGGTATGCTTGATCTGGCGCGTTTTGTAACCGGGCTGCCGCATGGTTCCTTTATGGGGGTTGCGGCGCTGGTTGCCGCAGGGCTGGTGGACCGTGGCTACCGCGGGCGGGCCGTGGGGCGTGTTTTTTCGGGCCTGACCATTGCCAATGTGGTCGGCGCTCCCTTTGCCACCTATGCCGGGTCCTATTTCGGGTGGCGGCTGTCCTACCTGTTTATCGGCCTTATTGGCGTTGTGTGCTGCCTTATGGTGCTGGCATGGGTGCCCTATGATGCGCCTAACCGGGGGCGTTCGGCCCTGTCGGAACTTGGTGCGTTTTCGCGCAAGCAGGTCTGGTACGTCATGGGCACCGTGGCGGTGGGGTGTGGTGGCATGTTCTGCGTGTACACCTATTTTTCCGTAACGTTGCAGGATGTTACCCATGTGCCGCTCTGGGGGGTGCCGCTTTTTCAGGCGCTGTGGGGTGTCGGCATGTGTACGGGCGCATGGGCTGGCGGCCATCTGATGGACAGGAACCTGAAATGGGCAACCATTTTTGCGTTTTTGTGGAATGCCGCCGCACTGGGCCTGTTTGCGCTGGTTGCGCATTCGGTCTGGCTGACGGCGCTGGCCGTTTTTATGCTTGGCGGTGGCATTGCCATTGGCCCGGCCATGCAGGTCCGCCTGATGGATGTGGCGGCCGATGCACAGACCCTCGCAGCCTCCATGAACCACGCGGCCTTCAACCTTGCCAACGCCATTGGCGCGTGGCTGGGCGGGGTGGTGCTGGCTGTGGGGTTTGGGCTGGAAGCCACAGGCTGGGCTGGTATGGCGCTCTCGCTCGTGGGGCTGGTGCTTTTTCTGCTCTCGCTACGGGTGGAAACGCAGGACGCCAGAAAAGCCGCGCTGGCAGAAGGTGGGGCTGCCTAAGCCGGACAAGAGGTTTTGCGCACGCATAAGGGCTGCTGTGCGCCCCGGAGGGTGCACAGGGCCGTTACCGTAGGTATTGCCGTGGTTTTTACTCGACGGGCTGTCTGGTTATTTATAACCCTGTGTGGGCAGGTGTAAAAAGCAGATCAATACGGAAGGTGTGTGAGCATGGAAGTCAGTAGCCCCTACCAGATCCTGAACAGCCCGGCGAGCATGGCCCAGCAAAGCCGGAACAGGAAATCGCTCGGGCTGGATTTCAGCAACATGACACCGCAGGAAATGGAATCCGCGCGGCGGGAGCTGTCGCTGGAGGGCAAGATTTCACTTCATCAAAGTGTGACAATGGCTTTGATGGACGGCTTTGCGTTGGAAGGCGTGAATGGTGGAAAGCTTGTGAGTGGCTCAACCAACATGTACGCCATGATTGATTCGCTACTGGATTATCAGGAAAAAAACGGCGTCTTCAACGTCCAGCACAACATTGAATCGCTTAAGTCTCTCCGCAAGGTGCTTGAGGAGAACGACGTGAATTACACCACCTCCACAACATCCATAACGGCCTGAAAGATCACCTGCCCCTCCAGCCGGAGGGGAGGGACAGGGAGGCGGAACTGCGCTTATGGGGCGCTGGTCGTGTCCTCTTCCATCTGGGCTTCGGCGGTCAGCCAGCGTTCTTCTGCTTCGGATTCCTCTCTGGCAATGGTGGCCAGCCGGGTGTTCAGGCGAGTTACTTCTGCCGCCTTGCCCGGTTCGTACAGGGCCGGGTCGGCCAGTGCGGCTTCCAGCTTTGTGCGCTCAAGGGCCAGCTTGGCCAGCTTGGCCTCCGCGTCCTTGACAATTTTACGCAAGGGCGCCTGCGCCTTGCGGATTTCGGCCCGGTCGCGGCGTTCGTCCTTGCGGCTGTTCTGGCTTGTGGTGTCCTGTCTGGGGCGGTTGCTGGCGCGGCTGCGCTCAAGCAGCCATGTGCGGTATTCGGCCATATCCCCTTCAAACGGGGTGACCTGCCCATCTGCCACCAGCCACAGCCGGTCCGCCACCAGTTCCACCAGATGCGGGTCATGGCTGATCAGCACGACCGCACCTTCAAAATCCGCCAGTGCGCGGATCAGCGCATCGCGCGCGTCGAGGTCCAGATGGTTGGTGGGTTCGTCCAGAATAAGCAGCTGGGGGGCATCTCGCGTGGCAAGGGCCAGCAGCAGGCGGGCTTTTTCTCCGCCTGAGAGGTCTTTGACCGCGGTTTCCGCCCGGTCCACATCCAGCCCGAAACGGGCTAGCTGCGCGCGTACAACCGGCATGGTGGCTTTGGGTAGGGCACGCGCCATGTGCTCGATCGGGGTCTGCTCCAGATGCAGTTCTTCTGTCTGGTGCTGGGCAAAATACCCAACCCGGAGCCGAGCATTGCGCTCGACATCGCCTGAAAGCGCGTCAAGGCGGCCAGCTATCAGCTTGGCGAGGGTGGATTTACCATTGCCGTTGGCGCCAAGCAGGGCAATCCGGCTTTCCATATCCAGCCGGAAGGAGAGGTTGCCCAGCACAGGCCTGCCTTCATACCCCACACTCGCGCGGTTGACGCTCAGGATGGGGGGAGGGAGCTGCTCGGGCTCGGGGAAGGAAAAATGCGCGGCGGTATCTTCCACCACCGCGTCGATCACGGGCAGTTTTTCCAGCGCCTTCAGCCGGGCCTGTGCCTGTTTGGCCTTGGTGGCCTTGGCACGGAAGCGGTCCACAAAAGACTGCATATGGGCGCGGCGGGCGGCAATTTTTTCGGCCTGCCGGGTCTGCTGCAACGCCTGTTCGGTACGGATTCGGACAAAGTTTTCGTAGCCGCCGGGGGTCAGGCTCAGCTTGCCGCGTTCCAGATGGGCAATGGCGTCCACGCAGGAATCGAGCAGGCCACGGTCATGGCTGACAATCAGTGCCGCTCCTGCGAATCGGCGCAACCAGTCCTCCAGCCAGAGTGTGGCCTCAAGGTCCAGATGGTTTGTGGGTTCGTCGAGCAGCAGCAGGTCAGGTTCCAGAAAAAGGGCCGTGGCCAGCGAAACACGCATGCGCCACCCGCCCGAAAAGTCCGATACCGGGCGCTGCTGCGCCTGAACACTGAAGCCCAGCCCCGCCAGCACGGCCCCGGCCCGCGCGGGGGCGCTGTCTGCCCCTATGGCGCGCAGGCGTTCGTGTATTTCGCCAAGGCGCATGGGGTCTGTAGCCTGTTCGGCCTCGGCCAGCAGGGCTGTGCGCTCGGTATCTCCCGCCAGAACGGTGTCCAGCAGGTTGGCGCCATCTGCTGGGGCTTCCTGTTTCACGCGGGCCATGCGCGCGCGTGAGGACAGGCGGATTTCCCCCCCATCGGGGGCAATATCCCCCGCAATGGCGGCCAGCAGGGTGGACTTGCCAGCACCATTGCGCCCGACCAGCCCGACCTTGCGGCCAGGGTCGATGGAAAGGCTCGCCTGGTCCAGCAGAACGCGGCCAGCCATACGCAGGCTAAGGTTGGAGATGACAAGCAGGCTCAACGCAGGTCTCGTTTCTTCTGGAATTGTTCATTACATTCTGTGTGGTACCTACCAGCCAGCGCCGATATGCTCTAGATGGAAACGCTGAACGTCCGCCAGATCAAGGCGGATATCTGCGTTTATACCCCAAGGAGGGCCTTATGGCTAAAGAACGTACCCTGTCCATTATCAAGCCGGATGCAACCCGTCGTAACCTGACCGGCAAGATCAACGCCGTGTTTGAAGATGCGGGCCTGAGCATTGTTGCGCAAAAGCGCGTCCAGCTTTCTCCCGCTGTGGCTGGCGCTTTTTACGCCGTGCACAAGGAACGCCCTTTTTACAACGATCTGGTGTCCTTCATGATCTCCGGCCCGGTTGTGGTGCAGGTGCTTGAAGGCGAAAACGCCGTTGCCAAGAACCGTGAAGTCATGGGTGCGACCGACCCCAAAAAGGCCGACCCCCAGACCATTCGCGCCCAGTTTGCTGAAAGCATTGAAGCAAACTCCGTGCATGGTTCCGACAGCGCGGAAAATGCTGCAAACGAAATCCGCTTCTTCTTTGCAGAAACGGAAATCCTGCCCTAATTCTGGCAGGTCACACCCCGGCGTTGTGTCTTGTGCATACGTCGGGGCCGCCAGAATGGCGGTTAACCGCCAAGCCAGACGTCTTGCGCATGGGAGATACCCGGCAGCAGGATAGGGCAACAGGGCGCATTCCTTCTATAATCCTGCCTTATGCTCGAGTGTTATGGGCAAGGAGGAATGCTGTTCGCATTCCTGGCCCGCTAGCAGGCAGAAAGGAATGTTATGAAAGTTCTGGCGGTTCATCCCAGTGCCCTGATGTACACCAAGGTTTTCCTGCGGCTGGAGCCGCTGGGGCTGGAACTGGTGGCCGGTGCTGCGCGGAATGCCGGACATGACGTGCGGATTATCGACCTTCAGGCCGAAACGCACGAAGATTACTGGAAGCTGGTTGACGAGTTCCAGCCTGATGCTGTGTGCTACTCGGGCAGCTATCTGGCCAATGTGCCGGAAATTCTCGATCTGTGCCGCGAAACACGCTACCGCTTCCCGCAGGTGTTCCAGTTTATTGGCGGGCATTCTGTTTCGTTCATCGCCAAGGATGTGCTTGATCTTTCCGAAGGCACGGTCAACTGCATTCTCAAAGGGGAGGGCGATGCTACGGTCGGCCTGCTGCTGGATGCGGTGCAGAACGGCACGGATATTCTGGAAGTCCCCGGCACCATTACGCTGGACGGGGAAGGCCCGCCCCCCATTTTTGTCAAATCGCTCGATGAGGTCCGCCCCGCGCGTGACCTGCTGCGCCATCGCAACAAGTACTTTATTGGTACGCTGGACCCCGCAGCCTCCATTGAATTTGCCCGTGGCTGCCCGTGGGACTGCACGTTCTGCTCGGCCTGGACCTTTTATGGTCGCTCCTACCGCACGGCCAGTCCGCAGGTCATTGCGGATGAACTGGAGGAGATCAAGGAGCCCGGCATCTTTATTGTGGATGACGTGGCCTTTGTGCATGAAGAACACGGCATGGCCATTGCCAACGAAATTAAAAAGCGTGGCATTAAAAAGGAATATTACCTTGAAACCCGCGCAGACGTGCTGCTGCGCAACAAGGAAGTGTTCAAGGTCTGGAGCGAGATCGGTCTTTCCTACATCTTCATCGGTCTGGAAGCGGTGGATGAGGAAGGGCTCAAGCAGTTCCGCAAGCGTGTTTCGCTCGACAAGAACTTTGAGGCCCTTGAATATGCCCGTTCTCTGGGGCTGATTGTGGCCATCAACATTATTGCCGACCCATCCTGGGATCGTGCGCGGTTTGAGGCTGTGCGGCAGTGGTGCCTGGAAATTCCCGATATTGTGAACATTTCCGTCACAACGCCGTATCCGGGGACGGAAATCTGGCACAAGGAAGCCCGCCGCCTGACCACGCGTGACTACCGCCTGTTTGATATTCAGCATGCCGTGCTGCCCACCACACTGCCTCTGCCCGAGTTTTATGAAGAACTGGTCAAGACCCAGCAGGTGCTCAACACCAAGCATATGGGCTGGCAGGCGCTCAAGGACACGGCAGGGATTGCGGTTAATCTGCTCAAGAACGGCCAGACCAACTTTGTTAAGATGTTGTGGAAGTTCAACTCGGTCTTTAACCCCGCACTCCAGCTTGCCGACCATCAGCGTCCCGCGCGCTACCTTATGCCCGTGCAGCCTGATGCGGTGGACAAGATTGATCGCAACGACCTGTACGTGCATGGCCCCGGCGGGCGCAAAACCCGCGCGCTGGATGATGCAACCGAAAGTTTTGTGGACAAGACCCGTATGGGGGAAGATGCGTAACCCGCATCATCCCCACAATTCCGCCCATGTTCAGGCGTTTACCCGAGCATGGAGCTCTGCCGCCTGCCACTTGTTGCTGCTGACCCGTGCCGTGTTTAACGTAAAACGGGCGGGGGAAAAGCAAAGGCCTGCGGGGTATAGGTTTCCACCACCAGACTGAACGGTGTGCCGGCATGGGTCCGTAACAGGGCAATATGCCGGAAAAGATGCGGGGGCAGGGCCAGTGGTTCTGCCTCTGTTGCGCTGCTTGGCCGGTGGGGCTGCATCTCCCACAAATCTGGCAAGGGGGACCACAGGGTTTCCCGCCGGATAAGCTGGCGGGTAAACCGCAGGGGGGACACAACACGGCCAAAGGGTGTGTCGGTCTGTTCCAGTGCCTCGGTCATGGTTTTTGTCAGGCGTTCTGGTACAAACCAGTTTTCCGCTTCCGAATAAATGTGGTTGTGCCCTGCCAGCCGGATTTTGCGGTAGCGCAGGCTTTGGCCTTCCTGTGCGGCAGGCAGGTCCAGTGCGGCCAGCAGGTCGGGCGGGCAGGGGCTGCGGGCACCGGCTTCGCGCTCGGCGCGCAGGGTTTCATGCGCGCCAAGGAGCGCGTGTGCGCGCAGCCAGTGTTCCAGCGTCTGTGTGGCGCTGTTTTCAGCCAGCAGGCGGTTTTCCATCTGGCTGATCAGGGTTGCCAGCATAAGCCGGTGCATGAAGCTGTTCCGCCACGGGTGACAAAGCAAGGGCTCCGTGGCGGGCTGAGGGGGCGCTAGGTTGGGCATATGGGTCTTATATCATGCTTTGGGGCAGGTATGGGCTGCACATCACTGTTTCGCATCACGGTGGAGTTGCGTTATGGAAGAAATAGAACGGTCGTGTAAAAACGCCATGTATGGAATTTTGTAAAAAGGATGCAAACGCAATGAGCCAGACGATAGCAAGCTTTATGGTCGAAGGAATGACATGCGACGGTTGTGTTTCGTCCGTAAAACGTGCGCTGGCCGCAATTGACGGTGTGGAAGGTACGGATGTGAATCTGGCCAATGGTGAGGTCAAGGTCACGTATGACCCCGCACGTGTTGGCGTTTCTTCCCTGCGGGATGCCATTCGCGGCGCTGGTTACGAGGTAAGCTGAACTGCCTTGCGCTGTGTCATGCAGCCAGCGGAAAGGGGGCGTGACCTGCGCTCTCTGGTTGTTGGGGGGCGGACATGGCACCATGAGGCGCACCGGAGTAACCGGTGGTCAAAAGCCGCTCGACAGGCAAAAACAGAGGTAAGCTGGTCCGTGACGCAAAAAACAAACACATTTGCTCTGGGTGTAATGGCGGCAGGCGGCTTGCTGCTGGCTGGGTGCTCATCCGAAATCGGGCGCGTGCCCATGCTGGATACGGATATAAGCTGCCTGCACAAGCAGATGGCTGGCCCCATGTTTTTGAGTTTTCCACTGGCGGCCAATACCTGCCAGCGCATGAGCAATAACGGCTTTGTGCTGGGCGAGGCCAAGGCCAAGCAACTCCCCCTTGACCTGAAGGGCGCGCCAGACCTGCAGAAACTGGCGGATGAATACGGCTACACCTATACCCGCTAGGGTGTGTGAGCGGGCTTAACCTTCCAGTTCCGCATCCCAGTATAAATAGTCATGCCAGCTTTTGTGCAGGTAGTTGGGTGGAAAAGCCCGTCCGTTTTCCTGAAGTTCCCATGATGTGGGGCGGACAGGGGGGCGGCGGGGCAGCATGCCGATATGGTGTGGCATATGCGGGCCCTTGCGCAGGTTACAGCAGCCGCACGCGGTAACAACATTCTCCCAGCTTGTGCGCCCACCCTTGCAGCGGGGAATAACGTGGTCAAACGTCAGTTCCTGCGTGGGGTGGCGTTCTCCGCAGTACTGGCAGGAAAAATTGTCACGCAAGAACACGTTAAAGCGCGTAAAAGCCGGTTTGCGGGCGGCGGGCACGTAGTCCTTGAGGGCAATTACGCTGGGCAGGCGGAAGGCCTGACGAGGTGAATGCACTTCCATGTCATATTCGCTCAGGACCGAAACCCGGTCCAGACACACCGCTTTTATGGCATCCTGCCATGCCCAGAGGGAAAGCGGAAAATAGGACAGAGGTCGAAAGTCTGCATTCAGAACAAGGGCTGGGTAGTTTAGAGTACTGCCATCGGCCAAGATGTGTCTCCTCGTTAACACGAGAACACAGTTCCGAAGGGGTCAGAACAACTCAAGTCGACCGCCAGCAGAAGTGCGTCGTCGAGATAATTACCGGCAGGACTATTGCAGACGCAAAGAGGTGTGGCAAGAAAATGTGGGCCAATAGTCGCCGATATCGGACAGCTTTATAGATCTGGTAAGATTAATATGACTATTCGATTACAGTACAATGATCCTTGCAAAACAGAATGGGTGACGCGGTTCGCCCCCAGTCCCACAGGGGCGCTGCATCTGGGCCATGTGGCGTCCGCCCTGTTCGGGTGGGAGCTGGCGCAGCCCGGCGGGCAATGGCTGGTGCGGATGGAGGATATAGACCCCCAGCGCTGCAGACCTGCCTTTGCCACCGCTCTTTTGGAAGACCTCGCATGGCTTGGGCTGGTGTCAGATGGGCCTGTTCTATACCAGTCCACCCGCATGGCGGTTTACGGGGCCGTGCTGGACACGCTTGAGCATATGGGCGTGCTGTATCCGTGCTTCTGCACCCGATCGGATATTGTGCGGGAGAGTGCGGCCATGTTCTCCGCCCCCCATACCGCCCCCGATGGCAGCCTGCTCTACCCCGGTCGTTGTCGCCAGCTTGATGCCCATACACGGGCGCAGCGTATGGCCGAGGGCCAGCCATACGTGCTGCGCCTGCATATGGCGCGCGCCATGGAGTGCGCCCGCACGCTGGCCAGCACCCGGAGCCGTGCGGAGCATGGCGGGGCAGGGGCCTGTGGCCCGCTCACCTACCATGATCTGGCCTGTGGCCCGGTCCCCTGCCAGCCTGAACTGTTTGGTGATGTGGTTCTGGCCCGGCGGGACGTGCCCGCATCCTACCACCTGTGCGTGACGTGTGATGATGCCGCGCAGGGCGTCACACTGGTCACGCGGGGGGAGGACCTGCGCCCCGCCACCAGCCTGCACCGGTTGTTGCAGACCCTTATGGGCTGGCCTGCCCCGCATTATGCGTTTCACCCCTTGCTGTGCGATGCCACTGGCCGCCGTCTGGCCAAGCGTGATGGTGCGTTGAGCGTGCGCGCCATGCGCCAGAGCGGGCTGAGTGCCGGGCAGGTGCGGGACAAGGCCGTGTTTGCGGCTGCTCCCCATGGCAATATGCCCTTGCACGGTTAGGCGCTCCTGCCCGCTGAACCCCATTTTTGCATGACAGGGAAAAAGCTCGCGCAGAACAAAAAAGACAGAGCAGATGGAATCTCCGGTTCCGCCCCGACCGGAAGAGGATTACTGTGCGCCCCGGAGCAGCGCATTTGCCACCTCTGTCCGGGTCTGTGCCCGCGCGGGTGCCGGGTGCCTTAAAATATTGTGTCGGAAAGTAAGAAAACCATGAGCCTTGTTGCTGACCGCCTGAACAGGATCAGTCCTAGCCAGACAATCGTCATTTCAACGCGTGCACGGGCGTTGAAGGCGGAGGGGCGGAATATTATCAGCCTTTCTGCGGGTGAGCCGGACTTCAACACACCCGACAACATTGCTCAGGCCGCCGTAAAGGCTATTGCCGCAGGCCAGACACGCTATACGGATGTGGCAGGCACGCCAGAACTGCGCAAGGCCGTGGCGGAGCGCTTCAGGCTGGATAGCGGGCTGGATTACACGCCCGAGGAAGTCATTGTTTCCACCGGCGGCAAGCAGATCATCTACAACGCCATGATGGCGACCCTGAACCCGGGGGATGAGGCCATTATTCCCGCGCCATGCTGGGTGTCCTACCCCGATATTGTCACGCTGGCCGAGGGCGTGCCCGTAGTGGTGCCCTGCAAGCGCGAAAACGGTTTTCGCCTTCAGGCGGATGAACTGGAAGCCGCCATTACCCCGCGCACCAAATGGGTGTTTCTGAACTCGCCCTGTAACCCCACCGGAGTTGCCTATTCGGCTGAAGATCTGCGCCCGCTGTGTGATGTGCTGTTGCGCCACCCGCATGTGTGGATTTTTACGGACGATATTTACGCCAAGCTTGTGTACGATGGATTTTGCCCCGCAACATTCGTGGAGGTCGAACCCCGCCTGCGCAGCCGCACTGTAACCATGAACGGCGTGTCCAAGGCTTATGCCATGACCGGCTGGCGTATTGGTTTTTCCGGCGCGCCGGTGGAACTGACCAGAGCCATGAACAAGTTGCAGGGGCAGTCCACCTCCAATACCTGCTCCATTGCGCAGGCCGCAGCGGTGGAAGCCCTGACCGGCCCGCAGGACTTTATCCAGACCATGGTCGATACCTATCAGGGACGGCGCGATATGGTGGTCAGCATGATCAATCAGGCCAAGGGTATGGAATGCGATGTTCCCCAAGGGGCATTCTATGTTTTCCCCTGCATTGAAAAATGCCTTGGCAAAACCTCTTCTGGCGGAAAACTGCTTAAAACGGATGAGGATTTTGTAACGGCCCTTCTGGAGGAAGAAGGCGTGGCCGCCGTGCATGGGTCGGCCTTCATGTATCCGGGGTATATGCGTATTTCCTACGCAACCGACACGCAGAGCCTGCGGGATGCCTGCACACGGATCCAGAATTTTTGTGAAGGTCTGCTGTAAACCATGTCCCGGAGTTTTGCGCACCGCCTGAATGGCCTGCCTGCCCCTGCAACAATAGAGATGGCCCGGCGTGCCCGGGCCCTCAAGGCGGAGGGTAGGCCGGTTATCTCGCTTGCTCTGGGCGAGCCCGATTTTGCAACGCCGCCTGCGGTGGTGGAAGCCGCCCATCAGGCCGCGCTGGCCGGGCAGACCAAATACCCCCCTGTGGATGGCACGCCTGCGCTCAAGGCTGCCATCGCCCGCAAGTTCGCGCGGGAGAACGGGCTGGACTACACGCCCGAGCAGATCATGGTTTCCAACGGGGGCAAGCAGGTTATCTTCAACGCTTTCATGGCGACCCTGAACGCGGGGGACGAGGTGGTGGTGCCAACCCCCTACTGGGTCAGCTACCCCTTGATTGCGCGCATGTTCGGGGCAACGCCGGTGTTTGCTCCATGCCGGGAGGAAGACGGGTTCAGGCTCCGGGCGGACGTGCTGGCGCAGGCTCTTACGCCCCGTACACGCTGGGTTGTGCTGAACTTTCCCAACAACCCTACCGGGGCCATCTGCCCGGCTGAGGATCTGGCCGCGCTTGCCAAAGTCCTGCGTGATTACCCCGATGTATGGATTTTGTCGGACGAAATTTACGAACATCTGGTGTTTGATGGAGCGCGCTCCGCATCAATCGCCGCTGTGGCGCCCGACCTCAAGGACCGTACCCTTACGCTCAATGGTGTGTCCAAGGCTTATGCCATGACCGGGTGGCGCGTGGGGTTTGCTGGTGGACCAGCCGACCTTATTGGCGCCATGCGTGATGTGCAGGGGAATGCAACATCAGGTGTGTGCACCATTGCGCAGGCCGCGGCGGCGGCTGCGCTGGACGGCCCGCCAGACCTTGTGGCCACAATGGTGGAGACGTACAGCCGCAGGCGGAGTGCTGTGGTGGAAGCCTTGCGCGCGGTGCCGGGCCTGACCTGTGCCATGCCCGAGGGCGCGTTTTATGCCTATCCTGGCGTGGCGGCCTGTCTGGGCCGTACATCAGCAGGTGGACAACGGATAGAAACCGACCACGACTTTGCCACCGCCCTGCTGGAGGAAGAGTTCGTGGCGACTGTGCCCGGCTCGGCCTTTGGACAGTCCCCCTATCTGCGTCTGTCCTGCGCAACATCGGATGATGTGCTGGCCGAAGCCTGCACGCGTATGGCGCGCTTTGTAAGCGGGTTAAAATAAGACCCGAGCAGAATAAAATTAGGTCCGCAGCCGCCAGCCGGTTCGGGCCGGGAGTACCTGACTTGCCCGACCAGTCCCTGCCTGTGCGGGAAAAAATAGCGTTCCGTGCCTTCTCGCGCGAGGAAGGCGCGCTGGTCTGCATTACCGTCCTGTGGGGTGTTACGTTTTTGGTCGTGCATACGGCCATGCGCTATACGGGGCCCATGTTTTTTGTAGGGCTGCGCTTTACCACGGCGGCCCTGCTTTGCATGCTGCTGTTCCGCAGGCTGTTGCTGGACCTGACCTTGCATGAGGTCCGTGCGGGGGCCTGTGTGGGAGTGGCCATTTTTTTGGGTTATACGCTGCAAACTGTGGGGCTGGGGAGTATTTCCAGCAGTCAGTCCGCTTTTATTACAGCCATGTATGTGCCTGTGGTGCCGTTTTTGCAGTGGTTTTTCTTTCGAAAGCCCCCGCACCTTATGGTCTGGCTTGGGGTTCTCTTTGCTTTTTGTGGTCTGGTGCTGCTGACTGGCCCACAGGCCATAACCCATCTGCGCCTCCAGTTTGGTGAGGTCATAACCCTTGTCAGCACCATAGCCATTGCCATGGAGGTTGTGCTGATCAGCCGCTTTGCCTCTCCTGCTATCAATAGTTTTCGGGTCGCTATTGTGCAGTTGTTTGTGGCTGGTCTTCTGGCTTTTGCAGCCATGCCCGTTATGGGGGAGCATGTGCCAGCCTTTGCATGGTGGTGGGCAGTGCCCGCGCTGGGCCTTGGGGTCATGAGTGCCGTGATCCAATTGGTTATGAACTGGGCGCAAAAAACGGTCTCGCCCACGCGGGCTACACTTATTTACGCGGGCGAGCCTGTGTGGGCAGGGGTTGTGGGGCATCTGGCGGGGGATGCCCTGCCTTTGCGCGCACTGCTGGGCGGAGGCATGGTTATTCTGGGCGTATTAACCAGTGAGATACGCCTGCCACGCAAACGCACGCGGGAGTGAGTGTTTGCGTGTCCTGCCATGTTTTGGCGGGGATGTGGGGAGTGCTGTTTGCAGGAGGGTTCTGGGCCAGAGCGTGGTACAGTTATTCGTGCAGAACATTCAAGGTGTAGGCGTGGGCAAGGGCTGTGGAATCTTCTCCATCGGCCATCATGCCCACAAGCTGGAGTTCATCGCAGTATTGCGCAATCTGCTCGCGCAGGCCGTGGCCCACAAGGGGGCGGATAACCGGCTCGTTATGCAGCATGGTGCGGGCACTGGTAACGGGCAGACCGGCTGAGTTGTCGGCTATCAGGGTTGCTGCATCATCCTGATGGGTGTTGACCCATAAGGCCGCATCGCGCAGGGCCATGACCAGTGCTGTGGCGGCGATGGGGTCTTTGTCCTGCGCGGTATTCGCAACGCCCAGAATAAGGCTGGTGCGCGCGGCGTAATGGCCTGTATCACTGCCAACAAGTTCGTACAGAAGGTCCGGGTAATTCTGGAGCAGGCTCCACGCATCGGGATCATGCGTGACCACGGCATCTATTTTCTGGTCATGGAGGGCCTGCTCAATTTGCTGGATGGGTAGATCAATCCAGTTGATGTGGTTGAGCGCGTCCATGCCTTTACGGCGCATCATGATACAGAAGAACAGCTTGTCGGCGGCATTCTGGTCGGGGACGGCAACATTGCGGCCCATGAGCTGGTCCAGTCGCGTAATGCCGCTGCTGCGCCGGACCAGCAGGCGGCGGCTGCCCGACTGCACACCCATGACCAGATGTGCGGGCAGGCCAGCATGCAGGCGTTGCAGCCATGTCAGAGCCGGTGCCAGAGCATAGGCGGTTTTTTGCCGGGTCAGAGCCTCGATCGCATCCTGCCCGTTATGGATATCGGGCAGGGGGTCCACGTCCAGATTGTACCGGGCAAAAAAACTCTTCTCCAGAGCAGCCGCGAGCACGGGGGACATGGCGGCTTCTGGCCATGCGATTTTGAGTTTGCGGTACACACCATCGGGCTGCCGGCGGGGAGCGCGGGGGCGGGAGTGGTGCGTAAGCACGGCCATAGCACCCACGGCGGCGCAACCTCCGGCCCCCCACAGCAGGGCACGGCGGGAGATGGGAGAGGGGGCAGGTGCGCTCATGCCTCTTACTTACACTGTGTTGGCCGGGGTGTCCCTGTTCTGTGGGGAGAAAATGAAAAAATTCCAGCCACCGGATCAGGGCGCAAAAGGGGGGTGTTTCGTATAGCCAGTGTCCTGCCTGATGCGTGTGGACAGGATGATGGAGGATTGTGTGCGCTGCACGCCATCCAATGCGCCAATGCGGTCTATGATCGTGTTCAGCATTTCCATATTCGGGGCGGCGATAATGGCGATCATGTCCATTTTTCCGCTTACGGCATAAAGTTCGAGCACGCCGCGTTGTTGCCTGAGCTGGTTTTCCACCACAGCGTATGTGTGCGGGCTGGCCGCGATCATGACATGCGCACGAATGGAAAGATCGGCATCCGGGGCGAGTGTTACGGTGTAGCCCTGAATAATGCCCCTGCGCTCCAGCCGTTCAATACGGCTTTGTACGGTGGTGCGGGACAGGCCCAGTTTTTTGGACAAGGCAACGGTGCTTATGCGTGCATTAGCGCTTAAAAGCGCCAAAAGGGCGCGGTCTGTTTCATCCAGTTTCATAATGCCGACCAACATTGCAATCTGCCGAAATTAAAGTGTCTTTAGCAGCATTTTGTCAATTGATTTTGGCATTTGATTCATTTCTAATAAATAACGAAATATCATTTCACATATATAAATGACTGTTTGTAGTATTTTGTTGTATATATGATCATTTCTGCATGTTTTTCAGGTATTTTCGTATCGTGCAGATACGTTGTTCAGGCTTGTCTGGCAGTTATGCGTTATGTCGTTTCTGCTAATGACAGTTATGTGCCTGTGATAAAATTTCATGAAAGCAGAGAAGATTTGCACTATTTTTTTTGCATACGGTGCTGTTTTTTACGTTTTGGTCAAAGAATGGAATAGTTTCATCTCCAAATTTACAAAAATGACTCAAGACGGAAGCCTCTTGTTGCATGTTAACGTTGCGGAACGAAATCCGGGAGCAAGGGTGTTTAAGATATGATGCAATGGTCTGAGTTCTCACGTTCAGAAAAACTCGATGGAATTAATGTTTCGGAAATCATTCGCATTGGTATCGAGGCGAATAAACTGGTTGCCAGCGGGCAGGACATTATTTTCCTCAATGCCGGGGAACCAGACTTTCCAACGCCCGATAATGTAAAAATGGCTGGTATAAAGGCCATTATTGATAACCAGACACGCTACACGGCACTCGATGGTATTCCCGCGTTAAAAGAAGCCATACGGCAGAAATTCCTGCGTGAAAACAATCTGGACTACAAAGTATCCGAAATCAGCGTTGGGCCGGGTGCCAAGCAGTTGCTGTTTAATGTGTTCATGGCAACGCTGAACCATGGGGATGAGGTTGTCGTGCCCATGCCATGCTGGACCAGTTACTTTGATATTATACGCATTGCCGGTGGTGTGCCGGTAGCCGTGCAGTGCAGCGATGATGAGGGGTTCCGCATGACGGCGGAGCAGCTGCGTGCCGCCATAACCCCCAAAACCCGCTGGTTGCTCCTGAATTCCCCCTCCAACCCAACGGGTACGGTGTACGGCAAGGATCATCTGGAAGCGCTGGGGGATGTTCTACGGCAGAACCCCCATGTCGGTATCGTGTCTGACGATATTTATGAACATATTACTTATGGTGCCACACCTTTTGTCAGCATGGCGCATGCCTGCCCGGACCTGAAGCCGCGCGTGGTTACGGTCAATGGTGTTTCCAAGGCCTATTCCATGACCGGCTGGCGCATTGGCTATGCCGGGGCTTCGGCCGAGATTGTGGCGGCCATGGCGGTTGTGCAAAGCCAGAGTTCCTCCAACCCCTGCTCAATCAGTCAGGTGGCGGCGGTGGAGGCACTGAACGGCACACAGGACAATATTGCCGTGCGGCGGGATGTGTTCCAGCGCAGGCGTGACCTGAGTGTGGCCGTGCTGAATGATATTCCGGGTATTTCCTGCCGTGCGCCCGAAGGGGCGTTTTACGCCTTTGCCGATATTCGTGAACTGGTTGCCAATCCGGAGGTCATTAAAAAACAGATCCGGAATGACAAGGAACTTTGCCATTACTTCCTGCACGAGTGTGGAGTGGCGATTGTGCCGGGCTCCTGCTTTGGGGGGGAGGGGTTCATCCGGCTCTCCTACGCAACATCGGACAAGGCCCTGAGCGCTGCACTGGAGCGCATGAAAAACGGTGTGCTGCGCCTTCTGGGTCATCAGGAATAGGATAAAAGTCATGTATGGTACTGCAAAAGGCGGATATTCCCTGTACGGTGTGCCTCTGGGTGTGCTGATGCTTGAAGCCAAATTCCCCCGGATTGAAGGGGATATGGGCAATGCAACAACATGGCCGTTCCCGGTCCAGCTCTGTATTGTGGATGGGGTAACCCCTGAACATATTGTTATGGGTAATCCGCTGGATTATCTGGACCAGTTCATCCGCGAAGGCCAGCGGCTGATCCGACTTGGGGTTTCCGCCATTACCACCAACTGTGGTTTTCTGGCCCTGTTACAGCCCCAGTTGGCGGCAGCGCTCAAGGTGCCTGTTCTGGCCTCCTCCCTTGTTCAGATCCCGCTTGTGCAGACAACCCTGCCACCGGGCAAGCGCGTGGGTATTGTTACCGTATGTGCAAGCAGCCTTACGGCGGCACATTTGAGTGCTGTTGGCGCACCAGTCGATACTCCCATTGCCGGAACCGAGAATGGTGAGGAGTTTTTCCGTATTCTCATCCGTGCGGAAAGTGATTCAATGGACGTGGACAAGGCCGAGCAGGACGTGGTGAATGCCGCGCTGCAACTGGTCAAGGACAACCCCGATGTGGGCGCCATTGTGCTGGAATGCACCAACATGCCCCCGTACGCCGCAGCCGTGGCGCAGGCAACCGGGCTGCCTGTTTACGATATTTATACGGCTGTAAGCTGGTTTATGTCGGGCCTGCGGCCTCGCCGCTTTCTGGCACAACAAGGCTGATCAAAAGTCTGGGGGAGACCACAATGGAACTGGGACTTTCTGGCCGTCACGCACTGGTCTGTGGTGCAAGTCGTGGCATGGGGCGCGCCATTGCGCTGCTTTTGGCAAAGGAAGATGTCGATCTGACCCTCGTGGCGCGTGACGCGACGAAGCTGGAGGAAACGCTCCATCTGATCGGCAACAGGCCGGGGCGGACGGTAAACTGCGTTGCGGCGGACATTACATCCGAACAGGGTAGGCAACATATTTTTGAAGCCTGCCCTGAGCCTGATATCCTCATCAACAACGGCGCAGGCATGCCACCGGGCGATTTTCGGGAATGGCGGCGGGAGGACTGGATCAGGGGGATCGATACCATGATGCTCGCCCCCATAGAAATGATCCGTCTGGCCATAGACGGCATGATTGCCCGCAGGTTTGGTCGTATTGTCAATCTGGCATCCCGGAGTGTGAAAAGTCCGCAGGCGGAAATGGGACTTTCCAATGCATCGCGCTCGGGGCTGGTTGCGTTCTCGTCGGGGCTGTCGCGGCAGGTGATTGCGCATAATGTGACAATCAACAATGTCCTGCCCGGTATCATCGATTCCGAAGCCCAGTACGCACATGTGCAGGATTTGGCAAAGCGTACGGGCCGTAGTTATGCGGATATCTGGAACGAGCGGGCAGCCCGCACACCCGCCGCACGATATGGCCTGCCTGTTGAGGTGGCAACGGCTGTTGGTTTTTTCTGTTCACAGGCAAGTGGTTTTGTCACGGGGCAGAGCCTGTTGGTGGATGGTGGGGACTACAGCGGAATTTTTTAGGGGTTTAAACCAGCGGTATTCCAAAAAGTAATAGGCAAGAGATTTTTTTTCGTGTTTCATTACGAAAACGGAATAGAATAACCCGCTGGTGTATGCTCCTATGAGACGAATTGGGATGGAACCACAGGTTTCGTCATTCTATCAAATAGTAAGGGAAGTAAGTCATGACAAAACCCTGGCGCGGAGACAAACCCCAGATTTGTGTAGCCCATGCACATTATGATCTGAAAGGCGAACTGGCCCGGCGGGGGGCTCCCTACCCCTGCACTCAGGTGACCTCGCTCGATGCTCTGGAAAAAGTTGCGCACGATGCGGAAGTATTGGTTGTTTCCATGCTTTGGAAAGATCGCATTCTGGATTGGACACCCAACCTCAAACTGGTACAGTCCGTCAGCGCGGGTGTTGACCACTATGGGCAGGACCTTTTCCGTGAGCGTGGCATTCATCTGTGCAGTGCGCAGGGTGTGAACGCCAATGCGGTTTCGGACCATGCCATGGGCCTGCTTCTTAACCTGTCCCGCCGGTTGTATGAGGCGCGTGACGACCAGAAAAAATCCTACTGGCGGCCAACAAGCACCAAGGCGGACGAACGCCTGCATGAGCTGAGCAGCAAGACCGTCCTGATCGTGGGCTTTGGTGGCATTGGTGCGCGTGTTGCCTCTCTCTGCCGCGCATTTGGCATGAATGTCATTGCGATGCGTCGTTCCGTTCCCGAAACATCACCCGAAGGTGTGCGGATTATTGGCCAGAAGGATTTTCTGTCCACCCTGCCGCTGGCTGATGTGGTGATCCTGACCTGTCCGCTGACGCCAGAAACATTCGGGCTTATGAGCGTGGATGCATTTGCGGCCATGCGCCCCGATGCGGTCCTGATCAACGTGGCGCGCGGTAAGGTGGTGGATGAGGCCGCAATGATTGATGTGTTGCAGTCTGGCAAACTTGCAGCTGCAGCGCTGGATACATTTGTGGAAGAACCGCTCCCCGCATCCTCCCCGCTGTGGACGATGGAAAACGTGGTGGTCACGCCGCATGCGGCTGGTGAAACGCAGTTTTACGAGCGCAATGTTGTGGACATTCTGCTGCACAACATTCAGGCCATGGAAACAGGTGGCGCTTTGAAAAACCAGATAGTCTAAAACCGGATATACGAACCGGATTGTTCTCTGACCGGGGTGTCATGGCTGTATCCGATACCCCGGCAAATATGATCTAGTTGCTGAAAGAGAGGTTGCCGTGACAACTCGTCGAGCCTTTGCATCTGTTTTTTCGATGGCGGGAGTGGCGGCTGTTGCTGCTGCTGTTCCAGGTTTGAACACGACACAAGCAGCAGCAGCGGAAGGCGGAATGCTGGAGCGTATCAGAGCTTCGGGCAAGCTGCGTACAGCGGCTGTTCCGGGGGCTGAGCCTTTCTTTCATAAAGATATTATGACCGGAGGCTGGAGTGGCGCCTGCGTGGAAATGGCCGCAAACATGGCCGAAACCCTACAGGTCAAGCTTGAGATAACAGAGGCGGAGTGGGGCGCTTCCGTTATGGATTTGCAGACAGGCAAAATCGACATCATGTTTGCCCTCAGCCCCACCCCTCCCCGTGCTTTGCAGATTGCCTTTAGCGACATTGCAATTAACAACTCCTTTACTGCGATCGTCAAAAAAGGGCTGGTTGCCAAAACATGGGACGATATCAATAAACCTGAAGTGCGCGTGGCGTTTGATACCGGCTCTTCCCACGATATTTTCGTGCGCAGGCGGCTGCCGCACTGCACGCCCGTTGCGGTCCAGTCCCCAACAGATGCCATTATGGCCCTGCAGACAGGCCGGGCAGACTGCGTGGTGCAGGTGGTGGTGATTGCATCGGTCATGCATGCACGTAACCCGAACATTGGGGACCTTGTTCTGCCCACCCCCATTGCGCACCAGCCAACGTGTATTGGGGTGCCTGCAACAGCGGATTCACGTTTCCTGACATTTGTAAACAACTGGCTGCTTTACTCGCGCTCCGAAAGTATTGTGCAGGAGTGGATGTACAAAGCGTTGCAGGAAAACCATGTGGATATTGCCAGCCTGCCCGCAGGTCTCGAGTTTTAAAAAGGGGCATATCCATGAACTATCATTGGGATTTTGGGGACGTTCTGCACTACTGGCCCCTGTTTGAAACCGGTCTGGGCTATACGCTGGGGTTTACCCTTGTCAGCGCCCTTATTGGCATGGTCACAGGGGCTTTGCTGACGCTTTTGCGCCGGAGCGGGTGGAAAATACTGTCCATACCGGCTGTGGCATTTGTTGAGGTCTTCCGGTGTACCCCAGCACTTGTCCAGCTTGTCTGGTGCTACTACGCGTTGCCTGTGGTGCTGGGTATTACGCTCTCCCCCGTGATGGCGGCCCTGCTTGCCCTGTCGTGTTATGGCGCGGCATTTTATAGCGAAATTTTTCGGGCCGGGCTGGATACAGTGGATAGAGGGCAGTGGGACGCAGCCTATGCGCTGGGTATGCGCCCGTTTACCGCCCTGCGCCGTGTTATTGGCCCACAGGCCTGTAAAATCATGATTGCACCACTGGTCAGCCAGTTTGTGCTCCAGCTTAAAAATACCTCGCTTGTTTCCGTCGTGACGGTGCCAGACCTGGTCTATCAGGGGCAGATGGTGGCATCCGCCACGTATAAGCCTTTGGAAGTCTATACAACCATTGCCATCATCTATTTTGCGATCCTGTTCCCGATCACGCAGGTGGCCCGTATTCTGGAGCGCCGTTATCATGTCTAAAGAAGTGATGATTGACGTTGTTAATCTGGAAAAATCATTTGGAAAACACAAGGTTCTGGAAGGTATCTCCTTTTCTGTTCCCAAAGGTAAGGTCATTGCGCTGATCGGGCCGAGTGGTTCGGGCAAGTCCACCCTGCTGCGCTGTATCAACCTGCTGGAAATGCCAGATGCAGGGGCCATTACGATCGATGGAAAAACAATGGACTTTGGCATTCTCTCGCTGCGTTACCGCACCACGGAGCTGGCGGCGTTCCGGGCTGAGACAGGCATGGTGTTCCAGTCATTCAATCTGTTTCCGAACATGACTGTTCTGGAAAATATTATGGCTGGTCAGAGGTTTGTGAAAGGTCTTTCCAAAGACGAAGCAGAGCTTATTGCCCGTCCGCTTCTGGCGCAGGTTGGTATGGAGGGCTTTGCCTCCAGCATGCCGCAGCGCCTCTCCGGCGGGCAGAAGCAGCGTGTCGCCATTGCCCGTGCTTTGGCCATGAACCCCAAGGTCATGCTGTTTGACGAGGCGACATCGGCCCTTGATCCGCAACGTGTGGCCGAAATTCTGGCGATTATGCGGGATCTGGCACAGGCTGGCATGACGCAGGTTGTTGTGACCCATGAGATGTCCTACGCGCGGGACGTGGCGGATATTGTCATGTTCATGGCCGATGGGCGCGTGGTTGAGTCAGGTCCGGCCCGGCAGGTCATAGAAGACCCGCAGGAAGAGCGTACCAAAGATTTTCTAAAACACTTTCACGCAGGGTGTTCGTGACATGGATAAACCAAATACAGAGTGCGCCGCCACACATGTTGTTGTGGTCGGGGGGGGGATTGTCGGTGTTACAACCGCGCTTGAGCTGCGCTTGCGTGGGCATGAGGTAACACTGCTATCCATGGACCAGCCCGGCTCGCAGGAAGCGGCGAGTTATGGCAACGCGGGCTGGCTGAATCCCGGTTCAGTTGTTCCGCTGTCCATGCCCGGTATGTGGAAAAAAATTCCCGGTTATCTGCTCGCCTCTAACGGGCCACTCAAACTCCGTCCTTCTGCGCTGTTGCAGTCATGGCAGTGGCTTTTAGGGTTTGTGGCCTGTGGAGCCACGCAAAAGCGTGTCCGGCGCATTGCACGTGCGCTGCGCCCGTTTCTGGCAGATTCCGCCGCACGGCATGGTGCGCTGGCCGAAGCCGCAGGTGTGCCTGAACTGATTGAGAAAAAGGGCCTGCTGGTCGTTTATCCCAATAAAGCTGCGTATGAGGCAGATTCACTGGCATGGAGCCTCAGGCGCGAGAACAATGTTGTCTGGAAAACAATGGAGCGCCCGGAGCTGGTGGCGCTATGTCCTGAACTGGGTGAGCGTTACCAGTATGGGGCCTTTATTGTTGATGGCGCGCATTGTCGCAATCCGGGCGGTTATGTGGCTGCGCTGGCCCATTATGCAGAAAAAAAGGGCGTGCGCTATATTCCCGGCTGTGCGGAAAAACTCCTGATTGATGGAGGAAAAATCTCCGGTGTTGTCTATAATGGCAACAAGGTTGCATGTGACCGTCTGGTTATTGCCGGGGGTATGGGCTCGGCGGAGCTTGCATCCCAGATCGGGGACAGGCTGCCTTTGGTCAGCGAGCGGGGCTACCATGTGGAAGTGCCCGGCGCTGAAGGTGGATTGCCAATCCCGGTTATGATGTCCGATCTCAAATTCGGAATTACCCCCATGACTGGTGGATTGCGGGCGGCCGGGCAGGTGGAGTTTGCCCTCAAGGGGGCCGCACCCGACTGGCGGCGGGCGCGCATTTTGCTGGACTGCCTTCGTGAGGGCCTGCCACGCCTGAAAATTGGCGGTTTTTCCACAACCAGCCACTGGATGGGCAACCGTCCATCCACGCCAGACTGCCTGCCAGTTATTGGACCGTCCTCTAAAGTCAGTGGCGTTTATTATGCCACCGGGCACGGGCACCTTGGGCTGGTCAGTGCACCGCTTACGGCTGAATTTATTGCGCGTCTGATCGCTGGGGATGCGGTGCCAGAAGTGGCCCCCTATACGGTGAAGCGTTTTTGTCGTGGCGGCAAAGAATAGGCAGTTCCATGACCACACAGCTGGCGGCCCCGGTTCAGTCGGTTCAAAAGGGAGCATTGAGCGCGATTTTTCTTGCAGTGTTTCTCGCTGTGCTGGATTACGCGGTCGCCAATATTGCGTTGCCGACAATCGGTCAGGACCTTCATACGTCCGCATCTGTGTCCATCTGGGTGGTTAATGCTTACCAGTTGGTCAACTGCATGTTGCTGTTGCCGCTGGCTACCTTTGCCGAGCGGGTTGGGGCCAAGTCTGTCTGTATCGGCGGGCTGCTTGTTCTGGTTGTTGGTTCGGTTATCTGTAGTCTTGCAAACCAGTTGTGGGTTCTGGCTCTGGCCCGCGGCATACAGGGTGCGGGTGGAGCGGCCATTATGGCGGTCAACACAGCTCTGGTGCGCATGGTGTGCCCCCCCACCAGGCTGGGGCACAGCCTGGCGCTGAATGCTCTGATTACGTCTTTGGCGGTGGCGGTTGGCCCGTCTGTTGCGGGGGGCATTCTTTACCTGACCAGTTCATGGCGCTGGCTGTTTTTGTTTAACCTGCCTGTGGGGCTTCTGGCTGCATTTGTCAGCTTTGTTTATCTACCCCGTACCCCAGGGACAGAACGCAGGATTGATAAATCCTCTGTTATACTCAACATGTTAACATTCAGCCTGACGCTGGTTGGGTGTGACTTTCTGGCCCGTGGTGAATGGGTTTTTGGCGGCAGTCTTGTGCTGGGTTTGGGGGTTGTCTGCGGTCTGCTCCTGTTTTTGCGCCAGAAAGGGCAGGCCGCGCCCCTGCTGCCGTTAGATCTGCTGGCCCGGTGGGATTTTTCCATTGGTATCACGGCCTGTTTTTTAGGCTACACGGCTGCAAATTTCTTTATGATTTCCATGCCATTTTCCTTAACCGAGCTTTTTGGTCGTTCTCCAGTCATGACCGGCATGCTGCTTACGCCCTGGCCCGGTTCCATGGTTATGGTGGGGCCGTTGGTGGCTTTTCTGGCCAACAAAGTTCCAGCGCAGGTGCTCTCTGCCATAGGGCTTGTTATTGCAGGTTGTGGCTTTCTGCTGGTGCGCCTGACACCGTTTGATGCCAGTAATCTTGATATTATGTGGCGCTTTGCGGTGGCTGGTGTGGGGTTTGCCTTTTTTGTTTCACCCAATAACCGTCTTACTCTTGTTGCCTCTCCCCATGAGCGGAGCAGCAGTGCAAGTGGCATGATCTCCCTTGCCCGAATTATGGGACAAACGTGTGGTGCAACCTGTGTCGCCCTGATTTTGGCGCATGTTATGCAGTTTCCGGTTCTGCTTTGTCTGGACTGTGCGGTTGCGGTTGCATGGGGGGGGGCACTGCTCTGCTCAAGCCGTATTCTCTACAGGAGGTTCTGATGCTTATACCGCGTCGTCTGATTCCTTCCATTCCTGAACTTCTGGCGTTCGAGGCTGTGGCCCGGCACCAGAACTTCAGCGCCGCTGCGGAAGAACTCTGCCTGACGCAGGGAGCCATTAGCAAACAGATCCGGAATATGGAGCTGACACTCGGGGTGTCGCTTTTTGATCGCAGGCGCAAAAGACTGGTCATGACCCGGCAGGCCAAGTCCATACTGCCCTCTATTGTGTCTATTCTGGAGCAGATTGCAGGTGCGGCTTATCGTATTATTTCTTCCGGGAATGGCGAAAATACACTTAGCCTGCATATATTTTCTACGTTTTCTTCCCGCTGGCTTATTCCGCGCCTGCCACGGTTTATTGAAAAAAACCCGGATGTACGGATCAGCCTGACCACGGTTTTTCAACCCTTCAGTTTTGAAAATTCGGACTGTGATATCGCCATACACTACGGTGCGGCGGTTTGGCCTGATGGCCAGCTTTTCCATATTTTTGATGAAACAATAGTCCCTGTTTGCAGCCCCGCCTACCGCGAGCGCATGCAGCTTAAAACTGCGAAGGATGTGGCGCGCGCCAACCTTATCCAGCTTACAACGCGCCCGGCCTTGTGGGAGTTCTGGTTTGCCGAAGTGGGGGTGGATGTAGAGTCTCCTTTCCATGGCAATGTGTTTGACCAGTTCAATGCAACAATAGAAGCGGCTGTTGCCGGGCTGGGGGTGGCGCTTGTTCCCAGCATTTTTGTGGAGCGGGAACTGGCGGAAGGGGAGTTGTGCATTGTTACGGAAGAAAAAATCTGCTCCCGAGGGGCATACTACGTGGTCACGCCAACAGAAAAGGCACATGACCCACTAATTACCCGCTTCATACGTTGGATATGTGCGGAGAGCGCATCCTACAATGAGGCGGATATGGCCGAAGGGAACGCAGTCAAGTTTAACGGATATGAAGGACTCGGAAATTGAGTGATATAACCTACATTGATACAAACCACCGTCGTTCACGTGCCGTGGTGGCTGGGGGTACAGTCTATATTGCCGGGCATACGGGGCAGGATCGTACCAAGGATGCGGCAGGGCAGGCAAAAGATATTCTTGCTGCTATAGAGACGTTGCTGGAGCAGGCGGGCAGCGGCAAGGACCGGCTGCTGAATGTGACAATCATGCTTGCATGCATGGATGATTTTAATGCAGTGAATGAAGTGTATGATCAATGGATTGTTGCAAGAAAAGCACCAGCGCGCTGCTGTAGCGAAGTAAAGCTGGCTTTTCCCGATATCCTGGTTGAAGTGACGGCCATTGCGCAACTGAGATAGCCGTTACGTTATCTGAGAAGCCCATAAGTACCCGCTTATGGGCTTTTTTTGTAGCTAAATGCTCTGAAAAAGAATGGTTGGATGAATTTATTTTCGGCTTTTTTCATAGAATGTCTTGGGTCGAACAAGATATAACGGTATCGAAACGATGTGTACGAATAGAGCTTCCAACGGGCCGTTAGTGTCACTCAGCACCATTTAGCTATCTGATCGATGAGAGACCGTCGTCACTGTTGATCGCCAGACCGTATTCATCCTGTGCAAATTTGTCGGGAGGCATGAAAACTTATGGCCCAGCATTGGATCAGGACAGTACGGATTTTCTCTGTAACTACAATGCTCCTTGGCAGTAGTTCCGTAGTATCCGGCCGCATTGCAAGCGCTGAGGAGCTGCATAAGCAGATGGGCGCGGCAAAAGAAAGCCGCGCAGCGACCAAAGCAGTAAAAAAGAAAACCACACATGCCTCCTTGCAAGGTGAAGCGGAGGAGGTTTCCGTGCAGGCGGCGCACAGGGTCAACTCCGCATTGTCGGAAAGAACCCAGGTTCACAGCACCACGTCCGTGCAGGTTGTCTCGTCCGAGCAGCTCAAGCAGACCGGGCAGAGCAACGTCATGGCTGCTCTTGAGCAGCTTAGCCCATCGCTCAGCTCGCCATCCTTTAGTGGATTGGGCACTAACGGTTTTGTGCGGACGATGCAGCTGCGCAACCTTTCGGCGGACGAAACCCTTATTCTGGTGAACGGCAAGCGCCGCCACCTGAGCGCCAACTTTAACTCAAATGACGGACCAAACGCAGGCACGGAACCGTCCGATATTGCTCTTATCCCCATTAGCGCAATTGACCATGTGGAAGTTATTACCGATGGCGCCAGCGCACTGTACGGGCAGGAAGCCATTGCCGGTGCGGTCAACATTGTGCTCAAGCGCAATAGCCGCGGTGGTGAATTCAATATTCAGAACATGGGTTATTACGCAGGGGACGGGCAGGGCGTGGATGGCTCGGCTGACTATGGTCTGGCGCTGGGCAAGCGCGGCGGGTTTATGAACCTTGCTGGCCAGATTACTCACACCCAGCCGACCAACCGCTCTGGTATTTACGAGAAAGCGGGAGACCCCCAGTCCGGTCAGGATCTGAACCGCATGATGGGTGCTGGCAGCCAGCTTGTTGCCACAATGTCCGCCAACGCAGAAATGCCGATAACGGATATGATAAAGGCTTATCTGCTGACAACTTATGCGCACCGTAACAACGTGACGCCGCAGTCTGTCCGCACGGCTGCGAACGTGAACAATATTTTGCAATATTACCCCAACGGCTTTCAGCCGCAGATGGGCTTGCAGGAAGATGACTTCCAGATCAACGGTGGTTTCCGCGGCGCGGCGTTCAAGGACTGGATGTGGGACACATACGTCACCTATGGGCGTGACGAACAGGAATACTCCACCCTTGATTCGGTCAACGCAACATATGGGATGAACAGCCAGACAAAGTTTTATGATGGCACAAACATTTCCACCCAGTTTGTGGCGGGTGGTAAAATGTCTCATAACTTCGATGTCGGGTTCCTGCCCAAGCCGGTTAACCTGATGTTCGGGGGGGAATACCGCCACGATACATTCCAGCTTATGGCGGGTGACCTCCAGTCCTGGTCAGATGGTGGGATGAAGCATGGCGCAACACCGGGTGCTTCTGGCCATCCCGGTGCGCAGCCCGCGGCCGCAAGCGATACATCGCGTGATATTTTCGATGGTTTTGTCAATACCGAGTTCTATATAACCCCCAAGTGGGAGTGGACGCTGGGTGGCCATGCGGTCAATTACTCCGATATGGATAAAACGGCAGCAACAGGCACAATTGGCACACGCTATAACTTTAACAAGCGTTGGGCGATCCGGGCTAACGTGGGCACAGGCTACCGTGCGCCAACTCTTGGGCAGGAAAACTATTACATTATCACCACCTTCCCCGGGTATTCCACGGCACAGCTCCCCGCCAATGGCGAGGCGGCAAAGGCTCTGGGTGCTACAGGGCTTAAAGGGGAAACAACAAAGAACTACAGCATAGGGTTTGACGCCAAACCACTTGACCACTGGAATGTTAACGCCAATCTGTATTGCATCCAGATCAATAACAGAATGGCTAACTCCACCCAGTTTACAGAATACAACGGATCACCCATTGCCAGTATTCTGAACCAGTACAATATGTCAAACGTGACCTATGCCCATTATTACGGCAACCCGGTCAATACCGTGACATATGGTGGGGATGTTACAACAGACTATACGCTGGATGTGGGGCGTATGGGGCAGCTGAAGTTCAACCTTGGGATCAATTTCTCGGATACGGAAATTTCCAAGATGAAAGTCAGCACAACAATGTTTAACGCGTATGCGCAGAATCTTCTGCTGCATTCCGCACCCAAAAACCGTGAGATGGTGGGGGTACGCTGGAGCTGGAAAAAACTGTCCATCTTTGTGCAAGAAGAGCGTTATGGTTCTGTGACCTACATTGCAACGCCCAGCTTGGGCGGGAATGACTGGCTGAACGTGAAGCCGGGTTACATTACGGATCTGGAAGTGGGGTATCAGGTTCTGGAACGTCTGCATCTGGCCGTCGGGGCGAACAACCTGTTCAACTACTATCCCAACCAGTTGCGGCGTTCTCTGTCTATCTCGACCTCCAGCGGTGCCTATAAATATCCGACCAACTCACCTTACGGGTTTATGGGTGGTTACTACTACGTCAAAGCGTCCATGACCTTCTGAGCTGCAGAAAGTCTGGAATAACAGAAACTTAGGGAATAAATGGTGATGCTGGCCCACTGTTATGCGACAGTGGGCCAGTTTTTTTTGTACCATTTGCCGAGGCGATAAAGATTACTATTTTGTAATATAAAAAGGGTCTTGCACCCCCCAAGGGTTCCCGTTATACACCCACACAGCAGCACAGCGTTGCGTTATCCCCTTGAGGGAGTGGGCAATAAAGTGCAGCAGAGTGGTAAAATTGCTGTTCCCGAATAGCTCAGTTGGTAGAGCAAGCGACTGTTAATCGCTGGGTCGTAGGTTCGAGTCCTACTTCGGGAGCCACACTTTCCTTTAAAAATCAAAGACTTACGCGCTGATTTGCTCTATTGAGCAAATGGCAACAGTGTTAGCTTACCTTAGCATAGTGCTTTCGAGGTCTGTGCTAGGCCCAACGAAAACAATGGGTTAGCTAATATGACGAAATCCCTTAGCTTAGTTTTAGCTTATAGTGCTGAGCAATATAGCGAAAAAAAGCCGGTAGAGACGCGTAGCGAGCATAAGACGATTACAACACCAGAAGGGTATAGTCTCTTCACGCAGCCACACTCTGCTAACTGGTATGTTCGTTTTTCCGTCAACCAGAAGCAGTTTAAAAAATCCCTAAAAACAAGCTCTCTCGACCTGGCGAAGCCTCGTGCGATGAAAATATATTATGAGACCATTGCCAAGGCGGAGGCGGGGCTAAAAGTCCATGCCACGACAGTGCATGATGTTCTCAATGAATGGATTGCTTGCACAAAACTAAGACAGCCGGAGCAGTCTGTCGTTGATAGATTCATACGAGGTTATTTTAGCCGTATGGATGTGACGCAGCTAAACGGTAGAACCATTGCTGATTTTATGGAGTGGCGCAGAACGTATTGGACAGAAGGGCCTGGGAAAGACCTCGATTATGTGACATACTCCCGTGATGGGAGGATGGTTAAGAGACCCGTTGAGCACACCGAACCCCAACCTTCAACGATGAATACGCTACAGGCGATTCTTTCCAAGTTTCTGCGGTTTTGTCTAAACCGGGATTACATTCGCAGAATACCTGACTTTGAGCGTGTGAAGGTGAAAACTAATGTCAGGCCGAGTTTTAATGATGCTGAAATCATAACGATAGAGCAGGCTGCTTTAGCTGATGCTCAGCAATGGTTTAATTTTCGGAATGAGAAATATATGCCGCAAATGCACAAAGCTCATGTTGCTTTCTGGTATAGCGTTCTTATGGATTGCCCATTTGAGTCAAAGTCCAATACTGAGGATATGAAAGGACCAAAGGCTCCTTGAGCAGAGGAACGTAAGGCCGCACGCGCCTTTGCAATGCCAAGTAGAAAGCGTGGGCCTTATAAGAAAAGGTATCTTGACCTTCAAGTCTCAGCAGAGATCAAGATACCACTGGATTCTAATCAATCGCCGTTGGGAGGCTTTATTTCAATTCTTCTAATCCATTAGCTTTGCGAATGAAGTTAACCACCCCGTATATACGGTCATTAAGGTCTAGCTTGGTAAATGACTGTTTATGATTGTCTACAATCCATTTGGCGATGGAAACCTTATCAGCCTTTTCCTCTATAGAAGCTTCTATTTTACCCGATTTTGGTTTCCGTTTGAAATAGAAAGCATGGTCGTATTGACCATCTTTATCCTGCCCATCGTATATTCTGGGATGATTGGCTTTTAAAGCCTCTTGAATGTCAGGATAATTCAGATAATTCTCTATTTCTCGCCCTTGAGTAATCCATACATAACCACCATTTATTTCGAACTCTTTTTTGATACGTTCTTTTGTATTATTAATTTTGTCATCGTCACTTTTCTTGTCGCTATCCATGACTATAAGGCTGTTACGATTCAACGATGGAAGTTGTATGAATCTCTGAACATCCTCTTCTTCGCTGTCGTCTTGCTCTTCACCATCACCCGATAAGTGACTGAGAAGTCGACCACCATAAAACATTACAGAATAGTGAATGCCTTCTACCAAGCTGGAATCGACACACTCAATCCAGTAACGAAGATATATCAACTCGCTAGGGCCTTCGACCCACACCACACTATTGGCTTGGAGGATGTCAGAAGCCTTATAACCTAGTTGGTGACAGATGTTATATTTATCTGAGTTTAATATAGCCTCCTTGATCATAGTCTGATTGTTTTCTAAGTAGACGTGAAAAATAGCCGCATTAGACGTGTCGATGAACGATGCGGAATGGGTGGATATAAAATATTGATTTGATGTTTTTTTGTTGAGGTAATTAATAAGTTTTTTCTGTAAAATTGGATGGAGATGTGTTTCCGGTTCTTCTATGCAGATAATTTCATTTTCTGATAATGTGCAAAATGTAGCAATCATAATTACTTCGGAAATTCCTGTTCCGAGATTTTCAAGGGGAAGACGTTTCCCATTTATTTCTACAATTATGGCGCTTTTATCTGTCGGTATTTCTATTGTTGCGTTCAGGTTTGAAATTACTTCACGTAAAAAATTTTCAATTTTTCTAAATTTTAATCTGTCGTTAGAATTTTTTATATTCGGCCGATCTAATCCGGCTAAGCACTCAATAAGACCTTTCCCTGAATAATCATCAAATTGATTACCAACTTCATCAATATATCTAATAGTGGGTATTATTTTTATGGGTTGTAAAGATGATTTAAATAAACGAAAATAATCGTCAATCACTTCTCTCCAAATTGTTGAGGGCGTTGATGTGTTTGATAAGGAAACACTTAGTGCCATAGCAATATCACCTAAGCAGTCATGGTAGTATTCCATATTGATGAAGTTGATAAGTTCGCCATTTTTGTCTAGAATTTCTTTTTCTAGGTTCCCTTTTTCATTTATTTTAACGTTTAATTTCAGCATTGACTTATTATTTAATAAAATATTATCAAAAAAACTCATTACTTTATTTCTTTTTTCTTTATTTATAATGTCAAGCCCACCTTGATATAGATCAATTCTCATGTTTGAAGAAAACTCTATCGGGGAATTTGTATCTTCCATAGACAGATCTAGATTTTGCGGCGCATCAAGAGTAGATGCTGTGTTTCTTTGGATCTCTTTTAAGTAATTTGAAATAAAAATTAAAACAGTTGACTTTCCGGAATTATTTTCTCCAATGAAGAGGTTTATTTTTTCAAATTTATCCATTTTTACAATTCGTTTGCCTATGCCACGAAAATTTTTGATTTCAAGATTTTTTAGGAAAATAGACATGCCGATCCTCAATATCATTTTGAGGTATATTTATATAGGCAATCTTCGCTCATGTCAGGTTTTCGTTGCTGAAAATGATATTGGATTCATAGGAAAGTGATTAGATAACAATATTTCCCATTGCGTGCCACCATCCTGTCATCTTACGCTTATAGTCTGCCGTGCTACGTGGCGCTGGCTGCGACCTGTGGGTGCTCTGGCCAGTATGTGGGGGAATGCATGTTTATGTCAGGCATTTTCCAGAGAACGACCCTCGCTGCGTAATAAGGCAACGGGGGTGCTTCGGCCCGGCTTCAGGTCTCAGGGCAGGGCTGCAATGCCGGTCAATTCCACTTTCCACGATGGGTCTGCCAGTCTGGCTTCCACCGTTGCACGGGCCGGTTTGTTGTTGCGGTCGAGCCATGCATCCCATGCCCGGTTCATGGCGGCCATGTCATTCATATCCGCTAAAAAAATCTGCACAGAAATCAGGTGGCTCTTGTCTGTTCCGGCTTTGGCCAGCAGGGCATCGACCTGTTGCAGAATATCGGCCATCTGACCTTGGGCATTCAGGCTGGCGTCATCGGCAATCTGGCCTGCCAGATATACAAGCCCGTTATGAATAACGGCTCCGCTCAGGCGCTCTTCGGGTTCAAGGCGCGTTATGCTCATGGTTATCTCCGTTGTGGAAAGAAAAATAATGGGGGGCGCGGGTTTAGGCTTGGTGGAGCGGCATGTTGTCAATCAGGCGGATGTCACCAAGACTTGCGGCAACAAACAGGCGTGCATCTGGCTGGGGGGTGGATGTCTGCTCCAGTGTGTCCCCGGTGCGCAGTTCAAGGTAATGCACGTTAAACCCCGAAGCCGTCAGGCGGTCGCGGCAGGTTTGCAGGCTATCGGCAACGGGCCTGCCTGTTTTAATGTCTGCAATGCAGGCGTGCAGTGCTGCGGGCAGGTGGGTGGCCTGTTTGCGCTGTGCGGCACTCAGCCGCCGATTGCGGGAGGAAAGGGCAAGGCCATCTGCTTCGCGCACGGTGGGGACGGGAACAATGTTTACGGGCAGGTCAAGGTCACACACCAGACGGCGGATCAGGCAGAGCTGCTGGTAGTCCTTTTCACCAAAGGCTGCGACATCGGCACCGGTCTGGAGCAGGAGCTTGCTTACAACCGTTGCAACACCATCAAAATGGCCGGGTCGTTCTGCCCCGCATAGCATCGCGTCCGCACCGGCAACCGTAATGCGTGTTGCAAAACCCGGCGGGTACATCTCTGCCTCATCAGGGGCATAGAGCACATCAACCTTGCCGGTACCCTCCAGTACGGCGGCATCGGCTTCAAGCCCGCGGGGATAGTGCTCAAAATCAGCCAGATTGTTGAACTGGATGGGATTGACAAATATGCTCACAATCCGCCGCGTGGCCTTGCCATCCAGCGCGTTGACAAGGGCCAGATGGCCGTTGTGGAGCGAGCCCATGGTAGGCACAACGCCAATACGCTCGCCCTCTGTGCGCCATTGGGCGCGCTGTGTGGCCAGCTCTGATCTGGATCTGATAATCCGCATGAAATATCCTGAATAACAGATGAAACATCGGGGCGATAAAACCCCCGAAGAGGGTAGAGCCTCCACTTTAGTGCCGATTGGTGCGCGGTTCCAGCCGCAGGGCGGGGGTGACTGCCCCAGCCCATGCATGCTGCATGCCGTGCCCTGATTTTTAAAGTGCGTACAGGGCGGTGAAGAGAGGACATGCCTGTGCTATGGAGGAGCATGTCCTACGCTGATTTTGTTCATCTTCGTGTGCACTCTGCCTACTCGCTCAGTCAGGGGGCAATCCGGGTGCCGGAAATTGCATCCCTCGCGCAGGAAATGCATATGCCTGCCGTGGCTATTGCCGATTCGGGCAATCTGTTCGGTGCTTTGGAATTTTCGCAGTACTGCACGAAAAGTGGCATTCAGCCCATTATCGGGGCCCAGATCGGCCT
Source organism: Acetobacter fabarum (assembly GCF_040702925.2). GTDB lineage: Bacteria > Pseudomonadota > Alphaproteobacteria > Acetobacterales > Acetobacteraceae > Acetobacter > Acetobacter fabarum_B. The sequence goes on along the minus strand of NZ_JBFCXX020000004.1, from coordinate 21,564 downwards.
GCCTGCCCGCAATGACAAACCTGGTGCACCGGCTGAACCGGTGGTGCTGCTGGCCCAGAACGAAGTGGGGCTGACCAATCTCCAGTTCCTCTCATCGGAAGGGTTCAAGACATCCGATCCGTCTGACCCGTTTGTAACGCTGGATACACTCTGCGCACGCGCCGAAGGGCTGATGTTGCTCAGCGGCGGCACACGCGGTCCCCTGTTCCAGATGCTGGCCGAAGGGCAGAAGGACGAGGCCACACGCTGGCTGGCCCGTATGCAGGAAGCTTTTGGCGACCGGCTGGTGGTGGAACTGCACCGCCATAATCTGGCTATTGAAAAAGCGGTGGAGCCGGGTGTACTGGGCCTTGCCAGCCAGTTTGGCCTGCCGCTTGTGGCCACCAATGAGTGCTTTTTCCCCAAGCCGGAAATGTACGAGGCGCATGACGCGCTGGTGTGTATTGCCCAGGGCCGCACCATGGCGGAAAAAGACCGCTTCCGCGTAACCCCCGAGCACTGGTTCAAACCCCCGCAGATGATGCGCGCCCTGTTCGCGGATCTGCCTGATGCGTGTGACAATACGCTCGAAATTGCCCGCCGCTGCGCCATAAAGGTGGAAACCCGCAAACCCCTGCTGCCTGTCTGCCCCAAAGTGCGCGAAGGTGCGACCGAGGACCAGACCCTGCGCGCCATGGCATGGGAAGGGCTGGAGCGCCGCATGGCCTCCATGACGCTGGATGACGCAACGCAGGACCGCTACCGTGAACGGCTGACATTCGAGCTGGATATTATCTCCAAAATGGGGTTCCCCGGTTACTTCATGATCGTGGCGGACTTTATCCAGTGGGCCAAGGCGCATGATATTCCGGTAGGGCCGGGGCGTGGTTCGGGTGCGGGCTCGCTGGCGGCGTGGGCGCTGACCATTACGGATATTGACCCCATTCCCTTCAACCTGCTGTTCGAGCGGTTTCTTAACCCCGAACGTGTCTCCATGCCTGACTTTGATATCGACTTCTGTCAGGACCGGCGAGACGAGGTGATCGCGTATGTCCGGCGTGAATATGGGGGCGACCGGGTTGCCCAGATCATTACCTTCGGTAAGTTGCAGGCCCGCGCGGCGGTGCGTGACGTGGGGCGTGTGCTGGGGCTGCCCTATGGCATGGTCAATCGTGTGGCCGAGCTTATTCCCAACAACCCAGCCAAGCCTGTTACGCTCAGGGAAGCCATAGAAGGCGAACCCAAATTGCAGGAAATGCGCGATAATGACGAGGCTTTGCGCAGACTGCTTGAAATTGCCCAGCAGCTTGAAGGGCTGTTCCGCCACGCCAGCACTCACGCCGCCGGGGTGGTGATCGGGGACCGCCCGCTGGTGGAACTGGTGCCGCTGTACCGAGACCCCAAGAGCGACACGCTGGTCACCCAGTATAACATGAAGTTTGTTGAGCAGGCCGGTCTGGTCAAGTTCGACTTTCTGGGCCTGACAACACTGACCATTCTCAAACGCGGTGTGGATTTTATTCACAAGATGGGCAAGGAGGTGGATCTGGCCTCCATCCCCCTGAACGATACCGCCACATACGAGATGCTCAGCCGGGGCGATACGGCAGGCGTTTTCCAGTTCGAAGGTGCTGGCATGCGCGATGTTCTCAAACAGATGCGCCCCACCCGGCTGGAGGATCTTATTGCCGCCGTGGCTCTGTACCGCCCCGGTCCAATGGCCAATATTCCTGACTACTGCCGCCGTAAGCATGGTGAGGCGTGGGAACCCCCGCACGAGGAAATCCGCGATATTCTTGAAGAGACCTACGGTATCATGGTCTATCAGGAACAGGTCATGCAGATTGCCCAGAAGATGGCGGGCTACAGTCTGGGTGGGGCAGATCTGCTCCGCCGCGCCATGGGTAAAAAAATCCGCGCGGAAATGGACCACCAGCGCGAGATCTTTACCAAAGGAGCCACCGGGCGCGGCATAGATCACGACAAGGCGGTAGAGGTGTTCGACCTCATGGCCAAGTTTGCGGATTACGGGTTTAACAAATCCCATGCTGCGGCCTATGCTCTTGTCTCCTACCAGACCGCGTGGATGAAGGCCAACCACCCTGTGGCCTTCCTTGCTGCCTGTATGTCACTCGCGCGGGAACGGACGGAAAAACTGGCGGCCCTGCGGCAGGAGGCCGAGCGCATGGGCATTGCCGTGCTGCCGCCAGACATCAACCGTTCGGAGGCTGACTTTGCCGTGGAGGTCATGCCCAATGGCGAATACGCCATTCGCTACGCACTGGCCGCGGTTAAAAAAGTTGGTTTTGGGGCCATGGAGGTTCTGGTTGCCACAAGAGGGGACAAGCCTTTTACCGATCTGGCCGATTTTGCAACGCGCATAGACCCCAAACACATCAACCGCATGCAAATGGAAAATCTGGCCAAGGCAGGCGCGTTTGAATGTCTGGATAAAAACCGGGCGCGTGTCTTCCATTCAGCCGATGTCCTTTTGCGCCGCGCCCATAGTCAGGCGCAGGAGGCGGCATCAGGCCAGATCGGTCTGTTTGGTGGCGGCGGGCAGAAGGAGCCCCTGCGTCTGGCCGAAGGGCCGGACTGGCCGGAGTTTGAAAAACTGGCCATGGAAGCAGAAGCGGTTGGCTTTCATATGACAGCCCACCCGCTGGATGCCTATGGCCCTGTGTTGCGCAGGCTGGGGGTTGTCAAATCCTCCCAGTTGCTTGCCGCGGCAGAAGCCGGGGTCGGGCGGGTTAAAATTGCGGGCTGCGTGGTGGACCGCAAGGAGCGTCCGACACGCACAGGCAATAAAATGGCATGGGTGCGCCTGTCCGACGCCACAGGTGGGTGTGAGGTCACGGTATTTTCCGAAGTGCTGGGCCGTGTGCGGGAAAGTCTGGTGGCGGGCAGGGCTGTGCTGGTTACGGCCGAACTTAAGCAGGAGGGCGAGGCCATGCGTATCACCGCGTCCGACATCGTGGAACTGGAGGACGCAGCCGCCCAGGGCCAAAGCGAATTGCGGATATGGCTGGAAAAGGAAGAGGCTCTGCCCGCCCTGCAAACCGTGCTGAGCGACCAGAAGGGCGGCGCAGGCCGTATTGTGCTGTTGCCCGGTGTGGCTGAAAGCTGCGATGTGGAAATCCGGTTGCGTGGTGGCTACAAGGTGACCCCTCTGCTCGGGCAGAAGCTGCGTACACTGGATGGTATTTCCCGCGTGGAGCAGGTCTAGCCCGTGGCATGGACGCGCACCCTGCCATGGCGGGAGCCGGATACGGTTCTGGCCCTGTGGGGAGGTGCCCCATGGTGCGCTTTTCTCGATAGTGGCGGAGCGCTGGACGCACGCAGCCGGTGGCGTATCTTCTGCCATAATCCACGCCATACCCTACAGGTTTTTGCAGACAGGGTGGAAGTGGACGGGGTGCGTCAGGCTTTGGGTGCGTCTGAGCAGATGCTGGATATTCTGCGTAAAATACAGGAAGGTTTCAGTATTGGTACCTATCAGGCGGATGTGCCGTTCTGTGGTGGCTGGGTCGGTTTTGCCAGCTATGCGTTTGGCCGGGCCTTGCAAGGTGTTCCGTCCCGGCATGCGGAGGGGGATGCTCCTGTCTTTTCCGCAGCTTTTTACGATCATGCCTATATATGGGACCGCAAAAACCGGCAGGTGGTGCTGGCAGGGCTGGCGCATGATGGGCTAACGCCTCAGGCGTGTGAGCAGGCTCAGGCACTCTGGTCCGCCCTGCCTGAGCACGCGGAGCCAGCCCCACAGGTACCCCCGCTGCATTTGCGGGCCAGTCAGACACAGGCGGAATACTGCCGGGCAGTCAGTGCTGCGCAACGCTATATTGCTCAGGGGGATATTTTTCAGGTCAACATCACCTGCCAGCATGTGGCGGACCTGCCTGCAGATATGTGTGCGTCTGGCCTGTATCGCCGGTTGCGGCAGGTGGCCCCAGCACCTTTTGGAGCTTTTTTGTCCTGTGGGGCAGGGTTTTCGCTGCTTTCATGTTCGCCAGAGCGGTTCTTGCAGGTTGACCGGCACGGGCATATGGCAACCCGCCCCATAAAAGGCACAGCCCCACGGGGGCAGAGCAGGGCGGAGGACCAGCTTCTGGCTCAGGCTCTGGCAGCAGATGATAAGGAACGTGCTGAAAACCTGATGATTGTGGACCTCATGCGCCATGACATCGGGCGTGTTGCCCGTATTGGCAGTGTGCGTGTGCCCGAATTATGGGCGGTGGAACGGTTTGCACATGTGCATCATCTTGTTTCTGAAGTGCAGGGGCATTTGCGGCAGGGGTGTGATGTGTTTGACCTGCTGGCGGCTACCCTGCCGCCCGGTTCCGTAACAGGTGCGCCCAAATACCGCGCTATGGAAATTATTGACGAACTGGAAGCCACACCCCGTGGGGCTTATTGTGGAACGGTTTTTTGCCTTGGTGTGGATGGGCGGATGGATAGCTCCGTGATCATTCGCAGTTTTGTCGCCCACGGGGGGCAGTTGCGTATGGGTACGGGGGGCGGGATTACCATTCTGTCTGACCCGCAAAAGGAATATGAGGAAATGCGCCTGAAGCTTGCCCCTTTTGCGGCTTTTGCGGAGAGAGCATGACAGTCGTATGGCTCAATGGCGCGCTCCTTACGCGTGATGAGGCCCGCATAAGCCCGGCAGATCGTGGCTTTACGCTGGGTGATGGCCTGTTTGAAACCATGCGGGCGGTTGGTGGGCGGGTTCTGCATCTGCCCCGGCACATGGCCCGTCTGGCAGCGGGGGGAGGTGTGCTGGGCATGCCCGTGCCGCAGGCTGGAGTGGTGGAGGAGGCTGCTACGGCGCTGCTACAGGCATGCGGGTTGCACAACGCGGTGCTACGGCTGAGCGTGGCGCGCGGGGAGGGGCCAAGGGGGCTGCTGCCTCCGACTCACGTGCACCCTACCGTGTTGCTTACGGCGGCTCCGGGGGAGTTCAGCCTTGCTCGTATTCAGGTCGTGACCAGCCGGTTGATCCGGCGGGATGAGGCCTCGCCCCTGTCCTATATCAAGAGCCTGAACTACCTGCCCGGTATTCTGGCCCGGCAGGAGGCCGAGCGTATGGGGGCGCAGGATGCGCTGTTGCTCAACACGCAGGGACGGGTGGCGGAAAGCACGATCAGCAACCTGCTGGTGGCAACGGATGCGGGGCTGCTCACGCCCCTTGGGGGCGAAGGTGCGTTGGCGGGCATTGCCCGTGAGCGCCTGCTGGAGCAAAATTTTGTGCGTGAAGCCCGTCTGGCCCCGGCGGACCTGCTGCACGCGCGTGGTGTGTGGCTGGTAAATTCCCTTTCGCTCCGGGTGGTCACGGAACTGGACGGAACGTCCTTGCCGGTGGACGAATCATGGACCGCGCAACTGGAACAATGCCTGCGGAAGAGTGCATAAGCCGAATTTGATTTATGTCCATTCCGTTTGGAAGGCAGGCATGCGACGATAAGGGCTTGTGCAGACCCGGCTGAATGCTCAATCGTTCGCACGTCCTTTTCAGGCCGGAATGATATGCATCGGAACAACCGGTCTGTGGTATTCTGATGAGGTGACACCATGCAACAGGCAGCAACAGCTACGGAGCAGCAGGCAGAGCAGGGGCATGCCCCCCGCTATGATCTGAGGCAGATCGATGTTGATCCCAATTTCTGGTACCCTGTGGCATGGTCCAGCAAGGTAAGGCAGGGCAAGGCGTTTGCCGCCCGTTTTGCAGGCCATCCCATTGCGCTGATCCGCCCGGAATACGGCCCGGTCTATGCGCTGGAAGACCGCTGTGCTCACCGTCAGGTCCCGCTGAGCAAAGGCGTTGTGGACGACAAGGGCTGCATCAAGTGCTGCTATCACGGCTGGGCGTTTGACCAGCAGGGCAAATGCGTAACCGTGCCCTACCTGAACAAGGAAGGCGTGGGCCGCCCGGTTAAATCCTACCCCTGCCGCGAAAAAAGCGGGCTGATCTTTATCTTCCCCGGTGACCCCGATCTGGCGGACAAGGTGCCCGTGCCCGATATCGCGCAGGTGGGGAACCCTGAATACAAGACCCGCCAGTTCAGCCCGCGCCTGAAGTGCCACTATACGTTCATGCACGAAAACCTGATGGACATGAACCATCAGTTCCTGCACCGCCGCCAGATGGGTTCCATCACGGCCCGTTTTCTGGGGCAGGACAAGGGCGACAACTTTATGGAAGCCCGCTACAGCTTTGCGCGCAAAGGTGGCAACCAGCCGCTGGCCGAAGCCCTGATTTTTGGCAAACATCATGATGATGGGCGCGAACAGCCAGTGGAAGAGGTCGTGTCCATTCGCACCACCTATCCGTACCAGACGCTCCAGATCCATGACAAGGACGGCGACCTGATCATGGACCTGTGGGCATGTTACCTGCCGCTGGGTGAAACCCAGCAGGTTACTCAGGCGTTTGGTCTGCTGTCAGTTAAAAAGCCCAAATGGACTTTCCTGCTTGATATGGCATGGCCGGTGCTGGGTCTGTTTACGCATCGCATCTTTGAAGAAGACCGCGAAATTGTGGAAATGGAACAGAACGCATGGCGCGAACTGGGCGGGGACCACAATGTGGAAGTGTTCCCTGTTGTCAAAAGCCTGCGCGATCTGCTGGCCCGCAGCGGGGTGCCCAACCGTTACGCCAAACCGCTCAAGCAGGGCTGAACGCATTTTTTGGCCTTGCCCGCAGGGCCAAAAAACGCCATATAGAGCCGCCCCGGCGCAGACCGGGGTATAACACACGCGGGGCCATACACCTCTGGTGCCCAGTCAAATGGCTGGGTGGTGTCTCGCGGAGGTTTAACCAGTTAGGTAGGAATACGCCCCATGGCGATGCCCGATTTCACACTGCGCCAGCTGCTTGAAGCTGGTGTTCACTTTGGTCACCACACACGCCGCTGGAACCCGCGCATGGCGCCGTTCCTGTTCGGTGTGCGCAACCAGGTTCACATCATCGACCTCCAGCAGACCGTTGGCCTGCTTGATCGCGCCCTCAAGGCGATTCGCGATGTTGTCGCCGGTGGTGGCCGCGTTCTGTTCGTTGGCACCAAGCGCGCCGCACAGGACCCGATTGCAGAAGCAGCACGCCGCTGCGGTCAGTACTACGTCAACCATCGCTGGCTGGGCGGCATGCTCACCAACTGGAAGACCATTCAGGGCTCCATCAAGCGTCTGCGCCAGATTGAAGAAACGCTCGAAGGCGCGACTTCCGGCCTGACCAAGAAGGAAGTGCTGGAACTGACCCGCCAGCGCGACAAGCTCGAACGCTCGCTTGGTGGTATCAAGGAAATGGGTGGTCTGCCCGACATTCTGTTCGTGATTGATACGAACAAGGAAAAGCTGGCCATTGAAGAAGCCAACAAGCTGGGTATCCCGGTTGTGGCCATTCTGGACAGCAACTCCGACCCGCGTGGCGTGACCTACCCGGTCCCCGGCAACGATGACGCCATTCGCGCCATTGGCCTTTACTGCGACCTCGTTTCCGGTTCCGTGCTCGACGGTATTTCCGCCGAACTGGGTGCTGCGGGCCATGACGTGGGTGCTTCTGAAGAACTGCCGGTTGAACCCGCTCTGGAAGCGGCTCCGGTGGCGGAAGAAGCTCCGGTAGCAGGCTGAAGCCTTTAAAAAAACAGCCCGGTTTAAACCGGGCTGTTTTTTTGCATGAGAGGCCTGTGTTTTTTACAGGCAACGGAATGTTCTGCCACGCGCCCTGCCAGGGGCGCGTTGCGGTTTTCTAAGGAGTAGGAATATGGCGGAAATTACCGCAGCACTGGTCAAGGAACTGCGCGAAAAAACCGGCGCAGGCATGATGGATTGCAAAAAGGCGCTGAACGAAGCGCAGGGTGATATTGAAGCCGCCATTGACTGGCTGCGCACCAAGGGCCTTGCCGCCGCCGCCAAAAAATCCGGCCGCGTGGCAGCAGAAGGTCTGGTTGCCGTTGCCTCTGGCGACAAAACCGCCGCCATGGTGGAAGTGAATGCCGAAACCGACTTTGTCGCCCGTAACGAAGCGTTCCAGAATTTTGTGGAATCCGTTGCTCAGGTTGCGCTCAAGGTTGGTGATGATCTGGAAGCCATCAAGGCAGCTACGCTGGCTACGGGGCGTACCGTTGCTGACGAACTGACGCACCTGATCGCCACCATCGGTGAAAACATGACCCTGCGCCGCGCACGCGTCTTTACCGTGCCGTCTGGTGTAGTGGCCACTTACGTGCATGGCGCGCTGCGTCCCGGTCTGGGCAAGATTGGCGTTCTGGCAGCTATTGAAGCTCCGACGGCTGATGAAGCCATTGAGCAGCTGGGCCGTCAGGTTGGCATGCATGTTGCCGCGACCCGCCCGTCCGCGCTGGATGTGAACAGCCTGAATCAGGAAGAAGTCGAGCGTGAACGCGCTGTTCTGATCGAACAGTCCCGCGCATCGGGCAAACCCGAAGCCATTATTGAAAAAATGGTCGAAGGCCGTATCCGCAAGTTCTACGAAGAAGTGGTGCTTCTGGAGCAGGTATGGGTGCATGACGGCGAAACCCGCGTGAAGGACGTTGTTAAAAAAGCTGGCGTCAAGCTGGTGGGCTTTGACCGCTTCCACCTTGGCGAAGGCATTGAAAAAGTCGTTGACGACTTTGCTGCTGAAGTCGCCAAGGTTTCCGGCGTCTAAGACAGGGTCTTCTGCATGCTGAACAAGGGCGGGACTTCTCTGCAAAGGGAGGCTCCCGCTCTTGTTGTTTTTGTGGCCCCGCAGGGCGAGAATGGCGCGCGGGTTCATATGCTGACCGAGCAGGACGGGCTGGTGCGCGCTCTGGCTTACGGGGGTGCTGGCCGAGCCGGTCGCGCCTTGTGGCAGCCGGGGAATGTGGTCAAGGTCCGCCTGACTCAACGGGGCGAGGGTGCTCCTGTTCAGGTATCGGGTGAACTGCTGTATGGCTGTGCTGCACGTATCCTGAGCATGCCGCTGGCACTGGCCATGATGCAGTCGGCCTGTGTGCTGGCCGATGCCACCCTGCCCGAGGGTGAGCCATGCCCGGCATTTTTTGGGGCGACCCTCAAACTTCTTTCCTTTATCGGCTACAGCCCCGACGTTGCGGAGCAGACCGGTCTGCCTAATTACATTGAGTGGGAACTGGCCTTGCTGGACGTGCTGGGTTTTGGGCTGGATTTAAGCTGCTGCGCCGTGACCGGGCAGACGAACGACCTCGCCTTTGTCTCTCCCCGCACCGGGCGTGCTGTCAGCTGCGAAGGGGCAGGGGCGTGGAAGGACCGGCTCCTGCCCCTGCCTGCTTTTTTGCATGACCCGACACAGGCGGGTTCCTGGCCGGACTGGCTGGATGGCCTGCGCCTGAGTGGGCATTTTCTGGCGCGGGATGCTTTTGGCCAGCGGCATCTGCCACTCCCCGCCGCCCGGCAGAGACTGCTCGGGCGTGTGGAAAAACTGGTAGCCGGAGCGGGCGACACCTGAACTGCGCACCAAGGCTGGCACAACCGGGTCTGTGGCGGTATGTCATGACCATCACACATCGCACCGTTTTATCTGGGGCAGAGCATGAACGAGACATTCGAAGGCCATATTGAGGAGACAAAACTGGCAGATGCGCTAAGTGAGCGCTATCTGGCCTATGCTTTGTCCACCATCATGTCACGCTCGCTGCCAGATGTACGTGACGGGCTCAAGCCCGTGCACAGGCGGCTGGTTTACGCCATGCACCAGCTTAAGCTGGACCCGACATCGGGGTTTAAAAAATGCGCGCGTGTTGTGGGGGACGTCATTGGTAAGTTCCACCCCCATGGTGATGCCTCGGTTTATGAGGCGCTGGTCCGTCTGGCTCAGGATTTTGCGGCTCGCTACCCGCTGGTGGAAGGGCAGGGCAATTTTGGCTCGATTGATGGCGATAATGCAGCCGCCATGCGGTACACGGAATCCCGCCTGACTGAAGTGGCCGTAGCCCTGCTAAACGGGATAGAGAGCGACGCGGTCGATTTTCGCCCCACCTATGATGGTGAGGAGCAGGAACCCGTGGTGCTGCCAGCAGCGTTCCCCAACCTTCTGGCCAATGGTGCTGCGGGTATTGCCGTGGGTATGGCCACCAGCATTCCCCCCCATAATGCGGCGGAGGTGTGCGCGGCCGCGGCGCTGCTGGTGCGGAACCCTGCTGCAACCACGCAGGACCTGCTGGCCCTTATGCCGGGGCCGGACTTCCCCACTGGTGGGCTGATCGTGGAGGATGCCTCGGCCATTCTGCAGGCGTACGAGACGGGGCGAGGGGGCTTCCGCATGCGTGCACGCTGGGCTGTGGAGCAGGGGCGGTTTGGCATATGGCATATTGTCGTGTCGGAAATACCGTACCAGGTGCAGAAGTCCCGCCTGATCGAACAGGTGGCAGACCTGCTGGAGCAGAAAAAACTCCCGCTGCTAGGCGATATCCGCGACGAAAGCACGGATGAAATCCGCCTGATTCTGGAGCCAAAGACACGCGGGATCGAACCCGAAGTGCTGATGGAAACCATGTTCCGCGCCACGTCGCTGGAAAGCCGCTTTCCCCTGAACATGAACGTGCTGGGGGCGGACCGTTCCCCCGGTGTGCTGGGGCTTAAGCAGGTGTTGCAGGCATGGCTGGACCACCGGCACGAAGTGCTGGAACGGAGCAGCCGCCACCGCCTTGCCGCCGTGGAAAAACGGCTGGAAATTCTGGCAGGCTTTCTCATCGTTTACCTCAATCTGGATGAGGTCATTCGCATTATCCGTGAGGAGGATGACGCCAAGGCGAGCCTGATCGCCACCTTTGGCCTGACCGACATGCAGGCCGAATCCGTGCTGAACATGCGCCTGCGCAGCCTGCGCCGCCTTGAGGAAATGGAAATCCGCAAGGAGCATGACGCCCTCGCCGCCGAAAAAGCCGGACTGCTCGCACTGCTGGGCGATGAAAAACAGCGCTGGAAGCAGATCGGGCAGGAACTGGAGGGTATGGTCAAGGCGTTTGGCAAGGGCCGTGTTGGCCCACGGCGTAGCACCATTCTGTCTGCTCCCAAGCCGGTTGACATTTCGGTGGTGGAAACAGTGGAGCGCGAACCGCTGACCATGATCTTGTCCCAAAAAGGGTGGGTGCGCGCCATCAAGGGCCACAATGTTGATCTGGAAAGCCAGAAGTTCAAGGAAGGGGATGGCTTCAAGCTGGCTCTTCCGTGCCAGAGCACGGACAGGCTGTGCTTTTTTGCGACCGATGGCCGCGCCTTTACGCTCAAGGGCGTGGACCTGCCACGGGGGCGGGGTGACGGCCAGCCAGTACGTCTGCTTATGGACCTGTCCAATGATGAGGAACTGCTAGCGGTTTTTGTGCTGGAGGAAGGCGGCAAGCGCCTTGTGGCTTCCAGTGCGGGGCGTGGCATGGTGGTGGAGGATGATAACCTCGTCTCCGAAAAGCGTTCAGGTCGGCAGGTGCTCAACCTCAAGGGCGATGAGTCTGCCCAGTTGTGCATTCCAGCTCAGGGGGACCATGTGGCCGTGCTTGGGGATAACCGCCGGTTTTTGATTTTCCCGCTCGACCAGCTCCCCGTCATGGGGCGTGGTCTGGGGGTGGCGTTGCAGAAATACGCCGATGGCGGGAAGTTGCGTCAGGCTGTGGTATTTACTGCATCCGAAGGGCTGGTCTGGCCCGGAACCGTGCGAAACCGCGTCATGGCGGATTTGCAGGACTGGCTGGGCAAGCGCGCAGGTGTTGGCAAGCTTGCTCCCACATGGACGAACAAAAAAGCCTAGAGCGAGTCCACTTTATTCCGGTTCATATCCAGCGGCTGTCAAGAAGTTGGCGCATTTGTCAGGAGTGAAAGCATCCAGGACTGATCCGGCGGCGTCCCATAAGGTTGTGACGGTTCTTGCTGCCTTGGCGCGTAAAAGGGCCTTGAGTTTGACGAACGCCATTTCGATCGGGTTGAAATCGGGACTATAGGGAGGCAGGAACATCATCTGTGCCCCCGTCCGTTCGCCGCTTTCACGCTCACGCCGAAGCCACCGGATCGCTGTCGAAATCCCGATCCCGAAACGCTTCGCCAATGAACGCGCTGACCCGCCCGCTGCTCCGGCTTCCAGAACGCGCACCCGAAGATCATCACTCAATGCTCGCGCCATCACCATCTCCATCAATGAAAACGGTGAATCACAATCCATGCCCCATGTCACCCCACACAATTCATAGTTCAGTGGATGCGCTCTAGATTAATTTTTGAATTTGAGTTGCGTAAAAATAATTGACACTGAGCTCATAATGCATATTTGATAAAGAACAATAGCCTTTCTACGTCTATTGAAAGCTCCCGGCGTAGAGTATTCCCATAAAAAATATGTTTTCTGTTCGCGCTAATCGTGTGCGGCAGATTGGAGAGATATTGTGGCAACACATCAAACTCTAAAGAGATCTCGTGTCCCTCAAACATTGTCCGGACGTGCAAAAACTGGTTTTGAAAAATGGCAAGATACAATTAATGAAAGTCGTTATTCAGATCGTTGGAATGCATATGATTCAGATATAAAAAATATAGTTAATGAGTATAATCGTTATTTAATTAATACTCCAAACTACCGACCCTTGGATTGGAAAATAATTAAGGCAATGATCTGGGTTGAAACGGGAGGACCAGATAACCCTTCATGGCGTAGTAGACCTATGCAGATTGGAAATACACAAGACCCAGGTTTAAAAGCTTTTTTTCTGATAATGAGGGAGGCTATCTTATTGTTCCTCCTGCTTGGAAAGGGCGGTTAAATATAAATTCTGCTTTATCAAATCCGATTGATAATATTCGAATTGGTGTTGGGTTTTTATTAATGAAGCATGCCAATGAAGATATAAAAGTTGTAGTAGATGAGAATTTTAAAAAAATAGCAATATAGATGGAAAAATTCTCACAATAAAAGTTTATAATGAAAAAACACTGAATGAATTATCTAAGAAAATCGGCAGCACAGTTGAGGTTATGGAAAATATGAATCCCAATTTTTCTATCTTTAGATGTGGACAGATTTGGAAATATAAAAAATCTGCAAAAAAACGAGTTATTACAGGGTGGAAAAATTTAAATATTAATAGCGTTTCGGCTCTTTATAATCATGGAGATATAAATTATTATAAGAAACTGTTGTATGTGAGAGATTTTATAAAATAGAATTTTAAAAATTTTGCAACGTGGATCTAAAAAATGTATTTAACGAAAAGTAGTAATTTCCTTGAATGATGCAGGGTTAGATGGTTTTGGTGCTAGGTTCTTGATGATGAAAAATTTTAGCGGCTTTGTTTTTTGTATTATTTTTTTTGGGGGTATTGCCAATGCTGCCCCCAGTACTCAGGATTTATACAATCAATGTTCTGAAGATTTTTTTGTATCGTCAGATATTGTTGTTTGTCTGACGGGAAAGCTCGCTGAGAGTGAAAAATACCTTGCACGAGAGCAGAAGCACGCCATGATGGTTCTTGATCAATGGGATGTAGAGCAAGTCTATAAGGATGCAGCAAAGAAAAAGATTCTTGAAAGTAATCAAGAATTTGAAAAATATAAGAGAGATAATTGTAATTTTTCAATGTCTCTTATGGGCGGATCAGTCAGTAACTCTCACGAAATCTATGAAAAAGCATGTCGTGTGAGCCTTGATCTTCATTATATTGAGCAGATTGATGGTGACTTGCCGTTTGTGCAGTCAAGGTAATTAATTTAATTTTTTTCTATAAATAATGGAAATTTTTCAATGAGAAAAAATATTTTTTTGATGGTTTGTTGCTTCTCTATAGCGCCTGCTTTTGTTTGTGCAGAACCCAGTACAAATGATTTATCTCAAGCATGTTACCGCCAGTTTCGAGCGCTATCAGATGTCAGGCTTTGTGCGGAGAAAAATTTTGAAGCGAGTGAGAGACTGCTGGTTCAAAAAGAAAAGCAGGAGCCGAGGATGTTGGATACGTGGTTTGAGGAAGAGTATTTTAAGGGAGATGCCAGAAGATATATGTCGATAAGCAATCGGGAATTTGAAAAATATAAAAATAAATATTGTGATTTTTCAATGTCTGTTATGGGGGATGCAGAATCTGCCGCTCATGAAGTCCGCAGATTGTCGTGCTTGACGAGTCTTAACCTTCAGTACATTGCTCAACTGACGAAGGATTTGGCCTATACCCAGCGGAAACTGGAATAGTGCAGATGAGAAGGAATCTTCGCGGCCTGTAGGCGCATTCGTCAGGAGTGAAAGCATCCAGGACTGATCCGGCGGCGTCCCATAAGGTTGTGACGGTTCTTGCTGCCTTGGTGCGCAAAAGGACCTTGAGTTTGACGAACGCCATTTCGATCGGGTTGAAATCGGGACTATAGGGAGGCAGGAACATCATCTGTGCTCCCGCCCATTCGGCGCGTTCACGCTCACGCCGAAGCCACCGGATCGCTGTCGAAATCCCGATCCCGAAACGCTTCGCCAATGAACGCGCTGACCCGCCCGCTGCTCCGGCTTCCAGAACGCGCACCCGAAGATCATCACTCAATGCTCGCGCCATCACCATCTCCATCAATGAAAACGGTGAATCACAATCCATGCCCCATGTCACCCCACACAATTCATAGTTCAGTGGATGCGCTCTAGGCTCAGGGTTCATTGTTTGAGGTAAAAGACGAAGGCGGCGCGGCAGCATATGGATTGCTGATCGGCATGTACATCTGCGTGACAGGCGCGTCCGGAACGCAGAGACAGTCCCTGTCATTCTCCGTCCTGATAGAGTGGGGCGGGATATGATGGACGTACTGGCTCCCGCGTTAGCAATCTCCACCGTTCATGATGTGGAGTGGGTCAGGAAATGGACTGCATGACTTCTTTATTTTCCAGAAGATAATCAATAAGGAATAGGCATTTTTCGCGTTTCAGGTTGGTATTATCCAATTTTTGTCTTTGTTGTTTCTCTCAATGAGGAATACGTAATTCCCATCACGACAACGAAGTTTGGGATCACGTATTTCTTTTTCGAGGCCGTCTGCACATGCGTCTGGCTGTTTGAAAACGAGACAGGGTTTCATAAAAAGACATGATATCAAGAGAAGATATTGAAAAGTTTATTATAATCTGTCACGCGCTCTAGGTGCGGCGGAACGGTGCCAGCCGGTCCGAAAGATAGAGCCGGTTCATCCGGCGCAACTCGTTGGGAGCGTCTGGTGTCGTGGGCGCATCTTTTACGAGCATGCTTCGTAACATTTTCATGGTGTTCAGAACGACCGTTGCGATATCTCTCGCCAGTGTCTCATCCAGCCCCGGTGCGCAGACACGTAATGCCGCCGCAATTCCGGCTATGGCATGCCCTCGTGCGCAGTCACGGATTTCCATTCTGTCAGTCCGTGCTTCCATCAGCGCGGGTAATGATTTGACACGAGGGTGAAGCGTGACAAGTAATTCGATCAGCACATCGGCCAGTTCTTCTGGCGAAAGTCTGGTCGCACGCAGGGCAAGTGCTGCGTATTCCTCTTCCAGAATGGCGATATGCCGCTGCATCAGCGCGTCCGCCACAGATTCTTTGTTCGGAAAGAAACGATAGAGCGAACCGATCTTCGCCCCGGCGCGGGCCGCGATCTCCGCCATCGTTGTCGCTTCATAACCGCGCTCCGCCATAAGGTCGGACGCAGCCGCCAGCAGTTCCTCAACGCGCTGACGCCCCGTCGAGCGGAGTGGCTGGAGAGGCGTTCGTTTTTCTCTTGAAGTATTTGAGTCTATCCTCAAATAATCCTCCTGTTTGAGTGTGCACTCAAATTTCAACGTTTCTTGATGTCCCAGGCAATGCTTAGGGAAAGCACTTCGAACGTCAATAAGGAAGGTCTCATCATGCTTTCACTCCCAGCCAGCCAGACGGCTCTTGTCCTGATTGATCTTCAGAAGGGCATAACAGGGCTTCCTCTTGCACCAATATCGGGCGGAGAGATCGTCGAGCGATCGAAAAAAGTCGCGGCGCATTTCCGGGCTGCCGGTGCTCTCGTCATTCTGGTGAATGTCGCATTCGCACCCGATTTTGCCGATGCCGTGCATGGTGCGGTCGATCGCCCTGTTTCGTCACCAGACGGTTTCGCGCCAGACTGGAGCGAACTGGTTGACGGCCTTGCCGAAGCGGACGATCTGTTGGTCACGAAACGGCAGTGGGGGGCGTTTTACGGCACGGACCTCGACCTCCAGTTACGGCGGCGCGGGATCACAACCATCGTGCTCGGCGGAATTGCGACCAATATGGGGGTGGCGTCCACCGCTCGGGCGGCTCATGAGCACGGATACAACGTTGTGCTTGCCGAGGACATCATGTCCACATTCACATTGGAGATGCAGCGTTTTGCCTGTGAGGCAATTTTCCCTCGTCTTGGCCGCGTGACGACGAGCGATGCAATCATGCTGGACGCGTAAAAACAGGCTATCTGGTGGTGTATCGTGCGGTTTTCTGGCGGGATCGTCCATGAAAACCAGAGCATCGCCGCCAAGGCGGAGGGTGGGTAAACTGCTTTTCAAGATATGGAAAATCGTGAGTGCCGCAGCGGTCGGACCTTATCATGGCGCAACAGGGCGTCATAATCGTTCAATGTGCCGCTTCTGATCTTGTCACTGGCTTGCTGTCCAACATCCTGTCCAGCGCAATCAGTCAACAGCCCCTGAGCCCAAATTCAGCTCTGCTCACTGGGGGCATGAGCTGTGGAGCGTAAGCCTGCCAGTAAGGGGCGGGCGGGTCAGAATAATGGCGCATTGGGGAACAGGGCGTCCCGCGAGGTGTTGACAGGCTGCTCCGGGTCCAGTGGCTGCCATGTATCATCACGCAGGATTTCTGCCGGTCGGAAGCGGCTTTTGTACGCCATCTTGGGACTGCCCGGAATCCAGTAGCCCAGATAAAGATACGGACAGCCAAGCAGGAATGTCTGGTGGATAAGGAAAAGCACAACATAAACCCCCAGTGAACGGGTGGTCTGCTGTGGGTCGTAAATACTGTACACGGCCGAAAGCCCGTCATCGAGCGTATCGGTCAGGCTGACGGCGACCAGTTTGTTGTCTGGTGTGCGGAACTCTATGATCTGCGTGTCAACCGTTGTTTCCTCCACCATAATCCGGTAGTCGCGCGCGCTCATATGCGCCATTTCGCCATTCGCGTGGCGGGCGCTCAGGTACTGGCGGAACAGGTCGTACTGTTCGCTCGTTGCTATGGGGGGCAGCAGGGTCGCGCTAAGGTCCGTATTGCGGTTCCATACCCGTTTTTGTGTGCGGTTGGGGGTAAAGGCGGCAACAGGCAGGCGGATGGGAATGCAGGCCGAGCACCCCGCGCACAAAGGTGCGTAGGCCAGTGTGTGGCTGCGCCGGAAGCCCGTGGTGGACAGGCGGCTGTGCAGGGTGTCGGCATCGGGGACAGCCAGATCAACCAGAATTTTGCGTTCCATGCGCGCAGGCAGGTACGGGCATGGTTGTGCCGTTGTGGTATAAAAAAACTGCGGGTTGCGCAGTGGAGGCGTCATAATCGGCAATCCCGGATGCATGGCGGGCCGGTAGAACCGACCCGCTTATGCCCGGCATGGGCCAGGCGGTGGGTTACAGGCCCGATCTTTCCCGAATGTGCTGTGCAGCTTCAATGGCAAAATACGTGAGTATGCCATTGGCCCCAGCACGGCGGAAGGCCATCAGGCTTTCCATGATGGCACGGTCGCGGTCGAGCCAGCCATTGTTGATGGCTGCCATGAGCATCGCATATTCTCCCGAGACCTGATACGCAAAAGTCGGCACGCTGAACGTGTCTTTTACGCGACGGATAATGTCCAGATACGGCATGCCGGGCTTGACCATGACCATGTCGGCCCCTTCGGCAATGTCCATTTCCACTTCGCGCAGGGCTTCGTCGCTGTTGGCGGGGTCCATCTGGTAGGTTTTCTTGTCCCCTTTCAGCAGCCCGCCAGAGCCAAGCGCATCGCGGAACGGGCCATAAAAGGCGGATGCATATTTAGCCGCGTAGGACATGATGCGGGTGTTGATCAGGCCATTGCCGTCAAGGTCCTGCCGGATGGTGGCGATGCGACCGTCCATCATGTCCGAAGGGGCAATAATATCCACCCCCGCGTGGGCCTGATTAACGGCCTGCCGGGACAGGATCTGGACCGAGGCGTCATTGGCTACGTAGCCGTCCTCGATCACGCCATCATGGCCGTGGCTGGTGTAGGGGTCCAGCGCCACGTCCCCGATCAGGGCCATGTCGGGGAATTCCTTTTTCAGCAGTCTGGCCGCGCGACACATCAGGTTGTCGGGGTTGAGCGCTTCGGTTCCGGCATCATCACGCGCGTCCGTCGGGGTGATGGGGAACAGGGCAAGGGCTGGAATACCCAGCCTGGCAGCCGGTTCCACATGCCTGGCGAGCCGGTCCAGTGTGACGCGATGCGCGCCGGGCATGGAGGAAACCTCGGTTGTGACACCTGTCCCTTCCATGAAAAAAATCGGCCAGATCAGGTTGCTGATGCCCAGTGAGTTTTCGGCAACCAGACGGCGTGTAGCATCGTCAAACCGGTTGCGGCGCGGGCGGGTCAAAGGGAAACGACCAGCCATCATGGGCGGGATCTCCTTGCTCGGTGTTTGCCACGGGGCAGGCTTGGCCGGTTACCCATGACGGTACGGGGTGAACAAAACGGGGCAAGTATGCGCGCCTGCCCCTGTTATGCAACCCCGCCGCGCAAGGGTCAGCCCCGCGCGGTGTTGCCGTGCTCAGGACACGCGAATCCGCAGTTGATATGGGGGGCGTGCCGGGGAGCCATGTTTACGGTTTGTCCCAAAGAGGGCGTGGGCAAAAGTGCGGGGCAGAAAAAAGGGGAGAGTTCCGCCCTTTTTGCGTTTTTCTCCTGTCAGCTGTGCGTGGAACGGGGTAAGAGAGCACCCAGCGCTTGTGTCTGTTATAAAAAGCAGTGTGGAACATGGTCTGGCAAAGAGCGAGCCGGAACCGTATAGAGTGACCACCATCTGCCGCCCGGCAGGCATGTTGCCAAACGACAGTTTGATTTTGAGGGAACACCCGAATGAGCCACACGGATCTGGACCGTTTTTTTCATGCGCCGCTGACCCAGACGGATCCGGACGTTGCGTCCGCCATTGCCGCAGAGCTGACCCGCCAGCAGGACGGGATTGAGCTGATCGCCAGCGAAAACATGGCTTCCGAGGCTGTTTTGCAGGCGCAGGGCAGTGTGCTGACCAACAAATACGCCGAAGGCTACCCCGGCCGGCGCTACTACGGTGGCTGCGTGGAAGTGGACAAGGTGGAAACTCTGGCCATTGAACGGGCCAAAACCCTGTTTGGCGCAGCTTTTGCCAACGTGCAGCCGCATTCGGGCGCAAATGCCAATCAGGCCGCGTTCATGGCCATGGGCAAGCCGGGTGACACCGTTCTGGGCATGAGCCTTGCAGCGGGTGGGCACCTTACACACGGTGCCGCTCCCAACTATTCGGGCAAATGGTTCAATGCCGTGCAGTATGGCGTGCGCCAGCAGGACGGCGTGCTGGACTACGACCAGATGGAAAGCCTTGCGCGCGAGTACAAGCCCTCCATTATTGTGGCAGGTGGGTCCGCTTACCCACGGATTATCGACTTTGCCCGTTTCCGCCGCATTGCGGATGAAGTGGGTGCGCTGCTTATGGTGGATATGGCGCATTTTGCCGGTCTGGTTGCTGCGGGCCTGTACCCCAACCCGCTGGAATATGCGGACATTGTGACCTCCACCACGCACAAGACCCTGCGCGGCCCGCGTGGCGGCCTGATCCTGACCAACAGCGAAGCACTGGCCAAAAAGATCAACTCCGCCGTGTTCCCCGGCCTGCAGGGCGGTCCGCTCATGCATGTTATTGCCGGTAAGGCCGTAGCATTTGGCGAAGCCCTGCGCCCTGAGTTCAAGGAATACCAGAAAGCCGTGCAGAAGAACGCCGCAGTGCTGGCCGAAGTGCTGGTAGAACGCGGGTTTGATATTGTGACGGGTGGCACCGATTCCCACCTGCTGCTCGTTGACCTGCGGCCCAAAAAAGTGACCGGCAAGGCAGCGGAACAGGCTCTGGAACGTGCGGGTATTACAGCCAACAAAAACGCCATTCCGTTTGACCCGGAAAAACCCGCCATTACTTCTGGCGTGCGTCTGGGCAGCCCTGCCGCCACGGCGCGCGGCTTCCGCGAAGCAGAGTTCCGTCAGGTCGGTGAAATGATTGACGAAGTGCTGACCGCCCTTGCCGCCTCGGGTGGGGAGGGGGATACCGTCGTGGAAAACGCCGTGCATGAACGGGTTAAGGCCCTGTGTGCACGCTTCCCCATTTATACGCGCTAATCCGCGTTTAAACCGGTTCTGCCTTAAAAGGCGCGGGAGGTTTCTCCTGCGCCTTTTTTGCGTGTAGGGGCAGGCTCATCCGTTCTGGGTTTTCGGCACTTTCGGCCTGTGCTGCCCAATGTGCCACTCTGTTTATGGCAATAACTCCATGGATCTTATGGCAGTAATTCCATGGATCAGGTGCCCAGCACCGCACCCTTGGGCCTGTGCGACTGTGCCTGATGCTCAGACCATGCTGGCCGGACCTGTATGGAACTGGTGCGTCAAAACCCGTGCAGGTTCAGCTCTGGCGGCGTCTGTTCCGCCGTATCTGATTTTTTAAAGAATGCGCGCCAGCCGGACCGCCGTATGTCCCCGGCGGGGGCGCAGGTTGGGTATGACCAGCAGGCAGTTATCGTAAGGGGTGCGGATTTCGTCCATACCATCCACGGCAATCAGGGTGTGGGCGTGTTCAATAATATCTCCACCCGCATAGCGGCGCAGGAAGGCAAAGCCCGCGGTATGGGCTTCTACACAATCGGTCACCACGGCATTGATCCCGCTCTGGTGTGGGGTGCTGGGTAAGGGAGGGCCCATGCCATGCTCGGCCAGAAACGCGCGGGCCGTGCTCAGGCTGTGCTGGGCAGCGCTGCGGGTCCAGTGTTGCCCGGCTTCCAGCAGGCAGGCCCGTGCCGTGCCCGAAGGCGTGGAAAAACGTTCGTAATCAATCAGGCGTGGCCCGGTAGGGTGGCCCTGATCCAGCACAACCTGCAGGGGGCTTGCCTGCTGGCAGGCCAAAGTGCTGGCCATGCGCAGGTTGCGTTCCGCCATGCTGGTCAGCAGCAGGGGGGCGGAAGGCCATGTCATGGTGTGCAGGTCAAGCAGTACGTCCACTGTGTCAATCACGGGTACAAGCTCGCGCACGCGCTGCATTTCCAGAGATGTGTGTGTGGAGTGGATAAGTTTGGGTGCCCACAGCCTGTTCATGTCCTCCTCAATATAACGGAAGCGGGAGGGGTGGCGGGGGTCGAACGCTGCGTATGCATCCGGGTTAAGAAAAATCAGGCTCAGCCGCCCCCGTGTGGGGGTAGGGGGTGTTGCCAGCAGGTGGGTAAGGGCCATGGCCCCGGCATATTCGTTGCCATGCATCAGGGCTGTTATGGCAATGTGGGGGCCGGGTCTGTGGCTTTCAAAATGATGGACACCCCTTATGCCGCAGTTCCCCTGCATCCATGGCGTTATGTCCGGCAAGGGGTCCTGCGGTGGGGCGTGGGGGAG
>NZ_JBFCXX020000049.1:0-1665 GCF_040702925.2 Acetobacter fabarum | reverse complement strand
GTCGCTTTTTGATTCAGACAGTAAGGTTTAACCGACCCTTTGCAGCGGAACGGGCTGAACAGCCACAGATCCCGGAACGCTTTGGATCTGACGCTCCCGGTCCAGATAGCGCAGGCAACTGACCCGCAGAAAAGACGCCATATTGGGCAGCTCACCCCGAAGCTCCAGAATTTCATCCGAAAGCTTCGTGATGAGTTGGTTGACGGTCATGCCATCGGCTGCGGCAATTTCCGTCAAGACATCCCAGAACATGTTCTCCAGCCGGATCGTGGTGACGACACCATGGATCCGCAGGGACCGTGTCCGGCTTTCGTAAAAGATCGGGTCGGCGCGGACGTAGAGTTCACACATGGCGGGTCTTTCCCTGCGGATAACAATCAGGCTTCGATCTTCGTGCCCAGAACCTTAAGGAACTGGCCGATCCAGGCCGGGTGTGCTGGCCATGCTGGTGCTGTCACCAGCTTACCGTCCGTCACAGCCCCATCAATCGCAATCGCCTGATAGTCTGCGCCTGCAAGCATCATTTCAGCACGACAGGCGGGATAGGCAGAAACCTTGCGACCGGAAATGACATTGGCAGCAGCGAGAAGCTGCGGGCCATGGCAGACGGCAGCAATCGGCTTGTCAGCCGTCACAAAGGCCCGGATCAAGTCCAGCACGCTTTCATCGGTGCTGAGCTGTTCAGGCGCACGACCGCCCGGAATGACCAGCGCATCGTAATCATCTGCTTTCGTGTCTGCATAGGTGGCGTTGAGCGTGAAGTTGTGGCCACGCTTTTCGGTGTAGGTCTGATGGCCTTCGAAATCGTGGATGGCCGTCGCCACCTGCTCGCCAGCCTTCTTGCCCAGAGACACCACATCCACCTTGTGTCCAACCATCAGCAGCATCTGGAATGGCACCATGATTTCGTAATCTTCAACGAAATCACCTGCGAGCATGAGAATACGTTTACCAGCCATGAGATCATCCTAACGATCGAGGTTCAAAAGACGGACTCCTTCTTACCGTATGCAGAAGGACTGTGGGTAATAGGTGGTAACGACACGCAGTCCTGTCACCCACTTGCCGGTGAGGTGGTCCCCATTTTTCGGACAGGATAATAAGCTCTCATGACCGTCATTAGGGGATTGTAGCAACGCGAAGCCTACACCAGACATCTGCCTGATGTGACCAATAACTGATGATGGACCTGACGGGTGTGCCGCGAGCCGATCGACGACGATTGATTATGCTCTCATCCGCGGGCTCATATGGAAGCGAGCGGGTTCGTACATCTTCCGGTGAATATGGGGCACGCCCTGAAGGCTGGGGACAGCGGAGCTATTTTACAGGTTTCCGGTGTCGCTCCTTTCGGCATGACCTATATCAATTCAAAAGATGATCCGCGACATAAATAATAATTACCGAATTAGTATTTCGGCGTAGCCCGAGACTTCCGTACAATGAGATGGTGGTCTCAGGCATGTCATACAGACTTCAACCACAATGGGTCGACACTCCCAACGTATTGGTTATGACCTGTGCGATATCACAGTTTGCACAAAAAAAATCTGCTCAGGCGCGTCGAGACGCGGGCCGACTGCTCACCGGGCAACTTTGGATAAGTCACTTATCTGCAACGTAGCACAAATTACATCAAGAAGCGGGATGAGGTGCAAGTCGTCG
>NZ_JBFCXX020000048.1:0-1728 GCF_040702925.2 Acetobacter fabarum | reverse complement strand
ATCCGCTCCATCTGCCTCTCAGACAGCATAAACACATCACTCACAGGCCCACCCTTCATCGGTAAGACTGTGAATCAAAACTTCTCGCTCAGTTCAATAAATTAATAGGTCCTGAGCCTAGTGACAATGACGTTTCAAGGATGGAGGATGCGCTTTTAGAGGCTCGTGAAGTCAACCGACTGTTGACGACACCAGAGGGAAGAAAAGAGCTTCTGGCAAAAACGCCAACGGGCACAGAAACCTGACCAAAGCGGCAAAAAAAAGTTGTTGAACAAGAACAAGAACAAGATAATGCTTATATCACGCAAAGAGTTAACGAATTACAATCAGCCATACCTGAAGGGGCGAGAGGTCGCGTGACGATGGGTGTCGGTATCGTAAAAAATACGGCTGGACAAGAAGTAACAGTAATATCCACAAGCGAACCTCGTGGATACTTACGGAGTGGCGTGGCGCAAAAATTACACTCTGAAGATGTATTTATATCTGGCACGGGTCATGCAGAGACTGATATAATAAACTGGTCTAAGGAGCGGGGCTATACTGTTAGAGCAATAGGTGCTGGTAGACCCATTTGTTCGTCTTGTGCATTGGCGATAAATAATGTTAAAGTATTGCCTACCACCTCAATAAAAAAGTAAAGAAAAATAATGGATTTAAGTATACGTCTCAATCAATTTTCTCCTGAACTAGTTGAATATGGAGAAAGACTCACAAGCGATGAACGCTCTTTAATAGCTCGTTTAATTGCGAAATGGGCATGTAGTACTAGCCATTCAGAAGACTACCTTAATGATGATATTCAGTCATACTTCGAAACAGGAAAATTAATAAGCATACCAGAGAGAAGAGAGCTTGAAAAAACAATACAGTATATAGACAATAAATATTTCGATATACTTGAAGATGGTGGACATATAGATGTTAAAAAAAAGGCAATGTATTGGTTCCAGAAGGCCAGATCATTAAATTCAGTGATGTATGCCATAGATTCTAAAAATTTAGATTCTTTTTATGATTGCTTATATGAAGCCCTTGCCGCAACCAATGATGTAAAAAAAATAAAAGAGATATGTTATTTGACCGTGGAGAGATTGAAAAACCGATGATTGATGCCTCTGGCTCGTGATTCTAGGTGTTTAGTCCCGGGGTTTGATGGGTTGGATTGATGATGAATCTGTCTGGCTCTGCAGTCCAGATTTTGCAGACGTATTCGTAAGGGGTGAGGCCGTTCAGGGTCTTGAGTCTTCGCCCGAAGTTATAGGCTGCCATGAAATCGCTGAGGTGTGTCCTTAACTGCTCATGGCTGTCGTAATGGAAGCGCTTGACGGTTGCATCCTTGATAGTCCGGTTCATCCGTTCAACCTGACCATTGGTCCAGGGATGGTTGGGTTTTGTCAGACGGTGTTCAATCCCGTGGGCTTCGCAGATCATGTCGAAGCGCATTGGACGCGACCAGGCCGTATTGCGGTTGCAGGGCTGTTCAGCAAACTGGATCCCATTGTCGGTCAGGATGGTGTGTATCCGGTAAGGAATGATGCTCAGGAGATGTTCGAGAAATTCCCAGGTCGTCTTCCGATCGGCTTTTTCGACCAGTTGTGTGACAGCGAATTTGCTTGTCCGGTCGATGGCAACGAAGAGGTGCAGCTTACCCTCAGCAGTCTGGACTTCGGCAATATCGATATGAAAAAAGCCTATGGGATAGCGTTTGAAGCGCTGTCGTTTTGG
>NZ_JBFCXX020000047.1:0-1929 GCF_040702925.2 Acetobacter fabarum | reverse complement strand
CCGTTGTCATCTTCGGGTCACCAAAGACGTCTCCCCATTCACTGAAGCTCAGATTGGTTGTGATGATGACACTGGTGCGCTCGTAGAGGCGGCTGAGCAGATGGAACAGCAGGGCGCCCCCAGACGCACTGAAGGGGAGATAACCGAGTTCATCAAGGATCACGAGATCCAGGCGGAGCAGCCTGTCGGCAATCTGCCCGGCCCGGTTGGCGGTCTTTTCCTGTTCGAGCGCATTGACCAGATCGACCGTTGACCAGAAGCGCGCCTTCTTGCGGTGATGGGTGATCGCCTGGATGGCCAGCGCGGTCGCCAGGTGGGTTTTCCCGGTTCCCGGACCGCCGATCAGCACGACATTTTCAGCACGCTCGATGAAGTCCCCGCTATGGAGCTGGCGGATCATGGGCTCGTTGACCTGCGTATCGGCAAAGGAGAACCCGGACAGGTCCTTGTAGGCGGGGAACCGGGCGGTCTTTGTCTGGTAGGCGATGGAGCGCACTTCGCGTTCGGCCAGTTCCGCCTTCAGGAGTTGTGAGAGGATGGGGATGGCCGCCTCGAAGGCAGGTGCCCCCTGCTCGATGAGGTCGGCCGTGGCCTGGGACATGCCATACATCCGCAATCCACGGAGCATGACCACAAGTGAAGCAGCCGCAGGATCATGACGCATGGCGGCTGTCCCTTCGCAGGATGTCATACCGCCCTGTATCGGCGCACGGTTCGTGTTCGAGCACCAGGGCCTGTGGGGCATCGAGCCGGGGAACCACGGTTCTCTTGGCATCGATCAGGCGATGAAGCGTATTGAGAACATGGGTCTTGGTCGCCACGCCGTCTTCAAGTGCCAGTTCAACCGCGCAGAGGACAGCCTGCTCATCATGCTGCAGCACAAGGGCCAGGATTTCAGCCATTTCCCGGTCGCCTCCAGGCCGCCTGAGCAGTTGATCCTGCAGGGTCCGGAAGGCGGCTGGCAATTCGGTAAACGGCGCGCCATTGCGTAGGGCGCCCGGTTTGCGCTGGATGACCGCCAGATAATGCCGCCAGTCATACACCGTGCGGCCTGGCACACCATGCGAACGCGTGATGATCCGGTCATGCACGCACAGAACTTGCCCTTCGGCGATAATGCGCAGCTTGTCGGGATAAACCCGCAGGCTGACCGGACGATTGGCAAAGGAGGCCGGCACGCTGTAGCGGTTGCCATCGAACTGGATCAGGCAGGTTGGTGAGACGCGCTTGGTCTGTTCGACAAACCCGTCAAAGGGACGCCCCGGCACCATGAGGTGAGGACGCTCGCTAGCATGGACCTCGGCGATGCTCCGGGCCAGTTCGATATGCTGCAGCCGTTCCCAGCAGTCCAGGCAGCGGGCTTCCAGCCAGGCATTCAGCGCCCCCAGATCAGGAAAGGCAGGCAGATCCTGCCAGATCTGGCGCCGGGCATCCTGCACGGTCTTCTCGATCTGCCCTTTCTCCCATCCGGCTGCCGGATTGCAGAAGGTCGTCTCGAACAGGTAATGGCTGGCCAGGGCCATGAAGCGCAGATTGACCTGACGTGCCTTGCCAGAGCCAATCCGGTCCACGGCGGTCTTCATGTTATCAAAAATACCCCGCCGTGGCACGCCACCGAGCACGCGGAAGGCCTCGGTCAGCGCATCAAAAAGCATCTCGTGGGTCTGCAGGGGATAGGCCCTGAGTATGAAGGCCCGGCTGAAGGACAGTTTGGTGTGGGCAACCTGCAGCTTGACGCGACGGCCGGCAATGACCGCCCAGTCCTCGCCCCAGTCGAACTGGAACGCTTCCCCGGGCTGGAAGCACAGGGGCACAAAAACACCCCGACCCGTTGTCTGGCGTGCTTGGTGCTGTTCGTGTTTCCACTGCCGGATGAAAGCGGCCACCCGTCCGTAGGATCCATCATAACCCAGTGCCACAAGGTCTTCA
>NZ_JBFCXX020000046.1:0-3790 GCF_040702925.2 Acetobacter fabarum | reverse complement strand
ACTGCATTTTTCTCTTGCCTCTCCCTTATTATATCGTGTATATAATAAGAACACCGGGCGGGAAAACGTGGGGGGATCGTCCCCCTCCCCGTCCGAACATGGGAGGGTAAACCTATGTCACTTCTTTCCGGTCTGATGGGCTTTCTGTTCCGCTCCAAAAAGATGCCACCTCGCCCCAATCCGGCAGACGTTCTTGATCGCGCCATCACCGACACGCAGGCATGGTACAGCCGCCTGTCCGACCGGCTGGATGATACCTCGGAAGATTCCTATGCGACCCGAAACGAGCTGCGTGATCGGATGTATTATGTCCAGCACTTCGAAGATGCGATGAAACAGGCCAAGGCCACCAGTTCCATGACCGTCGATCTCAGCATCAGGTATGGCGTGTATGATGACCCCGAGGACGACGCGATCGCCCGTTATGAAGCCGCATCATGCGGCCTGGAATATGTCCCCGACGAGCAGCGCGAAGAGGCCGAGTATGCGAGTGCCCTATGGGGTATCACCGAGGTACAACAGGCGCTGGAAGCGGCGGGCTTTACCGTCCTCACCGGCTTTCATGCCTACCTGATCGACCCTGAAGAAAGCCAGCGCGCGATGGAAGCCTTCCATGCCGAGATACTGGCCGAGCAAGAGCAGGCAGCCTGCGCCTGAATCCGGGAGAGAGGCCGTCTTGCCGGCCTCTCCACCATTCGCGAGAAAAATTTCATTTTTCTCTTGAACCCTCTTTATTATATCTCGTATATATTAGAGGCGGGCCGGGAGGATAAAACCGTTCGATCCGTCGCACAGGGAGGATAGCCCTATGTCCAAGGAAGACCACGCCGAAAAACAGGTATCGCCTCTTCACAATACCTTGCCGCTGATCCGGCTGGATCGCGACGAATACAGCACGATTTCGGCGATGAAGACAAAGCCGGATCTGATGGCCTACTGGACCCGTAAGGGCCGCGTTCGCGCCTGCGAAGCCGCCGTCCTGCCGGATCTGTGGGTCACGACCATCGGCAGCGACGGCACCGAGATCGAGGGGCTGATGCTGTCATGCCTGTGGGAAGGTCCACGGGACCAGCGCACCAGCTACGATCTGGACTCTGTTTATACCGTCCTGGTCCCCTTCATCGGCTTCGGTCGGGTGGCGGGCTGGATGACAACAGATACCGTTCTTTCCCGTATCGACAGCACGGGGCTGCGTATCGACTGAAACGATTCAAAAAACAAACGGGGTTTTCTTGTGATTTCGTCAGGAGGACCGCAGCATGAATGCCATATCGTCAATAAATGCGGGCCGGAAGCACAGCATGACGCAGACAGATGACAGTCCTGCGAATGGCAAGCGAACCGGACCCGTGGCAGACGCGGTTCTTGCCCTGCGCATCATGGTCGATGCACGGACCGAAGCGAAAATGGTCCTGATGGGTCTCACGAGCTATGTCGATGCCGTGGCCCATCTGGAAGCCAAACTAGCAGAGGAAGCAGAACGCCAGAATATTTCGGCAGATTTTGAAAAACTGGCCGAACATAGTCTCGAAGATGCCCTGCGCGTGGTTGAGTTCGAGCTGGACGAGCTGATGGCCCATCTCATGAGCTTGGCCGTGGCGATGAAAGCAGAGAATGCGCCGGTCGAGCGTATCCGCTCATGGGTGCAAAGCGCGGCCGATTCATACGGGATGGCCTTCCGGATCATGGTCCCCGTATGGCGGCTCAGGTCACTGGTCGATGCCGCCTTGCGGGAACCGCCCCCTGATGACGCTGAGCCAGCCGGGGAAGCTCACCTGGGCGACTAGACCAGCAAGCACGGACGATCGTGGTGAACGTCCGTGTCTCTATTATATCGCGGATATAAAAGGATGAAGCGATGACTGATCGCGTGAGATACGAAGCTCTCGTCCGCCGCTATGAGCGGATGTCTGTTGCCCGGCCGGGATACCCGGTCGGCGCCGATGGCCCCTTTCCCGCACATATCTGCGTGGGGTCGGTCCGCTTGCCCGTCCAGATGGAGGGCGGCCGGATCGTGGCGCTTGGCACCCACCCCCTGCCCCGCCAGGTCCTCGCGGATCTTCTGGCCGGGCTAGAGCGTGCGTGCCGGGTGTCATCGCGTATGGGAGGGCTGATGTCATGACCTACCTCGCGCCGCGACGGGTGGCGAAGCATCGCCATGTCTATCTGGCCGGCCCGGACCTGTCGGTCCTGGCCGTCAAGGAAAGCCGGGACACGGCAGCACGGTCGGCCGTGCAGCTCGCGCGCAGGCGCGGCATGTCGGTTTCCCTATGGGCAATGGACCAGAAATTGCGGCCCGGATCGAAGATCCGGCCCCGCTATGGCATCTATCTCGGAGAGGCGCATGTTTGACCCTGCCCACGGCAGCGGGCGGCCGGCTCTCTCGTTATTATATCCGATATATGTTAAAGGAGAGGATCTGTGCCTTGAAAGAGTTTCGATGTCTGAATCCGCGTCTGCTGTCCCTGTCCTTGATCGCACCCCGCGCCTGACGCTGTTCCGCGTCAAGCCCGCCGTGCGCCGGCAGCTCGAAGAGTATGTAAACGATAACGACACCTCCATGCGCTGCGCCATCCTTCAGGCGCTGAAGACGATCGGCGTGCATGTGGAGCCCGAGGATCTGGTACCCGAACGCAAGCGGCGTCTCAAACCGCATACGGGCGACGACACGGGCGAGCTGGTCGGGCTCTCCGTCAGCCTGCCGGTCTATGTCCGCGTAGCGGCAGAACTTTGGATGCGCGAGCATCCGGGAATGCGCCTCGTGAACATGGTCCTGACCGGACTGAAGGAGATGGGCTTCGAGATTGATGATGAAGACCTGACCGCAAAATGGACCTGGAAACCCTTTGTGGGGTGACGCTCACAGCCCGCCAGCTCAAACCAACAAACCCCGGAAAAGACCCATGACCGCGAAACAGGACAATGAACGGGCGGCGCTGGCACGCCTGATTAAAATTGCAAAGGGTGACACCGGACAATCGCGGCGTGTCGCGGATTTCCTGCTGGCATGGTGGAATGCAGGATCGTGCGGATCGTTTGATCTCACGTCGCTATGGGCGCTCGATAGGGCCATCGTGGAAGATATGACAGTCGTTTTCGGTCTGATTGGTCAGGCCGGCAATTATCCCGATCAGCTCGATCGTGCCCTTGGCCAGGAATTCGCCGCGATCATCGCGCAATGGCGATCGGCCTGTCATCCCACGTCCGCCTTCGCGGTTCCTCTCATGACATGCGCCACCATGAGGGGAACCGCGTCTTTCGTCATGGCGCAGCGAGCAGTGTCCCGTACGTCCCGATGATCCTCTGCACGACTGCTTCGTTGGCCGCCGCCCCGGAGCACGAGTTCAAAAACGCGGCACGCCTTGCTGCCGTTGCACCTGGCTCGTATCCCCAAAAGCCCCATACCTGAATACTGAAAAATTCTCCGACCGGGCCGCTGCAACCTGCACCTGTCGCCGGCATTCCGGCCATGCACAACAAAGCCGCACAGGGCTCCGCATGGGCGGCCGGTGAATACGAAACAGCACCGCCGATCATTGCTGCCCCGATCGCAATAAACAGTCTCTTCATGGCTGTGATTCCCTGTTCGTGGGAACAGAAATTTCGCAGAAAATTACATTTTTCTCAATTAAAACTGCACCAGACCGCCATTTAATCAGGTTTTACAAATCAGATCGCTTCTTCTTGTTCCCTAGATGACCTGTTCTGATGATGCGTGCGGGTTTTTTCGGGGGCTTGATCTCCGCTCTAGTTCGTAAGGCCGCGAGCCAGGTGCGCTGCACCTGTCTCC
>NZ_JBFCXX020000045.1:0-3823 GCF_040702925.2 Acetobacter fabarum | reverse complement strand
GGAGTGTGAAGGCATGGGTCAAATCTCGATGAAAATTTCCGCCCTACCCGGGTCAGTTCTCAGTGAAAATCAACAGTTCTCCCTCACCAAGATCAACTGGAACTCGACCCAGATGAATCAGCGGCTCCCGATACCCATCCGGGCGGCGCGCATGGTCGGCGAGATACTCAAATACGTTAGGGACGGTCAGGTCGAGAGCACCGACTATCGTAAATACATTTGACCGGCCGTGAGGCGATCCGCGCCGCGTATTGCCGATTGAGGGCCCGCTCCACGGCTCATTCGGGGGGGGGGGCTTCCTGCCTGTCCGCTTTCGGAAAACGCTACGCTGATAGCAGCCGTCATCGGCATCAAGTCGAAGAGGCTATTGCCGGCCAGTTGAAGACACTCAGCACTCAATGCACGAATAATCTGACCGCAATAGAATTCAGCCTTTTTACCCCGCAACGTGCCTAGTTGCTATCTCGCGCGCGAGATCTTGTAGGAACCGAGTGGCCGGTCCTACCGTCAGATCGTGGGCCTGATCCGTCTTTGTCCAGCGATGAACACCAACCAAGGTCGCGAGCAACGGCCAGTCTATCAGTGAGCCGCGAAGTGGAATCTCGTTCCATTCCTCTTGGTCATCTTGCAGTGTGGCGATATAGCCCTCGTAGTCTAGAAGACTACCCATCAACAGAGACTGGTTAACTTTCCCGGTCTGCTGATAGTCGTGCGCTACTCTGACTAGTGGTGAACGTCGAGCGAACAAGTCAAGCTGTGGGATCTTGTAACCCTGATCAAGTCCCTCGCCTGCATGGTCATGAACTTCGTCAATAAATGCCGTCGATGCGAATGCCGCAGGAACAATGAGTTCAACGAGTCGATGTCGCTCGGACAGAGAGTAATCGGTGAGATTGAGCAGCTCAATACGGCCAAATCTGACAGTCTCAATAATGGCCTTTTCTTCGGACAACCTAACTTTTGTCGTTCCGGTGAGCGCACCCAGCGTTGCGCTGAAGAGGCACTGCATCAGCGTTTGCCTAGTCAGGTGGATGTCGATTTTCGAGATATTGCTGGCAATGCGCATTCCATCGTCCAAACGGTCTGTCACAAAAGCCAGGCCGACGGCATCACCCTGTTGGTAGATGACGTCAGTCGGTGTCCAGAGAGGCAGTATAATCGGACCACCCGGCAGATTCTGTTCAATTGTAATTTGAATGATCGAGCTAACAGCAGTGTGAAGGTTCTCAGAAAAAGCGAGCCATGCTTCAACATCTGCATCCGACCAAGTTTCGCTGCCGGGTAGCCTCATCTTGCACCGATCACGTTCGAGATTGCGTCAGGTTCCACAAAATCGGTGTTGATAAAATAATTGTTGCTGCCCTTCCATGCCGCATTGATGGCATTGCCTTTTGCGTCGAACTTCATCACCCAAGCGATCTGACGGCGTGGGACATATAGCTTTGCTGTCACCTCTCCTTGGTAGTGAAATCTGTGAAAGGTTGGGAACAATTTCAAGTCGCGTACGTCCTCTGCTAACCCAGGAATATCGGGAGCTGGCTTGGGTGTCGTTACTACCCAAAGCCGGAAGACGAAGCCTGGGCTCTTACCACCCTTGGTCGCAAACTTGAGAGCAGTCCCGATGGCGGGAAATGTTAATGCAGGCTTTTTGCGACCATTATACTCCACGCAACCGGCGCCTAGCGAGATGTATGGGGTTGTTGCCGACACCTTTCTATACGCGTTGACATGATCATCGAGTGCGCTTGCCGACAGCGCGTTCTGTTGGGCAACCTGCGTGCCGGCAAGTGGATTGCCTCTATTGTGGATTATCCACTGGCTGAGCAAGCCCGTGTCCGTAAGGACCCCTTCGGCCGTCGTATCGTCGAAAGTAGGACTTTCTGTGATTCCTTTGAAACACCAATTCACTAGCACGGTGCCGATCCTCGCTCACTTCACTCATATTAGCATGTCTCCGCACTAATCTTGATTGCGGCTGCCCTCTTCAGAGTCACTACTATGATTGAATATCGAAAGGCTACAAAGGATTGGGACACGCGGATCGAAACGAACGTCGGCATAAACACACCATTCACAGGCCCACCCTCCATCGCTAAGCCTGTGAAGCACAACCATGCACTCAGTTCAATAAATTAATAGGTCCTGAGCCTAGACACTTTCCCCTGTCCGGACCCGCGATCGCGCCGACATTATCTGATGAACCTACGGCACCTACGAGCAAATCAGAATATGAACCGGACCTTTTGGATACCACGGCAATTTAGACATGGCAGATCGCCGGAACAGTTCGTTAATAAACGACCGGTTTGAGCCGGATGCTGCCGTTCGGCAAAAGGATACTGAACGACCGCAAGTCCCGAACTCAGTCTATCACGCTTAGTTTAGCGATGTCCGCTTTCAGGCAATTACCATAAGCGCTCGAATGTCCGCAAAGAAGGCGACTGCCGCCTGTCTGCTTCTGCATCACTGAGCGGACAGGCAGTTTTGGGGGAAACGCGACTGTCTGCTTTGCGGTTCGATCTCTTAGAAGCGAACGTCTCCGCCAATCTCGGGGCGGTTCAGTTTTGAGAGACCCGGCCGACGCAGATCGAGAATGTCGGCCAGATTTATGACCGGCTCGATATAGTCTCTGCGCCGGGCTCTGAAAGCCGGTTGTGTCGTCGCCCTGATATGCGCCCATGACGAGAACGTAGCAGGAACATAAGCCAGATAGCTAGAGGACAAAATTCCTGTCCGCCGCTTCGTTGCTCGCCAATGGGTTATTCAGGTATCTTGATTGCACCTTGCACGGGGCAACACCGTCAGCAGCGTAAGTGTAGGAGAGGAAGATTCCGTGAAAGACGATAGGCTTAGAGTCCCAATCGACGATCCATACCTCCATGCAGTCGGGCTCGCATTGATATGCTTTGCGCGTGCCGAGTGGGCTGCGGTCTATTGCTGCGAGAAAATGGACCCCGGATATATCGGGACAGTTGGGAAAAAAACTGCCGGCCAGATTGCAACCGATCTTGTGGCCAGAGCAGCAGCACATCCTGATCCGGCAGTGGTCGCGACACTCAGCCCAGCCGCCGATGAATTTAAGCGGCTTGTCGGTATTCGAAATGATCTGATGCACGCCAATCCCGGTACAGCACCAAACGGTGATCAGCGCTTATTTCGCAAAGGTTCTGAGTGGACAATTCCAGCGGTGGACGATGCTGCGGACGAGTTTACCGCCAACAGTATCATTCTCAACGATCACTATCACAACGTGCTGAAGTAGGTTGAATGACGTTTGCGCTCGTAAATGGACACCTCTTGCTGTCCGCCGAAAAGATCTGCCTGAGGAGAAGTGACCACGCATGGACAAATGTCCGGAATGTGCAGACTTCAGCGTCCAGGGATTTGAAATGTGTTCGCAAGGAGGGTCCGCTTTCGGCAAAGCCGTTGACCCGCTCTCATGTCCGAAAAGTAGGCGACTGCCGCCTGTCTGCTGTTACCATGCCGAGGAATAAGGGAAGTGGGGAATGGAAAGGGGCGTGTTTCAGGCGCGGGCTGAGAAACGATCCCATGCGGTAATTTCACGGGTGAGCAGGGCGACCTCACGAAGATAGATTTCTGTTTTCAGGAAATGCTGTTCGTCTTCTTTTTGCGCCTGCGGCACTTCAGTAAACCACGCTTTGGGGCGACCATCTGTGCCGTCATTCCAGCGGTAGCCACGGGCCTTGAGCTTATCTTTAAGGTCAAAGGGGGCATTCTCCACCCAGATGGAGGGTTCGAAGAACCATGAATTACAGACGTCTTTGCCCGATTTTAGGGGCAGTAGGCTGGCATTGAAGGTTCT
>NZ_JBFCXX020000044.1:0-4551 GCF_040702925.2 Acetobacter fabarum | reverse complement strand
CCTTCTACTTGCGTCCATACGGACAGCAGACGCGTGACGGCAAACAGGTGATAGGCGACGCTCCGGACCTGCGCTTTGGTCGCGTCCGTCAATGTGGTGTAGAATTGGGTGTGGCCAGCGGGCTGCATTTTCAGGCGGCCTTGGGTGTAATCTGTAGCGGCTGTGCCTCCTCGATCATTGGTGTAGCAAGGGCGGCCATGCCCTCGATCTGCATGTAGCGGTGCTGGAGCTGGTATTCGTCATTCTGCTCCAGCAGGACGGCGCCGACGAGGCGGATGATGCTATCCTCGTTCGGGAAGATGCCGACGACATCGGCGCGGCGCTTCACTTCCTTGTTCAGGCGTTCCAGTGGATTGGTGGAATGTAATTTGACGCGGTGCTGCTCGGGGAAGGTCATGTAGGCCAGCACGTCGTGCTCGGCATCGTCCATGCAGGCGCCGAGCTTTGGCCAGCGGGTACGCAACTGGTCGGCGACCTGGCGCCAGACCTGTGTCGCGGCGGCATGGTCGGGCTGGAGGAAGACCTGGCGGATGGCAGCGGCGACGACGGTGTTCTGGCCCTTGGGCACGTAGGCCAGGGCATTGCGCATGAAGTGGACGCGGCACCGCTGCCAGGTGGCGCTGAGCACGCGAGTGATCGCTGCCTTGAGGCCCTCGTGGGCATCGGAGATGACCAGCTTCACGCCGGTCAGTCCGCGGCGTGCGAGGTCCTTGAGGAAGCTCGACCAGAATGGCTCGGCTTCGGAGGGTCCAATGTGAAGGCCAACGATTTCGCGCTTGCCCTCGGTGTTGACGGCAACGGCTATTATCGCGGCGACACTGACGATCCGCCCGCCCTCGCGCACCTTGAGGTAGGTAGCATCGAGCCAGAGGTAGGGCCAGTCGCCGGTGAGCGGCCGCTTAAGGAAGGCATGGACACGTTCGTCGATATCCTTGCACAGCTTGGACACCGAGGATTTGGAGATGCCGGTCATGCCCATGGCCTGCACCAGCTCGTCGACACGCCGGGTGCTGACGCCGGCGATCCACGCCTCCTGGATCACCGCGACCAGCGCCTTCTCGACGGTCTTCCTGGGTTCCAGGAAGCCAGGGAAGTAGGCGCCGGTCCGTAGCTTGGGAATCCTCAAGTTGAGCGTGCCGAGCCGGGTATCGAGGCTGCGGTCGCGGTAGCCGTTCCGCCAGGTCGTCCGGTCGCCGGAGCGCTCGTGTCGGCTAGCGCCGACCAGGCCATCGACGTCGGCCTCCATGATGATCTGTAATACGCTCTCGGCGATCGTGCGCAGGAAATCTCCATCTCCAGTCTTCGCCATCAGCTCGGCAAGCGGTAGTCTGTCGTCGGTCATCGGGATCAACTCCTCGGTGGGCGTGTGAAGTGTGGTAACTCCACCTTACCGATGAGCCCGGTGGCCACCGAGATCGAAATCGCATGGGGTGGGGCATGCCCCACCCCATGCGATCATCTCAATCTACACCAGAAATTACACCACGAGCGCGGACGCTAACCATTGAGGGACTGACACCACCGCCATACGACGCCTTTGCGCAACGCTATTTCGCCAAGTTGCAAGACTATCCAACCGCGTTCACGAGTGTGAGCGAAGTCTCCGAGGCTGTTTTCGCTGCTGCGACGGAGGAGGGCGATCGGCTGCGCTTTCCGGCGGGCCCCGATACCGCGTTGTTCGCACAATTGCGATGGATGACCTCGGAGGAACATTATTTGGCACAGATGCGGGCGATGTTCGGGCCTGATCTTTCTGAGTAGTGTTTTCTCTATGCGAGTGTCGCTTCTCCACGAGCATCGTAGCCGCATAATTGGCGCCGTCCCGCGGTTCGCGGCGGCGGAAATGCGCAGTCATTCCCTGTTGCGCAGGTCGCGGCTGAGCGTCGGCCGGCCACTGCATCGGCGGGCAGGCGGAGGGGGACATGCCTGACTTGGCTCTTGACCTCCGCTTTCTCCGCTACGCGATTCTGGTTGCGGAACACGGAAGTTTCCGCCGTGCGGCCGATGCGATGAATCTCTCGCAGTCGACGGTCAGCCGTCGAATTCAGTTGCTCGAACGCAGGGTGGGCGTGCCGCTCTTCGAACGCAGCAGGAGCGGAGTGCGGCCGACGCCAGCCGGCGAGCGCTTCATACGGGAGGCTGCATTTGGCGCTGAACACATTCGCCAAGCTGTCAGCAGCCTAAGCATGGAGAAACGAGGCCAGATTGGGGAGTTGAAAATCGGGCTGATGGCCTCGCTCGCCAGCGGTTTCTTGGCCGACGTGCTCGAGGCGTTCCATTTCCGGTTTCCGAACATCGATATAAAGATCGAAGAGGCGACGGCGCAGGCGACTGCCGCCGGCGTGCTAAGCGGTCGGCTCGACGCGGCATTCATTCCCGGCGAGCCGCGTCTTCCCGGTTGCCAGGCGATGCATCTCTGGGGTGAACCTCTATACGTCGCAGTTTCAAAGCACCATTCCATGGCGGCACGCGTCGGCGTCAATTGGGAGGATCTCCGCGACGAGACATTCCTTGTCGCAGCGGACGTTCACGGGCCTGAGGTCGAGGCGATCATCGTGCGGCAGCTTTCCGGTTTGGGTTTTCATCCGCGGATCTCGGTGCAGCGGGTTGGCCGCGAGAACCTCCTCAACATGGTGGGCATGGGATTCGGCGTGACCTTGGCTGCGACCTCCACTCAGGGCGCCTCCTATCCCGCGGTCATCTTCGTTCCGCTTGCCGAAGGGGGCGAGGTGTTCAACTCAAGCGTTGTTTGGTCGACAAACAACGTCAATCCCGCGCTTAAGCGTCTGCTGGACCTTAGCGCATCGATCGCAAAAACGCACCAGCGGCGGTCCTCAACGGTCCTAGAGGCCATTCAACGGTTGACATAACGAGATGACTGGTCATTTATTAACGTCATGCCACGTCCACCGAATCCAGAAGTTCGTTCGCGCCTCATCGAAAAAGGCGCAGAAATCATCCATCGCCTTGGCTTCAACGGCTGTGGCGTGCAGGATATTACTGCCGCTGCCGGAGTTCCGAAGGGATCGTTTTACAATTACTTCGAAAGCAAGGATGCGTTCGCGGCAGCGATACTCGATGAATACTGGCGCGCAATCGAATCCAATTACGTGTCCATCCTGGAAGACGATTTCGTTAGCCCGTTAAAGCGCGTCGAGAGACACTTTTCGGAGTTGATTGAGTATCATGAGCGACAGAAATTCACGTTTGGCTGTCTGATCGGCAATCTCGCGCTTGAGCTTGCGGCGCAGAGCTCGATTGCACGATCAAAGCTGAAAGCTCTCCTGAGGACTTGGACAGCCGCCCTTGCAAAGTGCCTGTCGGCCGCGAGCGAAGCGGGAGAGCTTCCCCTCGCGCGCGAACCCCAGGACCTTGCGGCGACGCTCATCGAGGCCTTCGAGGGCGCGGTGATGGTGGCCAAGGTCGAGCAAAGCGGAAGAGCTCTGAGGCGATTTGGCACTGTTGCCCTGCCTCGGCTCCTCGCGTGAAAATCGTGTCGTATTAATAGACGACCAGTCACTTTAATACGTCGCCAGCAGATGGCGCCTTCCTCTTCTGAAAGGAGAAGATCATGACTGAACTCTACGCAGATCCCGAAAATCCGGTGCTTCCAAAAAGCACGTTTCAGCTCGACCTGAAGCGAGCTGCCCTCGTGGTGATCGATCCGCAGAACGACTTCTTACATCCCAGCGGTGTGAGCTGGCCGTTCTTCGGCGAGAGCGTTGTCGAGAACAACACCGTGTCGCACATCGGCCAACTGTTCGAAGCCGCGAAGGCAGCGGATATCACCGTCGCCATCTCGCCCCACTTCTACTATCCATGTGACCATCATTGGCAGTTTGGCGGTCCACTGGAAAAGACCATGCATGCGATCAACATGTTTGGTCGCAAAGGCCAGTTTACCGTGGAGGAATTCGAGGGATCGGGCGCGGATTTCCTCGAAGACTACAAAAAGTACATCCACGACGGCAAAACCATCATTGCCTCGCCGCACAAGGTCTACGGCCCCGAGACGAACGACCTCATTCTCCAACTGCGCAAACAAGGTGTGTCACAAGTCATCCTGGCCGGCATGGCCGCCAATCTGTGCATTGAAGCGCATTTGCGGGAACTGATCGAACAGGGCTTCGAAGTGGTGGTCGTTCGCGATGCGACAGCCGGCCCTCGCGTTCCGGAGGGCGACGGCTACCTCGCCGCCCTGGTGAATTTCCGGTTCCTCGCGCACGGCCTTTGGACGACCGCGGAAACCGTCTCACAACTGAAGGGCTGAGACGCCCGCACCTGCGCACATGTCCCTGTGGTCCCGGCATTGCCGGGACCGCATCCCGTTAGCGATCATCAAAGAAGGAGAACGGATCGATGAGGCGTGAGGAACTGACCGAAAAGATATTGGACATCAAGCGCGAGCGAGGCTGGTCGTGGAAACACATCACCGGAGAGATCGGTGGTGTGTCCGAGGTGCTGATCATCGGCGTGTTGATTTTCACTGAGAACTGACCCGGGTAGGGCGGAAATTTTCATCGAGATTTGACCCATGCCTTCACACTCCCC
>NZ_JBFCXX020000043.1:2500-5407 GCF_040702925.2 Acetobacter fabarum | reverse complement strand
CGGCCTTCAGGTTATGAGCCTGACGAGCTACCGGGCTGCTCCACCCCGCGGTTGAGAGAGTGCTGATTTTGTTTTGGCTTGTTTTTATGGAGGTGGACTGGAAGACCTGGCGGCGACCGACTTTCCCGCGGCTTAAGCCGCAGTATCATAGGCGCTGGGGGTTTTCACGGCCGAGTTCGGGATGGGATCGGGTGGAACTCTCCCCGCCATGGCCACCAGGTCATCCAGACCACCCTGCAAGGGTGTGTGGATGCGGTTGGTGCGTTTGGGTGTTTTGTGTGTGACGTGGTTATGGATGATTTCTGTGCACGGGCTATCCGTAAGGATAGTG
Source organism: Acetobacter fabarum (assembly GCF_040702925.2). GTDB lineage: Bacteria > Pseudomonadota > Alphaproteobacteria > Acetobacterales > Acetobacteraceae > Acetobacter > Acetobacter fabarum_B. Next base: position 5,076 of record NZ_JBFCXX020000043.1, on the reverse strand, counting down.
TGAGAGTGAGCCTATTGGGTGATTAGGACCAGTTAGCTGCACGTGTTACCACGCTTTCACATCTGGCCTATTAACGTGGTGGTCTACCACGACCCTCAGGGAGATCTAGTTTTGAGGTGGGTTTCCCGCTTAGATGCTTTCAGCGGTTATCCCGTCCATACTTAGCTACCCGGCTGTGCCGCTGGCGCGACAACCGGTGCACCAGAGGTATGTTCATCCCGGTCCTCTCGTACTAGGGACAAATCCTCTCAAATCTCCAACATCCACGGCAGATAGGGACCGAACTGTCTCACGACGTTCTAAACCCAGCTCACGTACCACTTTAATCGGCGAACAGCCGAACCCTTGGGACCTGCTCCAGCCCCAGGATGTGATGAGCCGACATCGAGGTGCCAAACCTCCCCGTCGATGTGGACTCTTGGGGGAGATCAGCCTGTTATCCCTAGAGTACCTTTTATCCGTTGAGCGATGGCCCTTCCACGCGGGACCACCGGATCACTATGGCCGACTTTCGTCTCTGCTCGAGCTGTCACTCTCGCAGTCAGGCGGGCTTATGCCATTGCACTCAACAGCCGGTTTCCGACCGGCCTGAGCCCACCATCGCGCGCCTCCGTTACACTTTGGGAGGCGACCGCCCCAGTCAAACTGCCCACCATACAGGGTCCCGGACCAGGCTTACTGGCCGCGGTTAGACATCAGAAAAATTCAGGGTGGTATTTCAAGGATGGCTCCACAAGAACTGGCGCCCCTGCTTCAAAGCCTCCCACCTATCCTACACAGAATGTCTCTGATGCCACTGTAAAGCTACAGTAAAGGTTCATAGGGTCTTTCCGTCTGACCGCGGATACCCCGCATCTTCACGGGGAATTCAATTTCGCTGAGCCGATGCTGGAGACAGCGGGGAAGTCGTTACGCCATTCGTGCAGGTCGGAACTTACCCGACAAGGAATTTCGCTACCTTAGGACCGTTATAGTTACGGCCGCCGTTTACCGGGGCTTCAATTCAGTGCTCTCACACCTCCTCTTAACCTTCCGGCACCGGGCAGGCGTCAGACCCTATACGTCGTCTTTCGACTTCGCAGAGTCCTGTGTTTTTACTAAACAGTCGCTACCCCCTGGTCTGTGCCACCCACACATGGTTGCCCACATGCAGGTCTCGCTTATCCCGAAGTTACACGAGTAATTTGCCTAGTTCCTTCAGCATCGTTCTCTCAAGCGCCTTGGTATGCTCTACCAGTCCACCTGTGTCGGTTTAGGGTACGGTCTATACGCCAGAGCTATTTCCTGGAATGCTCCAAAAGCCGGTCCAATCCGTTAAGGACCAACAACATATCGCATTCGTCACTTCTGGCAGGTTCAGGAATATTCACCTGATTCCCATCGACTACGGCTTTCGCCCTCGCCTTAGGGGCCGACTAACCCTGCGTGGATTAACCTTGCGCAGGAACCCTTGGACTTTCGGCGACAGTGTTTCTCGCACTGTTTGTCGCTACTCATGTCAGCATTCGCACTTCCGATATCTCCAGAAGGGGTCACCCCGCTTCCTTCACAGACCTACGGAACGCTCCGCTACCGCGCATATCATAGATATGCACCCACAGCTTCGGCACGTGGCTTGAGCCCCGTTACATTTTCGGCGCAGGGTTTCTATTAGACCAGTGAGCTATTACGCTTTCTTTAAAGGATGGCTGCTTCTAAGCCAACCTCCTGGTTGTTATGGAATCCCCACATCCTTTCCCACTTAGCCACGATTTAGGGGCCTTAGCTGGTGGTCTGGGCTGTTTCCCTCTCGACAATGGACCTTAGCACCCACTGTCTGTCTGCCAGGCTAAACTTCCGGGTATTCGGAGTTTGGTTGGGTTTGGTAAGGCTTTGGGCCCCCCTAGCCCATCCAGTGCTCTACCCCCCGGGGTCAACACCTGACGGTCTACCTCAATAGATTTCGCGGAGAACCAGCTATCTCCGAGTTTGATTGGCCTTTCACCCCTAGCCACAGCTCATCCCCGACTTTTTCAACAGGCGTGGGTTCGGCCCTCCAGTGCGTGTTACCGCACCTTCAGCCTGGCCATGGCTAGATCACTCGGTTTCGGGTCTTCTGCCAGCAACTATGCGCCCTATTCAGACTCGCTTTCGCTACGCCTACACCTATCGGCTTAAGCTCGCTGCAAACAGAAACTCGCTGACCCATTATACAAAAGGTACGCCGTCACCCCATAAGAGGCTCCGACTGCTTGTAGGCATCCGGTTTCAGGTCTATTTCACTCCCCTCGTCGGGGTGCTTTTCACCTTTCCCTCACGGTACTTGTTCACTATCGGTCACCAGGGAGTATTTAGGCTTGGAGGGTGGTCCCCCCATGTTCAGACAGGGTTTCACGTGCCCCGCCCTACTCAAGGATCTTTAAAAGCACTACGCATACGGGACTATCACCCACTCTGGCCGACCTTTCCAGATCGTTCTGCTTCTCTTCTAAAAACCACTGGCCTGCTCCGCGTTCGCTCGCCACTACTAGCGGAATCTCAATTGATGTCTTTTCCTCCAGGTACTGAGATGTTTCAGTTCCCCGGGTTCGCCTCAT
>NZ_JBFCXX020000042.1:0-5977 GCF_040702925.2 Acetobacter fabarum | reverse complement strand
ACTGTGCCTGAAATAGCATCTGGCTGGGTCAATTCCTGATGAAAAACCCGGGTCAGTTCTCAGTGAAAATCAACAGAATAACATTTTCGGGAACTATAAAGTGAGTATTTCTTGCGGCAACCCACCATTTATCTCAGTCTCAGTTACTTGGCCGATAACATTCAATTACGGAGACTATTTAAAATATGCAATTAATAACATAAAGCATATTTTTTCTAATGCCGGCGCACGAGATAATGAAGATACAACAGTAAACTCTGTTATAATCCCAATTTTACATAAAGTGTTAGATTTTCAGGAGAGTGGGTATTTAAGGCAGACATACAGCGCACGTGAAGGAGGTGGCTCCTATAAGACGGATTTTTCTGATATTGAAGGCGGAAAGCGCTTCGTTATCGAATGCAAGAAAATGGGGCAAAACCTGTTAACGGTATCGAATTCTGATAAATCTTTTACTTCTTCAATTGATCAGGCAATAAAATATCTGGATCATTATAAATCTAATTTCTCTGTAGTAACTAATGGGTTTCAGTGGATTTGCTTCAAAAAGTTTTTTCATGACTTTCAAGACGGTTATGGAAAAGTTGAGTGTCTAGCGGGTTTGAGGTTTAGGCTTGATAGTACAATTGTGGAAAATAATGGAGTAGCATTAAGAAATTTTATTGGGCTGCTTAATTTCAGAAGCTTGGTCGGAATCGCTAACAGCGAGATGCATGTCATTGCTTCGGAGTGCAGTGCTTTTTCTGACGCGCTAAGCGTCAATAATAGACGAGTTTTTATCACAGATTTTGGTGGCGGACCACTAAAAGGACCTGGCGTAGGATTTAATCAATGGCCACCTAAGAGCAAGAGAAAAAGTTTTTGACAAATTCATTCTATATTTAAAAATAATAAAATGTTTATTTGTACTGAAATATACTATTTTGAATGATTGGTTATTTTTTTACTCATTAAACAAGGATATCAATAATTATACGATAAAATTCGTTTTTATTTTTTGGAATCTACAACCCGTTAAGCCCGCTATATGAAAAACTTTTTAAGTCATTGGATGTCGTGGAAGAAGGCGATAACCGACATTACAATGAAGGGCGCGGGACGGAGATTGTCCCCGCGTTGTAAAACCAGACTAGCAACTCACACCGACGTGGTTCATTGTTTATGTGATGAATCCGTTTCGTTCGCCCGATAACGACCTTCACCTGTCGCATGCCCTCATCCTGAAGGCCGCGCTGCTGACGATCGGCTATATTGAGAAACACGGCCCGATCGGCCTCACGCCCAGCAAGGCGCTGAAACGCTATTTTGTCACATGGGCCGCCGAGGCATTTGACTGGCCAGCCTATACGGTCGAAGACCTCTATGCCGTCAACAAAGTCCTCAATGAACACGATTTCCCGCCGCTGGTGATCCTGCATGAGGTTCTGCTCAGTGCAAAGCTCGCACGGCATTTCAAGGGAACCCTGCGGCTGACCGACCTGGCGAGAAAGCTCCAATCGGAGCCCGCCCGGCTCTGGATGCTGTTAACGACCCATCTCCTCTTTGTCGTTGACCACAACCCTTACACCCGAAACGATGAACCACTGTTCGGCAACTGGGATATCTTTCTCAACGTCATCAATATCGAAGCCCAGGTTGCCGTCACCGAAGAGCGGCTGTGTTCGGTTCTCTACGGGGACGAGGAAGAGGATATCCGTCGCCGGGATTTCAAGCTGACCGCCAGTCTTTACGTCCATGTCCTGCGACCGCTGTGCTGGGCAGGACTGCTCAACGAGCACCGAACAGGCACCGGCTTCAGCAGACGGGATTTCTATACCAAAACGCCCTTATGGCCGGCCGCTCTCAAACTTGAGACGGATCGACACCTGCACCCGGCGACCCGTCACTGACCACCACCGGCCGCCAACCCCGGATGCGCGTTACAACGCGCTGTGCTCAGATACAGTCTCGTCCAATACGAAAGGCGGCTCCCGGAGACCGGAAGCCGCCCATGATATTCATCGACAGATCTCACTCGGCTGCGACCGCATCATGCCTATCGGTCATACGCGCCGCCCCTTCATCCCTTTCAGTTCGCTCCGGCACGTTCGCCGTCCGCAGAGCCTCGGGCAGCCAGCCGGCGCCCTCAAGCAGCCTTTCGGCCGCCTGTGCCATGTCGTTCTTTTTCAGATGTACAATACGCTCGACTGCCTCAGTTCCCCGCGCCTCGCGCACGGCTGCAAGGATGCGCGCCTTGGTAACGCGGCCGAGATAATTCTCCACCGTTGGCTGCCAGCCCGCCTCGGCCAGGTCGAGCCTGAGCGCCGTGGCGAGGCGGTCGGCGCGGGTCAGCCGCTCCCTGACGCTGCGTGCCAGAGACGGACCATGGGACGCTTCATGCAGCGCGTTGATCCCGAAAGACAGGCAATGCGCCAGCAGGGCCAGACGGCTGGTGTCGTCCAGCCCATTGATCCAGCGCCACAGGGCGTCTTCGTCGTCCGGCAGATCGTGCTTCCAGCCTTCGTTGCGCTGGCGCAGCGCGTGAGCCGGCAGGCTGCCCGGCATGTCGGGAGAATGAACCGGAAGGGAAATTTCCCGGACATAGGCTTCCAGGCAGTCCGCACCCGAGACCTGCCAGTAGATATCGCGCACCAGTGTATGCAGGAATTCGGTCAGCGCGATATGCGGATTGCCGGCAAACGCATCCCGCAGCGCCAGCGTCCGCCAGGCCGTCAGTTCGGTCAGCAGACGGTCGGACAACGGTTTCAGCCCGTCGTCCTCTTCGGGCTCGGTATCGAAGGTATCTTCTGTCCCAATTCCTTCGACATCGTCACCTGTGCCGTGATGAACGATCGCGTCATCATATCCCTCAGACTCATCGTGACCATCCTCAGCCTCCGCCAGCATATCCTCGGGCAGAACGAAGCCCCGCTCGACCAGCAACGTGCCGTCGGTATCCAGGCTGACAAAAGCACCGGCTCGCTGCATGTCCACCGGATCGAAGAACACAGGGCGTTCTTCCAGCGCCTCGATGGCCTGCTCGATTTCACCGAGGCGCGCATCGACTTCCTCCGGGAACTCATCGGCCTGCGCGTATTCCGCCTCGATCGTTTCCTGCTCGCTGTGCAGAGCGCTCAGACGCGCGGCTTCTTCTTCCGAAAGCGCAACGGGCGTCCCGTCGATCTCCACGAAGTCCCGCGTGTGACCCCAGGGGAAGGACAACGCCGTCTCGACCCATTTCCAGCCCTCGGCGCGGATATCCTCTGCAGCAGTATGCAGCTTTTCCATCACCAGCCGGTCCAGAATGGCGGGATCCTGCAGCCAGCCGCCATCGTCTGCCTCGAACAGGTCACGCATGACGGGACCGCCAGCGGCAAGATAGGCCTCCAGCCCGACGAAGCGCACGCGGCGATCTGATGCCCGCACGGTCTTCTCTGTCAGCATACGACGGATCAGATAGGGCTCGCGGTTATGGCTCTGGGCAATAATCTCCCAGACCTGTTCCTGACGGGTGTGGTCATCGCTGATCGAGAAGGCCATCAACTGGTCGAGCTTCATGCCATCCTGCTCGTAGATCTCGAGCAGTTTATCGGACACAGTCATCAGCCGCAGACGCTGTTTGACCACGGCAGGCACGACGAAAAACGCGGCAGCGATTTCTTCCTCGGACATGCCCTTCTCCAGCATGTCACGAAAGGCGCGAAACTGGTCCAGCGGATGCAGCGCGACCCGCTGCACATTCTCGGCCAGGGAATCATCCTCGGCGAGAATGGCCGATCCGGCCTCACGCACGATGCAGGGCACAGGGGCGGTCTTCACCAGTTTCTTCTGCTTCACCAGCAGTTCAAGGGCGCGAAACCGGCGACCACCGGCCGGTACCTCATAGACCCCGGTTTCTGCCCCCTCCCCGTTCAGAACAGGACGAACGTTCAGGCTCTGGAGCAGCCCACGACGTTCGATATCGTGGGCGAGTTCCTCGATCGATAGGCCGGCCTTCACACGCCGCACGTTGGACTGCGACAGCACCAGCTTGTTGAAAGGAATATCACGGGACGCATTGAGGGCGATTTTCTGGATGGCGCTCGCCATGGCGGGACACTCCGTGACGGACGGGCGGAAGCCTCTCTTCCACCCCCGAATCCGTCGCGAAAACCCCACTTCCCTCTTCCTCTCTTCCGGCCCCACCAGACGCCGGATCGCTTCCACGGAATCGCACGGACACGGCTTTACGGAAGCTATATCTGCCTCAGTGCATCCGCGAGTCGATGCGTTTCACGGCACAATGCGACTATTATAGTCGCAACATCACCATCTTGTGATAGTGCCGACCATGTTAGCCGCGAATGTTCGCGCGTATCCCTAAGCCCTCTCTGCACGGCGCATCTCCCTGTTCCCGTGTGTTTTTCTGTTCACGCATCTCCGGTCCGACCTCCACAGTGCTGTCAGAACCACTCACAGGTCCATGCAGAAAGGACGGGAAGATGGCACGCCAACGCGATACGATAGCGGGCAAGGTGCGGCTCGTTCTCGACGCCCCGGACGCCAACGTGACACCATTACGCAGTGGAGCCGATCCGCGGCTGGTCAGTCTGGTCCGGCTTCTGGCCCGTCAGGCCGCACGGGATTTCGTCAACGCTGAAGTGGAGGCCGCGAGGCGACGCGATCTTCAGGATTAGGGAGATGGGATTGTGAAAGTCGCGCTGTACGCCCGCTATTCGTCCGACAACCAGCGCGATGCGTCGATCGAGGACCAGTTGCGCCTCTGCCGGCTTCACGCCGAAAAGCAGGGCTGGACGATCGTCGACAGTTATACCGACCGGGCGATCTCCGGTGCCTCCCTGCTCCGCCCTGGTATTCAGGAACTGATCCAGGACGCTACGCGCGGTCGCTTCACGATCATCGTGGCCGAAGCCATGGACCGGCTGTCGCGCGACCAGGAAGATATCGCCGGCCTGTTCAAACGGATGACGTTCGCCGGCGTGCGGATCATCACTCTCTCCGAGGGCGACGTCACCCATCTGCATATCGGCCTCAAGGGCACCATGAACGCCCTGTTCCTCAAAGACCTCGCCGAGAAGGTTCGTCGCGGCCTGCGCGGACGCGTCGAGGACGGCAAATCCGGCGGCGGCAACTCTTATGGTTATGATGTCGTGCGCCAGTTCGATGCGAAAGGCGAGCGCATCCGGGGCGACCGGACCATCAACGAGGAAGAAGCCCGTACGGTCAGACGCATCTTCACCGATTACACACGCGGCAAGTCCTCGCGCACGATCGCCATGGAACTGAACCGCGACGGCGTTCCCGGCCCTCAGGGCCGCGAATGGGGACCATCCACCATTCACGGCAATCGGGAACGCGGCACAGGCATCCTGAATAATGAGATGTATGTCGGCCGTCTGGTCTGGAACCGGCTGCGATATCTGAAAGATCCCGATACCGGCAAGCGCGTCTCGCGCCTCAATCCTGAATCCGAATGGGTGATTCAGGAGGTGCCGGAGTTGCGGATTATCGAGCAGGATCTATGGGATGCCGTGAAGGCGCGCCAGGCCGAAACAACCTTCAGCCAGCCGGAACGGGGCAACGAAGCCCTCAATGACCGGCGCCGTCCGCGCCACCTCTTTGCCGGCCTGATCCGCTGTGGGTGCTGTGGCGGCGGCTACAGCATGATCTCGAAAGATCTGCTGGGCTGCTCGACGGCCCGCAACAAGGGCACCTGCGACAACCGCCTCAACATTCGTCGCGACGCATTGGAGGCCTCGGTTTTGAGTGGGCTGCGCACGCACCTGATGGAACCGGACCTGTTCAGGGAATTCTGCAACGAGTTCACCCGCGAGGTGAACCGGCTACGCATGGAACTTGGTGCCGATCTCGCAGCAATGCGGAATGAAATTCCTCGCATCGACAGAGAACTGGATAAACTGCTGAATCTTATCCTTGCCTCAGATGACATTGAGGCATCCAAGCGGGTCATGAAAAAAATGACGACGCTCGAAGCCCG
>NZ_JBFCXX020000041.1:0-6629 GCF_040702925.2 Acetobacter fabarum | reverse complement strand
ATTATCTGTGTGAAAAACTGCATTTTTCTCTTGCCTCTCCCTTATTATATCGTGTATATAATAAGAACACCGGGCGGGAAAACGTGGGGGGATGGTCCTTCCTCTCCGCCCGGTGCAGGGAGGGTAAACCCTATGTCTGCAACACTCCGCAGTGAGCCCAAGAAAGCCACCACGAAGCCCGCCAGAAAGACTACGAGCAAGACGCCGACGCCAATCACGACGCCCGCCAACGATACAGACGGGACACGCATCCCCTTCAGCAAGCTGTTCCGTTCGCCCCTGAATGTCCGGCGCACGGTGCCCGCCATCGCTATCGAAGAACTGGCCGACAACCTGAAAGCTGTTGGCCTGATCCAGAGCCTTGTCGTCGTGCCGGATGGTGACCGCTTCGGCGTTGTCGCGGGCGGCCGACGCTTTCTCGCCATGTCCCTGCTGGTCGAACGCGGCGACTGGACCGAGGACAAGTCCGTTCTCTGCCGGATCGTGACACCCGAGGAAGCCGAGGAAATCAGCCTTGCCGAGAACGTGCAGCGTCATGCGATGCACCCGGCCGACCAGTTTGAGGCGTTCGCCCGACAGGTCGAATTGGGACGCTCCGTCGAGCAGATCGCGCAGCGTTTTGGCGTCTCCGCTTCAATCGTCGCGAAGCGCCTGAAGCTGGCGTCCGTCTCTCCTGCTGTCATGAGCGCCTTCCGACAGGATCAGCTCACGCTCGAACAGGTTTCGGCCTTCACCGTGGCGGACGATCACGAGGCGCAGGACAGTGTGCTGCAATGGGTGCTGGATACGCACTTTCAGGTTGCCCCGCACTCCATCAAGAACCGGCTCATGCAGGGGGCCGTTCCCGAAAGCAGCCGCATCGTCTCCTTCGTCGGACTGGATACCTACCGCGCTGCGGGCGGGACCGTGGTGCAGGACCTGTTCGGAGAGAACGGTTTCCTGACCGATACCCCGCTTCTGCACGAACTGGCCGAAAAGAAGCTGGGCGAAGTCGAATCCGGGTTCAGGGCCGAAGGCTGGTCATGGGTTGAACGCATCACGGACCGGCCAAGCTGGTTCTATTCCACCCCTCGCTTGTCGCCAAAACAGGCCGAGCCAACCGCCGAGGATGCCGCACGCATCGAGGCGATTGCCGACCGGCTGACCGAGATCGAGGAAAACGAGCAGTCCCAGGGCCTGACCGACGAGGAAAACGAAGAATACGACGCCCTGACCGCCGAGCTTGAGGCATTGCAGAATGCGGCTCACCTGTGGAGCGCCGAGCAGAAGGAACAGGCCGGGGTCTTCATCATGACCGAGGGGGCGGAGATCGGCACGACCTATGTGGGCGTGCTCAAACCCGGCGCGAAGAAGAAGGACGCCGCCAGCGCCAGCACAGCCGAGAGTGACAGTGCCGTGCCCACCATTCCCAACGGTCTGATGGAAACGCTCTATCGCGAGCGGACAGCCGCCCTACAGGCTACGCTTGCGCGGGACAGCGTGATGGTCCTGCGGGTTCTGGTCCATGCGCTTCTGATGCAGCACCACGGCGCAATGTCTCCCCGCTTCGAGACGCCCGAAACGCCGCACGACAAGGCAACCAACCCGGCTATGTGCGCGGTTGCCGAATATCGGCTGGAACGCCTCAACCCTCTGCGCATCCCGCAGGATGATCGGCTGTGGCCGTGGCTGCTGGGCCGTACCGAAAGCGAACTGGTCGAAATCCTTGCCGCCTGCGCCCTGCCCTTCGTGAATGCCGGAAAGGAGGACTGGTCCGAGGACAGGCAGCGCGGTTCATCGCGTGACATCGCAGCCTCGATCGGCTTCGACATGCGCGAATGGTGGAAGCCCGATGCGGACAACTTCTTCCGTTCGCTGACGAAATCCACCATTGCCGACTACATCACCGAGGCAGGAGCAAACCCCGGCGACTGGCAGAAGGCAAAACGGGATGCCCTCGCCACCGACGCGGCCAAGGCCGCAGCGGAAAGTGGATGGCTTCCGGCCTTTCTCCGCACACCCGGCGCAGCGGCCGCATGACAACAACCGGCCGGGGCATTGCGCCCCGGCCACCCGCTCCGGCGGATGATGCCGGGCTCGCAATATTGTGGAGTGCCCCACGACGCCAGAATCTTCCTGTCGTGGGCGATCCGATTAAAATGCAGTGGGAAGGATCGGATATGCACAAGTATTCAGATGAAAATTTTCTGGCGTCTTGGCTGAAGCGCGCGTTGCGTGCTCGGTTCGGTGCTGTGGTGAAAGAACCTGTTCCCGATACTCTTTTGTCTCTTCTTTCCGAGATACCAGAAAGTGAGAAACCCGAAAATCAGGCGGACAGCGCGTTACCTCGGCGCGAGTAAGTCGAAATCAATTCCCGCTCCTATAAGCGACCGGCAATTTCTTACGGATAAGACCGGGTTTATGGTAGCAACGGCAAAACAGGTTCTAGCGGAATCAGGACATGACAACAGAGCAGAATACTGCGCCAAATGGCGTTGACCGTCTTGCTGGGCATATTGCTGATGCCATCGACACGCTGAAACTGATCGTGACTTTCGGTTTTGTGGCTGGTGTCGTGATTATGTTCTGTCTGATGCGGGACCGTGGGCTGGAACTCTTGCCGCAATGGTTCCTGGCCCTTCATGGGATAGGCATCCTGACGGCCGGTCTCATTTTTTCTGTCATGGTGGCGGGTCTGTCTGTGATGTTCACGCACAGCTTTCGATCTGTGAAAATCATCGCTCTGCCCGTTGTCTTCTTTCAATTCATGTTCGGCGTGCTGGGTCTGCCGATGATGATGGGAGCCGATGCCTCGCCCGTGGCTTTACCACTCTGGTTCTTGACCGCAATCGCCGTTCTCGGCCTGCTGGGCGCATGGGGCGGACCTGTGGCCGCGCTGCTGGTCGCGAAAAAATCAGCGAGGTGAGCACAGAAGGGCGGATGGTTGTGCCCTCTGTGGCATAGTCTCTTCTCCCCTCGGGATAGCCACGATAAACGGAAGCCCCCTAACGGGGGCTGTGTATCATTTGGCGGCCCTGTAGGCCGCCGCGCCTCTGCTATCCTCAGCGATTTAATTTGCGGAATATTGGAAATTTCTGTATATTCTTGATATTGCCCCGTGAGAGGATACAGCCAGTGAAGCAGTTTGCAGCAGGCGACCTGACCCGTAATACCGGCGATCTCTTCGAGGCCGCAGCCGTCGCCCCCGTTGCCATCACCAAGCATCGCAAGCCCCGGTTTGTTGTCATGTCGATGGAGCGATACGAGACGCTGACCAGCAGGGATACAGGCAGTCAGAAGGCTTATGCCGTCAACGATATGCCCGAAGATGTCGCTGCCCTGTGCGATCAGGGGATTGAGGACTATCTGAATGGCCGATGACTTCCCGCGTGTCGGCCAGGTCATCGACTATCACTATCTCTGGAAATGGCAGGATTTACGAGGTGAGACGGAAGGCCGAAAAAAGCGGCCGAGCTGTGTCGTCGTCGCCATTGACCGGGACGGCAAGCATCACCTCTTCATCCTGCCAATCACGAGCAAAGAGCCTGCCGCTGATCGTCAGGCCGTGCTGATTCCGGAAACCGAAGCCCGCAGGGCGAAGCTGAATACGGACATGCCCCTGTGGGTGATGGTGGACGAAGTGAATTACGACATCCTCGAAACGTCCTACACGCTGGAAGATCGGGCCGCGCGCGGCCAGTTCAGCCCCGCTTTCAGTAAACAGATCGTTCTGGCGTTCCGCTCAATGCGTGATGCACAGGCATTGCGTATCTCCAAACGGACCTGAACAGCGGTAAACTGAAGCCCCTTAGCGGGGCTGATTACTCTGTGGCGGCCTATCGGGCCGCCATCCCATCAGCGCGGGCCGCCTCAGCCCGTCGTGTGAAACGCCACCTTTATGCCGAACGCCGACATGACGCGGAACAGGCCGGTCAGGTCGAGATCGCCTTTTCCAGACAGGGCTTCCTTCGCAATATCGTCCGCTCCCTGCGCGCGCGCTATGACCGAAAGAGCATGAGCAAACGCCGCTGCGTCGCCATCTGCCCATGCCATGTTCAGAAGTTCCTCCTGCGTCCAAGGATCTTGTGCCGCCTTGACGCTATCAAACACGTCTAGTCCGGAAGTCTTCATCGGGCGTTTCTCCACGTCCTTGCTATCAACCTGACACTGTTCGGCGATCTGGCTGATGTGCCTGGACGAATTGCGACAACGGTTCTGAAGCCGCTTTCTTCGGCGACAATATAATGCCACCCGCAAGGAAAAGTACCGCTCCCAGCACAAGCGCAGCCCCGTTAAATATAACCCTCTTTTCCCTGTAGAGGGCTCCAATAAACAGCACTAGAACGCCTACAACTGAAAGGCTTACACTACCAACAAAAAGGATTTTGTTACCCATGATGTTGTACATTTCATCACCACTTTATTCGTAGAAGAGGCCGTCGTTCGGTCAGAAATTGACCATCTCAAAAGATAAACTTGCTGAAATAATTGGTAGTTATCTTGAAACCTTCCCGGTCATTGGAATGTGTGAGAGCTATCTTTCGGGGGCTTGATCTCCGCTCTAGTTCGTAAGGCCGCGAGCCAGGTGCGCTGCACCTGTCTCCCGGCCAACTCACCGGAGCCAGCCGCCGCCCTGCGCTGCGCTGCGGTCGCCGTCTGTCTCCGCCCATCCGGGTAACGATCGGAAGCCCGGTATGTCCCCCCGGTGCTCGCCCCCCCAAGGGGGGCTGCGCTGGTGCCAGCAGCCTCGCTCCGGTCTAGGGGATCATCCACCCCATCTTCCTGCGCTCCCTTTGGTCGCTCCGTGCAGACGGGTCCCCTGAGATGACCCCTAGACCTGCGCTGCGTTGCCGGCGGATCTGAAGGTGTCGGGACGAAAGGCGTCGCTGCGCTGCCTTTCGCCCTGCCGCTGGCAGGTCGAACGAAAGGCTGGGGCTTTGATCCGGTTTTTGGCAAGCGGTTTTTTCGTGCTGAACGGGAATTTTTCCGGAGAATTTTTGCATTTTTCTCTTGCCAGACCCTTATTATATCGCGTATATAATAAGGGCACCGGACGAAAAGGAGGGAGACGGTCTCCCCCATCACCGGGGCCACGGGAGGGTAAACCCATGAATCACTTCGTTTCTTCTCGCTTTTCCCGCAATCTCGGCCGCGATCCGCTGTCCGACGAAGCCCTGCGCCATCTGGCGAAGTCCATCTTCGCGGAAGACAAGCACGAGAGCCGCAGCGACCGATACGCCTACATCCCCACTTATGAAGTGCTCGCGGGAATGCGGAAAGAAGGCTTCGAGCCGGTCTATGCCAAGCAGGGCGGTTCGCGCGTGCCGGGCAAGGCGGATTTTACCAAGCACCTGATCCGCTTCCGTCACAAGGGCGAAGCCGGAACCGTCCGCAAGGTCGGCGGCATCTATCCGGAAGTCGTGCTCGTCAACAGCCATGACGGCACGAGCGCCTATAAGGTCATGGCCGGGCTGATGCGTCTGGTCTGCCTTAACGGGCTGATGGTGTCAGATCGGGAGCTTGCTTCCGTGTCCGTCCACCACAAGGGCGACGTGATGGCGCAGGTCATCGAGGGCAGCTTCAAGGTGCTGTCCGAGAGCTGCCGCGCGGTTGAAGCCGCAGACGCTTGGTCCGGTGTCACCCTGAACCATGACGAACAGATGATCCTTGCCGGGGCGGCCCATGAAATCCGCTTCGGGGAGGAAGCCGAAACCCCGATCGAGCCGCGCCAGCTTCTGGCCCCGCGCCGCCGTGATGATCTCGGTTCCGATCTGTGGACCGTCGGAAACGTGGTGCAGGAAAACGTCATCCGGGGCGGTCTCCGGGCATGGGGGCGCGATGCCAACGGCCGCCGCCGTCGCGTGTCCACCCGCGAAGTCAAAGCCATTGATGCGGACGTGAAGATCAACCGCGCCCTGTGGCGTCTCAACGAGGAAATGGCCCGGCTGAAAGGAGGCGGAGCATTCATGCAGGACGCCGCCTGATCCCGTCATCCGGCACGCCTCACCCGAGGCGTGCCCCCCTGCCCTTCAGGATGGAACGTCACCCATGAGCGAAGCATTCGAAATTGCGCAGACCATTCCCACCGAGCGCCCCTTGAGCTTCGACGAAGCCGCCGCCCTTGTCCGCTCACACGTCGGGACACCGCAGGATGTCGGCTATCAGATGTTCGACAATATCGCCTCGGCCGTCAAAGCCCTCTCGCACCAGAGCAGACTTGCCGGGGCCGATTATGATTGCCTGTCATGTGGCAATGGCTGGACCTATGAAGGCATCGACCCCGCACCCGACCCGGCCACCTGCCCCTTTTGCGGAAGGGAGGGCAACTCGCCGTTGAGGGCATGGGAGGGCGAACGCAAAGACATCTGACTCCGGGGGCGATATGCCCCCATTTCCGCGCGCGCCGAACCGGAAGCCCGCTTCGCGGGCTAAGAGTAGCCGGGCGGCCTACCGGCCGCCGTATCCTCTATCGTATCCTCTAACGTGTCCTGTTCCGTATCCTCTGGTGTATCCTGAATTGGCCAATTTTCGCACTGATGCCGCACAGGCTGGGTGCTTGTGCGATCTGCGTTTGGGGGCTTGATCTCCGCTCTAGTTCGTAAGGCCGCGAGCCAGGTGCGCTGCACCTGTCTCCCGGCCAACTCACCGGA
>NZ_JBFCXX020000040.1:0-7345 GCF_040702925.2 Acetobacter fabarum | reverse complement strand
CTCCTCCAGTCATCACACAAGAGATGGAATCACAGAAAAAGGCCCAAAACCAGAGGGTTCTTCGAACCCTCCACGTCATGCAAGGGATTATGGATCGTCTCTCACAAAAGCGGGGTTTAGTGAGGTTTCATCAAAGGGGCCATTCCAAGCAGGAGATGTTGCCGTTATCCAACCTATCACAGGGCACCCAGATGGACATATGTGTATGTTCGATGGTAGTAATTGGATATCAGATTTTAAACAGAACAGCTTATATCCTGGGCCAGCATATCGCAATGAGAAACCAATCTATAAAATTTATCGGTATCCGAAACGGATATAAAATATTATCACTCTGTATTTTTACTCTTTTTCCACTCTGGGCATATGCCCAGAGTATAACACCAGCACAGGAAGTTCTGGAATTTTATCAAAAATACATGATAACTTGCGATCATATGTTTAGTAATGGTGCGAAAAAAAAACGTGATGATTTATTTTGCAACATGGATATTGGAAAATATATTACAAAAGAATTACACAAAAAAATAATTTCGGCCTATAAATCTGGAACTTACAGTGATCTGACTGGAGATAGGAATTATTTCACCCATACTCAGGATTTCGATGCACGATGGGCCTCTTTTATGTCTGTCACAGAAATAAAGGCAGATAGAAATAATTCAGTTATTCGACTTCTCATGAATTTTCCAAAAGGGGCTGGTGAACCGCTTGCAGTGTGCGTCAGGCTACACCGTGAAAGTAGTGTTTGGAAGATTTACCAGGTAGACCCGTCTCTGTATACTGACCTACCTGACTGTAAGGATAACTGAGTAATTCATTACAATGTTTATATGTATTTATGTAAATAAATATATTTAATATTTATAATATTAAACAAACAATCAACAATATATTCTGTTGTTTCAGTTGTGTGTTTTGCATGAAATGGTCAACAGGATTTTCTGTTGACTGATAAGAGAAAAAACACAGCAAGGTTCAACAGGAAACCTGTGCGACTATATGTTGAAAAAATCAGACACAGACGAAATACCCCGGATATCATTCGGAAACAGGTCTGCTGGATTAACCCTGATGGGAAAGCATCGGACATGCTGCTTCAATGAGAAATAAGCCATGGAGAAAAACAGAACAGACTTTCAGGGAAGATTATACCCTTCACAGGCAAACCATGCTTCTATGGTTCATTGATGGAGGAAACCGGAAGTTCACTACAAAACAAAAAAATCTGTAGTGACCTTTGAAACCAGAAACAGGTTTTCCAGATGAATCTGGTGAAACAGATAAAACGCGAAATAAGCCACACAGAGACACGGAACAGGAAGGAAGGGTATAATCTTCCCCTGTAGGGTAAAAACCGTCTCCACGGGTCAATTATGGAGATTTACGGGGGATATGGAACGAACCTGACAGAGTGAATTACAAGAAACAGAGAAAATGAGCCTGATTCATCTGAAAGGGATATGGAAAAGAAAAGAACCAAAAGAAAAAAGAAAAAAAGAATGTTGGGTGGATTTCATAATCCATAGTTATCCGTCCCCACCTGTCTCACGTTAAAAACAAAACCAGAACCTTACAAAGTCCCTGATTTTTTCATTCTGTAATAAGTCGCTCTGGAAATGTTCAGGGCTTCCCATGGTTTGGAAACTGACAGATTATTGTCCGTAAGCCATGCTTCTCTGGTCTGTCCCTGACTCGTTGGTCTTTCCTTACGTCCTTCAGTCTGACGTTTTGTGCGTTTTCTGAGCAATCTTTCCTCATGGTCAATGAGAACGCTCAGATGTTTCATTTCCTCGCGGGTAATGCCTAATTTCTGAATGATGGTCTTCGTGCCGGTCGTGTAGCCCTTGTGTCGTTTTTTGGCTGAATAGTCCTGACCAGCTTTCTTGTAGAGGGTCTGCATGGCGTTGTGCATATGTTTGGCAATATATCCCTCATCAATCACGCCTTCAGCCCATTGTTCCAGATTGGAGGGGAGATTGTCAGGATTGGATATCTGAGCCAGCAGGATACCTGCTTCATGGCAGAAAATATCACATTCCCCTTTGCGAACTGGTCCCCTGTAGCGCAGGAAGCCAAGCGTTTTCAGATCATACAGTCCTTTCTTGGCCCATGAGGCCCATCCCTTGAAACCCTGGGCTCCACGTTCGTCAGGAACAAGCTCATTGGTTTTCCTGCGAGCCAGATATTCAACCCTGGCTTTTTCACGTCTCTCCTGTCTGGCTATCTTCTGCTTTTTGTAATCCTCGTATTTCTTTGGAAGAACCATGTCGCACAGGGTCGAGAAGTCATAAAACTTCCCTCTGTAATCAAGGAACTGGCATGTGTGTCGCCTTGGATGATGGGAGTTCACACTCCCAGGAAGACGAAAGACACGTGAAAAATCATAGGTTGCCTGGTCTGCTCCCCATGGAATGAATTTTCTTAACAGTTCTCTGTGAGTGGCCTGAAAGCGTCCCTTGCATCGTGCTGGAACAGGACATTCAAACGTATAATGCAGATAAATCCCTCTGCCAGAACTGAGGATATTGGAGGGACGGGGAATGTTGTTGTCATCGCAGAACCTGAGCAGGATTTCATAATTCTCCCCAAGGTCATGATATTGAATGGTGGGGTTGGTTTCATATTTGTAGCAATCAAGGTCGATGCAGATATGGTCAAAAACCGCGACAAACTCACCCCTGCGACTGCATTTGTAAAACCAGTTCATAGAGATATAGGAATCTTCAATGTCCTGGGCCATGTCAAAAACGGTTTCGTATTCCGAGATATGGTAAGGTTTATCCCACCATGTTCTGCCTTTTGCATCAGGCTGTTTTAATTTCTGACCCATGATGAAAAACAGATTGGCATTGTAAGGCATGAACCTTTTCATCCTCCAATCATATGGATATCTGTCGAGTGCTACTTCAGGTTTTTTAAATGCTAGTCCCATAAAATTTTTCTCCTTTAATCAGGATGAAGAAAAAATTACGAGAACTACATTTTTTACTTGACTAATTCATTTAAATACTACATAATCAATTCATAAAAACAGTGCTTGTTTTGCTCTCGGTGGCCTCCTCTCCATCGTATTTGTTAAAGTCAGATGTTTCTCGCATCTGGCTTTTTCCATTATTAAAGCATGAAATGTTAATTTATGCAAGTAAAATATAAACTGTAGTTATACACAAATCATATTGTGAATAAATATGTATTTTTTTACTTGACAAAATACCTAAAATTTTGCATACTAAACTTACACAAAAACAGTAGTTTGGATGGAGTAGTTCCCCATCTGTGTTATGGAAGCCAGATTCTCACAAGTCTGGCTTTTTTGTTGTCCAGATTTCAGAGCGTCCTTTGTTAAACTGGTTGTTGAGCCATTCCTTGTAATATCCAGTCTTCCTTGCCTGTGTTCCTGTCATACTGGTTGGACAGGTCTGTTCAACAGGGAAGGAAACATATGGAAGACACTACGAAAACATGGGGCATCAGGGGGATTTCTGCTGATGTCAGGCAAGCTGTCATTACACAGAGCCAGAAGCAGGGCATGAAAGCTGGAGAGTGGCTGACATTGGCTATTCTGGAAAAAATCAGACAGGACAGAAATGCAGGGAAAGCCCTGATGGCTTCCAATGGGAAACCTGCTGTCAGTGCAGAGGATGCTTCTGCCGTTCTGGCTTTGCTCGAACGTCTCCAGGGTATGGGAATTGAACCTCCTGACAGAATGAAGAAGCAAGCCACCATGCTGGTCAGGAAGTGCATATCCTCTGTCAGAAAGGGAACATCAGCCAGACAGGAAATGGGAAGTGTCTGACTGATGTGAATTCATTCAGGCCTGGAGTTTCAGGGTTCCGTCTTTGACCTGACGGAAGATTTCCATCCATTTGTTTTGTAGAGCTTGGTCTGAAGTCTCGAACTGCCATTTAGGTTGATTGACATCCCTGATGGTCACAAAGAAACCACTGGCTTCTGCATTTTTTACTCTCTGTTGGCTATTGACGATTTCATTGTTAATGCCCTGGCTTGGGGTTCCACCATATAACATTCCACCTGTTTGTGTGCCGTGACTCCACTGGCGAACGTCATCCCAGTTAAACTTGACCATGCGACCTATATTGTCGGTCATGAAGAAGTCGCGTCCATTGAACGCAATGAAGTTGGGGTAAGCCATAACTTTGGACCACCCCAATCGAGTAGTGCGACATTGAAGAATGGCAAGACTATAATCGGCATAGATAATTGGCTTTTGATAGGTTTCAATTTTTTGTTTTATTTTTGAATATTCTGCATTTAATATTGCGCTGTATTTTTTATTTATTAGTTTACCTCCAATCAAATTATAGTATGCCATTCGTAATAGCCAAAATATGGGAAAAGGAAGCAAACATATAAAATATGTAGTTACGAACATGCCTATCGCAGAGAGTATAATACTTTCATGTGCGTTTCTTTCACTGCCAAATAGAACAGCTAGAAACCCCAAAAACGTCACAAGTGATGCACATATAACAGGAATTTTGAAGAACAAAAGACGAGCTATATACTTGTCTGTTGCCTGTTTAATATTAATCCCGTCTGAGATTTTTTCAATAACAATCATGACAAAACTCCCATGTCAGAGGACAGGGAACAGCACATTTTTCTGAGCCTGTTAAACGTCACGCAAGTCTCCATCATGTAAAAAATTCTTTCAATATAGTATACCAGAAACACATATTTATGATATTCTAGAATAAGTGCATTTTTATTGATGAAACTTCTGTATCGTAAATCTGTATCACCAATGGAGTAATTATTGATGGAGAAATAACATGGATTATGGCTATGCCCGCGTATCAACTGACGACCAGACCAATGACCCACAAATCAAGGAGCTGGTGCGTTATGGTCTGACTTCCCGCACGATCAGGACAGAGAAAATTTCAGGGAGTGTGCTGGCGAACCGGAGACCTGTGCTCTCAGGACTGCTCAAGGCTCTGAGGAAAGGGGATACGCTGACAGTGGTGAAGCTGGACAGGCTTGGCCGTAATGCAGTGGATGTCCTGTCCCTGATTGATACGCTTCATGAAAAAGCCATAAGCGTGCGTATTCTCAATCTTGGGGTTGATACGGCCAAACCATCGGGAAGGCTGTTTCTGACCCTTCTGGCTGGCTTTGCGGAGTTTGAGAGGGAGATTATCAGGGAACGCTGTATAGCTGGTCTGGAATCAGCCAGGGCCAATGGTGTGCATCTTGGGAGAAAGAGTTCCCTGACCAAACATCAGAGAACACACGCCCAGAGGCTCAGGGAGGAAGGGAAGTCTGTCAGTGAGGTCGCCCGTATCCTGAACACCTCACGCATGACAGCATGGAGAGCCATGAACCCTGTTCAGGCTGTATCATAAACCGCAGTTCTGATATGAAACCAGGACATGACAGCCAGAGCTTTTCTGCCATGTCCCGGAAACGTGGGGTTTTGATACATTTTGATTTTTCAACGAAATGTGAAAGCTCATATTAAGTGTGATGGGGAAATATAAAAATATTTCTGCCAAAATTTATGTTCTTATTTTGTTCGTATTCTGTTATTGGTTGAGAGAAGGAGAGGTAGCTAATAAGCTTTAGAAGTCATGATGCATTAGCGTTGTGGCCTTCGGTGAAGGGGTGGTGTTTTAAATGCTTAATACGCTGTTTAGACTGGCATTGACGTTTAACGCCACATTTATGGTTGTATTGGTTTTCGGTGTGCAAAATAAATATACGTTATTTAAAATATTTCCTCATGTTAGATGGTTTTCTGATATTCCAGATTTTTTTTCATATATAATTTATATCGTGATAATTTTAGTATTTACTTATGGTGTTCTTTCTATGAGTAAATTTTCGGGAGTGGACTCTTTTTCTCCAGATGCGGTGGATAGCATTGAGTGCGCAAATAACTCATTTATGCCAAATTATCTGGGATATTTTTTTGTTTCTACCGGCATTAGTGACAAATGCACATTTGTGATTGTGTATTTGATAATTTTTGTTTTCACGTTTTCATCTAGGTCTATCTATTTTAATCCCTTGTTTCTTATTTTTGGGTATAGTTTTTATACGATAAAAACAAAAAAAGGTTCTGTGATTTCTCTTGTTAGTTCACGATCTTATAAAAATCCTTCTGAGGTTGACATCAAAAAAGTACATCGTATTAATGATTATACTTTTATAGAGCGGGGGTAATTTTAGATGGATTATGTCATGGCTCATATCAAGAGCCGAATAAGCCCAAATTACAAAAAACTACTTTCTAATGTTACTCTTTACCCAAGTATTGACTTTGAAAGCATTGATAAGATCCCATATTCTCCAGATCATAATCTTGACGATGATTCATATTTTGTAATTAATGATTTTAGTAATCAATCTTTTTTTCTGCCTATATTAAAATCTTACCCTGATTCCACAGATTATAATAATATTTCTTCCTCTGATTTTGCTAATATATCGTATATTATTTCCATACAAAATGAAGGTTTCTTCTTTCAGAAAATAACTCCGGCCTCTTACATAAAGAAAAAAACGATAAAATTTGGAGATAGTGCTGAACTAGAGGCGGTTAGTGATAGAATTATAGTGCGTGAATTGGCTGATGCTGTTTATTTAAAAGATAATGACTGTCTTTTGTTTAAAAACCTTCCTACTATTTCTTCTATATTTAAGGGAATAGATCAATTGTATAAGGAAGCTACAGAAGGTCAGGTTGCAGATTTTTTGTCCAATAATTTTATAGTGCTTATGGCAGGATTTGAAGCGTGTGACGTTTCTAAGCCAAATAGAAAAAGAATTGCAATGGCTATAGAAACGCTAGAGAGGATGACGCAAGAAGACAAATCTAATATATTGGAATATATAAAAGATTATTGCGGTGAAAAAATAACATTTAATGAAAATGATGGTTGCTTTAATATATCTTGTGATAATGATTTAAAGAATGTGATATATGGTATTGAGCAAAGGTTTTATACAACAATTTTCGGTGGAGAGCGGAGGCTGGCCAATTCAATTGTAGCTCTATCAAAAAATTAAAAACATTAAGAATTTATGATTTTATTTTTTGTATAAATAAATTGTTTAGATTCCAGTAATCAGGATATTTCACGCTTTCTGCAACCTTTTTTAGGTTCACAATATCTACATCATCAAAATAGACAGTGCTTCCGACTGACTTGTCGTGGCTTTCATGTCCCAGAAAGTCATCAATCCAGGATTCACGTAACCCACCCTCGCCATGCTCATGAATGTTCCTGAGTTTGGTAGACACGTGGAGGGTTCGAAGAACCCTCTGGTTTTGGGCCTTTTTCTGTGATTCCATCTCTTGTGTGATGACTGGAGGAGT